>NZ_JAATOW010000031.1 GCF_011806405.1 Pseudooceanicola sp. HF7 | reverse complement strand
GGAAAATAGGCTGGCAGGGCCGGTCGGTGACAGGGCCAGACCCGCGCCTTCGATAGAGCCAGAGCGCACAACCTGAAGCGGCGGAAGGGCGCCGTCTGGATCTATTCAAAAGCCAAGGCTGGTACTGTCTGGGCGACAGCGACTCGGATATGTGCGAAGATGGATAAGAAGGTGAGGTCCCCATGTACGATAACGATTTGAGCGACGTCGTCGCCGCAGACAAGCGCCACGTCTGGCACCATCTCGTGCAACACAAGGCGTTCGAGGCCTCCGATCCCCGCGTGATCGTCGAGGGCAAGGGGATCCATGTCTGGGATGCCACCGGCAAACGCTACCTCGACGCGGTGTCCGGCGCGGTCTGGACGGTCAACGTGGGCTATGGCCGCGAAAGCATCGCGGATGCGGTGCGCGACCAGCTGGTGAAGCTGAACTACTTCGCCGGTGCGGCCGGCACCGTGCCAGGTGCGATCTTCGCCGAGAAGCTGATCGAGAAGATGCCGGGGCTGAGCCGCGTCTACTACACCAACTCGGGGTCAGAGGCGAACGAGAAGGCCTTCAAGATGGTGCGCCAGATCGCGCACAAGAAATACGGCGGCGAGAAGCACAAGATCCTGTTCCGCGAGCGCGATTACCACGGCACGACCATCGGCTGCCTCTCCGCCGGCGGCCAGCCCGAGCGCAATGCGCAATACGGCCCATTCGCCCCCGGTTTCGTCGAAGTGCCCCACTGCCTTGAATACCGCGCGCAATGGGATGTCACGGGCGCCGAATACGGTCGCCGCGCCGCTGATGCCATCGAAGAGGTCATCCTGCGCGAGGGCCCCGAAACCGTCGGCGCGCTCTGCCTTGAGCCCGTGACCGCTGGCGGCGGCGTCATCACCCCGCCCGAGGGCTACTGGGAGCGCGTGCAGGAGATCTGCAAGAAGTACGACATCCTGCTGCACATCGACGAGGTCGTCTGCGGGCTCGGGCGTACGGGGACCTGGTTCGGCTACCAGAACTACGACATCAAGCCGGACATGGTGACCATGGCCAAGGGCGTCGCCTCCGGCTACGCGGCGATTGCCTGCCTCGTGACCACGGAAGAGGTCTTCGACATGTTCAAGGACGATGCATCCGATCCGATGAACTACTTCCGCGACATCTCCACCTTCGGCGGCTGTACCGCCGGGCCGGCCGCCGCGCTCGAGAACATGCGCATCATCGAAGACGAAGACCTGCTGGAGAACACCAAGGTCATGGGCGCGCGCCTGATGGAGCGCCTCGAGGAGCTGAAGGCGAAACACCAGGTCGTCGGCGACGTCCGGGGCGCGGGCCTGTTCTGCGGCGCCGAACTGGTCGCGGACCGCGCCACGAAAGCGCCGGTCGACGAAAAGCAGGCCCAGGCGGTCGTCGCTCATTGCGCGGCCAACGGCGTGATGATCGGCGTGACCAACCGCTCGCTGCCGGGGCTGAACAACACGCTCTGCCTTTCGCCCGCGCTGATTGTCACCGCTGAGCAGATCGATGAGATCGCCGCCGCCATCGATGCCGCGCTGACCGAAGTCTTCGGCTGAGCCATGCAAACGCACCCACGGCCAGGGCGCGACTCCCCGCGGAGTCGCGCCTTTTGCAAATGTACCAGGGGGGCTTTGCCCCCCGCCTGCGGAAGGACTTCCGCAGGCTCCCCCCAAAGTACTTTCGGCCAGATGAAGAGGGATCCTGTCTTCATCTGGCCAAAAATACTTCGGGGGAGTCCCCGCAGGGGACGGGGGCTGGCCCCCGCTGCCCGCCCTGATGCAGCCGCGCAGCGATTGACCCGGGGCGTCGCGGAAATGCGACGGCGGATATTGCGGTGGCTGACGGTCCATCTAGGCTGACCGGAAACCTTCTGTTCCGGAGAACCCCGATGCCCGACAAGACCCTGGAGATGACCGTTCTGATGACGCCCGACATGGCGAACTTCAGTGGCAAGGTGCATGGGGGTGCGCTGCTGAACCTGCTCGACCGCGTCGCCTTCTCCTGTGCCTCGCGGTATTCGCAACGCTATGCGGTGACGCTTTCGGTCGACCAGGTGACCTTCAAGGAGCCGATCAACGTGGGAGAGCTGGTGACTTTCCGCGCCACGGTGAACCACACCGGGCGCACCTCGATGGAGATCGGGATCCGGGTGGAGGCGCAGGAGATTCGCTCCGGCCTCTCGCGGCATACGAATTCCTGCTATTTCACGATGGTGGCCGTTGATGACAACGGCAAGCCGACCGGGGTGCCCCCGGTGGAGGTCGAGGGCGAGGAGGCGCAGCGGCGGTTCCGTGCGGCAGAGATCCGGCGCGATCTGCGGCGCGAGTTCCAGACCCGGATGCAGGAGGCGGCCAAGGGCTGAGTCCTTTTTCGCGGCAGGCGGATTCGGTCGGGGAGCCGGCGCGGTCCGCCTGTGCGCGCGCTGAAGCGCAGGTTTGGTACGGAAAACATCGGGCCAAGCGTGCTGCCGGATCAGGCGGGATCCTTCGGCAGATCCATCACGGATGGGGTGCTCGCCGGCGCGCTGTTCTGTGGGATGTGGTGGGGCAAGGTCCAGAGGACAGGAAAACCCCCGAAATTATTAAGCTATAATTTTCGGGGGTTTACCGTGGTGCCCAGGAGAGGACTCGAACCTCCACACCCTTGCGAGTACTAGCACCTGAAGCTAGCGCGTCTACCATTCCGCCACCTGGGCAGGTGTCGTGGAGGGGCGTATATGGCCGTAGGAAAACACTGTCAACGGCGATTCGACGGATTTTCTGAAACTGCCGTAGAGAAAACGGCCTGAGCGCTTGCCGCGACCCTGCGACAGGGCTAGGAACAGGATGATTAGACCAGCCGGAGGTGCTTTATGTCCAAGCTCGTCACCGTGTTCGGCGGATCGGGATTCGTCGGCCGCTACATTGTCCAGCGCCTCGCGCATGAGGGATGGCGCGTGCGCGTCGCATGCCGGCGCCCCAACGAGGCCGGGTTCCTGCGGACCTATGGCACTGTCGGCCAGGTCGAGCCGGTCTTCTGCAATATCCGCGATGACGATTCGGTGCGGGGTGTCACCCATGGCGCCGATGCCGTGGTGAATTGCGTCGGCACCTTCGATGTCGGCGGCAAGAACAGCTTCGATGCGATCCACGTGGAGGGTGCGGGACGCATCGCCCGGATCGCCTCTGAGGAAGCGGTTGAGCGGATGGTCCATATCTCTGCGCTTGGCGCGGATGCAGAGGGCCCCAGCAAATACGCCCAGTCCAAGGCTGCCGGGGAAGAGGCCGTGCTGGACAGCATGCCGGGCGCGATGATCCTGCGCCCCTCCGTGATCTTCGGGGCAGAGGATGGCTTCTTCAACAGGTTCGCGGGCCTCAGCAAGCTGGGTCCGATCCTGCCGCTTTTCGGGGGCAAGACGCTGTTCCAGCCAGTCTTCGTGGATGACGTTGCCGCGGCGGCCGCCAAGGGCGTCACTGGGGAGGCGCCCGGCGCGATTTACGAACTGGGCGGGCCGCACGAGGGCACGCTGACGGAATTCGTGAAAGACATGCTGGAGGTGATCCATCGACGCCGGATCGTCGTGAACAATCCCTTCTTCCTGGGGGCGATCCTGGGCTCTGTCCTGGATGTGCTTTCCGCGATTTCCCTGGGGCTCTTCACCAACAACGTTCTGACCCGCGACCAGGTGCGCCAGCTCAAGGTGGACAACGTGGTCAGCGGCGAACTGCCGGGTTTCGAGGAACTGGGGATCGAGCCCGTCTCGGCGGAAACCGTGATGCCCGATTACCTTTGGCCGCACCGGCCGTCGGGGCAATATGCGGCGATCAAGGATTCGGCCCGCAACCTCAAGATCTGATCCGGCTCTGTCCGGAACATGAAAAACCCGGCGAATTTCGCCGGGTTTTTTGTTGTCTTGCAGGTGGTTGCCTGGGGTCAGGCGTGGGCGGGCATTTCCGCGCCGTGCACGTAGGCGAACCACAGCAGGAAGAGGCCCAGCACGACCCGGTAGATGACATAGGGCGTGTAGCTGACCGAATTCAGCAGTTTCATCATCAGCGACAGCGCCAGCAGGGCCGAGAGAAAGGCGAAGACCGCCGCGATGGCGCCATCCTTGGCGGCCTGGATATCCGCCGTGGCGATGACCTCTCCTGACAGGTAGGCGGCGGAGGCGATGATCATCGGAATCGACATCAGCATGGAGATCTTGGCCGCGGCCTTGCGCTCATATCCGGCGAAGAGCGCGCCGGTGATGCAGATGCCCGAGCGCGAGGTGCCGGGGATCAGGGCGATGGCCTGCCAGAGGCCGAACTTGATCGATTCCACCAGGGTCCATTCCTCTGGCATCTTGCCGCTGTCGCCGCGCCGGTCCGCAATATAGAGCAGAATGCCGAAGCCCAGCATGGTCCAGCCGATCACCGCGACGGAGCGCAGCATGTCGTCGATGCCGGTGAGCGCCAGGAAGAGGCCGAAGAGGATGCCGGGGATGGTGGCGATGATCAGCAGCATCGCCAGGCGGGAGCCGGGGGTGTCGGCCTTGCCCGAGAGCAGCCGGGGCAGGCCCTGGATCGCCTCGCGGACATCAGCCCAGAAGTAGAGCACGACGGCCCCGAGCGTGCCGACGTGAACGGCGACATCCAGCACCTGGCCCTGGTCGGCCATGCCGGTGAGGCCGGGCAAGAGAATCAGGTGGCCTGAGGAAGAGACGGGCAGAAACTCTGTGATGCCCTGGATGACCGCGAGCAGCAGAAGATGAAGCAAAGGCATTATGAATGGTATTCCTTGCGCGTGCAGATTCTAGTTTGTTGAAAAAGCTTGGAAATTATAACAATAGGTCCGCTTTGTTACATAAATTCGGGCTCCCGAGCGGTATCAGGGGTGGGGTAGAAGGAAAAAGCTTTAATATAGGTCAGCATTTATGACTTTTATTATCCTTCACGATGTCATAAAACCTCGCGAGACGTTATGCGTAAAGGAGCTAGGCCGTGGCGAAGCAACCGATGCTGAAATTCGTGACCGTTGACCGGGATATGCCCGAGAAACGTGATGCGAAAGTACGCGCCCACGATTTCGATGAGATTTACGCAGAGTTTGCCGCTGCGAAGGCCGAAGAGCAAGCCAGCCGCTGCTCGCAATGTGGTGTGCCCTACTGCCAAAGCCACTGCCCGCTGCACAACAATATCCCCGACTGGCTCAACCTGACCGCGACTCACCGGTTGGAAGAAGCCTATGCAATTTCCCAGGCTACCAACACTTTTCCCGAGATCTGCGGTCGCATCTGCCCCCAGGACCGCCTGTGTGAAGGCAACTGCGTGATCGAGCAATCCGGTCACGGAACAGTGACCATCGGTGCTGTCGAAAAATACATCACCGATACCGCCTGGGAGAAGGGCTGGGTCAAGCCGGCCAACCCGGAGGTTGAGCGCGAGGAAAGCGTGGGAATCATCGGCGCGGGCCCCGGTGGCCTGGCCGCCGCAGACGTGCTGCGCCGCGCCGGCCTTCAGGTCACCGTCTATGACCGTTACGACCGCGCAGGCGGGCTGCTGACCTACGGCATCCCCGGCTTCAAGCTGGAGAAAGACGTGGTCATGCGCCGCATCAAGCAGCTTGAGGACGGTGGCGTCAAATTCGTACAGAACTGCAATGTCGGCGAGGACACGTCTTTCGCGGAGATCCGCGAAAAGCACACCGCCATCATCATCGCCACCGGCGTCTACAAGACCCGCGACCTGCGCGGAGAAGGCAGCGATTCCAAAGGGATCGTCCGGGCCATCGATTACCTGACGGCCTCCAACCGGGCATCGAACTTCGGCGACACCGTGCCCGAGTTCGACAGCGGCGAGCTGAACGCCGAGGGCAAGAAGGTTGTCGTGATCGGCGGCGGCGATACCGCAATGGATTGCGTGCGCACGGCGATCCGCCAGGGCGCGGAAAGCGTGAAATGCCTTTATCGCCGGGACCGTGCCAACATGCCCGGTTCCCAGCGTGAGGTCGCCAACGCGGAAGAGGAAGGCGTGGAATTCGTCTGGCTGTCCGCTCCGGTCGGCTTCACCTCCGGCGTGATCGAACCCGGCGCGGCCGGGGCCGGTGCCGGCGTGGTCAAGACGACGCTGGTGCAGAAGATGCGCCTGGGCGCGCCGGATGCCACGGGCCGTCAAAGCCCCGAGGTGATCGAGGGCAGCGACTACCACGAGGACGCGGACCTGGTGATCAAGGCCTTGGGCTTTGAACCCGAAGACCTGCCCAAGCTCTGGGGCGAAGACGGCCTGGAAGTGACCCGCTGGGGCACCGTGCGGGCGGAATTCGGCAGCGGCAAGACCAGCCTGCCGGGCGTCTACGCGGTGGGGGATATCGTGCGCGGTGCCTCCCTTGTGGTCTGGGCGATCCGCGACGGGCGCGACTGTGCCGCCGCGATCCTGGACGACCTGGCAAGCGGCGCGGCAATCGCCGCCGAATAAGGCCCCGGCCCCCGCCGGAGCGGCCCCCGAAAGGGCCCCCGGCACTGGGTGCGAAACCGGATCGGTGCCCCGTCTGTATCATGTCGGTTTGACGTCGGTATCACGTCGGTGCGCAGCGAACGGTGAGAATTTGGAAAGGACAGCCACCCTGTCCTGTCCACAGGCAAGAATTCACGAAGTCGCAAGACTTCATCCTAGACAGGCGGTCCTGCGCCGCGCCCCATGGGCAAATGCCGGATCACTTCAACACTCAGGGGGCGGGGCTGCCGGACAGCCCGCCGCTTCGGCAAGGGAGACCTGACATGACCAAGATCGATGCAAGCTGGGCCGCAGCCGAGGAAGCCAAGCGCAAGTTCATGGAAGAGAACGGCATGTTCCGCGAGGAGCATGAACATTCGTCCTGTGGCGTGGGGCTTGTGGTTTCCATCGACGGAAAACCCAGCCGCAAGGTTGTCGAAGCCGGGATCACCGCGCTGAAGGCGATCTGGCACCGCGGCGCGGTGGACGCCGATGGCAAGACCGGCGACGGCGCCGGCATCCACGTGCAGATCCCGCTGCCCTTCTTCTATGACCAGGTGCGCCGCACCGGCCACGAACCGCGCGAAGACCAGCTGATGGCCGTGGGCCAGGTCTTCCTGCCGCGCACCGATTTCGGGGCCCAGGAAACCTGCCGGACCATCGTGGAATCCGAAGTCCTGCGCATGGGCTATTACATCTACGGCTGGCGCCACGTGCCGGTGGATATCGAATGCCTTGGCGAAAAGGCCAATGCGACCCGTCCGGAGATCGAGCAGATCATCATCTCCAACTCCAAGGGCGTGGACGAGGAAACCTTTGAGCGCGAGCTCTACGTGATCCGTCGCCGGATCGAGAAGGCGGCGCTGGCCAAGAACGTCGGCGGGCTTTACATCGCCTCGCTGTCCTGCCGGTCGATCATCTACAAGGGCATGATGCTGGCCGAACAGGTCGCGGTCTTCTACCCCGACCTGATGGACGAGCGCTTCGAGAGCACCTTTGCGCTCTATCACCAGCGCTATTCCACCAATACCTTCCCGCAGTGGTGGCTGGCCCAGCCGTTCCGCATGTTGGCTCATAACGGCGAGATCAACACGCTGAAGGGCAACATCAACTGGATGAAAAGCCATGAGATCCGCATGGCGAGCGGCACCTTTGGCGACCTGGCTGAAGACATCAAGCCGATCATTCCCGGCGGGTCCTCGGATTCCGCCGCGCTGGATGCCGTGTTCGAGGTGCTGGTGCGCGCGGGCCGTTCCGCGCCCATGGCCAAGACCATGCTGGTGCCGGAATCCTGGTCCAAGCAGGCGGTCGAGCTGCCGCAGGCCTGGCGTGACATGTATTCCTACTGCAACGGCGTGATGGAACCCTGGGACGGCCCCGCCGCCCTGGCGATGACCGATGGCCGCTGGGTCTGCGCCGGCACGGACCGCAACGGGCTGCGCCCGATGCGCTACGTGGTGACCGGTGACAACCTGCTGATCGCGGGCTCCGAAGCGGGCATGGTGCCGACGGACGAAGGCACCGTGCGCGAAAAGGGCGCGCTTGGCCCGGGCCAGCTGCTGGCCGTGGATACCCAGGAAGGCAAGCTCTACCACGACACCGAGATCAAGGATAAGCTGGCCGCCGGTCAGCCCTTCGGCGAATGGGTCGGCAAGATCAACGAGCTGGACGAAAGCCTGGAAGGGGTCGAGGAAAAGGCCCTGTTCGAAGGCGGCGAGCTGCGCAAGCGGCAGATCGCGGCTGGTTTCTCGATCGAGGAGATCGAGAACATGCTGGCGCCCATGGCCGAGGACGGCAAGGAGGCCCTGGCCTCCATGGGGGATGACACGCCCTCTGCCGTGCTGTCCAACAAGTACCGCCCGCTGAGCCACTTCTTCCGTCAGAACTTCAGCCAGGTGACCAACCCGCCGATCGACTCCCTGCGCGAATTCCGCGTGATGAGCCTGAAGACCCGGTTCGGCAACCTGAAGAACGTGCTGGATGAAAGCAGCGCCCAGACGGAGATCCTGGTGCTGGACAGCCCCTTCGTGGGCAATGCCCAGTTCGAAGAGCTGAAGACGCATTTCAACGCCGAGATGATCGAGATCGATTGTACCTTCCCGGTGGGTGGCGGTGATCACGCGCTGCAGGAAGCGCTGGATCGCATCCAGGCCGAGGCCGAGGATGCCGTGCGCTCGGGCGGGGGGCACA
Organism: Pseudooceanicola sp. HF7; assembly: GCF_011806405.1. Lineage (GTDB taxonomy): Bacteria > Pseudomonadota > Alphaproteobacteria > Rhodobacterales > Rhodobacteraceae > Pseudooceanicola. The sequence continues at coordinate 43,224 of NZ_JAATOW010000031.1, read as the reverse complement.
TCGTGCTGACCGATCAGCATCAGGGCCCGGAGAAGGTCGGCATGCCGATGATCCTGGCGACCTCTGCCGTGCACTCCTGGCTGACGGCGAAGGGTCTGCGGACCTTCTGCTCCATCGGGGTGCGGTCGGCGGAATGCATTGATCCGCATTACTTCGCGGTGCTGATTTCCTCTGGCGCGACGATCGTGAACGCTTACCTCGCGGAAGACACGCTGGCGGACCGCATCAAGCGCGGGCTGCTGGACGGCAGCCTGACCGACAACATGAAGCGCTACCGCGAGGCGATCGACCAGGGTCTGCTGAAGATCATGGCGAAGATGGGGATCTCCGTGATCTCTTCCTATCGCGGTGGTCTGAACTTCGAGGCCGTGGGGCTGAGCCGCGCCATGTGCGCGGAGTATTTCCCCGGCATGCTGAGCCGGATTTCCGGGATCGGTGTCCACGGCATCCAGAAGAAGGTCGAGGGCGTCCACGCGCTTGGCTGGCTGAAGGGCCAGGACGTGATGCCGATCGGCGGCTTCTACAAAGCGCGCAAGAGCGGCGAGACCCACGCCTGGGAAGCGCAGACCATGCACATGCTGCAGGCGGCCTGTGACCGGGGCTCCTTCGAGATCTGGAAGCAGTTCAGCGCGCGGATGCAGGCGAACCCGCCGATCCACCTGCGTGACCTGCTGGCGATCAAGCCGATGGGCAAGGCGATCAACATCGACGAGGTGGAAAGCATCACCTCCATCCGCAAGCGTTTCGTGACGCCGGGCATGTCGCTGGGGGCCCTGTCGCCCGAGGCGCACAAGCTGCTGAACGTCGCCATGAACCGCATCGGCGCCAAGTCCGACAGCGGCGAGGGCGGCGAGGATCCGGCGCACTTCGTGCCTGAGCCGAACGGCGACAACCCAAGCGCCAAGATCAAGCAGGTCGCTTCGGGCCGCTTCGGTGTCACCGCCGAGTACCTGAACCAGTGCGAAGAGCTTGAGATCAAGGTCGCCCAGGGCGCCAAGCCCGGCGAGGGCGGACAGTTGCCGGGGATGAAGGTCACGGACCTGATTGCCCGGCTGCGCCATTCGACCAAGGGCGTGACGCTGATCAGCCCGCCGCCGCACCACGATATCTACTCCATCGAGGATCTGGCGCAGCTGATCTATGACCTGAAGCAGATCAACCCGACCGTGAAGGTGACGGTGAAGCTGGTCTCCAGCTCCGGCGTGGGCACGATTGCGGCGGGTGTGGCCAAGGCCAAGGCCGACGTCATCCTGATCTCCGGCCACAACGGCGGCACGGGGGCATCGCCCGCGACTTCGATCAAGTTCGCGGGTCTGCCCTGGGAAATGGGCCTGACAGAGGCCCACCAGGTCCTGGCGATGAACAAGCTGCGCGAGCGGATCACCCTGCGGACCGATGGCGGTTTGCGCACGGGGCGTGACATCGTCATGGCCGCCATGATGGGCGCCGAGGAATACGGCATCGGCACCGCCGCCCTGATCGCCATGGGCTGCATCATGGTGCGTCAGTGCCAGTCCAACACCTGCCCGGTCGGTGTCTGTACCCAGGACGAGCGCCTGCGGGCCAAGTTCACCGGCACGGCGGACAAGGTCGTGAACCTGATCACCTTCTATGCGCAGGAAGTCCGGGAAATCCTGGCCTCCATCGGGGCGCGCAGCCTGGATGACGTGATCGGCCGTGCCGATCTGCTGCACCAGGTGTCCCGTGGCGCAGAGCACCTGGATGACCTGGACCTCAACCCGCTGCTGATCACCGTGGATGGCGCCAAGGACATCCATTACGATCGCCTGAAGCCGCGCAACCCGGTGCCCGACACCCTGGACGTGGAGATCGTGCGCGACGCGGCCCGCTTCCTGAAGGACGGCGAGAAGATGCAGCTGTCCTACGCGGTGCAGAACACGCATCGCTCGGTGGGCACGCGCACTTCCAGCCACATCGTGCAGGCCTTCGGCATGCGCAACGCGCTGCAACCCGATCACCTGACGGTCAAGCTGACCGGCAGCGCGGGCCAGTCGCTGGGCGCCTTCGCGGCCCCGGGCCTGAAGATCGAGGTTTCGGGCGAGGCGAACGATTATGTCGGCAAGGGCCTGTCCGGGGGCACGGTCGTCGTGCGTCCGGCCATGGCATCGCCCCTGGTGGCGAGCGAGAACACGATCATCGGCAACACGGTGCTTTACGGCGCGACGGATGGCTACCTGTTTGCCGCCGGCCGCGCGGGCGAGCGCTTCGCGGTCCGCAACTCGGGCGCGAAGGTGGTGATTGAGGGCTGCGGCTCCAACGGGTGTGAATACATGACCGGCGGCGTTGCGGTGATCCTGGGCAGCATCGGGCCGAACTTCGGCGCGGGGATGACCGGCGGCATGGCCTACCTCTATGATCCGGAGGGGCTGACGGCGGACATGATGAACATGGAAACGCTGGTGACCTGCCCGGTCACGGTGCCCCATTGGGTGAGCCACCTGCAGATGCTGATCGAGCGCCACGCGGAGGAGACCGGAAGCCGGAAGGCCGCCGATATCCTGCAGCATTGGGACATGGAGCTGGGCAACTTCGTCCAGGTCTGCCCGAAGGAAATGCTGCCGAACCTGTCCCACCCCATCATGGAAGAGGACCAGGCGGTTCCGGCGGAGTAACCTGCCCGGCTGACAGTCTGACGAAAGTAATTGGAAGGGTCCCTGCGGGGGCCCTTTCGCGTTCCGGTCCATGGGTGTCTGATCGGGGGGGGCTTGGCAGGGCAAAGCGCGCCGCTGGTCCGGGAGGCGCCAGCCGACAACGGGCGGGGGGCCCTAAATGGGGCGCCCGCCCGTCCGCTCGCGTCAGGCGGGGGACAGCACCTTGTCCGCCACCAGATCCCCGATCGGCAGGGCAGAGGTGGCCGCCGGCGAGGGGGCGTTGCAGACATGGACCATGCGCGGCGTCGTGCGGAAGACGAAATCCTGCTGCATGGTGCCATCGGCCATCACCGCCTGGGCGCGGATGCCGCAGGTCATCGGGGTCAGGTCCGCCAGCGTCAGCTCCGGGCAGTAGCGGCGGCATTCCTCAAGATAGCGGGACTTGAACAGGGAATTGCCCAGCTCGTTCAGTCCGGGCCTGATGAACTGGAAGATGGATTTCCAGAAGCCGGGGAAGGCGGCCATCTCCAGCGTGTCGCGCAGGTTGAGCGAGAACTTCGGGTAGCCTTCGCGCGCCAGGCCCAGCATGGCATTTGGCCCCACGGTGACGGAGCCGTCGATCATCGGCGTCAGGTGGGTGCCCAGGAAGGGCAGCCCGGGTTCAGGCACCGGGTAGATCATGGCGTTGACCACCCCGTTGCGGGCCGGCGCCAGGCGGTAGTATTCGCCGCGGAAGGGCACGATCCGCAGGTCGAGGTCGATCCCCGCCATCTTCGCCACCCGGTCCGATTGCAGCCCGGCGCAGGCCACCAGCCGGCGGGCCTGCACCGTGGTGCCGGTGGTGGTGCTGATCGTGACATGCTCGCCGCTTTCGCGGATGCTGTCCGGCGCGGTGGCATAACGGATCTCTGCCCCCTGGTCGGTCAGCTCCTGTGCCAGGGCCTCAAGGATCCGGGTGTAGCTGACGATGGCGGCCTCGGGCACGTAGATGCCCTTGAGCGCGGTGATGTTGGGTTCGCGGCGCATGACCTCTTCGCCGGGGATGAGCTCTGCCGTGATGCCGTTTTCGCCGGCGCGGCCATGCAGCGCGTCGAGGCGGGGGATCTCGTCCGGGCGGGTGGCGACGATCATCTTGCCGCGTTCCTCGTAGGGAATGCCGTGCTGCTGGCAGAATTCCTTGGTGCGCACGCAGCCTTCGCGGCAGAGCTTCGCCTTGAAGGAGCCGGGGGCGTAGTAGATGCCGGAATGGATCACGCCGGAATTATGCCCGGTCTGGTGGCGGCCCAGGTCCTCTTCCTTTTCCAGCAGGACAAGGCTGGCGCCGGGCTGGCGTTGCAGCAGGGCGCGGGCGGTGGCCAGGCCGACGATGCCGCCGCCGATGACGCAGTAATCGTGGATCATGACGGGTCGAATCCCCTGGGTCTGGGGCCCATGGCCCTTGGGTGAGCAATGCCTAAGGGCACAGGATCACGCCTTGGACGCCGGGAGACAAGAGGTGTTTCGGGGGTGTTTGGGTGGGCGGGGCCGCCCAAGCAAAAGCGCCGCCCCCGGGAATGGGAGACGGCGCCGATTGAGAAACCGCGGGGTCGGGAAACCCCTTTGGTTAGGGCTTGATATAGGGCGTTTTCCCGGAAGGGTAGCGCCTGTCTTCACCTTCCTGCGAATGAGCGCGAAAACTTCCGATTTTCCGCCCCCCGCCCGGTGGCGGCGGCCGCCGGTTCATGCCAGCATATCGCCTGCGGACAGGAGCGGAAGGGCGGGGCCGGCAGGCAATTCCGCCCCTCCTGCGGCTTCGGTCCGGACCTGAATTCTTGCGAAGGCTGACACATGATCCGAGAAGTTGCGCAACTGACCATCGACCCCGCCAAGGAGGCCGATTTCCTGGCGGCGGTGGAAAAGGCCGTCCCGATCTTCCAGGCGGCAGAGGGCTGCAAGGCGATGCGGCTGGAAAAGGTGATCGAAACCCCGGGCATGTACCGGCTGATCGTGCTCTGGGAAACGCTGGAGGCCCATACGGTGACCTTCCGCGAAAGCCAGGGGTTCCAGGACTGGCGCGCGCTGGCCGGCCCCTTCTTTGCCGAGACGCCCAGCGTCGACCATTCCGAGGCCGTGGTGGAGGGCTTCGGGGGCTGAGCGCCCCTCATGCGCTGATGCTGCTCATGCGCCGCCCCTGCATTCGGGGGCGGCGTTCGCGTTCTGGGCGGGGTTTTGGCCCGGGTGATGCGCAGCGCGCATGAAGCGATGATGATTTCTTGTTATAAATCCCCGGATCGGCCCTGTAGGTATGAGGATAACGGGTAGGAGGGGCGCTGCCCCTCTGGAGCCGGAGGCTCCATTCACCCCGGAGTTTTCGGGCAAGAAGAAAGGCAGGACGATGGCAGAGGCTCCGCTGAAGGGTTTGAAGGTGGTCGAACTGGCACGGATCCTGGCCGGGCCCTGGCTGGGCCAGGTTCTGGCGGACCTGGGGGCCGAGGTCATCAAGGTGGAGAGCCCGGCGGGGGACGATACCCGCAAGTGGGGCCCGCCCTTCATCACCCGGCCCGACGGCAAGGGCGGCACGGAGACGGTGGCGGCCTATTTCCACGCGGCGAACCGGGGCAAGAGCTCTGTCATCTGCGATTTCGGGGATGCGGAGGACCTGGCGAAGGTCAAGGCGCTGATCGCCGAGGCCGACGTGGTGATCGAGAATTTCAAGCTGGGCGGGCTGAAGAAGTTCGGGCTGGATTACGAGAGCCTGGCCGAGGTCAATCCGCGGCTGGTCTATGCCAGCATCACCGGCTTCGGCCAGGCGGGGCCGCGCGCCGCGCAGCCAGGCTACGATTTCCTGATCCAGGGGATGAGTGGCATCATGGATCTGACCGGCGATCCGGAGGGCGAGCCGCAGAAGATCGGCGTGGCCTGGATCGACATCTTCACCGGGCTTTACGGGGTCATCGGCGTGCAGGCGGCGCTGGCGGAGCGGGCGCGCTCCGGCAGGGGGCAGCACGTGGACCTGTCCTTGCTGGACAGTGGCGTGGGGGTGCTGGCCAACCAGGCGATGAACTTCCTGCTGGGCGGGGGCAACCCGACGCGCCTGGGCAATGCCCATCCCAATATCGTGCCCTACCAGGTCTTTCCGGCCAGCGACGGCCACCTGATCGTGGCCTGCGGCAATGACCGCCAGTTCGCCGGGCTGTGCGGCCTTCTGGGACTGGTGGACCTGCCGGAGGATCCCGCCTACGCCACCAACCCCGCGCGGGTGGCCAACCGGGATGTGCTGTGCCCGATGATCGCGGAGAAGACCGCGCAGCTGACCAAGGCGGAGCTGATCGCGGGGCTTGAGCGTGCCGGTGTGCCGGGTGGCCCGATCAACACCGTGGCAGAGGCGCTGTCCGATCCCCAGGTCCTGGCGCGGGGCATGCAGATCGCGCCCGAAGGGATTGCCGGGGTGCGCACGCCGATCCAGTTCTCGCGCTCGCCCCTGGCGCTGGACAAGGCGGGTCCGGCGCTTGGCGCGGGGCACTGGGGTTTTTCCGACGACAGCTGAGCCGGGTTCGTCCTGAGGCGGGGCTTTGCGGGCGACTCCCCGGGGGCCTGGCCCCCATGCGCTTGCGCCCGCATGCTGATCAGAGCGGGGCCGGGGCCTGCCCCGCCGCGTTCCCTTTCGGAAATTTTCGTGCCCAAGCGCGCCCTCTGGCCGGCCGCGCGCCGGTCTTGGACGCAAAGAGGTCGTCACCGGCGATGCGCGCCCCTGTCGCTTCGGAGGATTTTCCGGTACGCGAGGGCGGCCTGTTGGATGGAGAGCCGAGGACAAGATGACTGCAACATTGATCGATGGAAAAGCTTTCGCCGCCCGTGTCCGTGACGAGGTCGCCAAGGGTGTGGCGGCGTTGAAGCGGGATCACGGGATCACCCCCGGCCTTGCAGTGGTGCTGGTGGGCGAGGACCCGGCCAGCCAGGTCTACGTGCGCAACAAGGGCAAGCAGACGATCGAGGCCGGCATGGCCTCTTTCGAGCACAAGCTGGCCGATACCACCCCGGAGGCCGATCTTCTGGCGCTGGTGGAAAAGCTGAACGGCGATCCGGCGGTGCATGGGATCCTGGTGCAGCTGCCGCTGCCCGATCACGTGGATGAATCCAAGGTGCTGGCGGCCATCGATCCGGCCAAGGACGTGGACGGCTTCCACGTGCTGAACGTCGGGCTGCTGGGCACGGGGCAGAAGGCCATGGTGCCCTGCACGCCGCTGGGGTGCCTGATGATGCTGCGCGACCACCTGGGCAGCCTGAGCGGCAAGAATGCCGTGGTGGTGGGGCGCTCCAACATCGTGGGCAAGCCGATGGCGCAGCTTCTGCTGGGCGACAGCTGCACGGTGACCATCGCGCATAGCCGCACGCAGGACCTGGCCGAGGTCTGCCGGCGTGCCGATATCCTGGTGGCGGCCGTGGGCCGGCCGCAGATGATCCCCGGCGATTGGGTCAAGCCCGGCGCGACGGTGATCGACGTGGGCATCAACCGCATTCCCGCCCCGGAAAAGGGCGAGGGCAAGACGCGCCTTGTGGGCGACGTGGATTTCGACAGCGCCCGCGAGGTTGCCGGTGCCATCACCCCGGTGCCGGGCGGCGTGGGGCCGATGACCATCGCCTGCCTGCTGGCCAATACGCTGACCGCCTGTTGCCGCGCCAACGGGCTTGCCGAACCCGAGGGCCTGACGGCCTGACCTTTCATCCGCCCCTTCTTATCAAGGACGACCTGCATGAGCGACTTCACTCTCACCGTCACCTGCCAAACGCGGCGGGGCATCGTGGCCCGGATCTCGGGTTTCCTTGCCGAGGCGGGCTGCAATATCCGGGACCTGGCGCAATACGACGATACCGAGACGGAGATGTTCTTTGCCCGGATCACCTTCGTCAGCGAGACCGGCGCCAAGCTGGACAGCCTGCGCGAGGGGTTTGCCGCCGTGGCGGAGGAGTTCGGGATGATCTGGGATATCCATGATCCCGATCACCGGATGAAGGTCATCCTGATGGTGTCGCGCTTTGGCCATTGCCTGAACGACCTGCTGTATCGCTGGCGGATCGGGGCGCTGCCGATCGACATCGTGGCGGTGATCTCCAACCACATGGATTACCAGAAAACCGTGGTAAATCATGACATTCCCTTCCACTGCATCAAGGTGACGAAAGAGAACAAGCCGCAGGCGGAAAGCGCGATCATGGACGTGGTGCGCGACACCGGGGCGGAGCTGATCGTGCTGGCGCGCTACATGCAGATCCTGAGCGACGAGATGTGCCAGAAGATGTCGGGGCGGATCATCAATATTCACCATTCCTTCTTGCCGAGCTTCAAGGGGGCGAATCCGTATAAGCAGGCCTATGAGCGGGGGGTGAAGCTGATCGGGGCGACGTCGCATTACGTGACGGCGGACCTGGATGAGGGGCCGATCATCGAGCAGGACACGGTGCGGGTGACCCATGCGCAGAGCCCGTCCGATTACGTGTCGCTGGGGCGGGACGTGGAGAGCCAGGTGCTCGCGCGGGCCATTCATGCCCATATCCATCACCGGGTTTTCCTGAATGGAAACAAGACGGTGGTCTTCCCCGCCAGCCCCGGCAGCTATGCCAGCGAGCGGATGGGCTGACGCTTCGGGCGCGCTTTCGGGAAGGGGCAGGGCGAGGCCTGGGGCCCCGGATCCCGCGACGGTCTTCATCAGATTCAAGCGATGCGAGCGGCCCCCTTTGCGGGGCCGTTCGTGCATTCATGCACAGGGGATTGCGGGGCTTTTGCGGTGTCTGTGCGGCGTCTGTATCGCGTCGGTATGACGTCGGTATCACGTCGGTGCGCAGCGCGCGCTGGGGTAGGATTTCGTTATGTGCATCGCTGCAGCGATGGGTCCGGCGCTCGCTCCTGCGGAGCCTCGCCCCGCCCGCCATCCCGTGAGGGCGGCCCGCGCCATTCGTCCGGGAGGCGCAGACGACGACAGCCGCGCCCCTCTCGATGGGGGGCGCGGCTGTTTCTTGGCTCAGGCCTTCAGGCGTTCGGCGTGCCAGTCCAGGTGGTCTGACATGAAGGTCGAGATGAAGTAGTAGCTGTGGTCGTAGCCTTCCTGCATGCGCAGGGTGAGCGGCTGCTCTGCCGCCTTGCAGGTTTCCACCAGAAGCTCCGGCTTCAGCTGGCCTTCCAGGAAATTGTCCGCCGTGCCCTGGTCCACCAGGATGTCGGGCAGGCGGGCGCCGTCCTGGATCAGGGCGCAGGCGTCATAGGCGCGCCAGGCGGCCTTGTCGGTCCCGATGTAGCCCGAGAGCGCCTTTTCCCCCCAGGGGCAGTTCAGCGGAGAGACGATCGGCGCGAAGGCCGAGACCGCCTTGAACTGGTCCGGGTTGCGCAGCGCGATGGTCAGCGCGCCGTGGCCGCCCATGGAATGGCCCATGATCGATTGCCGCGACATGTCGGCCGGGAACTGGTCGCCGATGAGGGCGGGCAGTTCCGACTCGATGTAGCTTTGCATCCTGTAGTTGGCGGCATAGGGCGCTTCGGTCGCATCGACGTAGAAGCCGGCGCCAAGGCCGAAGTCATAGGCGCCCTCTGCATCGTCTGGCACGCCTTCGCCACGGGGCGAGGTATCGGGCGCGACGAAGATCACGCGGTGCCGCGCGCAGGCCTCGCGGAATTCGCCCTTTTCGGTCACGTTGGCATGGGTGCAGGTCAGCCCCGAGAGGTACCAGACCACCGGCAGGGTTTCCCCCGCCGTGTGGTCGGGCACGAAGACAGAGAAGGTCATCTCTGTCCCCGTGGCCGAGGAGGCGTGTTTGTAGACACCCTGCGTGCCGCCATGGGCGCGGTTGGTGCTGACGGTTTCCATCAGTAGACCACCACGGAGCGGATGCTTTCGCCAGCGTGCATCAGGTCGAAGCCCTTGTTGATCTCTTCCAGCGTCAGCTGGTGGGTGATCATGGAGTCGATCTCGATCTTGCCGTTCATGTACCAGTCGACGATCTTGGGCACATCGGTGCGCCCCTTGGCGCCCCCGAAGGCGGAGCCCTGCCAGACGCGGCCCGTCACCAGCTGGAACGGACGGGTGGAGATTTCCTTGCCCGCTTCGGCCACGCCGATCACGGTGGAAACGCCCCAGCCGCGGTGGCAGGCTTCCAGCGCCTGGCGCATCACGGTGGTGTTGCCGGTGCAGTCGAAGGTGTAATCCGCGCCGCCATCGGTCAGCTTGACCAGCTCAGAGACGATATCGCCGTCGATCTTGGTGGGGTTGACGAAGTCGGTCATGCCGAACTTGCGGCCCCATTCTTCCTTGCTGTCGTTGATGTCCACGCCGATGATCTTGTCCGCGCCGACCATGCGGGCCGCCTGAAGCACGTTCAGGCCGATGCCGCCCAGGCCGAAGACCACGACATTGGCGCCCGGTTCGACCTTGGCCGTGTTGGTCACGGCGCCGACGCCGGTGGTGACACCGCAGCCGATGTAGCAGGAGGTGTTGAAGGGCGCGTCTTCGCGGATCTTCGCCACGGCGATTTCCGGCAGAACGGTGAAGTTCGAGAAGGTCGAGCAGCCCATGTAGTGATAGATCGTCTCACCCTTGTAGGAGAAGCGCGAGGTGCCGTCGGGCATCAGGCCCTTGCCCTGCGTGGCGCGGATCGCGGTGCAGAGGTTGGTCTTGCCGGAGAGGCAGCTTTTGCACTGGCGGCATTCGGGCGTGTAGAGCGGGATGACGTGATCGTCCTGCTTGACGCTGGTCACGCCGGGGCCGACGGCGCGGACGATGCCGGCACCTTCGTGGCCCAGGACAGAGGGGAAGATCCCTTCGCTGTCGAAGCCATCCAGCGTGTAGGCATCCGTGTGGCAGATGCCGGTTGCCATGATCTCTACCAGGACTTCGCCTTCCTTGGGGCCTTCCAGGTCAAGTTCGACGATCTCGAGAGGTTTCTTCGCCTCGAAGGCGACGGCGGCGCGGGTTTTCATATTCAATAATCTCCCTGAAGCTTTTCTCTTTCAAACACAGAGACAAGCCCTTGGGAAGACGTGGAGGCGACGGATTTTTCGATGCCGGCGACCGGATTTCTTGATCCGCGGTGCCGGTGGGCCGGGGGCGGCCATTGCCGGGGCGTGCGCGGCCCGGGTGCGGGGGTGGCAGGGCCCCGGATGCGGGGCGCCTGCGAGGTGCTTGTGAGGTGGTTTTCGCGCCGGGTCCGCTGCCGGGATCAGCGCTTGTGGATCACCACCACCTGGTCCTTGCGCCGCTTCTGGAACTTCGCCTGGAAGACGAAGCTGCCGGAGATGTCGATGCGCTGGGCGTTGAATTCTTCGGCCACCTTGGGATCGACATGGGCGAAGGCGCCGGTTTCGGCATAGGCCTGGAACATGGCGGCTGTCTTGGTGATGCCGGGGATCTCCATCTCATCTGGCTGCCAGCGCAGGTCCTCGATGATGTAGAGCCCGCCGGATTTCACCTTTGGGAAAAGCTCAAGGAAGGCGTTCTGCTGGTGGTGGCTGGCGTGGCTGGCATCGTCGATGGCGATATCGAGCGCGGGCAGGTCTGCCGCGACCTCTGCCAGCTTCGCGCGGTCGCCCATGTCGCAGCGGTGGAAGGTAAAGCGGGGATCCTCGAACCAGGAGAAATCCGAGACATCCAGCCCGTTGATCCGCGCCTTGGTGAAATACTCCAGCCACATGCGGATGGAGGGCGCATCGGTGGTCGTGCGGTCGGGGGATTTGCCGTGCTCTGGCCCGCCGATCTGCAGCCCCATCTCAAGGAAGTCGATGCTGCGGTTGCGGTAGGGCAGGAAGAGCATCTGGTAAAGCTCTGTGTAGCGGTGTTTCACCGAGCCCTTGTCAGAGCCGTAGGCATCCGCGAGGTCGGTCAGGTTGACCTGTCCGCGCCCGGCCTTTTCGGCGGCGGGCAGGGGCGGGGTGACGGGGTGAGCCGGGGTTTCTGCGGGGGCAGCCACGGGCGTCTCCTTTTTGGCGGCGTCGCGGTCCTTGCGGGACCGGATCGGCGCAAGGGTCGGGTCAATGTCGTGTTGGGTCAAGAGCTTGCCGATCAGGCTGTCGGGATGGGGGATGCCATCGTAGCGATCGGAGATGAATTCCCGCACCCGCCGCCCGTAGAGGTGGATGGAATAGGTGTTTTCGGTGATGTAGCCGGAGGTATCGACCCCGGGGCGCATCATCAGGCGGCGTTGCTTGAAACCGATGGGATAGAGCGCCTCCTGCGGGAGGGCATGGCGGATCTCTCCGGTCTGCTGCAGGCAGTGGGTCACCAGGTGCGGGCCCCAGACGCCCCAGGGCTGTTCGCCCGCGTGCACCGGGGTGCCGGCGTCGCGCTTGGCGGTCAGCTCTGCCTCGTAATCGGGGCCGTAATAGGGCGGGATGGCGTATTCATCGGTGGTCCAGTCCAGCAGGGCGGCCAGGGTGTCACTGTCATGGGGCAGGCCCAGGACGCCGCCGTTGACGTGGTGGGGGCTTTCCCAGCCGTAGAAATGGCCGTTGGGCGTGTCGAACTGGCGGACGCAATAGGCATCCGTATCGGCCCAGATGGTGTCCCGGCTCTTGGCCAGCATGTGGTAGCGGAAGAGATCGGAATGCAGCGCCGGGGAGCCCGTGCGCTCGTGCTTGAGGAAGTTTTCCTGGGGCAGGATCTCATTGGCATCGGCAAGCTGGATGCCATCGGGGACGTTCTGGAGCTCTCCGTAGTGATAGAGCACGACGTTGCGGTGCCCGGCGTCCAGGAAGCTCTTCAGGCAGAGCTGTTCCAGGAAGCTGAGCGGGCCCTGCATCCAGAGCGCGGCGATGGTGTAATCCTTGGTCGGCTTTGCGGTCGGCATGTGTGGGCCTGTGCTGGCCGGGCAGCGCCCGGGCGGGGGGAAAGACGCAGCCCGGGGCCAACCCCGGGGCCGAAGCGGGCTCAGGCGCTGTTGAGGCGCATGTAATCGCGGTACCAGTCGACGAATTCGCCGACCCCGTCCTGAAGATCGGTGCGCGGCATCGGCCCGATCAGCTGGGTCAGCAGCCCGGCATCGGCCCAGGTGGCGGGCACGTCGCCCGGCTGCATGTCCATCATGTTCTTGCGCGCGCTGCGCCCGGTCGCCCGTTCGATGGCCTCGATGAAATCGAGCAGCTTCACCGGGGCGGAATTGCCGATGTTGACCACCCGGAAGGGCGCCACGGGCGAAAGGCTGTCGCCGGGCAGCGGGGCCCCGCGCCCCTCTGCCGCGGGGGGCACGGCGGAGAGCAATTGCTCCATCGCCCAGGTCAGATCGTCCACCTGGGTGAAATCGCGGCTCATGTCGCCGTGGTTGTACACGTCGATCGGCTGGTCGGTCAGGATCGCGCGGGTGAACTTGAACAGCGCCATGTCGGGCCGCCCCCAGGTCCCGTAGACCGTGAAGAAGCGGAACATGGTCGTGGGCAGCCCGTAGAGATGGGCATAGGAATGTGCCATGCCTTCGGTCGCCTTCTTCGTGGCGGCATAGAAGGACATGGGCCAGTCGGCCTTGTCCGTTTCGGCATAGGGCATCTTTTCATTCGCGCCATAGGCCGAGGAGGTGGAGGCCAGCAGCATGTGTTCGGGCGGGAAGGCGCGGGCGGCCTCGAGCAGCTCGAAGGTGCCGATCAGGTTGGCCTCCACGTAGGAGCGGGGCTCATCGATGGAATAGCGCACCCCGGCCTGGGCAGCCAGGTGGATGACCCGCGTGGGGCGCTCACGCTCGAACAGGGCGCGCAGCAGGCCGGGTTCTTCCAGGCGGGCGGTGACGGTGACGTAATCGGGAAAGGCCTGCAGGATCTCAAGCCGCCGGGTCTTGAGCGCGGGATCGTAGTAATCCGTCAGCGCATCCAGCCCGATCACCCGGTGCCCCGCCGCCAGCAGCCGGCGCGCCATGTGGAAGCCGATGAAGCCGGCAGCGCCGGTCACGAGGATCGTCTGGGAAGGCAGGCTGGTCATAAGCAATCGGTCCGACAGGATAATGGCCGAAGTCTTACGCCCGGGCCTGCCGCCGCACAAGAAAGCCGGCGTGGCAGGGCGGCACCCGCGCGGGCCTGTGGCTTCGCTGCGCCAGTCGGGCCCGGTTCTGGGCCCGGTTTTGGGGGGAAAACGCGCCTGAGCCGCCCGAAAGGGGCCCATTGCGCCCCTGGGCGGGCCTTTTCCGGCCTTGGGGCCGGCAAAAACCCGGGCCTGCCGCGGGATGGCTTGCCCGGCGGTGCGAAATCCTGATAGAAAGACTCACCTATGCGGGCCAGCCGGGCGCGCAAGTCTAAGTGCCACCTGTCGCGCGGGACGCGCGGCGCAGGGCAGCCCCGGGGCTTCGGCCTGGGCCGGATGGCCGCCCCGATCAGGATCAGACAGGATCATCATGACCGCGACAGAGACCCTTCCCACCCCGACAATCGAACGTATCCGCCATGAGCTGCGCCGCCGCGCGCTGACGGTGATCGCCCGGGAAAACATCACCCCAAACATGATCCGCATCACCCTGCAGGGTGAGGACATGGACAGCTTCGTTTCGGGCGCTTTCGACGATCACGTGAAATGCTTCTTTGCCGAAGAGGGCGAAGAGAAGGTCATGCGCGATTACACCCCGCGCCGCCATGATGCCGAGGCCGGGACGCTGGTGCTGGATTTCGCCGTGCATGCGGCGGGGCCGGCCACTGAATGGGCGGTCAATGCCCGCGAAGGCGACGTGTTGCAGATCGGCGGCCCGCGCGGGTCGCGGCGGATCCTGGGGCCGCGCAAATGGCTGCTGATCGGGGATGAGACCGCGCTGCCCGCCATGGGCCGTTTCGCCGAAGAGGTGCCGGCGGATCACGCGGTGGCGATGATCGCCGCCGTGCGCGACGCCTCCGAAGAACAGGTCTTTGACAGCGCGGCGAAGCTGACCCTGCGCTGGGTGCATCGCGGTACAGAGGCCGCCGATCCCGCGCCGCTGCTGGCGGCTGTCGAGGGGTTGGAGCTGGACGAGGGCACCTTTATCTGGATCGCGGCAGAGGCCGGGGTGACCCAGGCCCTGCGTGCCCATTTCACCGACAATGGCCATCCGCTGGTCTGGACCAAATGCGCGGGCTACTGGGTTGCCGGGGAAGCGGACAAGACGGTCAGTTTCGACTGAGCCCTTTCATTGGGAAACGCGCGGAACGGGCCGCCCGGCAAGGCCGGTGCGGCCCTTTTGCCCCTGGCCGCGCGCCCTTGGATCGGTGTGCGCCACAACCCATGCGTGCACATGCAAATTCCGCTTTCCGACGCCGCTGGCTTCTGCTCTGTTGACGTATAGGTAAAGGAGACCTGGAATGACGCATTCCCCGACCACGCCGGGCATTTTCGACGGCCATAACGATCTGATCCTGCGGATGATCACAGGCAAGGCGACGGCAGAACAGCTGCGCGAGGGGATGCAGAGCGGGCATATCGACCTGCCCCGCGCCCGGGCGGGCGGGTTCGCCGGGGGCTTCTTTGCCATCTTCGTCCCCGGGGCGGTGGAACCCGGCGGGGGGCTGCATTTCTCTGGCCCAAGCTACGACGTGCCGCTGCCCGAACCGCTGGCGCAGGCCCCGGCGGAACAGGTCGTGCAACGCGGCTTTGCCGCGCTCGAGGCGCTGGAGGCCGAGGGCGTGGTGACCCTGTGCCGCGATGCCGACAGCCTGGAGCGCGCCATCGCCGGAGAGACCATGGCCGCCATCGCCCATATCGAGGGGGCAGAGGCGATCGACCCGGAGTTCCGCGTGCTCGAGGCGCTGCATGCGCGCGGGCTGCGCTCGCTCGGCCCGGTCTGGAGCCGCCCGACGATCTACGCGGAGGGGGTGCCGTTCCGCTTCCCCTCGACCCCGGATATCGGCGGCGGGCTGACCGAGGCGGGGCGGGCGCTGGTGAAGAAATGCAATGATCTGAAGATCATGCTGGATCTGTCCCACCTGAACGAGAAGGGCTTCGACGATGTCGCGGCACTGTCGGATGCGCCCCTTGTGGCGACCCATTCCAACGCCTGGGAGATCTGCAACCACGCGCGCAACCTGACCGACCGGCAGATGCGGGTGATCGCGGAAAGCGACGGGATGGTGGGGCTGAATCTGGCCTCGGCCTTCCTGCGGCCGGACGGGCAGATGGAGGCGGATTTCCCGCTGGAGGTGCTGCTGCGCCACCTGGATCACATGATCGGCGTGCTGGGCGAGGACCGGGTGGGTTTTGGCTCGGATTTCGACGGGGCGGTGGTGCCCGAGGATATCGGCGATTGCGCCGGCCTGCCGGCGATGCGCAGCGCGATGCGGGCGCATGGCTACGACGAGGCCTTGATGGAAAAGCTCTGCTGGCGCAACTGGGTCCGGGTGCTGCGCAAGACCTGGGAGTAAATGGTGGGCGCAGGGGCGGGGGCTCAGCCGGTGGCAGAGACCCGCGTGCCCGCCTTGCCGAAGACCCATTTGTCCAGGGCCGCGCGGGCGCTGGCCTGGTCGCGGCAGTCCACCGCGCGGCGGATCTCGGACAGCGCGGCGGCGACCTGAAGCTGGGACAGGTGCCCTTCCTGCGCGCGCAGGATGCGGTCATGCGGCGTGGGGCGCATGTCGGAGCCGATGAAGAGCTCTTCATGCAGTTTCTCGCCCTCGCGCAGGCCGGTGAAGCGAATCTCTATGTCGCCGTCGGGCCTGGCGTCATCGCGCAGGGTCAGCCCGGCGCCCAGCACCATCTGGCGGGCCACCTGCAGGATCTCCACCGGGTCGCCCATGTCCAGCGCCAGCACGTCCCCGCCGCGCGCGAAACTGCCGGCGATCAGCACCAGGCGCACGGCCTCTGTCACGGTCATGAAGTAGCGCGTGACCTCGGGGTGGGTGACGGTGACCGGGCCGCCCCGGGCGATCTGGTCCTCGAACAGGGGGATGACGGAGCCGGAAGAGCCCATGACATTGCCGAAGCGCACGATGGCGAAGCGGGTGCCGTTTGTCCCCGAATCCGGTCGCGCATCGGGGCGGCGCGCGGCGAGGTCCTGCACGATTTCCTCTGCCAGGCGCTTGGTCGCGCCCATGACGCCGGAGGGGCGCACGGCCTTGTCGGTGGAAATCAGGATGAAGCGCTCCACCCCCGCATCGGCGCAGGCCTCTGCCAGGACCTTGGTGCCCAGCACGTTGTTGCGCAGCCCCTCCAGCATGTTCTGCTGGACCAGTGGCACATGCTTGTAGGCGGCGGCGTGCAGCGCGATCTCAACCCCTTCGTCGCGCAGCAGGGCGCGGACCAGCGGTGCTTCGCAGACAGAGCCCAGCGCCGGGGTCAGCGCCAGCTGCGGCCAGGTTTCGCCCAGCTCGCGCGCGATGGTGTAAAGCGCCAGTTCGGAGTGATCGAGCAGTACCAGGCGCGCCGGACCCAGCGCGGCGACCTGGCGGCAAAGCTCTGCCCCGATGGAGCCGCCGGCCCCGGTGACCAGCACCACGCGATCGCGGTAGCTGTCGCCGGCCTGCGGGATCTCTTCATCCAGGTGCTTGCGCCCCAGTAGCGCCTGCATCGGCATCTGCCCCCTCTGCGGCGCGGCCGCCCGCCCCTGCAACAGGTCCGAGACCGAGGGCGGCGAGAGCAATTCGCAATCCGTGGCCGCCAGCGCCTGGGCCTTGCGGCGGCGGGCATCATCGGGCAGGGCCAGCACGATGGCGTCTATGTCCAGCCGCTGGACAAGGGTTTGCAGGCGCAGGGGAGAGAAGACCCGCAGCCCGGCAATGGTCAGGCTTTGCAGGCGGGGGGTGTCATCCAGGAAGGCGACGGGGCGCATGGTCTCATCGGCATCCAGCGCGGCGGCCAGTTGCTGGCCCGCCCGCCCGGCCCCGTAGATCAGCAGCCGCTTGCGGGTGCGCGCCAGCCGGTAGAGCGCGGCGGTGATCCGCAGCAGCGTGAGCCGCGCGGCAAAGGAGAGCGCCAGGAAAAGCAGCCCGCAGAGCAGGACATGCGCCAGCTCCGCCCGGGGGCCCGGAACCGGACTCTGCCCGCTACCGTGCCAGGTATTCACCAGGGCGCAGGCGGCGCTGATGCTGGCGGCGACGATGCAGGTTTCGACCATGCCGTGCTTTTCATAGGCCAACAGCTGCATCCGGTGAAGGCCCAGGTACCAGCTGACCCCCATGGCGGTCAGCAGGCCCGCCAGCAGGAAGCGCGGCTGGGTCAGCAGGGCAGCCTGGGCAAGCGCCGCCTGCGTCCCCGCGGCAGGGGACAGCAGCCGGTCCGTCATCACCAGGGCGGCCAGCGCCGTCAGCCCGTCCAGCGCCAGCAGGATCGCCGCCTTTTCCGCCCGGCCCAGCCGTGTCACGAAGCGCATGTTCATTGCTGCCGCCCTGTTGCCCTTTCGTTCAGCTAAGACGCAAAGCCGTAACCATTCCGATAACGCCGGAAGATCCCCTGACAGACCCCTGGAACATCCGGCCTAGGAGCGCCGGACCGCCCCCGGCAGCAGCCTGCGGAAGGTGCGCCCCAGCAGCAGCAGGTCCAGCCCAAGTGAGCGCCTGCGCCGGTAGACAAGATCCAGCCGTGCCTTGGCCGGGATGCAGCGGCGGGTATAGACGCGCTCTGTTTCCTCTGCCGTGCGGCAGCGGGCCAGCAGCGCGGCTTCGCGTGCGTGGAATTCGATGCTGGCCAGCCCGGTCAGGCCGGGGCGGCAGGCCAGGACTTCGGCGTAAAGCTCTGGATGGGCCTCCACGTAGCGGCGCAGGGGCGGGCGGGGGCCGACCAGGCTCATGTCGCCGCGCAGGACGTTCCAGACCTGGGGCATCTCGTCCAGCCGGTAGCGGCGCAGCACGGCGCCGGTGGGCGTGATGCGCGCGGCCTTGTCCCCGCCAGAGACCCCGCGATCCGCCGGATCCGGGGCCATGGTGCGGAACTTCACCAGGGCAAAGGCGCGCTGGGGGCTGTGCATCCGTTCAGAGACATGCAGCACCGGGGCCCCGTCGCGCAGGCGGATCACCAGCGCCACGCCCAGCATCAGCGGCCAGAGCAGCGCCAGGGCGATCAGCCCGCCCGCAAGATCCATGGCGCGCTTCCAGGGGGTCACGGCAGGCTGTCCTGAAGGCCCGGTTGTCCGCGGTAGGCGGTGGGCGGCAGGGGCTGCGCGATGTCGATGACCTGGGTCTGCTGATCATCCGTATCTGGGTCGCCAAGGCGATCCAGCGCCCGGAACTGGCGCGCGGCCTGCCATTGCGCCACCAGCGCCGTGGCGCGGCTGCTGTCGGGCAGCGGTCCGGTCAGCCGGTGCAGGCGGTCGCATTCCATCTGCACCTCTTGCAGCGCCCGGGGCGGCGCGGCGCGCCAGGTAAAGGGATGGCGGGCAGCATTCAGGATGTCATCCATGCCCAGCGCACGGGGCCCGGCCACGTTCAGGACGGGCGGCAGCGCTTGCGCCTTCTGGTGCAGGCGGCAGACCAGCCCAAGCAGATCGCGCGGGGCCAGGTAGCTGCGCCGCGCCGCGCGCCCGTCGGGGAAGCGGTCGAGCAGCATGGGCGCGCCCTTGTCGAGGTTGGTGAACAGCATGTCCGCCCCGGCCAGGTTCGCCAGCCGCAGGATCGTGCTGCGCACCGGCGCGCCGGGATGGCTTTGGTGCCAGACGGCAATCGCCTGCTCCATCTCCTGCTTGGCCTGGCCATAGGCGGTGACGGGCTGCAGCGGGCTGTCTTCACTGGCGGCGCTGGCCGGCCCGTAGACCGCCGCGCTTGAGACATGCAGCACCCGGGTCGCGCCGGTCTTCAGCGCGAGGTCAAGCGCCTCCCAGGCAAGGGCGGCATTGGCGGAAAGCGCCGTCTGCGTGCCGGAAGTCACACCCCAGAGGGCCAGGATGGTGCGGGCGCGCAGCGGCGCGGGATCGCCCGGCGTCCAGCCAATCAGGCCGGGCCCGCCCCTGCGGCTTTGCCAGGCCAGGCTTGGCATCACCATGTCGCCGGTGGACTCCCGCGTGGCAAAGCCCCGCAGCATCCGCCCGATCCTGCCCCGGCTGCCCAGGACAAGGATATCGCATTCCCCGTGGAGGTCGTTGAACTGTGTCATGCCCTTTGCTTTAGGGCGCGCTTGGTTAACAAACCGTTCTTGCTATGGTCCCCTTTCGCCCCTTCGCCGCCCTTGCGTCCGGGAAACAGCAACAATTGGGGATGTTAAGCTCTCTGCAAGACCTGGGCGCTAGGTCTGGTGCCGGGTGAGATAACGGTGGTGAGAGATATGGCCGGGCAAGGGAATGCCGCGCCAGTCATCATCAAGAAGGTAAAGAAGGGCGGCGGTGATGGACATCACGGTGGCGCCTGGAAAGTGGCCTACGCCGACTTCGTGACGGCGATGATGGCTTTCTTCCTTCTGATGTGGCTGTTGAACGCGACGACGGAAAAGCAACGCAAGGGGATCGCGGATTACTTCTCTCCGACGATTCCGATCAACCCCGTCTCTGGCGGGGGGGACGGTGCCTTTGGCGGCGAAAGCGTCTTTTCCGAGATCGCCAATCCCCAGGTCGGGACCGGATCGACCTCGACCAACCCCATGGATCAGAACAAGGCCGCGGGCCGCAATGACCGCCGTTTCGACGAGGAAACGGAAGAGCTGCGCAAGGTGGAGGAGATCCTGGTCGGCAAGGCGGGGGAAAGCGATGTGCACCCCGATGTGCTGAAGCATATCGTGACGCGGGTCACCGACGAGGGCCTGGTGATCGAGCTTTTCGACAACGAGGATGCGACCCTGTTCGTGGAGAATACCACGCAGCCGACCAACCTGCTGTCCCAGCTGGCGGGCATGCTGGTGCGGGTGACGGCGCTAGTGGACAACAAGATGGCGCTGGAAGGCCATGTCCACGCCCGCCCGGTGGTGCTGAACGACAACCCGGTCTGGACGCTTTCGGCCGACCGCGCCGAATCGATGCGCCAGCTGATGACCGGCTCCGGGATGGATTACGACCGGGTGCTGCGGGTCACCGGCCATGCGGACCGCGAACTGGTCGCGCGCAACCCGATGTCACCCCGGAACAACCGCTTGGAAATCATCCTGCTGCGCAAGGAAAGCTGACCCCCGCGAAGCGGTGGAAGTAGCGAGGATTTTAGCTGTTAGCCGCATATTAATTCGGCGCGCTTAGCTCTGTTGCGAGACGAGAGGTCGACGCAGCAGAAAGGCGTATCCATGACTATTTCCTCATCCCTCAATGCGGGTATCGCGGGGCTGACCAGCAATGCGACGCGTCTGGCGACGATCGCGGACAATATCGCGAACTCGCAGACATACGGGTACAAGAAGGTAGAGGCGGATTTCCATTCGCTGGTGCTTGGGGAAAGCGGTGCGGGATATACCGCCGGCGGTGTCCGGGCCTCTACCATGCGGATCATCGACCAGCGGCGCTCCATCGTGCCGACGGACAACGCGACCGACCTGGCGGTGCGCGAACGCGGCATGCTGCCCGTTGCCAGCGCCACGGAGGTCGAGGCGACCGGCACCTTCAAGCAGATGATGCTGACCTCGACCGGCTCCTTCCGGCTGGATGACGCGGGCTACCTGCGGTCCGCCAGCGGGCTGATGCTCCTGGGCTGGCCCGCGGATGCCAATGGCGAATTCCCGGCGGTCTCGCGTGAGACCGACTCCGGCCTGGTGCCGATCCAGGTGGACCAGAGCTCCTTCTCCGGCAATCCGACGACGGAGATCGGGTTGGGCGTGAACCTGCCCGCCACGGAGACGGAGCCGACGGCCTCTGGCGATCCGGTGCAGCTGTCGATCGAATATTACGACAACCTGGGCAAGCCGCAGTCGCTGACGGTGGTCTTTACCCCCGATACCTCTGGCCCCCTGGCCACCAATGCCTGGAACATGCAGATCACCGATGAGGTCGATGGCACCCTGGTGGGCGATTACGACCTGACCTTCAACGATACCCGCACCGGCGGCGGCACCCTGGCCAGCGTGACCCTGGGCGCGGCCGGCGGGGCCTATGACAACACGACCGGCACCGTGGTGGTCAATGTCGCCGGCGGCCCGATCGAGGTTGAACTGGGCCTGCTGGGCACATCGGACGGGCTGACCCAGCTTTCCGATACCTTCGCACCCACCGGGATCACCAAGGATGGCGCCGAAGTGGGCAC
This sequence comes from Pseudooceanicola sp. HF7, assembly GCF_011806405.1. GTDB lineage: Bacteria > Pseudomonadota > Alphaproteobacteria > Rhodobacterales > Rhodobacteraceae > Pseudooceanicola. The sequence goes on along the minus strand of NZ_JAATOW010000031.1, from coordinate 21,570 downwards.
GCTGACCGGGGTCGAGGTGGATCCGACCGGCTTTGTCCGGGCCAATTTCGATAATGGCGACGTGAAGATCCTCTACCAGGTTCCGCTGGCGGATGTGGCCAACCCCAACGGCATGCAATCGCTGGACTACCAGACCTACGTGGCGACCCCGAACAGCGGCCCCTACTACCTGTGGGATGCCGGTGACGGGCCGACGGGGGACATCGTGTCCTTCGCGCGCGAGGAATCGGGCACCGATGTCGCGGGTGAGCTGACGAACATGATCCGGACCCAGAGGGCCTATTCCTCCAACGCGAAGGTCTTCCAGACCGTGGACGAGATGCTCCAGGAAACCACCAATATCAAACGCTGATCTCGGCCGGGCGCCAGCACGGCGCCCGCCCGTTTCCCTAGCAGCAGAAAGGCCTGAAACATGAGCCTGTCCGGAGCCCTCTCCAACGCCCTTTCCGGGCTGACGATGACCCAACGCGCGGCCTCTGTCGTGTCGTCCAATGTCGCCAATGCGCTGAACGACGGCTACGGCAAGCGCGAGCTTGAAGTGTCCACCCGCGGCGTCGGCAGCTATGGCGGCGTGCGCATCGACGGCGTGGTCCGTTACATGGACGACAAGCTGGTCAGCGAATGGCGCGCGGCGGGATCCGCCCTTGCCTATACAGAGACCAGCGCGACCTACCAGAACCGGCTGGAAAGCCTGATGGGCACGCCGGAGGACTCCAGTTCGCTGGCCGCGCGGGTCGCCAGGTTCGAAACCTCGCTGATCTCCGCCGCCTCGCGCCCGGATCTGCCCGAACGGCTGACCGCCGTGTTGGATGCGGCCAAGGACATGGCCGGCGAGATGAACGATATCTCCGACGGGATCCAGACCATCCGCGAAGAGGCCGATGCAGAGATTTCCGCCACGGTGGATCGCACCAACGTGCTGCTGGAACAGGTCCATGACCTGAACGGCTCCATCCGCCGGGCGATCAACGTCGGGGATGACGCCAATTCGCTGATGGACCACCGCCAGGCGGTGATCGATGAGCTGTCCCAGATCATGCCGGTGCTCCAGGCGGGGCGGGAGGATGGCGCGGTGGCGCTTTACACCCCCGGCGGCGCGATCCTGGTGGACAGCTCCCCGGCGGAGCTGGGCTTTAGCCGCACCAACACGATCACGCCGCATCTGACGCGCGACAACGGCTTCCTGTCCGGCCTGACGATCAATGGCCAGCCGGTCGAGACGGATACCTTCAACGATCCCATCGGCGGCGCGCGCCTGGCCTCTCTGTTCGAGATCCGCGACGTGTTCGCTGTGGAGGCGCAGGCCAACCTGGACACGGTGGCCCGCGACCTGATCGAACGGTTCCAGGATGCCGGGATCGATACCACCCGCGCCGCGGGCGACCCGGGGCTGTTCACCGACAACGGGCTGTTCTTCGACCCCGCGGATGAGCTGGGTATTTCCGCCCGCATCGCGGTCAACGCGATCGTCGATCCGGCACAGGGCGGGGAAACCTGGCACCTGCGCGACGGGCTTGGGGCGGCGACATCGGGCAGTGCCAGCGATGCCAGCCTGATCTTCGACATGAAGGCGGCGCTGGAAACCCGGCGCACGCCGACCTCGGCCGTCTTCGGGACGGAGGGGCTGTCTGCCTCTGGCCTGGCGTCCAGCATGATGTCCATCGTCTCCTCTGACCGCAACACCGCCGACCAGGCGATGACCTATGCCAATACGCGCACCGCGGAACTGAAGGAGCGGCTGCTGTCGGACGGGGTCGACACGGACGAGGAGATGCAGCGCATGCTGCTGATCGAACAGAGCTATTCCGCCAATGCCCGGCTGGTTCAAACGATCGAGGAAATGCTCGATATTCTGATGAGGATCTGATCCATGTCGTTGATTTCAATAGGCGACCTGGCGCAAAGCTTCATGCTGCGCCAACAGAACACGGACCTGAAGACCCGCATGGGATCGCTGGTCGAGGAACTTGCAAGCGGCAAGGCCTCTGACATCGGTCGGCACCTGTCGGGCAGCTATTCCTACCTGTCGGACGTGGACCGCAACCTGACCCTGCTGGATGCCTACGAGGATGCCACCGGGGAGGCGATCCTGTTCACCGACGGCATGCAGAGCGTGCTGGGACGGTTCCAGGACATGATCTCCGAGCTTGGGCTGGCCTCCATGAGTGCCTCCAGTGCCGGGCTGGCAGAGGTGGTCAACAATGTCTCTGACCGGGCGGTGCAGGACCTGCGGGTGATCGTCAGCGCGCTGAACACCGACGTGGCCGGGCGGACGATGTTTTCCGGCGTGGATACCGATCAGCCGGCGCTGATCAGTGCCGACGAGATCCTGGATGAGCTGCGCCCGCTGGTCGCCGGGGAAACCACCCTGGCGGGGATCCAGGCCCAGCTGGACACCTGGTTCGACAGCGCGGGGGGCGGCTTTGAAACGGTGGCCTACCAGGGGGCGACGACCTCTTTGCCGGCGTTCCAGCTGGGGGCGGGGGAAACCGTGGACCTGGACCTGCGCGCCGATGATCCGGCGATCCGGGTGCTGCTGAAACATGCCGCGATGGCCGCCCTGGCGGGCGATGACGCGCTGAGCTTCCCGGTGAACCTGCAGAAGGAGATGCTGGGCGCCGCCGGAGAGGGGATGTCCTTTGAACAACAGGGGCTTGTCCGGATCCGGGCCGACCTGGGCTATGCCCAGTCCCGCGCCGAGGAAGGGCAGGTCAGGATCTCTGTCGAGCGGACCAGCTACAACATGGCGCGCACCAACCTGCTGGAGGTCGATCCCTACGAGACGGCCTCGAAGCTGGAGGATGTGCAGTTCCAGCTGGAAAGCCTGTATGCCGTGACGGTGAAACTGTCGCGCCTGTCGCTGACGGATTACCTGTAATGGGCTATGGCAAGCTGTCCCGCCTTCTGCTCTGCCTGGCCCTGCTGCTGCCGCAGCTGGCCGGCGCCGCCCCGATCCGGATCAAGGATCTGGTGGAATTCGATGGCGTGCGGGGCAATGACCTTGTGGGCTATGGCTTGGTCGTGGGTCTGAACGGCACCGGCGATGGGCTGCGCAATGCGCCCTTCACCGAAGAGATCATGACCAACATCCTGGAACGGCTGGGCGTCAACGTCACCGGCGAGCAGTTCCGGCCCAAGAACGTGGCGGCGGTCTTCGTGACCTCGACCCTGCCGCCCTTTGCCCGGGCCGGGGGCACGGTGGATGTGACGGTCTCGGCCATCGGGGATGCCAGCAGCCTGCTGGGCGGGACGCTGATCATGACGCCGCTCAACGCGGCGGACGGGCAGATCTATGCCGTGGCCCAGGGCACGGTCATCGCCGGCGGCGCCTCTGCCGAGGGCGACGGGGCGCAGGTTGTCCAGGGGGTGCCGACATCCGGCGTGATCCCCTCGGGGGCGCGGGTGGAACGGGAGGTGGATTTCCAGCTTTCCTCTCTCAACTCCCTGCGGCTGGCGCTGCGGACGCCGGATTTCACCACGGCGGGCCGGATCGAACAGGCGATCAACCGTGATTTCGGCCGGCCCGTGGCGGTGATGCTGGATTCCGGCACCGTGCGGCTGGATATCGGCGGGACGGGCATGTCCTCTCCTGCCCATGCGCTTGGCCGGATCGAGAACATCCGCGTAGAGCCAGAGACGCGGGCGACCGTGGTGGTCGATCAGCGCTCCGGCACGATCGTGATGGGACAGGATGTGCGGATCAGCCGGGTGGCGGTGTCCCAGGGCAACCTGACGCTGCGGATCCAGGAAGAGCCTTTGGTGGTGCAGCCCAATCCCTTTGCCGAAGGGGAAACCGTGGTGGTGCCGCGGACCCAGGCAGAGATCCGCGAAGAACCGGGGATCGGCCTGGCAGAGATCGACGAAGGCACGACCCTGTCGGAGGTGGTCGCGGGGCTGAACGCGCTTGGCGTCTCTCCGCGCGACATGATCGACATCCTGAAAAGCATCAAGGCCGCCGGCGCGCTGCACGCTGATTTCATCGTGCGCTAGGGGCGGCGGCGGGTCGGGGGATCCGCAGCAAGGCAATGAGAACCGGCGGGCCGCAGGGTGCCGCCGGTTTTTGCGTCATCGGGGCCTGACCCCTTCTTGTAGCTTTCATGGCCATGGAGCCGCGCGACGGGATCGGCCGGCCCGGTGGGGGGTGGGCGGAAACCCACCAAGGGCTTTGCACCCGGCGGAGGCGCTGGTTAGACGGGCGGGGGCGCGCGTGGCTCCATCACGGGTTGGACAGAGCGCGGCGCAGGGCCTATACCGCGCTTTACGCCTTTAAAATGAAGGATCGGGGGCAAGACATGGCGGAGAAACTCTTCGGAACGGACGGCGTGCGCGGGCGGGCCAACAAATGGCCGATGACCGCCGATGTCGCCATGCGGCTGGCCGCGGCTGCCGGGCGCTATTTCCGGCGGGACAGCCAGGAACACCGGGTGGTGATCGGCAAGGACACGCGCCTGTCGGGCTACATGCTTGAGAACGCGCTGACCGCCGGCTTCACCTCTACCGGCATGAACGTCTTTCTGCTGGGGCCGGTGCCGACGCCGGCGATCGGCTACCTGACCCACAGCCTGCGGGCCGACGTGGGCGTGATGATTTCCGCCAGCCACAACCCGGCAGAGGATAACGGGATCAAGTTCTTCGGCCCCGACGGCTTCAAGCTGAGCGATGAGGCCGAGGCCGAGATCGAGCGCCTGCTGAACGAAGGCGTCCCCCCGGCGCAGCCGCAGAACATCGGCCGGGCCCGCCGCTACGAGGATGCGCGCGGGCGCTACGTGGAATATGCCAAGGCATCGGTGCCGCGCAGCACCCGGCTTGACGGGCTGCGGATCGTGCTGGATTGCGCCAATGGCGCGGCCTATCGCACCGCCCCCGCCGTGCTCTGGGAGCTGGGCGCAGAGGTGATCACCCTGGGCGTGGAGCCCAACGGCTTCAACATCAACGAGGATTGCGGTTCGACCCATCCGGAGGCCGCCGCGCAGCGCGTGCGCGAGGTGCGCGCCGATATCGGCATCTGCCTGGACGGGGATGCGGACCGGGTGATCCTGATCGACGAGACCGGGCGCGTGGCCGATGGCGACCAGATCATGGGGCTGATCGCGGCCCGCTGGAAGCAGGCCGGGCGGCTGGCCAATGACACGCTGGTGGCGACGGTGATGTCCAACCTGGGGCTGGAACGCTACCTTGCGGACAAGGGCATTGCGCTGGAGCGCACCGCGGTTGGCGATCGCTACGTGGTCGAGCGGATGCAGGCCGGGGGCTTCAACCTGGGCGGCGAGCAATCGGGCCACATCGTGATGACCGATCACGCCACCACCGGGGATGGCCTGCTGGCGGCACTGCAGTTCCTGGCCGCCATGGTGGAGACTGGCGAAAGCGCCAGCGCGCTCAGCACGGTCTTCGAGCCGGTGCCGCAGAAGCTGGTCAACGTGCGCTACGAAGAGGGCCGCAAGCCGCTGGAAGACGATGCCGTGCAAAGCGCCATTGCCGCAGGAGAGGCGAAGCTCGCCTCTGGCGGCCGGCTGCTGATCCGCAAGTCCGGGACGGAGCCGCTGATCCGCGTCATGGGCGAGGCAGAGGACATGGTCCTGCTGGACAGCGTGCTGCAGACGATCGTGGATGCGGTGAAGGCCGCCGCTTAGGCCAGCGCTTCGGCGTTGCGGCTTTCCCAGAGGCGGCGGGCGGTATCGCCCGGCGTCGGGTCGCCCAGGGTGGCCAGCGCCAGTTCCGCCGTGCCCAGCACCACGGCTTCGGCAAAGGGATCGTGCCAGTCGCCGGACCACAGGTGGGCAATCCGCGCCTGGGTCTGCCAGCCCTGGTTCAGTTTCACGTGTTCCTCGATCAGCGCGGGTTCGGAGCCGGTGTAGGGCGCGCCATCGCGCAGCCCGAACAGGGAAACCCCCTTGGCCGGGTGGCGTTCGAATTCGCCGCCGCCGCCCTTGATCACGGTCAGGTTCTTCTGGCCCAGGATCAGCCCGGCATCGGCCTGAAGCTCTAGGTAGGGCGGGTGAAACACCCCCTGGACCGAGGCCGCGGCCCTGGCCGGGTTCAGCACCCTCAGAACGGTGTTCACGCAGGAGCGCAGGTTGAACTTGTCACGCAGCTGGAGCAGCTCCAGCAGCTTTGGCTGGAAGGATTCCAGCGGCAGGTAGGCGATGCGGTGCTCCTCAAGAAGCCTGCCGGCATGTTCGACCGAGGTCGCCTCTGAAATGCCGGCATGGGTCAGGCCGCCCCGGATCGATGCCGCTTCGGCCATATGCGCGGCGGAGTTCCAGCCATGCAGCAGCACCGGATGCCCGGCGCTGGCGACCAGCCGGGCAGACAGCAGGAAGAAGGGCAGGCCCCGGCTGCGCCCGGCGGCATAGGAGGGCCAGTCGAGCGCGGGCGCGGGGATCCGGGGCAGGGTGTCCCGGGCGGCGGCGGCGAAACCGGCGATCTCTTCGGGCACTTCTCCCTTCATCCGCATCAGCATGAGAAGCGCGCCGATGCTTTCCGGCGCGGCCTCTCCGGCCAGGATCAGGCGCATCGCATCGAAGGCCTCTTCATAAGTCAGCGACCGGGCACGCCCCGGACCGCGACCCAGGTGACGGACATAGGGCGCGATGGTCATTCTGCGGCCTCTCTGGCTGGCAGGCGGGCCAGGAGCTCCGCCAGTTCGGGGCGGCAGGAGCCGCAGTTGGTCCCGGCCTGGAGGGCTGCGCCGATGGCGTCCACGCTCATCAGCCCCTGGTCCTCTATCGCGGTCAGGATCGTGTTCACGCCCACCCCGAAGCAGGAGCAGATGACCGGGCCGGGATCTGGCTGATCCGCGCCCAGCCGTCCGGCCAGTGCCTGGGGGGCTTCCGTTCCGGCAAGGCCGGCGATGTAGTCGCGCATCACCGCGACCGGTTCGGGCGCGACGAAGAGCGCGGCCTGAAGGCGGCCTTCGCGATGGAAGGCGGCACGGAAGGTGCCGCGCCTGAGATCGGACAGGATCTGCATCTCTCCCCCATCAAGCTGGAACAGGTCACAAGCATAGGCCGTCCAGTCCTCTGGTAAAGAGCTTCCGGCAAATTCGGCGCGCCAGCCCTGGGCCGTGCGGGCCCGGGCCCAGTAGTCCGCCTGCGGGGTGAAGCGCTGCGTGGCGACGGCGAAGGCGTAGAAACCGGCGTCATAGCGCTGCACGGCGGCGACGGCGGCCTTGCTTTCCGGCTGGCCAGAGACCGGGTCGGTGACCGGGGCCACCAGCGCGTCGATCCGGGCGGAGGGCGCGGTTTCGCCGGTCCAGTGCATGGGGGCGAAGACCTCTCCGGGTTGGACGCGGTCTGTGATCAGGGCGCGCAGGATGGATCTGCCGTGGGGCGAGGTGACCGTGACCAGGGCAGAGGGCGTGATCTTCAGCGCCTTGGCATCGGCCGGGTGGAGTTCCAGGAAGGGTTCGGCCAGGTGGCCGGACAGCTTTGCGGATTTCCCGGTGCGGGTCATCGTGTGCCACTGGTCGCGGATGCGCCCGGTGTTGAGGCGGAAGGGATAGCGTTTGCCGGTGCTGGCCTGCGGCGGGCGCGGGGTCAGCGCCAGCATCTGCGCCTTGCCCGAGGCGGTGAAGAAGCGGCCATCGCCGAAGAAGCGCCCGCCCTTGCGGCCCGCCGTGACCGGCCATCGCACCGGCGCCATCTGGTCGTAGTCGGCGTCCGACAGGTCCTGCAGGCCCGAGATGTCGAAATCGAGGCCAAAGCCGCCCGAGATCGAGGACAGCGCGGCGTATTCGCGGAAGACCTCTGCCGGAGAGGTGAAATCGAAGGCCTGGGCCCAGCCCATGCGGCGGCCGAATTCGGCCAGCTGCCACCAATCCGGGCGGGCCTCTCCCGGGGCGGGCAGCACGGCGCGCTGGCGGCTGATCGTGCGGTCCGAATTGGTGACGGTGCCGGATTTCTCTGCCCAGCCGGTGGCGGGCAGCAGCAGGTGGGCCAGCCGCGCGGTATCGGTCTGGCCGGTCACGTCCGAGACGGCGACGAAATCGCAGCCCTCAAGCGCGGCCTTCACCGCGTCGGCATCGGGCATGGAGACGGCGGGGTTGGTGTGGATGATCCAGATCGCCCTGATCTCTCCGCGTCCGACCGCCTGGAACATGTCGACCGCCTTCAGGCCCTGCTTTTCCGGCATGGCCTCTGCATCCCAGAACTGGCGGAGGGCCTGGCGGTGATCGGGGTTCTCGATATCCATGTGGCAGGCCAGCGTATTGGCCAGCCCGCCGACCTCGCGCCCTCCCATGGCATTGGGCTGCCCGGTGACGGAGAAGGGCCCCATGCCGGGCCTGCCGATGCGCCCGGTGGCAAGGTGGCAATTGAGGATCGCGTTGACCTTGTCGGAGCCGGAGGAACTTTGGTTCACGCCCTGGGAATAGACGGTGACGACCTTTTCAGTGCGCACCCAGAGCTGGAAGAACTGGCGCAGCAGCTCCGGATCAAGGGCGGTGAGGCCAAGGTCGCTCTGACGGGCGGTAGCCAGCGCGGCGTCGAACCCGTCGACGTTTTCCAAGAAGGCGTCGTTCACGGCGCCGCCCGTCTGGATCGCGGCAAGCAGGCCGTTGAACAGCGCCACGTCCGATCCGGGGGCCAGCGGCAGGTGCAGGTCCGCCAGGTCGCAGGTGGCGGTGCGGCGCGGGTCGATGACCACGACGCGCATGTCCGGGCGGGCGGCCTTGGCTGCCGCGATGCGCTGGAACAGCACCGGGTGGCACCAGGCCAGGTTGGAGCCGGTCAGCACGACCAGGTCGGCCTCTTCCAGGTCCTCGTAGGTGCCGGGCACGGTGTCGGTGCCGAAGGCGCGCTTGTGCCCCGCGACGGTCGAGGCCATGCAAAGCCTTGAATTCGTGTCGATATTGGCCGAACCGATGAAGCCCTTCATCAGCTTGTTGGCGAGGTAGTAATCCTCTGTCAGCAACTGGCCGGAGACATAGAAGGCCACGGAGTCCGGCCCATGGGCGGCGATGGTGTCGCGGAACCGCGCCGCGAGCGTCTCTATGGCGGTGTCCCAATCGACCCGGGTGCCGTTCAGCACCGGGTGCAGCAGCCGGTCCTCAAGATCGACGGTCTCGCCAAGGTTGGTCCCCTTGGAGCAGAGCCGCCCGAGGTTCGCCGGATGCTCCGGGTCGCCCCGGACCGCCAGCCCGCCCGCGCCATCGGGGCGCAGAAGCACGCCGCAGCCGACGCCGCAATAGGCGCAGGTGGAGCGGACCTCCCCTGCGCTCATCAGGCCGCGCTCCGCTTGCCGACGCTCTCACCGTCCAGCAACAGCCGCCCGTCTTCGACCCGGATGGGGTAGGTGGCGATCTGTTCTTCCTCGATCCCCTGCGACAGGCCGGTTTCCAGGTCGAAGACCATGTTGTGCAGCGGGCAGGTGATCTTTCGATCATGGACGATGCCGTCCGACAGGGGGCCGCCCTTGTGCGGGCAGCGGTCCGAGACCGCATAGACCTGGTCCGGGGTCGTGCGGAAGACGGCCACGCAGCCCGCCGGGGTCTTCACCACCCGCGCGCCGCGGACGGGGATGTCTTCGATATGTCCGATGTCGATCCAGTTCATTCGGCGGCCTCCTGTGTCAGGTCTGCAAGGGGCTGGTAATACTCGGCCCGCTTTTCGGCGTGTTCGGCCCAGGGATCCTTGCGATAGACGGATTGCGAGATTTCGAAGCGCTCGTTCAGGGCGGTGCGCTCAGCCGGGTCGGAAAGCACTTCCTTCACCCAGGGCAGGCCCACCTTCGCAACCCATTTGTAGGGCCGGTCCAGGTACTTGCCGTTTTCGCGGTAGAGCTGGATGAAGGCGGTGGTCCATTCGATGGCCTCTTCCTCTGTCGGCACATCGACAAGGCGTTCGGTTTCCTTCACGTCCATGCCCGCTGCGCCGCCGACGCCGACCTGGTAGCCGGAGTCCACGCAGATGATGCCCACGTCCTTGCAGGTCGCCTCGGCGCAGTTGCGGGGGCAGCCGGAGACGGCCAGCTTGACCTTGTGCGGCGTCCACGACCCCCAGAGCTTCTTTTCCAGCTTGATGCCAAGGCCGGTGCTGTCCTGCGTGCCGAAGCGGCAGTGATCGGTGCCGACGCAGGTCTTCACCGTGCGCAGCCCCTTGGAATAGGCGTGGCCCGAGACCATACCCGCCTGGTTCAGATCATACCAGATGGCGGTCAGGTCCTGCTTCTTGACGCCCAGAAGGTCGATGCGCTGGCCGCCGGTGACCTTGACGGTGGGCACCTTGTACTTGTCGGCGGCATCCGCGATCGCGCGCAGCTCGTCCGGGGTGGTGATCCCGCCCCACATGCGCGGCATGACGGAAAAGGTGCCGTCCTTCTGGATGTTGGCGTGGTTGCGTTCGTTCACGAAGCGCGATTGCAGGTCGTCCTGGTACTCCAGCGGCCAGTCGGCCAGCAGGTAGTAGTTCACCGCCGGGCGGCAGACATGGCAGCCATTCGGAGTTTTCCAGCCCAGCTCCTGCCAGACGGCGGGCTGGGATTTGAGCTCCTGCGCCTTGATCAGGCGGCGGACGTCCTCGTGGGTCAGGTCGGTGCAGCCGCAGACCGGCTGGGAGGTGGGCAGGACGAAGTCGTCGCCCAGGGTGACAGACAGCACCTGTTCCACCAGTCCCGTGCAGGTCCCGCAGGAGGCGCTGGCCTTGGTCGTGGCGCGGATCGCGCCCAGATCGCCTGCGCCCGCCTCGATGGCCGCCACGATGTCCCCCTTGCATACGCCGTTGCAGCCACAGATTTCCGCCTCAGGCGGTAAGGCTGCAACGGCTGCCATAGGGTCCGCCTGGGCCCTCCCCTGGAAGGCCGGGCCGAAGATCAGGTTGTCGCGCATCTCGGATACGTCGGTACCGTCCTTGATCAGCCCGAAGAACCAGTTGCCGTCGGCGGTGTCGCCATACATGACCGCGCCGATCAGCTGGTCATCCTGGATCACGAGGCGCTTGTAGATGCCCCGGCCCGGATCGCGGAAGACGATGTCCTCGCGGCCCTCGCCCTCGGCAAAGTCGCCGGCGCTGAACAGGTCGCAGCCGGTGACCTTCAGCTTGGTCGAAAGCTCCTTCATCCTGAAGGCATCGGCGTCGCCCAGCAGGGTCTTCGCCAGCACCTTGGCCTGGTCGTAAAGCGGCGCGACAAGGCCGAAGAGGTTGCCCATGTATTCGACGCATTCGCCCACGGCATAGACATCCGGGTCCGAGGTCTGCATCTGCGCGTCGACCTCGATCGCGCGGTTGACGGTCAGCCCGCAATCCTTCGCCAGTTGCACGGCGGGGCGGATGCCAACGGCCATGACCACGATATTGCAGGGCAGGACGGTGCCATCGGCCAGGTGCACGGCCTCGGCTTGGTCGCCGCCGGTGATTTCCTGCGTCTGAGCCTGGAGGATCACCTTGATCCCGCGCTTTTCCAGGTCCTTCTTCAGAAGGTAGCCGGCGGCTTCGTCCAGCTGGCGCTCCATCAGGTGGGTGGCGATGTGCAGCACCGTCACCTCCATCCCGCGCAGGCGCAGGCCCGCTGCGGCTTCCAGCCCCAGAAGACCGCCGCCGATGACCACGGCGCGGGCGCCGGGCTTGCCCGAGGCCTCGACCATGGCGTTGGTATCCTCAAGGTCGCGGTAGGCGACGACGCCCTGCTTGTCATGCCCGGGCAGCGGGATGATGAAGGGCGACGAGCCGGTGCCGAAGATCAGCTTGTCATAGGGCACTTCGCCCTTCTCGCCGATCACCACCTTGCGGTCCCGGTCGACCGAGAGCACCTTTTCCCCGAAGCGGCAGGTGATGCCGTGCTGGCCGTACCAATCGTCGTCATGGGTGACGATTTCGGCATAGGTCTTTTCGCCCGACAGCACCGGGGAGAGCATGATGCGGTTGTAGTTGCCGCGCGGTTCGGCGTTGAACAGCGTGATGTCAAAGGCATCAGGCGCGGTTTCCTTCAGGTGCTCAAGAACACGGCCAGAGGCCATGCCGGCACCGATGACGACCAGTTTCTGCATCTGTGCGTTCCTTTCTCAGCAATACCAGGCGACGATGTGAGCGATCTCACCGTCGAGGTGGATGGGAAGGGCGATCAGCGTTTCGTAGCCGGCGGTCAGGCCGGGCGTGCCGCTTTCGACCACCGGAAGGCCGGTGCCCAGGACGCGGCCGATCAGCCCCTGCCAGGCGGCGACGCGGCGGGGCTCTTCAGTTTCACCGACCCAGAGCGCGCCTTCGCGGGCGCAGATCCCGTCCGTCAGGATGGCAGAGGGTTCGCCCTTGCCGACGCGGGCAGAGCGCGCATCCCACAGCTCGAACCGGCGGGCGATGGGGGTGCCGCGCGCCGAGAGCAGGGCCAGCACGTAGCTTGCGCCGTCCGGCACCGGGATCGGCATGCCGATGCCCGTGGTCAGCCCGGCCTTGCCGGCGCTGTCGGCGCGGATGAAGCGGTAGCCGGAGCCGAGGTCGCGCATCAGGATCGGGGTCTGGGAGGCCCAGACGCCACCGGGCAGCCCCTGCCCATGGGGGAAATGCGTATGCTGGGAGACCCATTCGAAATGCCTGGCCGCCCCGTAGTAGCCATCTTCCAGCATCATCACGCCCGAGGAATACTTCCAGACCTCGATCGCGCCGGTGCGGTGATCGTCATCGGCGCAGAAGACGACCAGCACGGCCTTCAGCACCTTTCCGGAGAAGACCGGCACGGCGACGGCAGCGGTCAGCCCGGCCTCTTTTGCGGCCTCGGTGCGCTTGAAGTAGGAGCCGTCGAAGGCCTTCAGCACCACCGGGCGCCCTTCGGCCCAGGCCTTGCCCGGCAGGCCTTCGCCCCAGGCGAAGCTCTCCCGGCGCGAGGCTTCGGCAAAGGCGTCCAGAGTGCCGTAATTGCCGTCCCCCAGCACCAGCTTGTCACCATCGGGCACCCAGACCTCGGCCACTTCGATGAAGGTCCTGGCGGGGGTATCGATTGCAGTATCCATCACGCGGCCTCCTGGCTGCTGTCCGATTTTTCAGTTTCGGGCTGCGGGGCTTGCGACTTGCCCTTCGCGCCATGCTCGTATTCCTCGAGGAAGCTCAGGACCTGCTCGCGGTAGAGGTAGTAATCAGGGTGTTCCAGCAGCGCCTTGCGGGTGCGGGGGCGGGGCAGATCGACCTTGGTGATCTTGCCGATGGTGGCCTGTGGGCCGTTGGTCATCATGACCACGCGGTCGGCCAGCAGGATCGCTTCGTCCACGTCGTGGGTGACGCAGATCGCGGTGACCTTGGTGCGCGACCAGACCTCCATCAGCACTTCCTGAAGCTCCCACCGCGTCAGGCTGTCGAGCATTCCGAAGGGTTCATCCAGCAGCAGAAGCTTGGGGCTGAGCGCAAAGGCGCGGGCGATGCCGACGCGCTGCTTCATGCCGTTGGACATGGAATGCGCGGGGCGGTCCATGGCATCGCCCAGGCCGACACGCTCAAGATAGTATTCGATCACGTCGCGTTTTTCGGCCGCGCTGGCCCTGGGGTAGACCTTGTCGACGCCGATCGCGACGTTCTCCTTGGCGGAGAGCCAGGGGAAGAGGTTGGGCGACTGGAAGACCACGGCGCGTTCCGGGTCCGCGCCCTTCACGTCGAACCCATCGAGCTTGATCACCCCCTTGGAGATGGCGTTCAGGCCGGCGGTCATGGTCAGCACGGTGGATTTGCCGCAGCCGGAGTGGCCGATCAGGCTGATGAATTCGCCCCGGTCCATCTTGAGGTTGAAATCCTCAACCACGGTGAGTGGGCCCTTGGGGGTCGGATAGACCTTGTGCAGCCCCTCGAAGGAGAGGAAGCGCTGCTCCAGCATCCCCTTCTGCGCGTCAGAGATGGCCTTGGGCAGGTTGTGGATGGCGGTGACGTTGGGCAGGTGGCGGGTTTCTTCCGCCTTGGCCTGGATGCCGACATCCATCAGGTAATTGGTGACCGCCAGGCGCAGCGCCTTGAACCCTTCGTCGTGGTTCATGGCAGAGCGGTCGCGGGGGCGCGGGATGGCGACGGGGAATTCCTGCCCCAATGTGCCATCGGGGTTGAGCGCGATGATGCGGTCGCCCAGCAGGATCGCTTCGTCCACGTCGTTGGTGATCAGCACGCAGGTCTTCTTGTCCTCGTTCCAGATCTGTTCGATCTCATCGCCGAGGTTGGCGCGGGTCAGCGCATCGAGCGCCGATAGCGGCTCATCCAGCAGAAGGACCTCGGGGTTCATGGCCAGGGCGCGGGCCACGTTGACCCGCTGGCGCATCCCGCCCGAAAGCTCTGCCGGGCGGCGACTGGCGGCGTAGCTGAGGCCGACCATCTTGATGAAATGGGCTGTCTTTTCCGCTTTCTCGGCCCGGGACATGCCGGGGAAGACCGAATCCAGCGCCAGCTGCACGTTGCCGGCCACGGTCAGCCAGGGCATCAGCGAATAGCTCTGGAAGATCACGCCGCGTTCCGGGCCGGGGCCGGTGACCGGCTTGCCCTTGAAGGTGACGGTGCCGCTGGTGGGCTTTTCCAGCCCGGCCATCAGGTTGATCAGGGTGGATTTCCCGGTTCCGGAGAAGCCCAGCAGGACCAGGAATTCGCCTTCCTTCACGGAGAGGTCGATATCCTTCAGCACATGGGTCGCATGGGTGCCCTGGCCGAAGCTCTTGGAGACGTTTTCGAACGTGAGGATGCTCATGGGGATCACCGGTTGTTCGAGAAGGTGAAGAGGGATTGCAGGGCGAACATCACGCGATCCAGCAGGAAGCCGATGATGCCGATGGTGAAGACCGCAACCATGATCTTGGCGAGGGAGGAGGAGCTGCCGTTCTGGAACTCATCCCAGACGAATTTCCCCAGGCCGGGGTTCTGGGCCAGCATTTCCGCCGCGATCAGGACCATCCAGCCCACCCCGAGCGACAGGCGCAGCCCGGTGAAGATCAGCGGCAGGGCAGAGGGTAGCACCAGCTTGGTGATCTTGGTCCAGGTGTTCATCTTCAGCACCTTGGAGACAGAGATCAGGTCCTTGTCGATCGAGGCGACGCCGAGGGAGGTATTGATCAGCGTCGGCCAGAGCGAACAGAGCGTCACGGTGATCGCGGAGACCAGGAAAGACTTGGCGAAGAGCCCGTCATTAGTGGCGTAGACGGCGGAAACGACCATGGTGACGATGGGCAGCCAGGCCAGCGGCGAGACCGGCTTGAAGATCTGGATCAGCGGGTTGAGCGCAGAGTTGGCGGTGGCCGAGAGCCCCGCCAGGATGCCCAGCGGAATGGCCACGGCAGAGGCCACGAGGAAGCCGAAGAAGACCGTCTTGATGGAGGTCCAGATCTGTTCGTAGTAGCTGGGCGCGCCGGTATAGGGGATCTCCTTCACCTTCTCCGGCTGGCCGTTGTCGATGAAGCGCTGGTTGCGCGCCTCCACGCGCTCCTGGAAGGCGCGCTTGTCCGCGGCGGTCTGGAGCGCGCTCTGGTGCAGTTGCACGGCCTCGTCCCAGACGGCAGCGGGGCCGGGGATCGCCCCGAGCGAGGTCTGCACCTTGGGCGCCAGCGCGCCCCAGAGCGACAGGAAGACGGCGATGGCCAGCAGCGGCACCAGCAGCAGGCGCCAGATCTCTTTCATCTGGGCGCGGGGATTGTCCCCGGCGGCGGCTTTCAGGATCGGGGTGATCCAGGCCAGGCCAAGGACCTGGAACCACTTGTCGGCGGTGTTAATGCGGGTGAAAAGCTTGGCACGGCGGGCTTCGCGTGCCTCAGCACGTGCAAAATCGGGATCGACGGTGGTCATTGTCATGTCCTTGATCTGACGGGCTGGACCCGTTGCGGAATTGGTCTGGGAAGGGATGGTGCGTGCAGAGCACGCACCCTACGAGGCGCCCGTAGCGTGCGTGATGTCACGCACCGTGAGGGTTACCCCTGGATCTCATTGCCCACGACGACCTGTTCGCCCTTCAGGCCGATCGGCAGGCTTTCGAGGTAGGCGTTGGGGGTGCGGCCGTCATAGGGGATGCCGTCGATGATATCCGCGGCCGGGGTGGGATCCTTGTAGCCGTCGCTGTCCCAGTCGAAGTCGGCTTCCTGTGCGAGGCCCTCGTCCACCAGCATCCGCGCGGCTTCGAGGAAGATCTCCGGTTTGTAGACGGAGCGCGCGACCTCATCGTACCAGCTGTCGGGCTTGGCCTCGGCGATCTGGCCCCAGCGGCGCATCTGGGTCAGGTACCAGATGGCATCGGAGTAATACGGGTAGTTGGCGTTGTAGCGGAAGAAGACGTTGAAATCGGGGACCTCGCGCTTGTCGCCCTTTTCATACTCGAAGGTGCCGGTCATGGAGTTCGCGATGACCTCGTAATCCGCGCCGACGTATTCGGGGCGTGCCAGGATCTCCACGGCGTCTTCGCGGTTCGCGTTGTCGTTCTCATCCAGCCACTGGGCGGCCCGGATCAGCGCCTTGGTCACGGCGAGCGTGGTGTTGGGGTTTTCCTCTGCGAAGGTGGAGGAGATGCCGAAGACCTTTTCGGGGTTGTTCTTCCAGAGCTCGTAATCGGTGATCACCGGCACGCCGATGCCCTTGAAGACGGCCTGCTGGTTCCAGGGCTCACCCACCGAGTAGCCGTAGATCGTGCCTGCCTCCAGGGTGGAGGGCATCTGCGGCGGCGGGGTCACGGAAAGCAGGGCCTCTGCCCCGATCTGGCCCGAGACGTTCTCGGGCGAGTAGTACCCCGGTTCGATCCCGCCGGCGGCCAGCCAGTAGCGCAGCTCGTAATTGTGGGTGGAGACGGGGAAGACCATGCCCATGTTGAAGGGCTTGCCCTGGGCATTGTAGCTGTCGATCACCGGCTTGAGGTAGGAGGCCGAGATCGGGTGTTCGATCAGCCCGTCATCACCGACCGGCAGCGCGGGCTTCATCATCTCCCAGACCTCGTTGGACACGGTGATGCCGTTGCCGTTCAGGTCCATTGAGAAGGGGGTGATGATATGGGCCTCGGTGCCGTAGCCGATGGTGGCCGCGATGGGCTGGCCGGCCAGCATGTGCGCCCCGTCCAGCGTGCCGGAGATCACGCCGTCCAGCAGGACCTTCCAGTTGGCCTGGGCTTCTAGCGTGACGAACAGCCCCTCGTCATCGAAGAAACCCTGTTCATAGGCCACGGCCAGCGGCGCCATGTCGGTCAGCTTGATGAAGCCGAAGGTCAGCACGTCCTTTTCCAGGTCGAGCATCTCTGCATGGGCCGGTGCGACCAGGGCGGTGGTTGCGGCGAGAGAAAGAAGAAGATGTTTCATAGTCTACCCCGTTGATCTGCCCGGGGCTGTTTTCTCCCGGGCCAAACGTGAAAAGCCACTCTGACAAGCTCCGTTCCAGATGAACGAAGTGTCGAGCGGCTTTGCTCAGTTGAACCCAGTCGGTGGGAGAATTCTTCAGGTGGGCGCCATTGCCTGCCTGTTCAGACTAAAAGCCGGATTCGGCGCGGCCAGGCAATCCTTCTGTGAAGACGGGGCGGGATTTTCCCCTGGATTGCGCTGACGCCGGGAGAGCACGCCGTAAAATTGAGCGTCAGAATGCCGAAGGCTCAAAAATACGGCCATCGAAGAACGTGTCGGGCAGTAGGGACAGCCGGCCCGATTCCGAGGCGATGGAGGTGACGGCGCGCACGGCGCCTTCGATCTTCATCGAGGCGCCGGGCAGATCGGCTTCCGTCCCGCGCAGGGCGGCGCGGTGCAGGTCGCTGCGGAAGGCGGCCCGTCCGGCGCGGATGGCCAGGTCCCGGTCAAGCCCGGTCCGGGAGGCAAGCTGCAGCGCGATCCATTCCGCCTGGCTGCGCCAGGGGAAGGTGGCGGTGCCACGGTGGAAGCCCAGGAAGCCGGGCACATCGCGCATGTCGCCGCGAGCGCTGATCGTCAGCCGCCCGGAAAGCGCCCGGTCCAGGATCTCTGCCGGCAGGTTGAGGTAGTCGGGCGCCGAAAGCAGCTCTGCCGTCAGGCTGCGTGAGGCGGGATCGCCCAGCCAGCGCCCGGCCCGCCAGACAGAGCGGATCAGCCGCCCCAGCAGCGCATCCTCGCGTTCCGCCCAGTCGGTGCGCACGGCCAGCACCTTTTCGGGGGCGAAGTTCCAAATCGCCTTGCTGGGCAGCAGCAGCGCCCCGGCGCCGTTTTCCACCGTGATGGAGCCCCAGGGTTCACCCACGCAGAAGGCGTCGACCTCTCCGGCGGCCATGGCCTGAGCCATGAGAGGGGGCGGCACGGTATGGATGGAGACCCCCTGCGGCGCGGGCAGGCCCACGGCAGAAAGCCAGTAATACAGCAGCTCTGCATGCATGGAGAAGGGGAAGGGCACACCGATGCGCAGGGGCTTGTCGGGATCCTTGGCGGCGATCAGCGCTTCGCCGGCGGCGCGGGCATCGTTGAAGGCGAAGTCATGGCCGACGTCGCGCAGGCGTTTTTCGAGGTCGTTGCTGACCCCGATCACGTTGCCATTGACCGACAGGACGGATACCGCGGAAAGCGCCCCGCCACCGCCGCCCAGCCCAAGCGCAGAGGCCACCGGCACGGGAGAGAGCATATGCGCCGCATCGACCCGTCCGAAGACCAGCATGTCGCGCAGGCTGGACCAGGAGGGCGCGCGCACGAGGTCAAGCGCGATGCCTTCCTCCGCGGCAAAGCCCATCTCATGCGCGGCCACCAGGGGCGCGGCATCTGTAAGGGCAATGAAGCCGACGGAGAGCGTTGCGGCCTTCATCCCAGAAGGCCCGCCGCCGTGACCAGAGCCTGGGCGACATCGGCCACCCGGCGGTTCTGGTCCATGGCCGCCTTGCGCAGCATGGCATAGGCCTGGTCCTCGTCCACGCCGCGGGCCTTCATCAGCAGGCCCTTGGCGCGGTCGATGACCTTGCGTTCCTCAAGCGCCTTCTTGGTGGCGGCCAGTTCCGTGCGCATCCGCTGGAACATGTTGAAGCGCACCACGGCAGCGTCGAGGATGGGCTTCACCCGGTCGGCCTTGAGCCCGGCGACGACATAGGCAGAGACCCCGGCCTCGATCGCGGCGCGTGTCAGGCCGTCATCGGACTGGTCCACGAACATGGCCACCGGCCGGTCAAGCGGGCCTGTGGCCAGCGTCAGCTCTTCCAGCATGTCACGGGAAGGGTTGGCGATGTCGATCAGCACCATGTCCGGGTTATGTGCCTGGATGGAGCGGGCAACGCCGGTGGGTTCGGAGATCACGTGAATGTCGTAGTCACCCGCTTCGCGCAGGCTGTCGACGATCAGCAGGGCGCGATCCCGGTCCGGTTCGACGACGATAATTGAAAGCTTGTCCGCCATGACTGGCAATGTGCCCGATGCCGGGCGCAAGTAAACGGACTAACGAAAAAGCCTGCCGGAAAACGCGGCAACCGCTGAAAAATGCGGCGGCGGTGCGCAAGGCCCTGTGCATTGGCTGGCGGGGGCGCTGGCCCGGCCTGGCCCCACCCTTTGATGGCCGGGAAGTCCGGCATGATACACCGGCTGTGCGCCCATGGGGGAGGTCAGGCCGGGCCGGATGCCCTAGGTTCCATGACAGACCGCTGCTTCAGGAGGACGACATGAGCTGGAACCCGATGGTGGATCTGACCGACCCCGACAGCATCGCGCGGGAGGCCCTGGAAACCGTGATCGTGCCGCGTGCACGTGACATCGGCGGGTTCGAGGTTCGCCGTGCGCTGCCCTCGCCCCGGCGGCAGATGGTGGGGCCCTTCATCTTTTTCGATCACATGGGACCGGCGGAACTGCTGACCGAAGAGCGGATCGATATCCGCCCGCATCCCCATATCGGGCTGGGCACGGTGACTTACCTTTATGACGGGGTCTTCCATCACCGCGATTCCGTGGGCAGCGACCAGTTGATCCGCCCGGGAGAGGTGAACTGGATGATGGCGGGCAAGGGTGTCAGCCATTCTGAACGCTCGCCCCGCACAGGCGCAGAGGGGCCGCTGCACGGGATCCAGACCTGGATTGCGCTGCCGGAAGACCGCGAAGACAGCGCGCCCTTCTTCCAGCATTTCGCACAGCCGGCCCTGCCCCTGCTTGAGGCAGAGGGGATCACCGCAAGGCTGATCCTTGGTACCGCCTTCGGAGAGGTCGCGCCGGCGCAGCTGTTCTCTGAAACCTTCTACCTGGATATCACCCTGGCGCCCGGCGCGGCGGTGCCGCTGCCCGATGATCACGAGGATCGCGGAGTCCATGTCTCGGCCGGCAGTGTCTCTGTCGCGGGGCAGGATTTCGAGGAGGGGCAGGTGCTGGTGTTCCGTCCCGGTGACCGGATCAGCCTGCGGGCCGGGCCGCAGGGCGCGCGGATCCTGGCGCTTGGCGGGGCCACGCTGAACGGGCCGCGCTACATCTGGTGGAACTTCGTCGGCTCCAGCCCGGAGCGGATCGAGGCGGCGAAGCTGGACTGGAAGACGGCCCATTGGGGCAAGGGGCTGTTCACCCTGCCCGAGGGCGACGCGGAAGAGTTCATTCCCCTGCCGAAGGATCCGGGCGGGAAGATGACGCCCATGCGGGCCGGGGCGCGATCCCTGCGTGCCTAGGTTTTCCAAATAGCCGCCCGATTTCCGGCGGCAGGGCGCGCCGGATCGGCTAAATTGGCCGCATGATGTTCAACCTGCCTGATCACGAAACGCTCTATGCCTCTCTCCTGGCGCGCGACGGCGCCTACGAGGGGCGCGCCTGGGTCTGCGTGAAGACCACGGGGATCTTCTGCCGCCTGACCTGCCCGGCGCGAAAGCCGCTGTCGAAGAACTGTAGTTTCCAGGCGGGCGTGGCGGCCTGCATGGAGGCCGGCTACCGGCCCTGCAAGCGCTGCCATCCGCTGGCCCCGGAAGCGGGTGCGGACCCGGCCATATCGGCGCTGCTTAGCGCGCTAGAGGCGCGGCCGGGCTATCGCTGGACGGAAGGAGACGTGGCTCGGATGGGGCTTGATCCCTCGACCGTGCGCCGCGCCTTCAAGCGCCATTACGGCATGACCTTCCTTGAAATGGCCCGGCAACGGCGTCTGCGCGAAGGCTTCACGACGCTGGCCACCGGCGGATCGGTGATCGAGGCGCAGCTTGATGCGGGGTTCGAAAGCCCCTCAGCCTTCCGCGATGCCTTTGCCCGCCTGATGGGCTGCGCGCCGGGCAGCCTGCCCAAGGGCGCGCTGCTGCGGGCGGAATGGATCCCCACGCCGCTGGGCGACATGATCGCCATCAGCTCTGCCAGCCAGCTGCACCTGCTTGAATTCGCGGACCGCAAGGCGCTGAAGGGCGAGGTGCAGAAGTTGAGTGCCCATGCGAAGGGATCGCTGGGCATCGGAAGCTTCCCGCCCGGCGCGCAGATCCGCGAGGAGCTGGCGCGTTTCTTCCGGGGCGAGTGCGCGTCCTTTGCCACCCCGCTGGCGCTGCACGGGACGGCCTTTACCCGGCAGGTCTGGGAGGTCCTGCGGCAGATCCCGCCGGGAGAAACCCGCAGCTATTCAGAGCTGGCCCGCGCGATTGGTCGCCCGGAGGCCGTGCGCGCCGTGGCGCGGGCCAACGGGGCCAACCAGATCGCCCTGGTCATTCCCTGTCACCGGGTGATCGGCGCGGATGGCAGCCTGACGGGCTATGGCGGCGGGCTGTGGC
>NZ_JAATOW010000030.1 GCF_011806405.1 Pseudooceanicola sp. HF7 | reverse complement strand
TGATCTCCACGGCGGGTGGCACGCCCGCGCCGCGCCCACGCAGCACCACCGGCGCATCCAGCCAGCTGCCCGCCTGCACCCGATCAAAGCTCAGCGCCTGCATGGAGCCATCGGCGTTCAGCGCGACAGAGCCCTTGGCGCTCAGCCCCGGCGCCTCGAGCTTCAGCAGGTCGAAGGACGGGGGCTGATCCAGGGTGCCCGTGATCTCAAGATCGCCCTTGGCCCCTTCGGACAGCCGCCAGCCAAGCGCGTCGATGCGCAGGCCCAGCCCCGCCAGGTCAGAGGTCAGACGCATCCGGGGCGGCACTTCCTTGTCCAGTTTCACCACCAGGTCACCCTGCCCGCGCCCGGTGATCGCGCCCTTGGGCAGTCCGATCTTGAAGACCTCGGCAAAGGTTTCATCCAGGGTTACCCTGGCGGTGACCTGCGATCCCCCGGCCGCCGCCTTGCCCAGGCCGCCCTGCCACTGCCCCTCAAGCGCGGCGCCATCCACGGCGGCCTTCCCGGCCACGGTCAGCTGCTCCATGGTGCCTTCGACGGTCAGCCGCTGCGCGGTCAGGGTCCGCCCGGGCACCAGCACATCGCTTGTCACGTTGCTCAGCGTGCCCTTGAGCGACAGGTCGATCTCTTCCGGTGGGATCGGGGCCTTGCGCAGCGGCAGGTTCACCACCGCCTGCAAATCGGCCTGCCCCTGCGCCATGTCCACGCTTTGCCCGGCCTTGGTCAGGAACTGGAAGGGCTTCTGATCCAGCAGCGCCAGCGCATCCGGGATCGCGCCACGCAGATGCAGGCGCACTTCGCCCGGGCTTGGCTTCTGCCGCGTGTCCTCCACGATAAAGGCCGTGCCGGCCACATCCAGCGCCCCGCGCCCCGGGGCCGCGATCTGTCCCGCCTCTGCCTGCACCGCAAACCGGTTGCGCAGCAGGCTGGCCTGGCCCCGCGCGCCGGTCATCAGCGGCAGACCCTTGACCACCCGCATGGCGGCATCGCGGAACTCGAACCCCAGGTAAAGGTCCGGGGCCGCGCCATTGCTGGCCAGCAGCCCCAGCTGCACGTTCTCAAGCTGGCCCGCCCGGATGTTCTCGCGCACCCATTTGCGCGGCTTGGGGGCCAGCGCCGCCGGCCAGCGCGCCATCAGATCGGCCGAGGAGATTTCCGCGACCTTGCCATCCAGCGACAGGTCCCAGTTGCCCGCCTTCGTCTCCAGCGCGCCGCGCAGGCCCAGCGTCACGTCGCCGTCGCGCAGGGTGACCGCGCCCAGCTCAAGCCGGAAGGGATCCAACCGCAGCCGCATGTCGATCTGGCCCGAATCCAGGTTCAGCCGCTCCGCGGGATCGCCCGTTTCCGCCTCCGGCACGGCGGCGGTGGCGTCATCGGGATCCGCCTCCTGCGCGGCCTCTTCCCCGGCGGGCGCCGACAGCGCCCCCTCCAGCGCCAGCGCCTCTGCCTGGGCCGCGCCCAGGTCCGCGGTTAAGCTGCTCAGGTTCAGCTGGCCGACCATCTCGACCGGGCCACCGGGCGGCAGGTCCAGCCGCAGCGCCCCTTCGGAGACCGCATGGATCCAGGCACTGTCGACCGAAAGCTCGGTAAAGCGCAGCATCCGCGCGGCGGGATCAAAGCTGAAGTAGCTGCGGGCAGAGGTGAAGGGGATCGGCCGAACATCAGGCGTGGGCTGCAGGACC
This sequence comes from Pseudooceanicola sp. HF7, assembly GCF_011806405.1. GTDB lineage: Bacteria > Pseudomonadota > Alphaproteobacteria > Rhodobacterales > Rhodobacteraceae > Pseudooceanicola. The sequence continues at coordinate 52,474 of NZ_JAATOW010000030.1, read as the reverse complement.
CCCGCACCGATGCGCAGCGTGGCATTGATCGGCCCCGCCGGCACGCCATTCTCCAGCGGCATCCTCAGCGCGCCGGAAATCGGGGCATCCAGAACCCCCAGCCAGGCCAGCGCAGGGCTCTGGCTGGCCAGGTCCCCCGCAGGCACGTCACTGACGGAGATGGAGAAATCGCCCATCTCCTGGTCCAGCTGCGTCTCGTAACTGGTGCGGATCACCGTGGCATAGGAATGCCCGCCCAGCAGCGCGAAATCCCCGCTCATCGCGATCTGGGGTCCGTCCTTGTCCAGCTCCATCCGGCCGCCGTCCACGGACCAGCTGCGCCCGGCGCGCTCATCCTCGTAGGCGATGGTGATCCCGGTGGCCTCGATCCGCTCCAGCCGGTCCAGGTTGGGGCTTGCCAGCAGGCTCTTGACCTCCTTGACGGCGGTGGTCAGGTCCCGCCCCGCCTCGGAGGCATCGGCAAAGCCCGGCGCGCCGGCAGAAAAAAGGTCGATACTGCCATCCGCACTACGCCGCAGCAGCAGCTGCAGGCCCGACATCGACAGCGCCTCCGGCTCGATCCGGCCTTCCAGCAGCGGCAGGGCCGCGAGGTCCCCGGACATGGCCGCGACTGTCAGGTAGGTGCGCCCGTCGGTCATCGCCAGCTTCACGTTGTCCAGACGGATGCGCATCCGGTTGCCCTCTTCGAAGACCAGGCTGAGCGCGTCGAAATCCACCCGGAGCCCGGGGAACTGGGTCTCAAGCCGCGTCTCGATAGCCGCGCGCAGCCAGTCCGGGGCGACCAGGCGTTCCTGCCGGATGACGATGGCACTCAGCAGCACCGCAACGCTGACGCAGATGGCGACAGCAACGGCCACCAGCATCACACTGCCCCGCCAGGCCCCGTGCAGCAGGGTCCGCCGCTTGCCGCGCTTTTGCGCAGGCGGCTGGGCGTCGGGCCGGATCGGCACGACCTTGGCAGGGCTTTCGCCTGCCTCCCCGCTATCGGTGCTGTCGCGCCCGCCATCCTGCGGGCGCCGCCTTTGCGTCATCCTGTGTCTCTTCCTCCGGCCCGCGCCGGGGGTCCCTGTCGCCAACGGGGTCAAGCGGCCCGCCAGGCCGGCCATCCCCGACCACGCCGCCGCGCCACCTGTCCAGTACCACGCACCCGCGACAGCCGGGCCCGGAAATCCCGGAACCTCTTGCCGCTATGCGCTTTATTCTCCCTCCGCACGGCTTAATATGGAAGCGAAGTTTACTCCAGCGAAAGGCTCCTCAATGCTTACCAGTGGCGACATGGCACCCGATTTCACCCTTCCGGCCACCACCGGGGGCACGATTACCCTGTCCCAGCTGCGCCCCGCGCCCGTGGTCGTCTTCTTCTACCCCAAGGATGACACCCCCGGATGCACCATTGAAAACAAGGACTTCACCAGCCTCGCGGCAGAGTTCGAAGCCGCCGGCGCCAAGGTGCTGGGCATCTCCAAGGACAGCTTGGGCAAGCATGAGAAATTCTCTGCCAAGCATGACCTCTCCGTGACGCTCCTCTCCGATGAGGACAGCGATGCCTGCGAGGGCTTCGGCGTCTGGCAGGAAAAGAAGATGTACGGCAAGACCTTCATGGGCATTCAGCGCGCCACCTTCCTGATCGACGGAGACGGCCGCATCGCCCGCGCCTGGCCCAAGGTCAAGGTCGACGGCCACGCCCAGGAGGTGCTGGAGGCCGTCAAGGCGCTCTGACCTCTCAGGATTGCGCCGCAACCCATTGAATGCTTTCTAGAAACCGGCGGCAGTACACCCCTCTGCCGCCGGTTTTTCATGCTGAGGCGGAAATACTCACGGCGCGCTTTGGAGCTAGCGGAAATTCGGGAAGGAAACACACTTTTGAGGCGGGATTATATATTACTTCCAAAGCTTTGAAATCCATTCTTCAACTTACACCCTGCAATGCTGAACGACTTCCCACCTAGCCAACCTGCCTCCGCCCACAAGCCCCAAACCCTCAACGCCCAAACCCTTGCCAAATCCCTGACGCCACCCCGCACCACTTCAGCCTGCGCCAGCCAAACGCCCGCCATTCCGACCAACTTTCGCCGTTTTCCCGTTGAAACTAGGCGAAAAGCCGCCAAAACAGGCGGAATTCCGGCCTCACGCCAAGATCCGCCGGCAAAAGTGTTGCCGCCCGGGGCGATGGGCGGCTAACACATCTTAGGCGCCGCAGGTGGGGACCTGATTGACCGGGCGCCGGGGACTGGGACGACAAGGGACACGACTCCGTGAGAAAAAGGCTAGCCATTCGCGGCCATGCGTTGCTGGAGCGGCACTTTCCGGAACGCCGGCTCTTTTTGAGATCCGAAGATGAGACGCGGTTCATCCGCCTCAAACCCGGGACGCAACTCATTGCTTTCGCAGGCAGTGCGGCGCTTGTGGCCTGGACGATCATCGCCACCGCCATCCTGCTGATGGATACCATCGGCGCCGGGAACTACCGGGACCAGGCGCTGCGCGACCAACAGACATACCAGGCCTCGCTCAACGCGATGGCCGTCGAACGCGACCTGCGCGAGGAAGAAGCCCTTGCGGCCCAGGATCGCTTCAGCTCCGCCCTGGCGCGGGTCTCGGACATGCAGACGGAACTGCTGCGCTCCGAAGCGCGCCGGCGGGAACTTGAGACCGGCATCGACGTGATCCAGGTCAACCTGCGCCGCACGCTTAAGGAACGCGACACGGCGCGCGCGGAACTGACCGCCCTGACCGATCCCGCGGCAGAGGGCCAGGGCGCCGCCCTTCCCGCCGAAGCCGAGGAAACACTGAACTTCCTCAGCGCTGCGCTGTCGGACACCGCAGAGCAGCGCGACCAGACCGAACGCAACGCCCAGGACGCCCTGCTGCAGGCCGATGAGATGGCGCAGCGCATCGCCCTGATGGAGGATCAGAACGACGCGATCTTCCGCCAGCTCGAAGATGCGATGCAGGTCTCTGTCGAGCCGCTGGACAAGATGTTCCGCGCCGCCGGCATGAACCCTGACAGCATCTTGGACCAGGTGCGCAGCGGCTATTCCGGCCAGGGTGGCCCGATGACGCCGATCTCCTTCTCCACCATGGGCGAGATGCCCAACCCGGATGCGGACCGCGCCAATGCGATCCTTGAAGAACTGGACCAGCTCAACCTTTACCGGATCGCCGCCTCCAAGGCGCCCTTTGCGACCCCGGTCAAATCCTCCTTCCGCTTCACCTCGGGCTACGGCCGGCGGCGCGACCCCAAGACCGGCGGCATCCGCAGCCACATGGGCGTGGACCTTGCCGCGCCCGTCGGCACCCCGCTTTACGCCACCGCGGACGGCACCGTCGTCTTCGCCGGCTGGTCCAGCGGCTACGGTCGCCTGGTGAAGATCCAGCACGCCTTCGGCATCGAAACCCGCTACGCCCATATGTCCCGGATCTCCGTCAAGGTCGGACAAAAGGTCTCGCGCGCGGACCGTATCGGTGATATGGGAGCCTCCGGGCGTGTTACAGGACCACATGTGCATTACGAGGTGCGCGTGAACGGAACACCCGTTAATCCGATGACCTATATCAAGGCTGCAAAGAATGTTTTCTAAGAGCAAAATCAACGAACCCGGTTCGAAAACTTCCGAGGCGCACAGCGCAGACAGCGCCGCGCCCAAGCCTGCGGCCCCTGCCAACGCTGCCAAGGATAGCAAGCCCGCTGTCGCCCCCAAGGCGAAGCCGCCGGCCTCTGTCCTGTCCTCCGATCTGCATATCTCGGGCAATCTGAAGACCACTGGCGACATCCAGGTGGAAGGCACCATCGAAGGCGACATTCGCGCCCACCTGCTGACCATCGGCGAAGGCGCCACCATCCGCGGTGAAGTGACCGCCGATGACGTGGTGATCAACGGCCGCATCGTCGGCCGCGTGCGTGGCCTGAAGGTCCGCCTGACCTCGACCGCCCGCGTCGAAGGCGACATCATTCACAAGACCATCGCGATCGAAAGCGGCGCCCATTTCGAAGGCTCCGTGCAGCGCCAGGACGATCCGCTGTCCTCCGGTCCGAAAACCAGCCCGGTTCCGGGTTCGACCGCCGGCCAGACGCCCCAGGGCTAAGCCCGGGCCGCGGCCCCGACAGGCCAGACCTATCTGGAAAGCCCCGCCCTTGCCGGCGGGGTTTTTCGCATTTCCGGGGGTCTGGTTACCGTGGCGCGGTCGGCGCAGGTCTTAACGGTTCCTGACCGTGCGCTGCCTTAACCGGCCCGGATACCGACATCCGCACCGACGTAATACCGACGTAATACCGACGTAATACCGACGTAATACTGACGTTGGAAATGACCGCCAATTCCCTGATTAACCAAGGAAAATGCATTCTTAGCCCGAGTCGTCCGTGCGCATCGGCAAGATCCGCTTAACCCTGGAACGGTGCCCCGCGCAAACGGCCCTCTCAGGCCTCCAGCTCGGCATCCCAGTACAGGAAGTCCATCCAGCTTTCATGCAGGTGATTGGGCGGGAATTTCCGGCCCATGTTGCGCAGCTCCTCCGCGCCCGGAGCGCGGGGTGGCTTGCGCAGGGACATGCCCGCGCGGCGCAGCGACTTGGACCCCTTGCGCAGGTTGCAGGGCGAACAGGCCGCCACCACGTTCTCCCAGCTGGTGATCCCGCCAGAGGCCCGTGGCACCACGTGGTCAAAGGTCAGATCGCCCCTTGCGCCACAGTACTGGCAGGCGAATTCGTCCCTCAGAAAAAGATTGAAGCGCGTGAAAGCCACGCGCTTCTGGGGTCTTACGTAATCTTTCAGAACGACAACCGAAGGGATCCGTATCTGCATGCTCGGGCTTCGCACGAAGCTGTCATACTCGGCCACGATGTCGACCCGATTGAGCCAGGCCGCCTTCACCGCTTCCTGCCATGGCCACAGACTGAGCGGGTAATAGGACAGGGGCCGGTAATCCGCGTTGAGCACCAGCGCCGGATGTTGCCTCAGCGCCGCTGGTTCTCTCACGAATTCTGTTCTGAAATCTCCGTCCATCTTGCGACTCCGCTCCCGCCCTGTCTGCCCGTGTCGGCACCAGAGCGGGACATCCCGCCCCGGCTATGACTTGACTATATATCGCGGTAGCTAACTGGCAAGCCCCATGATCTATAGTGACCCACCCAAAGCATTACCCGTCCAGCATGACGCTCAAATGACAATCGCAGCGGCTCTTCCCGGGCCACCATGGACCCCAGGGATGACACCCGCTCCGCGCGTGCTATCATTCCCCTCATGGCCCAGCAAAGCACACCCCCCGCCGCCCTCCTGGAAACCGCGCTCTACGTCTCCGACCTTGCGGAGGCAGAGGCATTTTACGGCGGGATCCTTGGCCTGGAACAGATCGCCCGCGTGCCGGATCGCCATGTCTTCTATCGCCTGGGAGAGGTCGTTCTGCTGCTCTTCGATCCCGCCCGCACGCTGGAGGGCAGCTCCAACCTGGACCTGCCCGTCCCGCCCCACGGGGCCACGGGTCAGGGGCATCTGTGCTTCAGCGCGACTGCGGCAGAGCTTCACGCCTGGGTCGACCGGCTGACAGAGGCCGGCATCCCGATAGAGGCCGATTTCCACTGGCCCAATGGCGCAAGGTCGATCTATTTCCGCGATCTGGCCGGCAATTCACTGGAATTCGCCGAACCGCGGCTGTGGTTCGAAGGCAGCTGACCCGGATATCGGGCGCGGGGGCATGGCCCCCTAACCCCTTGTCAGAACCCGCATTTATCCCGCAGGAAGGCCAGTGCCACGGACAGCCCGTCCGGCGCGATACCATGGGCGGTGCCCTTCATGACATGGGCGAAGACCTCCTTGAAGCCGCCCTCCTGCAGGGCCTCGGCGGCCTCAGGCAGGCTTTGCGGCGGCACCACGTCGTCCTGATCGCCGTGGACCAGCAGCACGGGCATCTTGCATTTCGCCTCGTCCCCCAGCAAGTCGGGGCGGAGCAGACGACCGGAGAAGGCGACGATGCCCGCGACCGGATCGTCCCGGCGCGGCGCGACATGCAGCGCCATCATCGTGCCCTGCGAGAAGCCGAAAAGCGCCACCTGTTCGGGCAGCACGTCCTCGTCCACCATCAGCGCATCCAGGAAGGCGTTCAGGTCTTCTGAAGCCGCGATCAAACCGCGCTCTGCCTCTTCCTCGGAAGAGCCGTCGATCCAGGGGATCGGGAACCACTGGTAGCCCATCGGCGCGCCCGGCACGCTTTCAGGCGCATCTGGGGCCACGAAAAGCGTGTCCGGCAGGTGTTCGGCCAGCGGATCCGCCAGCCCCAGCAGGTCCGCGCCATTGGCGCCATATCCATGCAGGAAGACCACGATGGAGCGGGTGCTGCCCGAAAGCGGGTCTTTCTTTTCAGCCGTCAGAACGCGTGTCACAGGATCCCTTCCCTTTGTTTTTCAGCCCGGTAGTAGCTCCAGAGCATCCGCGCGGCCACCCCGCGCCAGGGCGACCACAGGAGGGCCCTTTCGCGCAGCGCGGCCTCTGCGGGCCGGTCGTTCAAGCCGTAAAGGAGGCGCGTGGCCTCCTGCAAGGCCAGATCACCCGCAGGCAGGATATCAGCCCGTCCAAGGGCCGTGGTGGCGTAGATCTCTGCCGTCCAGAGGCCAATGCCCGGCAGCGCGGTCAGCTCTGCGATCACCTGCTGATCGCCAAGCTGCGCAAGTGCCGCGAAATCCATGCCGGAGCCCGCGATTCCAAGGGCATAGCGGATCTTGGGGCGGCTCAGACCGGCAGCGCGCAGCCCCTCTTCCCCGCTGGCGAGCACTGCCTGCGGCGTGATCAGCCCGGCGCTTTCCAGCCGGGACCAGATCGCGGCGGCGGCAGCGGTAGAGACCTGTTGCCCCACGATCGCCTGCAGCAGCGTGGCATAGCCTTCGGGCCGGCGGCGCAGCGGCGGCAGCGGCAGGCCCTGGGCCACGCGCCTGAGACCAGCGTCATGCTCTGCCAGCCAGTCCCGGCCCCGAGCCAGGACCGACTCATCTCTCAGGATCACAGGCGGTTCACCCATGCAAAGGCCTCCTCAACATCGCGAAGAAGGGTCACCCCCGGCGGAACCGGCGGGCGGCTCAGCATCAGGACCGGCAGCCCCAGGCGGCGCGCGGCGTCCAGCTTGGCCCGGCCCGCCTGCCCGCCCGCGTTCTTGGCAACCAGCCACTGCACGCCCAGCTCGCGGAACAGCGCTTCTTCCGCCTCTGCGGTGAAGGGTGGGCGCGCCACTAGGTAGGCGCCGTCATGGGGAAAGGGCTGCGCGGGTAGTTCGACCACGCGCAGGGTCAGGCGGCGACCCGCGGCCAAGCCGCTGAAATCAGGCAGGCTTTGCCGGCCCGTCGCCAGAAAGACATGGGTGCCCAAGGGGATATGCGCCCCGGCATCGGCGGCTGAGGCAACCTCGGTCCACAGGTCGCCCGGCCCAGGCTTCCAGGGCGGGCGGCTCAGCAGCGCATAAGGCATCCCAAGTTCCCCGCAGATCGCCGCGCTGCGCTCCGTGATGCGCGTGGCGAAGGGATGCGTGGCATCCAGCACCGCGGTGATCCCGGCCTCTGCCAGGTAAGCGCGAAAGCCCGCACCGCCGCCGAAACCGCCCAGGCGCATTGGCAGGGGCTGCGGCGCGGGGCTTTGCACCGCGCCGGCAAGCGAGACGATGGCGGGCCTACCCGCCTGAGCAAGCTTGCGCCCCAGCTCCCGCGCCTCCGTCGTGCCGCCCAGGACCAAGGTTACCATGCCCGCCCCACGATCTTCCCGGCCCGGTCGATCACCACCACATCGGCAGAGACTTCCCCTGGCAGGCGGCGGCGCACCTCTGCCAATGCCAGCTCAGCGACATGGGCGCCAAAATCCGTGCCCAGCGTTTCCAGCACCTCGAGCGCGGTGCGCATATCCGCCACCTCCGGCCGGCCAAGCCCTTGCGCCAGCGCCGAAAAATCCACCTGGCTGCGACCGGAGTGCAAATCCGCCGCGCCCTGTCCCAGCTTCGTCAACTTGCCCACGCCCCCGCCGATGGTCACGTGGGCCACCGGTTGGGCCGAAAGATACTTGAGCAGCCCGCCCGCGAAATCGCCCATGTCCAGCATCCCGTGGTCCGGCAATCCATGCAGCGCCTGCACCACCCGCTCCGAGGTGGCCCCGGTGCAACCGGCCACATGGGTCAGCCCCTCTGCCCGCGCCACGTCCACCCCGCGGTGAATGGAGGCAATCCAGGCGGCGCAGGAAAAGGGCCGCACGATCCCCGTGGTCCCCAACACCGACAGGCCGCCCAGGATGCCCAGCCGGGGGTTCCAGGTCTTCTGCGCCAGCGCCTCGCCTCCGGGGATGGAGACGATGATCTCTGCATCCAGCGCCTTGCCATGGGCGGCGGCCAGGTCCCTCAGGACCTCTTCCATCATCTGGCGCGGCACCGGGTTGATCGCCGCCTCGCCGGGCGGCAGTGGCAGGCCCGGGCGGGTGATGGTGCCCACGCCCTGCCCGGCGGTGAAGCGGATCCCCGTGCCGCCCGGAATGACGCGCGTACGGATCAGCGCGCCATGGGTCACGTCCGGATCATCGCCGGCATCCTTGATCACCGCCGCCTCTGCCCAGCCCTCGCCCAGCCGCGCCTCGGCCAGCTCGAAGACGGGTTCCTCGCCCCTTGGCAGGCGAATCCCGATCCGGTCCGGCATCTGCCCGGACCAGAGCCCGGTCAGCGCCGCCTTCAGCGCAGCGGTCGCGCAGGCGCCCGTGGTCCAGCCCCGGCGCAGCGGCCTGTCCGGTCCCCTTGCCCGCCCGGCTGGCTTGCCCTGCGGATCGCGGCTTGCGCTCTGGCCCATGTCACCCCTTTTCAACGCGCCGGTCCTACCGGGCCCCTACCTGCCACCGCCAAACGGCGGCCCCCCAGTGAAGCGCGGCTGGGCGGCGGCGGCAAGGGGGAACCCGCCTTGCCCTCTCTTCCCCCGGCTGCGGCTTCTGGTCATAATGGCGCCATGAACGACTCGCCCCTTCCCCCCGCAGATTGGCCTGAGATGCTGCCCGGCTGGGTCTGGCTTTGTGGTGCCGGCCCCGGTGATCCGGGCCTGATGACCCTGCATGGGCTGAACGCCCTGCGCCAGGCAGACGTGGTGATCTACGACGCGCTCGTCGCGCCCGAGATCCTAGCCTGGGCGGCGCAGGCAGAGCATGTCTATGCCGGCAAGCGCGGCGGAAAACCCTCGGCGAAACAAAGGGATATCTCCCTTCAGCTAGTGGACATGGCCCAGGCGGGCAAGCGGGTGCTGCGCCTGAAGGGCGGCGATCCCTTCGTCTTCGGGCGCGGCGGCGAAGAGGCCCAGACCCTGATCCAGCATGGCGTGCCATTCCGCATCATCCCCGGCATCAGCGCCGGGATCGGCGGGCTGGCCTATGCCGGCATCCCCGTCACCCATCGCGACGTGAACCAATCGGTCACCTTCGTCACCGGCCATGACCAGACCGGAGAGGCGCCGGGATCGCTCAACTGGCGCGCCATCGCGGAAGGCGCGCAGGTGCTGGTGATCTACATGGGCATGAAACACGCCCGCCGCATCGCCGATCAGCTGATGGAGGCCGGACGCCCCGCCGATGAACCCGCCGCCGTGGTCACCAATGCCACGATGGCCGAACAGCAGGTGCTGGAAACCACCCTGGGCCGGCTGGCCGATGACATCGCCGCCAGCAACCTTGAACCGCCCGCAATCCTCTGCATCGGGCGGTCGGTCCTGATGCGGCAGGTGCTGGACTGGCAGGCGCTGCTTCACGGCGAGGAACCGCGCAACCTGGATCCTCTGGGACGGGGGCGTCCGGCGGAGGTCTCATGAAGGGTCTCATCCTGGCCGCTCCGGGATCCGGTGCGGGCAAGACCACGGTGACCCTCGCCCTGCTGCGTCTTCTGCGCCGGAACGGCGTCAGCGTGCGCGGCGCGAAATCCGGTCCCGATTACATCGACCCGCGCTTTCACGCCGCCGCCTGCGGGGCCGAAAGCCTGAACCTGGACGCCTGGTCGATGCGCCGCGATCGCCTGCTGACCCTGGCCCGTCGCGGGCCGCAGGAGCTTCTGATCATCGAGGGGGCCATGGGCCTTTTCGACGGCGCCCCCCCAGAGGGACGCGGCGCCGTGGCCGACCTGGCACGGGCCTTCGACCTGCCGGTCGTGCTGGTTGTGGACGCCGGCAAGATGGCCCAGAGCATCGCCCCCCTGGTCGCCGGCTTCGCACGCTTCGATCCCGACGTCACCATCGGCGGGGTGATCCTGAACTGCGTGGGCTCTGCCCGGCACGAAAGCATGTTGCACCGCGCGCTTGCCCCGCTTGGTCTGCCGGTGCTGGGCTGCCTGCCCCGCAAGGCTGACCTGGCGCTTCCTGAACGCCACCTTGGCTTGGTCCAGGCCGAAGAGACGCCGGAGCTGGAGGCCTTCCTGGAGAACGCCGCCACCTGCCTTGCAGAGGGTTTCGGCAGCGGTCTTGACCTGCAAGGGGTGCTGGACCTTGCCCGCCTGCTTCCCGAGGGGCCAGAGGTGCTGGTGCCCCCGCCCGCGCAACGCATCGCCATGGCCCAGGACGAGGCTTTCGCTTTTTCCTACCCCCACCAGCTGGGCGACTGGCAGCTCGCGGGGGCAGAGGTGATCCCCTTCTCTCCGCTTGTGGATGACGCGGTGCCAGAGGCCGATCTTGTCTACCTGCCCGGCGGGTATCCAGAGCTGCACGCCGGCCGGCTGGCGGCCAACCAGCGCTTCCTAAGCACGCTGCGCAGCCGCGCGGAGACCGCGCAGGTCTACGGCGAATGTGGCGGCTACATGGTGCTGGGCGAAGGGCTGGTGGATGCCGATGGAAAGCGGCACCAGATGGCAGGCCTCCTGGGCCTGGAGACCAGCTTTGCAAAGCGCCGCTTGAACCTGGGCTACCGGTCGCTGGAAGGGGGCGCCGGTCCCTTCGCCGGACCCTGGCGCGGGCATGAGTTCCACTATGCCTCCACCCTTTCGGCCCGGGGTCAGCCCCTGTTCAGCGCGCGCGATGCAGAGGGCACGCAGCTGCCCCCCATAGGCCTGCGCAACGGCGGGGTCTGCGGCAGCTTTGCCCACCTGATAGAGCCCGAGTGACGCCAAAGCGCAACGGCTCCAGGGGCTGTGCGCATACGCCCTCTTGCTGCGCCAGCGCGGCGGGACTAATGGCGATGACATGACCGAGACCACGCAAATCCCCGATGACAGCCGCGCCCGCCGCAACGTGATAGTGCTGGTGATGGCCCAGGCCATTCTTGGCGCGCAGATGCCGATGATGTTCACCATCGGGGGCCTCGCGGGTCAAAGCCTTGCGCCCAATCCCTGCCTTGCGACCCTGCCTATCTCTCTCATCGTGCTGGGCTCCATGCTGGCGGCCACCCCGATGTCCGCGCTCATGCAGCGCTTCGGACGGCGCGCGGGCTTCCTGACCGGGGCGGGCTTCGGCGCCACCGGCACCGTGGTGGCGGCCTATGGTCTTTACCAGCAAAGCTTCGTGCTGTTCCTGATGGGCTCCCTGCTGACCGGCGTCTACATGTCCGCGCAGGGCTTCTACCGTTTCGCCGCAACAGATACCGCGTCAGAGGCCTTCCGGCCCAAAGCGATCTCTCTGGTCATGGCCGGCGGTCTGGCGGCAGCCATCATCGGGCCGCAGCTGATCAAGGTCACGGCAGAGGCCATGATCATCCCCTTCCTGGGCGCCTATGTCACCATGGTCGTGCTGAACCTGGGCGGGGCCTTCCTGTTTGCCTTCCTCGACATTCCCAAGCCCCCGCGCCCGGCCCATGACGCGCCGCGAGGCCGCACCCGGCGCGAGCTGATCACCACGCCGCGCATTGCCGTCTCCGTCATCTGTGCCACGGTCAGCTACATGCTGATGAACCTGGTCATGACCTCCACCCCGCTGGCGGTGGTGGGCTGCGGCTATGCCCCCGGCAATGCCGCCGATATCGTCACCAGCCACGTTTTGGCGATGTATGTGCCCAGTTTCTTCACCGGCCACCTGATTGCCCGCTACGGCGTTGAAAAGATCATGGGCATCGGCCTGTTCATCCTGGCCTGCGCCGGTGTCGTCGCGCTGCAGGGGGTCGAGCTGGGCAATTTCTTTGCCGCGCTGATCCTGCTGGGTATCGGCTGGAACTTCGGCTTCATCGGCGCGACCACCATGCTCGCCGCCTCTCATGCCCCCGAAGAGCGCGGCCGGATGCAGGGTCTCAACGACCTGATCGTCTTTGGCGGGGTGACGCTGGCGTCGCTGGCCTCGGGCGGGTTGATGAACTGCTCCGGCGGCTCGCCCGAGGCGGGCTGGAACGCGGTCAACCTGGCCATGGCACCGCTGCTGGCCCTGGCCGGCGGGGCGCTGATCTGGCTGGTCCTGCGCCCAAGTGACGCGACTGAAGGCACTTCCTGACAGGGTACATTGGGCCACTCGTCATGGCTTGGGTCCGGTTCAGGTCCCAAGCCATCTTCCAGATTTCAGCGCAAGCCTACCAGCGGCCAAACGCGGCCCTGGTCAGCGCCAACCGGGCCTGTAGGGGCCCAAGTTCCAGCGCGCCATCTGCCACACGCTGCGGCGTCCGCGCGGCCATGCGCAGAAGCGCACGCGCCTCCGGCAGGCCGAAGAAGAGCGGGGACAGGGTCTTTGGCAGGCTGGTACGGCGCGCGCGCACCTGGTCCGCCGCGGCGATCCCGGCCTGCGCCAGTTGCGCCACGGCCTCGGGCCGGCCATCGGGCAGCGGCTGGCGACCTGACCCCTCAAGCGCAGGAATGGCCCGGAACCAGTTGGCCAGCCCCAGGGCGAACCCTGCGGAGGCCGCGAGGCTTTCGTCAAGCGGCTCTCCCAGCATCAGGGCACCGGCCCGCAGCAGGTGGCCGGAGGTCGCATCTAGGTAGCTGTTGAAATGGGTCGCGTCCTCGAAGGGTTCTTTCCAGACATCCCAGCGACGTGCCTCCACCAGCGCATCAAGCCAGCGCGCGCCGGCGGGCGGCAACATGTCGGACAGCGGCGTTACCACGTCGTGCCGCCGGATGCCGGTGCCCGCCTGGATCTCTTCCAGGGCATCGCGCCACCATTGCAGGCGCATCTCTGCGATCATCGGTTCCTGCGTGACCCAGGGTGCGCGCGCGACCTCGATATTGAAGGCGTAGAGCGGAAAGAGCGCGCGGCGCGCCGAGAGGGGGGCGGCCATCACCTGGCGAAAACGCTCCGGGTCGCCGCGTTCAACCAGGGAAGCACAGGCGGTCAGGTCGTCGGTCCAGTCGGTGGGGGGCGCCATGGAGGGTCCTTGCTTGCGGTCGGACCCTCCTTTTCACGAAAGCCGCGCGGCTTCAACGGCGCGGTGGCCCTGGCCCGGGCTGTGGTCCTGACGTCAGTCCTCTTCCAGCCAGAAGAGCGTCTGCACATCCGTACCAAGTTCCCGCGCCAGGGTGAGGGCCAGGGTGGTCGAGGGCACGAAGACCGCGTTTTCCACCGTGTTGACCGTCTTGCGCGAGACACCGACCCGTTCGGCCAGGGCCGCCTGGGTGAGGCCCGCCGCGGTGCGGACCTCTTTCACACGATTGGCGAGTCGCATCAGCGGCCTCGGAAATCGTAGATGGCCGAGAGAAGCAGAAGCGCTGCCGCACTCAGCAATCCGCCCGCGCCAAGCGCCATCGCACCGGGGATCATGTCGAAGGCCACCGGGATCGTCAGCGTGCTGAAGAGGGCCAGCGCGACCCAGTAACTGTGCTGCTGCGCGCGGCGCCAGTCCTGGCGGTAGGTTTCGTCCGCTGCTGCGCGGGCGCGCTGCCTGCCCCCTGCCCAAGAGGCAAGAAAGACCAGCGCCGCCGCGCTCAGCCCGGCCACGCCCGGCAACCAGGTGCCGCCCGGCAAGCGCTCGCCCGACAGCAGCGCCAACCCGTAGGCAAGACAGATCAGCCCCGCCGCGCCCATGGATGCGATGCGCACCGTGACGATTTTATCCACTGTCATGTCCATGTTCAGACCTCCTCAGACCCGCAGTATGTAACCTATGGGTTACTTACGCGGATCCGAGGTGTAACGTCAAGGTTACTTTTCACTGATTACGGATCGTGTCACCGAAAACAGGGATCAGGCCGGCACCGCCTCTGCCCCGGCCTTCTGGGCATGCAGCAGCTTCCAGTTCAGAGCATCCAGAAGGGCCTCGAAACTGGCGTCGATTATGTTGGCCGAGACGCCGACCGTGGACCAGCGATGCCCCTGCGCATCCTCGCTGTCGATGATGACGCGTGTGACGGCCCCGGTACCGCCCTGGGTGATACGCACCTTGAAGTCCACCAGGTGCACGTCCGCGATCAGGTCCTGGTACTTGCCCAGGTCCTTGCGCAGCGCACGCGAGAGCGCATCCACCGGACCGCTGTCATGTTCGGAGGTCTCAAGGCTTTCCGCGACCGACAGGCGGCGTTCGCCGTCCACATCCACCACGACCACGGCTTCGGAATAGCTTTGCGCCTTGCCGGCCTGGTCTATCCGGCGCTCGATCGTCACCCGGTAGCGCAGCACGTCGAAAAAGCGCGGCATCTGGCCAAGGGCCCGACGCGCCAGCAATTCGAAACTGGCCTGGGCACTGTCATAGGTATAGCCGGTATCCTCCTGCGCCTTGACCTCTTCCAGGATGCGCGCCAGGGCGGGATCGCCCTTTTCGACCTCGATCCCCGCTTCGGCCAGGCGACGGCGCAGGTTGGACTGCCCGGCCTGGTTCGACATCGGGATGACCCGTTCGTTGCCGACCAGCCCCGGGTCGATGTGTTCATAGGTGGTCGGGTCCTTCAGGATGGCAGAGGCATGCAGCCCGGCCTTGTGCGCAAAGGCCGAGGCCCCGACGAAGGGCGCCTGCTTGACCGGCACGCGGTTCAGGATGTCGTCCAACTGGCGCGAAATCGGGACAAGGCTTTTCAGCGCGTCCTTCGGCACCCCGGTCTCATAGGTGCTGGCATAGGGTTCCTTCAGCAGCAGGATCGGCAGCAGGGTCACGAGGTTCGCGTTCCCGCAGCGCTCGCCCAACCCGTTGAGCGTGCCCTGGATCTGGCGCGCGCCTGCATCGACGGCGGCCAGGCTGCCGGCCACCGCGTTGGCGGTATCGTTGTGGGTGTGGATACCAAGGTGATCGCCCGGGATACCTTCCGCGACGACCTCCCGCACGATCTCTCCGATCGCCACGGGAAGCGTGCCGCCGTTGGTGTCACACAGCACGATCCAGCGCGCGCCCGCCTCATAGGCCGCCTTCAGGCAGGACAGCGTATAGGCGCGGTTGGCCTTCCACCCATCAAAGAAATGCTCTGCATCGAACAGCGCCTCGCGTCCCTGGGCGACCAGATGGGCGACGGAGCGCGCGATGTTCTCGAGGTTCTCTTCCAGCGTGATGCCAAGGGCGGTGGTGACGTGGAAATCATGGGTCTTGCCGACAAGACAGACCGAAGGCGTACCGGCATTGGTGACCGCCGCCAGCACATCGTCGTTTTCCGCCGAGACCCCTGCCCGCTTGGTCATGCCAAAGGCGGTCATCGTGGCGCGGGTCTTCGGCGCGGCATCGAAGAAGGCGCTGTCGGTGGGGTTGGCGCCGGGCCAGCCGCCTTCGATGTAATCCATGCCAAGCTGGTCAAGCATCCCGGCAATGCGGATCTTCTCTGCGGTGGAGAACTGGACGCCCTGGGTCTGCTGGCCGTCGCGCAGGGTGGTGTCGTAGAGGTAAAGACGCTCGCTCATCGCTGGCCTCCCGGATTGGTATTTGTGTGCTGGGTCGCGGCAGGGACGCCCGTGTCGCGCAGCGGCACGGGCAGCGCCCGACCTCCCCCCGGGAGGGCGCTTTCGCGCCAACCCGAGGTCGGGCGTCGCCTTGTGTTGCTTTCGTCCGTCACTAGATGCCCTCCAGCTTGGCGTCGTCGAAGTTGGGGCCCGGGATGAGTTCCACGCCCGCCTTGGACATGCGGACCTCTACCCCGGCATCGACAAGCGCGGATTTCAGCGCGTCGACACGGGAGAAGTCCTTGGTCTCCATGGCAGTGGCGCGGGCGTCGGAGAGGGCAGTTTCCAGCGCCGAAAGATCGACCTCCGGCGCAGTGGCCCATGCCGGAACTTCGCTTCCCATCAGGCCGAGGAACTGCATGGTCGCCCGCAGGGTCGGCACATCATCCGCATGCGAAAGTTGATGGCATTCTGAGATCGCGCGCGCGGTATTGAGGTCATCGGCCAGCGCCAAAACGACGGGTTCATAGACCTCGCCACCGTCCACGGCCTGCTCTGCCTGGGCATACCACTTGCGCAGGGTTGCCTCCGCCTCCTCCCGCTTCTTCTCCGTCCAGTCCATCGGCTTGCTGTAGTGGGTGCCAAGGAAGACCATGCGGATCACCTCGCCCGGCACGCCCTGCTCCAGCAGATCCCGCACCGTGAAGAAATTGCCCAGGCTCTTGGACATCTTCTTGCCCTCGACCTGCAGCATCTCGTTATGCAGCCAGTAGCGCGCGAAATCGCCCTTGGGGTGGGCGCAGCAGCTTTGGGCGATCTCATTCTCATGGTGGGGGAATTGCAGGTCGATGCCGCCACCGTGGATGTCGAAGGTATCCCCCAGCAGCGCGTCCGACATGGCCGAGCATTCGATGTGCCAGCCCGGACGCCCCCGCCCCCATGGGCTGTCCCAGCCCGGCAGGTCATCGGCCGAGGGCTTCCAGAGCACGAAATCCATCGGGTTGCGCTTGTAGGGCGCGACCTCGACCCGGGCACCGGCGATCATGTCGTCGACCGACCGGCCTGACAGCTTGCCGTAATCGGCGTAGCTGTCCACGGCGAACAGCACGTGCCCCTCGGCTTCGTAGGCGTTGCCAGAGGCGACAAGCCCTTCGATCATGGCGATCATCTGGGGAATGAACTCGGTCGCGCGGGGCTCGTGATCGGGACGG
The DNA here is from genome assembly GCF_011806405.1 of Pseudooceanicola sp. HF7. Taxonomy (GTDB): domain Bacteria; phylum Pseudomonadota; class Alphaproteobacteria; order Rhodobacterales; family Rhodobacteraceae; genus Pseudooceanicola. The sequence goes on along the minus strand of NZ_JAATOW010000030.1, from coordinate 35,573 downwards.
AGGGCACCCAGGGCATCCATGTCCTCGTGGTACCAGCGGATGGTCTCATCTGAGCGCGCGCGCACCAGCTCTTCCAGCGTGCCGGGGGTGCCGGCCTTCTGGCGCGCCAGGGCGGTGGCGTTGATCTTGTCGTCCACGTCGGTGAAGTTGCGCACGTAGGTCACGTGATCCTCGCCGTAGACATGGCGCAGCAGGCGGTTCAGCACGTCGAAGACCACTACGGGGCGCGCGTTGCCAAGGTGGGCGCGGTCATAGACGGTGGGGCCACAGACATACATCCGCACGTTCTTCGGATCGATCGGAACGAAGTCCTCCTTCGTCCGGGTCCGGGAATTGTGCAGCTTGATCTCGACCATGTCCGTTCCTCTTCTTCAGCGCAAAAGGCACTTCACCCGCGGGCGGCTTACAGGATCCTTTTGCAGAGGAAAACGAGGAAGCGGCCCGCGAGAGAACTCTCAGCAGGTAATAATGCAGCAGATAATGATGCAGCGCTTCGTCGTCATGGCATCGGGGATAACGCGGCGAAAGGCGTTTGCCAAGTCAGGAATTACCGCCGGAGCGCACGACATGCCCCGGCTTGCCGGCCGCAGTGGGTCCGCCAGCCCGCTCAGTCGTCAAGATACCCCGTGGTGACCGCATTGGCCCAATCCTGCGCACCGTAGCCGCGCGCGGCCTCCGCCATGCGCCTGGCGTCATAGGGCACATACCGTTGGGTAAAGCGGAAGTCCGCGCCATGCCGGTCGATAATGGCATAGCAGGCCGCCGGGGTACCCATCTGCATCCTATGGGGGAAGGGCTCCCGGTCGTCTTCATAGCCGGGACAACCCACAGAGCCGGGATTGAACAGCATCTGCCCCGTGGGCAGGCGCAGCAGCACCGGCAGGTGGGTATGGGCGCAAAGCAGCAGCGGCGCGGTGATGCCCTCGGCCCAAGCGGCGATCTCCTCCATGGGGCGCGGATGCATGATGCCGCCGGGCCCGGCCTTGTGTGACCAGTAGGTACCGTCCTGAAGCGGGGTGGCGTGACAGGCCCAGACATCGTCGAAATCCAGGATCTGCGGCATCTCCGCCAGCCAGTCGAGCGCCGCTTTCGACAGGGCATCATAGGCGATCCGGTCACTGCCCCACATGTCCTCCGGCGCTTTTTCAAGCAGGTAGCGGTCATGATTTCCGCGCAGAAAATAGGCATTCAGCGCCATCAGCTGATCAGCCGTGCCCACCGGATCCAACGGGCCGGAGACGTGATCGCCCAGCACCAGAACGGCTTCGGGCGCGAACTGGCGCATATCCGCAAGCACGGCAGCAAGGGCATCCGCGTTGCCATGCACATCGGCAAGAACGGCGAAACGGGCGGGAAGCGGGGGGCAATCCAGGGTAATCATCGGGCAACCCTGCCGTCGCTATTGCGCTCTGAACAAGAGAAAAATCCTTGCACCCCCCGGTCTCATGCAAGACCATTTCCGAAGAGCCTTAAAGGAGGCAGAGATGCAAGATACAGGTGCCACATTCCGCGCTCTTCATCAGCGCGGCACACCCTTCGTCCTGGCAAACGCCTGGGATGCAGGGTCGGCCCGGATGCTGGCGGCCATGGGCGCGCAGGCAATCGGAACCTCTTCGGCCGCGCTGGCCTTCACCCTTGGCAAGCCCGATGGCGCGGTCACCCGGGACGAGGCGCTGGCCCATGCCCAGGACATGGTTGCCGCTGTCGACCTGCCCGTCTCCGGCGATTTCGAGAACGGCTTCGCCGACACGCCCGATGCGCTGGCTGAGACCGTGAAACTGGCGGCAGAGGCCGGGCTGGCGGGGATCTCCATCGAGGATATCAAGGGCGACAACGCTTATGACCGCGCCCTTGCGGTGGAACGCATTCGTGCCGCCGCGGCTGCCGCCCGTGCCCTGCCCCACGATTTCGTCCTGGTGGCGCGCGCTGATGGCGTCATGCTGGACCTCTACGACATGGACGAAGCCATGGCCCGCCTGGCCGGTTTCGAGGAGGCCGGGGCCGATTGCCTTTACTTGCCCGGCCCGCCCGACTGGGACGCCTTGGAGCGGATCGTCACGGCCACGGAGCTACCGGTGAACGTGCTGGCGGCCGGCAGCATGGCCAGCTACGCGATGGAGGATTTCGCCCGCATCGGCGTCGCGCGGATCTCCCTTGGCTCTTCCCTGGCCCGCGTGACCCACCGCGCGATCATCGACGCGATGAGCGAGATCTGGGAGGACGGCTCTTTCTCTCGGTTGAAGAAATCCGTTTCCGGCGCCGAGGTCGACGAGATGCTGGCGAAAGGTGCGCGGAAGAGCTGAGGGGTTCGCCCGCTTCCACATTCAGACCAGGCCACACGAAAAAGGCCCCGGATCAGCCGATCCGGGGCCCATTCGTTTTGACCATTGTCGTTCAGAACCAGCGCCCGATCACTCGGTCACGGTCACCGAGGTCATCATGTCCGCGGCGCCGACCACGGCACCGTTCGGGCCGGAGCCAAGCTTGATCTTGTCCACGACATCCATCCCTTCGGTCACTTCACCGACAACGGTGTACTGGCCGTTAAGCTGGGGCGTGGGGCCGAACATGATGAAGAACTGCGAATTGGCAGAGTTCGGATCATTCGCGCGGGCCATGCCGACAACGCCACGTTCAAACGGAATATCCGAGAATTCCGCCGGCAGGTTGGGCAGATCGGATCCGCCACGACCCGCCATGCGCATGTCGCCGCCTTCCTTGGCGAACTCGACGTCACCGGTCTGGGCCATGAAGCCATCGATCACGCGGTGGAACCAGACACCGTCATAGGCGCCCTGTTCGGCCAGGGTGGTGATACGCTCAACGTGCTGGGGGGCGACATCCTCGAACAGGTCGATATGGACCAGGCCGTTGGCCTCGCCCTCGACCTGGATATCAAGACCGGTTGCCAGCGCCGGGCCTGCCAGCGCCACGAGAGCGGCGGACAACAGGACCTTACGCATCGGCGGCCACCTTGACGGAGATCATCGTGTCGGGCTGCGCAGGCGGCTCGCCACGGGTGATGGCATCCACGTGCTCCATCCCATCGATCACGCGGCCATAGACCGTGTATTGACCGTTCAGGAAGTGGTTGTCCTTGAAGTTGATGAAAAACTGGGAGTTCGCCGAGTCCGGGTTCTGGCTGCGCGCCGCGCCCAGGGTGCCGCGATCATGAGGCAGCTTGGAGAATTCGGCCGGCAGGTTCGGCAGGTCAGACCCACCCGTGCCCGCCATGCGGATGTTGAAATCTGCTGTGCTGTTGCCGTGCTTCACGTCACCGGTCTGGGCCATGAAGCCTTCGATCACGCGGTGGAAGACCACCCCGTCATAGGCACCGGAGCGCGCCAGTTCCTTCATCCGGGCCGTATGCGCGGGCGCAACATCGGCGAGGAGCTCGATGACGACGGTGCCGCCCTTCAGCTCCATGAGGATGGTGTTTTCGGGATCCTTGATATCGGCCATTTGCCTCTCCTTCCACATGTTTGCGCCAGCATTAGGGACCGGCGGCCCAAATGCCAAGGCCGGGCTGTTGACCCACGGGCGGTAAGCGGCCATCACTTCGACCAACATCAAACAAGGAGTGCCACCATGGGCTGGAAAACGCTGGATGATATGGAACTTGCGGGCAAAAGAGTGCTGACCCGCGTGGATATCAACGTGCCCGTGGAAGATGGCCGCGTCACCGACGCCACCCGGATCGAACGAATCGTGCCCACGGTAAAGGACATCCTGGCTGACGATGGCAAAGTCGTTCTGATCGCCCACTTCGGACGCCCCAAGGGCAAGCTGGTGCCGGAACTGTCCCTGCAAACGCTGCTGCCCGCCCTGGAAAAGGCCTTTGGGCAAGAGGTCGCCTTTGCGGAGGATTTCGAATCCGCCAACGGACTGGATGCGCCGATCGTCCTGCTCGAAAACATCCGCTTCTGGCCCGGTGAGGAAAAGAACGACCTGCAGCTGGCCAAGAAACTGGCGGGCCTGGGCGACATCTACTGCAACGATGCCTTTTCCGCCGCGCACCGCGCCCATGCCAGCACCGAGGCCCTGGCCCGCGAACTGCCCTGCTGCGCCGGCCGCCTGATGCAGGCGGAACTGACCGCGCTGGAAAGCGCCCTTGGCGATCCGGTGCGCCCGGTTGTGGCGGTTGTTGGCGGGGCCAAGGTCTCCACCAAGCTTGACCTGCTGGGTAACCTTTCCGAAAAGGTCGACAAGCTGGTGATCGGCGGCGGCATGGCCAATACCTTCCTGGCGGCGCAGGGCATCGACGTGGGCAAATCCCTTTGCGAACACGACATGACGGAGATCGCCAAGCAGATCATGCTGAAGGCCGCGGACGTGGGCTGCCAGATCATCCTGCCCGCCGACATCGTGGTCGCCCGCGAATTCAAGGCCGGAGCAGAGAACGAAACCGTGGCGGCAACCCAATGCCCGGCAGATGCGATGATCCTGGACGCCGGGCCTGAAGCCGTGGAACGCGTGGGCTATGCCTTCGAAAACGCGAAGACCCTGATCTGGAACGGCCCCCTTGGCGCCTTCGAGATCGAACCCTTCAATGCGGCCACCGATGCCGCCGCGCGCAAGGCGGCAGAGCTGACCGAAGCCGGCAAGCTGGTTTCTGTCGCGGGTGGTGGCGATACGGTCGCCGCGCTCAACGCCTCCGGCTCGGCGGAGAAATTCACCTATATCTCCACCGCCGGTGGTGCCTTCCTGGAATGGATGGAGGGCAAGACGCTGCCCGGCGTTGCCGCTCTGGAAGGCTGAAAACTGCCCGCGAGGGGTGAAGGTCACACCGTTAGCGCAACCTGAGTTGCGGGGATTACGCCCCTCGCCTATTGAATAGGCGATGGGGCGTGGACCCGCCGCGCCCCTTGACGACCCACATATTTTTCAGGCGATTGATCATGACCGATACGACCCAGGCCGAAATGGTACGCGCGGATGCCGCCCAGGCAGAGCAGATGCGCAGCGGAGACGGTTTCATTGCAGCGCTCGACCAGAGCGGCGGCTCCACCCCAAAGGCACTGAAACTCTACGGGATCGAGGAAGACGAATACTCCTCCGAGGAAGAGATGTTCTCGCTCATGCACCAGATGCGCGCCCGGATCATCAAATCCCCGTCCTTCAACGGCGAGAAGGTGATCGGTGCGATCCTGTTCGAACGGACCATGGACGGTGACATCGACGGCATTCCCACCGCCGAATACCTCTGGACCAAGAAGCAGGTCGTGCCCTTCCTGAAGGTCGACAAGGGCCTGGCCGATCCGGAAGACGACGTCAAACTGATGAAGCCCATGCCGGACCTAGACGCGCTGTGCGCCCGCGGCGTGAGCAAGGGCATCTTCGGGACCAAGATGCGCTCTGTCGTGGATGGCGCCAACCCGGTGGGCATCAAGAAGATCGTCGACCAGCAATTCGAACTGGGCATGCAGATCCTGTCCCACGGGCTGATGCCGATCCTGGAACCCGAGGTCACGATCTCCATTCCCGACAAGGCAGAGGCCGAAGATCTCCTGCGCGATGAGATCCTGGCCCATCTGGACGCCCTGCCCGAAGGCACCGAGGTCATGCTGAAGCTGACGATCCCGGAGAAGGTGAACCAGTACAAGGCGCTGGTCGATCACCCCAAGGTCATGAAGGTCGTGGCCCTTTCCGGTGGTTATTCCCGCGATGAGGCGAACGCGCGCCTGGCGACCCAGACTGGCATGATCGCCTCTTTCTCGCGGGCGATGACGCAGGGGCTTTCGGCCAAGCAGTCGGACGCGGATTTCGACAAGGTACTGGCCGAGACCATCGACGGGATCTACCAGGCCTCTGTTGCGGGCTAAGCGATCCCACCGGCCCTTTTGCCATGATCACGAAAAATTCAGGGAAACGGGGCGCTTCAGGCGCCCCTTTTTCTTCTCTGGCAAGGGGTTGCAGGTCGAAAGGGGATTCCCTTCCCGAATCAGCTGTGTCATGATGGGCGTCACAGCGCCCGACAGAGGCGCGGGACCGGCCCCGGTGGCCATCGAATGAGGCAAGGCATGAGCAGCGAAACGCGCCCGGCGCTCGGGCTCTTTCTCTATTGCGGCGTGATCTTCATGCTGGGGATCTATTTCACCTTTGCCGCCGTGCAGGGCGAATACGGTCTGTTCCGCCGCGCCGTGGTTGAAGCGGACAACATCCAGCTGCGCCACCAGCTTGCAGAGCTCGAAGGCCAGATCCTGGTCATGGAGAACCGCACGCGGCGCCTGTCGGACGATTACCTGGACCTGGACCTGCTGGATCAGCAGGCCCGCGATGTCCTGGGCCTTGTGCGCGGCGACGAATTCGTCCTGCGCTAGGACCGGCGAACCGGTCCCTGCCCCGCGCCCGTGGCTTGAGGCCGGTTCAGGCGACCACTTCCCCGATCATCACCTGCGGCTGGCAATCGGTAAAGTTCGGGATATCCGCCATGACGGGCCCCGCGACAGCAAGCGCCTTTTCCAAGGCCTCCCCATCCGCAAAACTGATCGTGGCAACCGCGTAGAAGGGCGATGGCTGATCCGGCCCGCCCGCCATGCTCCGTGATGCCGTCGCCCCTGTGATGTGGTCCCCCAGGTGCTCCTGCACCAGCGGCATATGGGTCGACAGGTAATAGTCGAAATCGAAGGTCGTGCCGTCCGTCAACGGATAGGCCACCTGCAGTGTCACTGTCATCTCTTCTTCCTTCCTGGCCATGTTCTTGCGGGCCTGCCACCCGTCCCGGATGAGGCGCCCTGCATGGACAGAAAAAGCCTAGCATCCGAGACATGGATTGTCGCCTGCACCAAAGGCTCTATTGTAGCGTGTATCGAAAAGGCAGTTTGGCCAGGAATGGCACCTTGAAGGGCGGTCACGGGAGGATGCGGCAAATTCCCCCTCGCATCCCGCAGGGATTTGCTGTAGTGGATAGTTTAATACTAAACTATCCCAGATTACCTTTTGCGAAGACACATCAGGGGAGGACACCCATGGCGACCCGCAAAACCGCAGCCAAGCCGAATGTCTCGGCGGATGAGCTGAAAACCTACTACCACGACATGTTGTTGATCCGTCGCTTCGAAGAGAAGGCCGGTCAGCTTTACGGCATGGGCCTGATCGGGGGGTTCTGTCACCTCTACATCGGCCAGGAAGCCGTTGTCGTCGGCCTTGAGGCCGCAGCGGACGAAGGCGACAAGCGCGTCACCTCTTACCGCGACCACGGCCACATGCTGGCCTGCGGCATGGACCCCAACGGCGTGATGGCCGAGCTCACGGGCCGCGAAGGCGGTTATTCCAAGGGCAAGGGCGGCTCCATGCACATGTTCTCCAAGGAGAAGAACTTCTACGGCGGCCACGGGATCGTGGGCGCGCAGGTGCCGATCGGCACCGGCCTGGCCTTCGCCGACAAGTACCTTGGCAACGACCGAGTGTCCTTCGCCTATTTCGGTGACGGCGCGGCGAACCAGGGTCAGGTCTACGAAAGCTTCAACATGGCCGCGGTCTGGAAGCTTCCGGTGATCTTCGTGATCGAGAACAACCAATACGCCATGGGCACCTCGCAGAAGCGCTCGACCTCCTCGCCGGAGATCTACAAGCGCGGCGAACCCTTCGGCATCCCCGGCGAGATCGTGGACGGCATGGATGTGCTGGCCGTGAAGGCCGCCGGAGAGAAAGCCGTGGCGCACTGCCGCTCCGGTGAAGGCCCCTACATCCTCGAGGTGAAGACCTACCGCTACCGCGGCCACTCCATGTCGGACCCGGCCAAGTACCGGACCCGCGAGGAAGTGCAGAACATGCGCGAAAAGCACGACCCCATCGAGCACATCCGCCAGATGCTGATCGACGGCAAGCACGCGACGGAAGAGGATCTCAAGGAGATCGACAAGTCCATCAAGGACGTCGTCAACAAATCCGCCGATTTCGCCAAGGAAAGCCCCGAGCCTGCGCTTGATGAGCTCTGGACCGACATCTACGCCGACGTGGCGCCGCAAGACGAAGACGCCTGAGGGAGACGAAACGCATGCCTACTCAAGTTCTGATGCCCGCCCTCTCTCCGACCATGGAGGAAGGCACCCTGGCCAAATGGCTGGTCAAGGAAGGCGACACCGTCTCTTCCGGGGATATCCTGGCCGAGATCGAAACCGACAAGGCGACGATGGAATTCGAAGCCGTCGATGAAGGCGTGATCGGCAAGATCCTCGTATCCGAAGGGACCGAGGGCGTGAAGGTCAACGACCCGATCGCCATCATGCTCGAAGAGGGCGAGAGCGCGGATGACATCGATGATGATGCCGCCGCCCCTGCCCCCGCTGCCGACAGCGCCCCGGACGGCAAGGCTCCGGCTGAAGCCGAGAAGCCCAAGGGCGCCGATGCCGCTCCGCTGGAAATCAAGTCGAATGCCTCGCCCGACTGGCCCGAAGGTACCGAGCTGCAGACCCAGACGGTCCGCGAAGCCCTGCGCGACGCGATGGCCGAAGAGATGCGCGCCGACGACACCGTCTACCTGATGGGCGAGGAAGTCGCCGAGTACCAGGGTGCCTACAAGGTCTCCCAAGGTCTGCTGGATGAATTCGGTGACAAGCGCGTGGTCGACACGCCGATCACCGAGCACGGCTTTGCCGGCCTCGCGGTCGGTGCGGCCTTCGGTGGCCTGAAACCCATCGTCGAGTTCATGACCTTCAACTTCGCCATGCAGGCCATGGACCAGATCATCAACTCTGCTGCCAAGACGCTCTACATGTCCGGTGGCCAGATGGGCGCGCCCATGGTCTTCCGTGGTCCGAACGGCGCCGCGGCCCGTGTCGCCGCCCAGCACAGCCAGGACTATGCGGCATGGTATGCGCATATTCCCGGTCTGAAGGTCGTGATGCCCTATTCCGCATCAGATGCCAAAGGCCTGCTGAAGTCCGCCATCCGTGACCCCAACCCGGTGATCTTCCTTGAGAATGAGCTGATGTACGGCCATTCCTTCGACGTGCCGGTCATGGATGACTTCACCATTCCCTTCGGCAAGGCGCGGATCTGGAAAGAAGGCAAGGACGTCACCATCGTCTCCTTCGGGATCGGCATGAAATACGCGCTTGAAGCCGCTGAAAAGCTGGCCGAAGAGGGTATCGACGCCGAGGTCATCGACCTGCGCACCCTGCGTCCGCTGGACTATGACACCGTGCTGGCATCCGTCATGAAGACCAACCGTTGCGTCACCGTGGAAGAAGGTTTCCCAGTTGCCTCCATCGGCAACCACCTGTCCGCCGTGATCATGGAGCGCGCCTTCGACTATCTGGATGCGCCGGTCCTGAACTGCACGGGTAAGGACGTTCCGATGCCCTACGCGGCGAACCTGGAAAAACACGCCCTGATCACCACCGACGAGGTGATCGAGGCTGTTAAGAAAGTCACCTACCGGTAAGGGAGCGAGAGAGATGCCAACGGAAATCCTGATGCCTGCCCTCTCTCCCACGATGGAGGAAGGCACGCTGGCCAAGTGGCTCGTCAAGGAAGGCGATACCGTCTCTTCCGGCGACCTGCTGGCCGAGATCGAGACCGACAAGGCGACGATGGAGTTCGAAGCCGTGGACGAAGGCGTTATCGGCAAGATCCTTGTCGCCGAAGGCAGCGAAGGCGTGAAGGTCAATGACCCGATAGCCATCCTGCTCGAGGAAGGCGAAAGCGCGGACGACATCGGAGAGACCTCCGGTGCCGCCAAGGCCCAGCCCAACCCCGAGGAAACGTCCGAGGCCGCTCCGGCGCCCAAGGAAGCTCAGGAGGGTCCGAAGTCGGACGCGTCCGCAGCCCCAGCCGCCCCGAAGGACGCCGATGGCAAGCGCATCTTCGCCTCGCCCCTGGCGCGCCGGATCGCGGCTCAGAAGGGTCTGGACCTTGCCACGCTGACTGGCTCCGGCCCGCGTGGACGGATCGTGAAAGCTGACGTGGAAGCGGCCGAAGCCAAGCCCGCCGCGGCCGCCGCAAAGTCCGACTCCGCAAGCGCCGCACCCGCTGCTGCGGCGGCTGCGCCTGCCGGCCCGACCGCCGAGACGGTCATGAAGATGTACGCGGATCGCGACTACGAAGAGGTCAAGCTGGACGGGATGCGCAAGACCATTGCCGCCCGTCTGTCCGAAGCCAAGCAGACGATCCCGCACTTCTACCTGCGCCGCGACATCAAGCTGGACGCGCTGCTCAAGTTCCGCAGCCAGCTCAACAAGCAGCTCGAAGGCCGGAGCGTCAAGCTGTCGGTCAACGACTTCATCATCAAGGCCGTGGCTCTGGCACTGCAATCCGTTCCCACGGCGAATGCCGTCTGGGCAGGGGACCGCGTGCTGCAGCTGAAGCCCTCTGACGTCGCTGTCGCCGTGGCCATCGAAGGCGGTCTCTTCACCCCGGTCCTGAAGGACGCGGACATGAAGAGCCTCTCTGCCCTGTCGACAGAGATGAAGGACCTGGCCAAGCGCGCCCGTGACCGCAAGCTCGCACCCAGCGAATACCAGGGTGGCAGCTTCGCGATCTCCAACCTTGGCATGTTCGGCATCGACAACTTCGACGCCATCGTGAACCCGCCCCATGCCGGTATCCTGGCTGTCGGCGGCGGCGTGAAGAAGCCGGTCGTGAACGCCGAAGGCGAGATCGAGGTCGCAACGGTGATGTCCGTGACCATGTCTGTGGATCACCGCGTGATCGACGGGGCACTTGGTGCCGACCTGCTTAAGGCCATCGTCGAGAACCTTGAAAACCCGATGGTCATGCTGGCCTGATCCGGCCCTGACCCTCACCGGCAACGAAAGACGCCCGCGGAAAATTCCGCGGGCGTTGTCTTTGGCACACCTGCGCGCCAGTGATCTACGTTTCGGCCGTTTCCCGTCTGCTCAGTTGGCCCCGCGCAACGCCGGTGTCACTGCCCCTTCGGGCACCAGCCAGTCCATTGCGCTGCTCTGATCCTCGATCGTCCCCGGTGCCAGGCCAGAGGAGTGCTCCACGAAGCGCCGCAGCAGGTGGGCAAAGATATTGAGTTCCGCCTTGGTGGATTTCAGGGTGAAGAGCCGCTCGAGAACCTGGTGGTAGTTATCCTCTGACATGCGAGAGATCTCGACGTCCGCCAGATCAAGACAGGGATGCAGCAGGTCCAGAAGGGCCTTGCTGGCCACGGCCTCCAGTGCTCCGTCATCGGGTAGTGTCGAACGCAGATGCGGCAACAGGATGGCCTGCAGATCGCCAACCGCCTGCTGGAAGCGCAACATCATGCGTTCGACCTTTCCTGTGGGGCGGGTGAAGATCACGCGGATCTTGCCCAGCACCACGGTCGGCATCTCGATCCAGACAGAAGAAGACAGCACCGCTGGCTCACTCCCTTCGATCGGAAGGTAGGCCGTGATCTTTTCCAGGAATTCAGGAGCGAAGGCCTGATCCAGCAGCGGCTTGCCGCCCTGAGGATGTGCGGTGAACTTGTAACCATTGCGGCTGAAGGCCGCCCAGTCCAAGCACCAATCACGCGTATCGTTGTCCCGAACCAACGCGATCTCAACAGCTGGCCGGTCGTCCCGGCGCTGCATCACCTTGTCTTCCATCCTTAACTTTTCCTTTATTCTCCGCACGTTTATGGGTTGCGCAGGACTATATCGCCCGGGATCGTAAAATTTGACTTAAGGCCAACAGATCTTTTTCGCGAAACACGCGGATGCCTGCGGGGCCCCTGAATTTCGCGCTCGGTTATGAAGGCCAATCACGCGCAAAAGAAAACCGGCCTGGCCACCTCTGGCCTGGCCGGTTTCCCGGATTTTCGAAGGTTTGCGCGCGCTACATGCCCAGGATCTGGTCCATGCGCAGAGCGGGCTGATCGCAACCGGCCTCTCCGACGATCTTGGCCGGCACACCGGCAACGGTGGTGCATGGCGGTACGGGCTGCAGCACCACAGAACCCGCCGCGATACGAGAGCAATGGCCTACCTCGATGTTGCCAAGCACCTTCGCGCCTGCACCGATCAGGACACCGTCGCCGATCTTCGGGTGGCGGTCTTCCTCTTCCTTGCCGGTCCCGCCAAGGGTCACGGAATGCAGCATCGAGACATTGTCCCCCACCACGGCCGTTTCCCCGACCACGATGGAATGCGCGTGGTCTATCATGATGCCCTTGCCGATCTTCGCAGCGGGGTGAATATCCACGCCGAAGACCTCGGAAGAGCGCATCTGGAAGAAATAGGCTAAATCCCGGCGGCCCTCGTTCCAGAGCCAGTGACCAATGCGATAGACCTGCACCGCTTGGAACCCCTTGAAGTACAGCAAGGGCTGCAGGAAGCGATGGCAGGCCGGATCGCGGTCATAGATCGCCACCACGTCGGCACGGGTGGCATCCACGATGGAAGGATCGGCGCTGATGGCCTCGTCACAGATTTCGCGCAGGATTTGGCCGGACATCTCGTCCGAGGCAAGCTTCATCGCGATCCTGTAGGCAAGCGCCCGTTCCATCGAAGGATGGTGCAGAATCGTCGAATGGACGAGCCCGCCCAAGAGCGGCTCGTCCTTGATTGCATCCTTCGCTTCGCGGGTGATCCGGTCCCAGACCGGGTCCAACTCTGCTAGTTGTGCGTTCGGTTTGACCATGGCAAATATCCTGATGTCTTGGTTTCAGAATACCAGAATGGTCCGAAGGGGGAAATCGCAAACCGGTGACGGGCCCGATCATCGCCCGGAATGCTTAGCCATCGGTAAATGCCAAACGGGCGGCGGAACCTGCCCCGTAGCTCGCCGAAACCTGTGCAACCGCGATTTCCGCGGGGCCCGAAAGGCCATCTGCGGCCTGTTCCGCTGCGGTGTAGGTCCAGGTCGGGTTGTTGGTGAAGACCTCTCGCTTCACGCTGTTGCCCTGCAGGATGCGCACCATGAAGGACTGTGCCTCTTCGCCCTGAGGCACCTCTGGCAGATCCCAGCCGTCGCCCCGAATGCGCGTTCGCCTGATCCTGTCGAACCGGATGTCTCCCCCCAACTGCGGAATGGCGCGCAGATGGCAAGGGGCATAGGGGCGCAATCCATTGCCCCTGAAGACATGGTTCACGTGCTTGTAGGAGGGATCATCCAGCGGCAGGGAGGCAGGCCCGACGCGGAAATGGCGAGGCAGTCCCACCTGGCTGGGCGAGAGAGAGATCTGTTCAGGCAGCCCGTCCAGCAGGACCACGTAGGATCCCGCAGGCCAGCTTTCCGGAATGAGCGCCTCACTCCCCAGCTGACCGCGCAGGCGGGCCGAAAGGTAGTAGGTATCCGGCGCAGTCAACAACGCGTCCCGGAACTGGAACAGCTCCCAGTTCCCGGACGAGCCATCCCCGATCGCCATGAGGTTCTGCCCGGCCAGCAGCCCGGCTTCCTCGGCAGAGGACAGCGTGCCGGAGGTCAGCTTTACGCCAAGCGCCGGTCCGTGATCGAACCGTCCAACCGGGCCGCGCGGCAGCTCAGAGGTAGTGACACCGATCACGGAGCGGGCCTGCACGAGCGTATCCAGCTGATAACCGGCGTCGCTGCCGGAGCTGAAGACCGCCACGTCGCCGGGCCAGGGGTCACCTGTCACCGCGACATGGGGCGCATGGGGCAACTCGTCCCCGCGCATCAGCGGCAGATCCATGAAGAGCGGGAAGACCGGCATCGGAGCGGCAAACTGTGGAGCGGGCGTCACGACGCGATCCATGGCCGCGGGCAGGTAGACTTCGGGATCGACCCGCACACCCTCCATGATGCCCATTGATCCGAACTCGGCCCGGTCGATCCGGTAGCGCTCCGTCTGTCCATGCTGAGACAGCTCCACCACGTCGCCCGGGTCGATGCCCCGGCGCGACGGCGGCAGGGCAAAGCGGATCGTATCGCGCGCGAAGCGGGCTTCTGTCAGCCAACGTTCCACCACTTGCCGCCCCTCGCCCCGCGTCATGGCAATGGGGATCTCGCTCCCGGCAACCGCATGGGTTTCCTCATCCGGCAGGACCGCTTCTTCCGCGATGGATGCGAACTCCGCATCCGCCTCGAAGAACCTCAGGCGCATGCGCCCAGCCATCTCTGCCTCTGCCGCACGCTGACGTTCTATCCGGCCGTCGATCTCGCGGGAGATCGCGACGCTGTCGGCGTCCAGCTGCGCATCCACCTGGCCGGTGCGCATCCTGAATACGATCTGCCCGCCGGTCTCCACGGCGTCGAACGCATAACGGACCATCAGCGGCTGAAGCACTTCGCGCGGCTCGGCCACATCGTCAGAGATATAGCCGCTGACGTGCCCGTACAGGCCGCTGGTATCGTAGTGGGTCAGCCCTGCGGCCTCGCAAATCTCTGCCACGACCAACGCCAGGGACCGGCCGGACATGCGACCGGTGATCCAATGCCCGGCATGGTAATTGGCCCCGTCGGACCACAGCGCCTCGTTGTTCGGGAAATAGGGAAACGGCCGGGCGTCCCAGGCCCAGACGAAGGCACGAGACATGTCGACCATCGGCCCGGCGTAAACGGAAGAGGTGGGGTTGTTCGCCCCGTCGTTCCAGAAGGCGTGCATCGCCCTCAGGTACTGCCCTTGGATCAAATCGTCCCGCCCGCCATTGGAATAGAACGGCAGAGCGGATTCAGAGCTTTTCGGATCCATGAACTTGTTCGGCTGGTTCGTGGCCTTGTCTACCGCAGCACAGCCCAGCTCCGTGAACCAGACAGGCTTCGACTGGGGCTGCCAGGCGGTTGCGCTGGCCTGCCGGACACCGCCGATGCGCTCGTGGTGGGGGTTGAGCCACCAGTTGCGGATGTCCTTGATCCGGTACACCCAAGGTTCACCGTAGGCGCCATCCGTGATCGGGGTGCGGATCTGAGCCTCCCGATCGGCATCGGAGGCATAGTACCAGTCATAAAGCTCACCGCCCGCAACGTTGGCGGCCAGATAGTCCGTATCATAGATGGATCTGTGCTGGGCGGCATCCAGATGTGCGTTTCCGTCACGCCAATCAGAGACCGGCATGTAATTGTCGATCCCGATGAAATCGATCTGGGGATCCGCCCAGAGCGGATCGAGGTGGAAGAACCGGTCGCCACTGCCATCCTGCGGCTGATACCCGAAGTACTCGGACCAATCGGCCGCATAGCCGATCTTCGTGCCCGGACCCAGGATCGCGCGGACCTCTGCGGCCAGCGCCTTCAGAGCCATGACCGCGGGAAAGCTGTTCCCGGCCCCCCGGATCTGCGTCAGCCCCCGCATTTCGGAACCGATGCAGAAGGCGTCCACCCCCCCGGCGGCCGCACAGAGCGCCGCACAATGCAAGATGAACCGGCGGTAGCGCCACTCGGACGGGCCGGAGTAGCTGACCGTCCCGCCGGACACCACGAAATCGGAAGCCGAGGCCGTCCCGAAGAAGGCTGCCACCTCGGTGGCCGCCGTCGCCGTGCCGTCGGGCGAGCCGCTGACACCGGGAGCGCGCGAAGAGGTGATGCGCCCCCGCCATGGCAGTGCAGCCTGGCCTGAGCCGGTGCTGTAAGGGTCGGGAAGCGTGTTGCCCTCCATTTGCTCCATCAGAATGAAGGGATAGAACATCACCGCCTTGCCCTTGGACGTCAGCGCCTTGATGGACTCGATCACGGCGGCATCGGCCGGCGTCCCGCCGTAGACCGGGCGATCCTCGGCATCCTTGGGCACCAGGTCAGCGGTCGCGCGGGTTTGGCCCGCCACGCTCCATGGCATTTCCGTCCCGTCGAACTCCGCCTGTTCGACCTTCGGCCGGATGGTGCAATCCGCGCACCGCAGATCATCACCAAACCAGCTCACAATCAGAGAGGCGGCCTCGCAATTGGGCAGGCTGGTGTCGAGCTGCTCGAGAGAGGTTTCAAGATCGCTCTTGCCGGAGGGGGAATGGACATTGGCCAGCGCTCCCTTGCCGGTCCCGTAATCGAAATGCACCCGTGTCGTGGCTAGGGAATATTCCCCGCTGCCAGGCATCAGCGCGACGCCTCGGACGGCACGGTCAGGTTCCTTGTCCGCACCCGCAAGCGCCTCCGGCGCCGGACGCAGAACTTCGAAAGAGAACTGAGGAATACGATTGCCGAAGCGTTCCAGCCCCAGCCCCTCGAACACCACATAGGCGATGCCGCGATAGGCCGGCACCGCGCCAGCCCCTTCGATGGCCTCCATCGTCGGATCCGGCATCTGGTCAGCCGCCCCGGTATAGACACGCATGTTCAGCGCCTCGGCAGACACTTCCTTGCCATCGGCCCAAACCCGTCCGACGCCGGCGATCTCGCCCTCGCAGAGGCCCAGCGCCAGGTTGACGCTGTAGCTGTAGCGCGTGACCGAGGGCTGAGAGGGGCTGCCCTTTCCGCCGCCGCCCGAGGTATGGCTCTGTTCGCGGAAATTGGACGCCCAGATCACCTGCCCGGCCACCCGCATCCGCCCGTAGACCCGGGCCAGGGTGTCGCCCTCGCCCGCGCCGGTCAGGCGGAAACGCTCGATACGGCCGACCTCACGCGCGGCAGAGCCCTGCCCCATGATACGCTGATCTATCGTGCGACCGACCGCGGCACCGACGAACCGCCCTGCCATGGCCGCAGAGATCCCCAGGACAGAGCCGCCAACGGCACCGCCAATAGCCGCACCAGCGGCGGAGAGAAGAATGGTAGCCATCAGGAAACTCCCTCGGGAAAGGCGAAACGCGCCACGATCCGGCGGCGCCAGGGGGCGCTCAGCGGGCTTTCAAGCACCGCGTGGCCGGAATAGGCATGGATGAAGGTGGGGGATGGTCCAAGGCTGGCCGCAATCCCCAGATGCTTGGCGACGGATTGGCTGCGCATCCTGAACAACAGGACATCACCGGGTGCGGCCTGCTCCAGGAGACGGGGCACCAGGTAGCGTTCGGCTGCTGCCCAAAGCTGCTCTGCATGCTGGGGCTCGGACCAGTCGGGCGTGTAGGCAGGCACAGGCGCCGGCTCATGGCCCAGAACCTCGCGCCAGATGCCACGTAGAAGCCCCAGGCAATCCGTGCCCGCCCCGCGCACAGAGGCCTGGTGCACATAGGGCGTGCCGATCCAGGCGCGCGCCACCTCGACGATCTGCGCGCCGGACATCACCGGCGGCTCCCGCCGTTGCGCGCACCGGACCGGGACGGAGGAGACATCAGCCAATCGTCCCCGGGAATGTCCGGAAAGCCCTGAAAGTTTAGCTGATTGCCGAACTTCTCACGACAGGTTGCAAAGCGCTTGTCGCAGCCGGCCTCCAGCCGGAACACAGCGCCCGCACCCGGATCCACGGGGAGCGGCACCCAAAGTTCTATGACCCGCAATCCGGCGGCCGCGTAATCCCGCTTGATCGGCGCGGAAAGACCCTGCGCCGGACCACCCAGAACGCCCATCCGGCCCCGCGCAAACCAGCCCTCATCAAAGCCCCACAGGCCGGCAAAGCTGAAACTGCGCAGATCCGCGCTGACCGTGGCGCTGGCCTCGACCCGAAAGGCCGCCTGATCCAGGTCGAACCCGCAGCTTACATCGCCCAAGACCGCACTGCAGGACCTCTGAAAGATCCGCCCGAAGGGACGATTCAGCTGCTCTGCCAACCCGCGCAGCTCAGCCCTGAAGGCGCCCCCGCTACGGGTGATCTCTCCGATGGAGCCGCGAAAGACCACCTGGCGTTCCTCGGGCGCGGCCCAGTTGACCATCCAGGCCAGGACCTCGGCCTCGTCAAAACGCCCGGCCAGGATATCCTCCTCCCGGATCGCCGCATCGCTGAGTGCGCCAAGGGCTTCGCTGTTGTCCACGGAGAGCCCCGTCGCCTTTTGCACGGCTGTGGCGGACAGGCCGCTATCGGCCTTGAAGGTGATCCCCTCAAAGGCCAGCGGGCCATCGTGGTCGGTGAACCCCATGACAGAGCCATCCTGCCGGGTGATCGCCCAACAATGACAAGTGGTGGTCGCCCCGCTCGCCAGGTGGGTTTCAAGTGCTGCGTTGAAGGCCATCAGATCCGCACCTCCACCACGGGGACATCGGGCACTTCGCCCGCCCGGAACGTGGCCATGGAGGTCCAGATCCGGTCGGTATCAAAGCGCACCGGCACGTCGAACTCGAACCCGGCCGAAACGACCTGCCCATTGCCCGGCGCCACATCGAAGCTCACGACGCCGGTAGCCGTGTCCAGACTGAAGCCATTGGTCTGTTCGATCCCGTCCAGGCCCAGGCGCAGGCTTCCCGCCACCGGCTTGGTGATGGGCCGCGTGTAGCTTTGCCCACCCGAGGCATAGGTCTTGGAAAGCTGGAAGTCGGTTGCGCTGCCATCCCCGGTGCCGATGACCTGATCGGCAAAGCCCACGTCCGCGCTTGGAAGACAGGACTTGTAATCAGCCCAGTCCTTCCAGCGGAACCCGTGCAGCTGACCCTGGCGCGCCTCGAAGAAGGCGGTCAGCAGTTCGATATCGTCAAGCGAGCGCATGGCTGCGCCGGCATCGTAGCGCCGCCGGGAATGGGCCCAGGGGGTGTTACGTTCCTCGTACCCGTTGGCAAGGGTCACCACGTCGGTGCGCCGCTCCGGACCGCCCTGCGCACCGAAGGAGAGGTTCGCGGGAAATCTGACTTCGTGAAAGCTCATGGCACCCTCCTCAGGAATTGCGCTGGCCGCGGCTCAGGGCTCGGCTCATCTGTGCGGCGACCTGGCTTTGCGACCGGCGGAAGCCCTCGACATCGGGGGTAGAGATATTGACCACCACCTGCACCGGCTGGCCGCCCCCTTCACTGCGCACGCCCAGCTTGCCGTCAGGACCGCGCGACAGGGGCATGATTGCCTCAGAACCCGCCTCGCCCATCAGGCCCGTGCCCCCGCGCATAGGAAAGGCCGTCGGGCCATTGACGATCCCGCCAGAGGCAAAGGCCTGCACCCGCCCCGCCGAAAAACTGCCGCCATTGGCAAAGGGCATGGCCCCGCCCATCAGGGTGCCGACGCCCTGGGCGATCAACCCGCCGAAACGGTCGGTCACCGGCTTCACCGCCGCCGAATAGGCCGCATTGACCATGGAGCCCGCAACGCCGCGCATCGCGTCGCCCATCTTCATGCCATCAAAGACCACGCCATCCACAGCGCGCCGCAGGCCACGGCTGACGCCGCGCTCAAGGATCTGCATCTCCTTGCCGGTGCTGGACAGGGAGCCGCGCATGCGGCGAAGCTCTGCGTCGAAGTCCGCCAGCGAGGTCGTGGTTCCGTCCAGGGTCGTGTCCAGTGCATCAAGCTGCACCTGGATCTCGTCATAATCCGCCATGATCGCGTTCCTTATCCGTCTGCGGCCGCCCGGCATCGGGATAGGCCGCCAGCAATTCATCCAGCCGTTTGCGTCCAAGGGCTGCGCCCTGCCCTGAAAAGCCGCCCAGAAGCAGGCGCAGCTCAGCCGGGGTGAGGCGCCAGAAAGCCTCTGGCGCCAAGCCAAGACCACGCATCCCGGCTTCCATCAGCGCGGGCCAGTCGACCTGCCTCATGGGTTACACCGCCGCTTCGGACGGCAGCTCGAAGGCCCGCGCCAGCAACTCTGCCGCCTTCCGCGCCGCACCCAGCGGGCCGCCTTCGATCTCTGCCGTCAGCAGGTCCTGCGCCCGGCCCCGCCAGCCACCGCCCCGCAGACCGGCCACGATCAGGGCAAGGACATCACGGGTGCTGTAGGACGCCGTCTCGAACCGTTCGACCAGGTCGATCAGCGTGCCCTCCTGTAATCCCGCCTCCAGCTCTGCCAGCGCGCCAAGCGTCAGCTTCAGCACGTGGCGCTGGCCGTCGATGACCACGGAAACCTCGCCTGCCCAAGGGTTGCCCATCAGAGCGCCGTGAAGCTCAGCGCCCCGGCAAAGGCCATGGCCAGCTCGTAGCTCGCCTCGCCGTCATGAGCGCCGCTGTACTCGATGGAGGTCACCTGGAACGGCCCTTCTATCACGCCGAAATCCGGGATGATCACCTGGAAATCCGGGGTCTCTCCGTCAAAGAAGATCTGGCGCGCCCGCTCGTCGCTGTCAGCGTCCTTGAAGACCCCCGACCCGCACATGGAGGCAGAGCGCACACCGGCCCCGCCAAGCAGCTCGCGCCAGCCGCCGGTGCTTTCCAGGCTGGTCACGTCGACTGCGCCCGCGTTAAAATTGATCCGCGTGGCACGCAGCCCCGCGAGGGTCTCGAACACGCCGGCTCCGGTCATGTCCACCTTGATCAGAAGATCCTTGCCGTTCTGGGCTACCATTGTCGTCACTCCTTGAAAGAGGCCTTGAAAGCGCCCCGCGGGGCGTTGAAGGGGGTCAGCTATCTTCCACCAGCGCGCGGAAGTTCAGGTCGATCCGGCGCAACGTGCCGGCATCGTCCAGCCTGGCCCGCGCCTTGAGGAACTGCAGGCTGATGAGCGTGCCACGGCTGAGCGCCGGCATCGGCTGCTCAAGCGCGTCGTTCACCGCCGCCGCGACTTCCTTGGCAACCTGGAAGCCGGCCGCATCTGTCACCACGGAAACGGTCAGGTCATGGCGCGCGCCGTTCCCGGTCTTGTCGGACCGATCCCGGACGATCTCCGGACCCAGCGTGACATAGGTCGTGGGCGGCGTGCCCGTGGGCGGGGCATCGAAGATATCGCTGCCCACCAGGGCGATGACGGAAGTGTTCCCGGAGATCTGCTGATAGATGGCCGCCTGAAGGGCAGCTGAAACGGAATAGCTCACAGGTAGCGCTCCTCGCTTGCACCGCAGACCAGGAACCGACCTTGTTCATCGCGCTCTGTCACGGTTTCGATCATCAGGGTCTGGTGATCATCGCGGAAGCGCTGGCCGGGCACCGGGCGGCTTGGAGCCCCGATCGACGCGGTGCGCACGGTGACCTTGTAGCGCTGCATCTGGGCGGCAATGCCGCCGCGGCTCACAGTGCTTCCGGATCCCGGCCGGACTTCGCACCAGAGGGTACCAAGCGTGCGCCAGGCCGTCTGGTACCCCCCTGCGCCATCGGGAACATCTTCCGCGACTTCAAGTTTCATGGGGCGGCTCAAGCGCGGGATCATGATGCACCTCCCAGGCTCAGCCGGATCGGGAGGTAGCGCTCGATCAGGGCGGTGACACCGAAGGGCGTGCAGCCCTGGGCCAGCGCCAGGTCGTTGCGATACTCGTAGTAGTGCGCTGCCATCAGCAGAACGGCCTGGGCCAGGTCCGGCGGAACGTCGGCCCATCCCAGGGCGCTGCCGGCGACAAGACGCACATCGACCTTTCCGTCCGTGGGGATCTCCGGAAGGCTGCCCTCCATCGCGCGCATGCTGGGCATATGGGCGTCCTCGACGATCCGGAAATCCTCCCCGGGAAGGATCTGCGTGATCGACCCGTACTTGTCCTTCAGCTCCACCGAGGAGATCTGGCGCACCGGCGCCAGCGGCATCGGCTGGGCCACGGGATCTTCCCAAGACCCCAGGGACCAGATGAAATCACGCTGGAAAAGCGCCTGTCCGGTCCGCCCCTCGATGGATGAGATGGCCGCGCGCAGATAGCCTTCCAGGACCTGGTCCTGAAGCGTATCCTCTGCAAAGCCCGATCCGATCCGCAAGTGCTCCTTGAAGTGGTCGATCGGCAGGACGCTGGCCGAGGTCTTGGTTTCTTCGATCAAAATCATGGGTTTCTCCGATGATCGTGGCTGGCTGACCGGCCTCGTTTCTTGCTGGTGAACAGCACTTCCCCTCCCGGCGCGCGCCTCCCCACGTTGCTCGGACGGAGGGAGCTGCTGGACAACGCATCAGGAGACACGCGCCCGGTGAGGCCGGGACCCCGGCCCCACCGATCCGCCGCTCGCTGTTACGATGCGGCGAATTTCAGCAGCTTGATCGCGGCGAAATCGCTGACGTCCCCGCCCACGCGCTTGGTGGCGTAGAACAGCACATGCGGCTTGGCGCTGAAGGGATCGCGCAGGATCCGCAGGTCCGGACGTTCGGCCACGGTGTAGCCGGCATGGAAGTCCCCGAAGGCGATGGAGAAGCTGCCGGCCGCGATATCGGGCATGTCCTCGGCGATCAGCACCGGATAGCCCATCAGGCGCGCAGGCTCGCCCGCCGCCAGGCCATCGGACCACATGAAGCGGCCATCGCCATCCTTGAGCTTGCGCACCGCGCCTGCGGTCTTGGAGTTCATCACGAAAGTGCCGTTGGCGCGGTACCGCGCGCCAAGCGCATAGACCAGGTCGACGATGGCATCAGCCGGATCCGAGGGATCGAAGCCGCCGGAGGTGCCGGTGGCCACGTAGCCCAGGTTGTCCCAGCTCCAGGAAGCTTCGGCGACCTTGGTGTGGCTCAGGAAGCCCATCGGCTTGTCGTTGCCATCGCCGCTGACAAAGGCCCCAGCCTCGGCGCGGGCGAACTTGTCCGCGATGCGCTCTGCCAGCCAGCTTTCGACGTCGAAGGCGCTGTCGTCCAGCAGACGCTGGCTTGCCTTGGGCAGCGCCGAAAGCTCGTGCAGCGGGATGGAGATCCGGTCCACGCCGGGGGTCGTCGTCTCGGAGACGGAGGTCTCGTCGTCCCAGCCCGCACCGACGTCAGAGGTATCGACCAACACGTCGTAAGAGGTCGCCATGACGTTCACCACGTTGGCGACCTGGCGGATGGAGGCCGCGCCCTGCAGGACCGAGCGGATCGTGTCGGAGGTCGCCGGATCCACCAGGTAGCCCCCATCGCCGGACAGGCTGGCCAGCGCCTTGCCTTCCAGCTCCAGGCCACGCAGACCGTCGTCATCGCCGGTGCGGACATAGGCGGCAAAGGCCTTCTGATGTGGGGCCTCGATCTCGGCCGAATGGGCCAGCGCCGGGCGGGCGGCGGTCAGGGATTTGCGGTCCAGCATGGTCAGTTTGCTTTCCTGTTGTTGCAGTCGTTCCTGGATGTCACTTTGGAAGCTGTTGAACTCCCTTACGAAATCCGTCATCGCGGATTTCACCTCGGCCACCGGAGACACATTCTCCCCGTGCCGAGGCTTCTGCTCGGTCAAACCCATCGTCTTCTCCTGGGATGGAAGGTGAGAGCGCCCTAGCGGGTGCCCAATTCGGCGCCCGCGGCCCGGAAGGCCGCCGCCAGTTCGCGCAGTTCGTCCTCCAGGGGCGTGGCCCCGGATTTCGCGGCGACCCGCGCACTGGGCAGCATCGGGAAGGTCACCACCGACACCTCCCAAAGCTCCAGTTCCGTCAGGAGCCTGCGGCCCCCGGTATCCTTGGTGGCTCGCTTGGTGCGGTAGCCGATCGACAGCCCGTCGATCGCGCCGGCCTGGATCAACGCGGCGGCCTCGCGGCCCCTGGCGACGCCCTCCAGCAGGCGCCCCTTGACCCACAGGCCCGTGCCATCTTCGCGGATCTCGTCCCAGATGCCGATCGGCTGGGCCGGGTCATGCTGCCAGAGCATCTTCCCCCGCCGCCCCTCGGCGATCATCCGAGCCAAAGAGGCACTGTAGGCCCCCGCCTCCACCACGTCGCCGCCCTGATCCGTCGCCCCGAAACGCGACGCATAGCCCTCGATCACCATGCCGTCTTCCTTGACGGTCAGGTCCTCGTCGAAACGGCAGAACTTCAGCTCCAGCCCGGTCATCGTCTCTTGCATCTTCGTACCTCGCTTCGCGCTCTCTCAGGGGAGCCGTTCGATGATGGATTGAAAGGCCTGGGCCAGGATCACGCCCACGACGCCGTAAACGGTTATCCACAAACGCCTTTCCATACGTTCGATGATCCCGTTCTGGCGTTCGATCCGCTCTTCCAACTGCCGGATCTGCAGCTTGGTGACCCGCTCATGGGCCTCCAGTTTCAGGGAGGGGGCGCATTGGAAATCATAGCTGACAGGGGTGACCTCGCGGATCTCACCCATTGGACATGTCCAGCGGCGGCAGGCCCAGCATGGCCCGTTTCTCCGCCTCGGACAGGAACGTCGCCTCGCCCACGCGCTTCCACAGCGCCTCGCGCTCCGCGCTCAGGGCCGGCACCTGTTCGAGGTCGGGCGCCAGGGTCAGGTCCTCCTCGGTGAAGCGTTCCAGCCATTCGCCAAGCGCGGCGGTGACGCGGGTGGCCAGCGGCAGGACCGTCAGGCGGTAGAAGGCGCGGTTGGCCTCCTGGTAATTGGCGTAGGTCGCATCGCCCGGGATCCCCAGCAGCATGGGCGGCACCCCGAAGGCCAGGGCGATATCGCGGGCCGCGCTCTCCTTGGTCTTCTGGAATTCCATGTCCGAGGGGCTGAACCCCATCGGCTTCCAGTCCAGCCCGCCCTCAAGCAGCATGGGCCGGCCTGTGGTCATCGTGCCGTCGCCGCCCGTGCCGCGATAGACGATGGCCCCGGAGGGGCGCGCGGCATTGTCCAGCAGCGCCTTGGACCAGCGCGTGGCCGAATTGTGCACGTCCAGCGCCGTGGCGGCGGCCTGCATCGGGGACAGGCCGTAGTGATCGTCCTGCGGATGGAAGCTCTTTATGTGGCAAATCGGAGAGCGCGCGCCACTGACATCGAAACGGTGCTTGCGCCCGTTGACGGTGTAATCGAAGGCCACTGGCCAGCCATCGGCGCCGGGCACCAGGCTCATCCGGTCGCTGCGCAGCACGTGCAGTTCCACCGGCGCACCCTCTTCGGCAGCCACCGCCTCGATGTAGCCATTGCCGGTCAGCAGAAGCTGGCCATAGAAGGCCTCCAGCAGCTCGGCGCGGCCCTGGGCCGTGTTCGGCTTGCGCAGCAGGCTCAGCAGCGGGTGTTCCTCGTACCGTCGGGCGCTGTCCTGAAGGATCAGCGGCAGGGCGGCGGCGGCCTCGGCGATCAGCTTGACCACCCGAAAGCCCACCGGGTTGCCGGCAAAGCCGTTGCGGGTCAGGGACACCGCATCGCGCGGGGTCCAGGCCACGCGGCCTCCGGCGGCCTGCATCGCCACCAGCTTGCCCGTGGCAGAGGCTTTCTGCTCCGGTGCGGCGGCTGCCGTGGCTTCGCGGCGGAAGTAGTCGATCACGCCCATTCCTGTCTCCTTGTCTAGGCCTGGCACCGCCGCGAAAGGCGGGCCCCGGCCGGAACCCCTGCCGGGTCTCCCGGCCCGGATCTGCTGCGTGGCGATCCGTGGGGAACACTCTGCTACGAGCAGGTTAAGAAGCATCTCATCCAGCGTACGCTGCCCCTCAAGCCCCTGACAAAAAGGTCATTTCCAAGAAAACAGGACATCCCCCCGGGACCCGGACACAAAAAAACGGGCCCCGGAAAATCCGGAGCCCGTTCGGCATTCTCATCTGTTTGGCCTGACGCGAACCGGCCTGACGCTAAAGCGTGCGCACCTGCGGTCTCTGGCCGGCCTGGGCGGCGATCATCAGGTCATGCAGCGCCCAGACCAGCGCATCCAGCCGGTCCGGGCTACCGGCCCCCTCCCAGCCGCGCATGGTCATCTGGGTCAGCTGGTCCTCCAGCTTGCCAAGGCCGCGCAGGTGGCGCACCCGGCCCTGTTCGTAAAGCGCCGCGACCGGCTCTGCCCGTGCGGCCTTGCCACGGGCGGCACGCACCTTCTTGACCGGGGCCAAGGCATCCACCTGCCGGATGACGGCCTCCACAAGATCACCCCCCTGGTTTACCTCGGCCACGATGCGATCCGCACCGTGGCGCTCCATCGCGGCAATGGCGGCTTCGGCCCATTGATTGGGAGAGGCGGCGCTGATGCTGGCATCCTCCAGCACGAAGGCGCGCCAGTCCTTCGGCTCGCCCCGGCTGATCACGCCGGCCACGATGATCCCGCATTCGTCGGACCCCGCGTGGCCGGTCACGGGCGGATCAACCGCCACGACCACGCGGTCCAGCTCGGGCACGCGCTCCACCTGGGCAGAGACCAGCATCGCCTCGGTCCAGAGCGCCCCCTCCGCATCGCTCATCATGATCCCGTCCAGCTCCTGCCGGCCCAGCCGCGTGCCGGCATAGCGCGCCCGCACCTCTTCCAGGAAGCTCTCTGCCAGGTTGGCGCGATTGGCCTCTGTCGGGGCCTGGGTCACCGCTGTCGAGGGGCTCTCAAGCAGGGTCTTCAGCACGCCGACATTGCGCGGCGTGGTGGTCACACAGACCCGGGGCGCCTGCCCCAGCCGCAGCGCGAACTGAAGCATGTCCCAGGTATCCTGCGCCTTCTTCCATTTGGCCATCTCGTCCAGCCAGGCCCCGTCGAACTGCGGGCCGCGCAGCGCCTCGGGTTCATGCGCGGAAAAGACCTGCGCCTCGGCCCCGTTGGGCCAAAGCAGACGGCGGCGGCTGGGCTGCCAGTCGGGCCGCCGGTCAGGGGGCGAACAGGCCATGATGCCGCTGTCGCCGAAAATCATCACGTCCCGCACCTGATCGATGGTCTCTCCCACCAGGGCCAGCCGCCGGCAGCGCCCCGCATCCAGCGGGCGCGCCCCTTCGACCTGGGCGCGCACCCATTCGGAACCGGCACGGCTTTTGCCCGCGCCGCGCCCGCCCATGATCACCCATGTCCGCCAGTCGCCCTCGGGCGGCAACTGGTGGGGCATGGCCCAGAATTCGAACAAAAAAGGGAGAGCACGAAGCTCTCCCTCATCAAGGTCATCCAGGAAGTTTTTCTGGATTTCCGCATCTGCGCAAGCGATCCAGGCGGCACCTGATCGAAGCCCTTGCGGCGTCGAGGTCGATATCTCCTCCTGCGGGCTCTGGGCCCCTCCGCTGTCTTCCGTCATCGAGTTTCGCCTCCATCTCCATTGCAAAGCGGATCCACGTGCGGATCTCTCCGCACATCCTGGTGGCATCCTTCACCGCCTCGGTCTCTCCGGCGCGCAGCCTGCCCTGCACCGCCTTCAGATCCCGGGTGATGTCGGAAACCTGTTTCTCAATCGTCTCAATTGTCTCACGCAACCGGGTGTCGTCTCTGTTGGACTGATTATTTGTCATTGTCGCTCTGCCTCGCGATTGTTGTCCCCGATCGAGCAGCATGAAAAAACGGCCTCGGGATCACTCCCGGGACCGTTCGCCCATTCCTTCCAGCATGTCACAAAAGCTGCCAGAGACCGTGCGCTCTGTCAAACCGGCCAGCGGCGCGCCGGTTAGGGAAATCTCAAGGTCTTTCCCCATCCGGCGGCCAAGTCACTGGTCTGGTTCAGCTCAGTTGTTGGTCTCCCGCTCGATCTCGCGCCAGCGGGCGACATTGGCGTTATGCTCTGCCAGGGTGGCGGCAAAGGCATGGCCACCGGTGCCATCGGCCACGAAGTAGACATACTCCGTATCCGCCGGATGCACCGCGGCTTCGATCGCTGCCCGTCCGGGGTTGGCGATCGGACCGGGCGGCAGGCCGTCGATCTGGTAGGTGTTGTAAGGCGTCACCCGGTCCAGCTCGCTGCGGCGCAGACCGCGATCCAGCACGCCCTGCCCGTTGGTCACCCCGTAGATCACCGTCGGGTCCGTCTGCAGACGCATGCCGCGCCGCAGCCGGTTCTCAAAGACCGAGGCCACGAGGGTCCGTTCTCCCGGCACTGCTGTCTCCTTCTCGATGATGGAGGCAATGGTCAGCAGTTCCTCGGGCGAATCCAGCGGCAGATCGGGATCGCGCGCCTCCCAGGCGGCGGTCAGGATCTCGTTCTGGCGCGATTGCATCAGCTCCACCAGCGCGGTGCGGCTGTCGCCCCGGGTCAGCGAATAGCTTTGCGGCGCCAGGCTGCCCTCTGCGGGGGTCTCCTCCACCTCGTCTCCGCTCAGGATCGGAACATCGTTCAGCACCTGCTGCACCTGCCAGGAGGTCACGCCCTCTGCCAGGATCAGTTGGAAGCGCGTGTCATTGTCTTCCAGCATGTTGGTGAAGATCTCGGGCGTTTCGAGCTCTTCAGAGGGGACGAAGCGCGCCTGTTCCTCGTAGCGGTTGGTGGCCGGATCCAGCTCGCGCACCAGCACGTCAGAGGTGCGGATGCCGACGCGCCAGATGATCTCCGTGCCGCAGGTATTGGCGCCGCCACGGGTGACGATATCGACGATCTGCTCCATGGAGGCCCCGGCCGGCACCAGGAAGGCGCCCGCCTTGAGCTCATCGGATTTCTCCGCGTAGTCCGCACCGATCCGCATCAGCGTCCCGTTGGAAACGGCGCCGGTTTCCTCAAGGTCGTGCGACACGGCCCGCATGTTGGACCCAGAGGCCACCCGCAGGCACATCGCCTGCTCAAGCGGGCCCTCGGCCACGTACTGGCGCTGCCCCCAGAGGATGGCACCGGCCAGCAGCACCCCGAGCATGATCAGGATGGTGAATCCGTTCGAGGCGATAGAGCGCCACATGTTATTTGGCCTTCCCGAAGAGCAGGCTTGCGTTGGTGCCGCCGAAGCCGAAGGAATTCGACAGGGCCACGTTGATCTCGCGCTCGTGCTTGGCGTTGGGCGCCAGGAACAGCTTGGGCGTGACGGCCGGGTTATCCAGGTTGATGGTGGGCGGCGCCACCTGGTCACGCAGCGCCAGGATGGAGAAGATCGCCTCGATCGCGCCGGCCGCGCCCAGCAGGTGGCCGGTGGCCGACTTGGTCGAGGACATGGTGACCTTGCCCGCGTGATCGCCCATCAGGCGCTCCACGGCGCCCAGTTCGATGGTATCCGCCATGGTCGAGGTGCCGTGCGCGTTGACGTAATCCACGTCCTCGGGCGTCAGGCCCGCGCGTTTCAGCGCCATCTCCATGCAGCGGCGTGCGCCGTCGCCGTCTTCGGAAGGAGCGGTGATGTGATAGGCGTCGCCCGACATGCCGTAGCCCAGGTATTCGCCGTAGATCTTGGCGCCACGCGCCACGGCGTGTTCGTATTCCTCAAGCACCACGACGCCGGCGCCCTCACCCATGACGAACCCATCGCGGTCCTCGTCATAAGGGCGGCTGGCCTTTTCGGGCTCATCGGCGCGCTTGGTGGACAGCGCCTTGCAGGCGTTGAAGCCCGCGATGCCGATCTTGCAGATGGCCGCTTCCGCGCCGCCCGCGATCATCACGTCCGCATCGCCCCACTGGATCAGGCGTGCCGCATCCCCGATGGCATGGGCGCCCGTGGAACAGGCGGTCACCACCGAATGGTTCGGGCCCTTGAAGCCGTACTTGATCGAGACCTGGCCAGAGATCAGGTTGATCAGCGCGCCCGGCACGAAGAAGGGCGAGACACGGCGCGGGCCCTTCTCGTTCATCATGATGGCGGTATTGGCGATGGAGTTGAGCCCGCCGATGCCGGAGCCGATCAGCACGCCGGTGCGCCACTGGTCCTCGTCCTCGGTGGGTTTCCAGCCGCTGTCCTCGACCGCCTGCATGGCGGCGGCCACGCCGAACTGGATGAAGGTATCGACCTTGCGCTGTTCCTTGGGCTCCATCCAGGCATCGGCATCGAAGGTGCCATTGCTGCCATCGCCCCGCGGCACTTCGCAGGCGTAGGTTGTGACAAGCCCTTCCGGATCGAATTGCGTAATCCGGCCTGCCCCGGATTTTCCGTCCAGGATGCGGTTCCAGCTTTCCTCGACCCCGGAGGCCAGGGGAGTGACCAGGCCCAGCCCGGTGACGACGACACGACGCATATTCTGTCCCTTTGTACTACTCTTGGATGCTCATACCCGAGGGGCCCCATGCTGGGCAAGACTTGGCCCGCCTCCGCGCGCGCGCGGAATACGCCTCTCGGCGACTTTCCCGCCTGGCGGTCCCTGCCCGGGCGACCGGACGGAGGGGGGCGCTGCCCCCGCCGCGCGTGCCGCGCGCCTCCCCCGGAGTTTGCCGGCAAGAAGAAGGGGCGACGGCCCGACGGACCGAGGGCCGTTGTCCTGCACCGCGGAAGCGGGCCCGACAAACAAGTAAGGCCCCTGCCGATCAGGCAGAGGCCCTGTCTTATCGCTCACCCCGCGGGGCGCGCGGACCAGCTCAGACGGCTTCGGAGATGAATTTCACCGCGTCGCCGAAGGTCTGGATGTTCTCTGCTGCGTCATCGGGGATCTCGATGCCGAACTCTTCTTCGAAGGCCATGACCAGCTCGACGGTGTCCAGGCTGTCTGCGCCCAGGTCGTCGATGAACGAGGCGTTCTCGGTCACTTTTTCTTCTTCCACGCCGAGATGCTCGACAACGATTTTCTTCACGCGCTCTGCGACATCGCTCATAGGTCTTCCCCTCACGTCAGGTGGGCACTCTGGCCCGGTTTTGCCTCGCCCTTGCGGGCTGGTTAACTCATGCCCATTCGGGCGGTTTGTCCCCGCGGAATGCGAGGCACGGAGGCCGTCCGGTCATGGCCGCCCCCGTCGATCTGCGCCGCCTATAGCATATGGGTGGAAAGAGGCAAACGCTTTCACGACTTGTGACCCGGATGCGCCGATTGCAAGGCACCACGGGGTGGATTTCCGCGCCCTCCCCTTCGGGACCACGCGCTTTTGGGAAGGAAATCGGGCGGATGCACCCCGGCAGGGAGCCGGACCCCCCGCCCGATTCCCGCCTCAGATCATCGCCATGCCGCCGTTCACATGCAGGGTGGCGCCGGTAACATAGCCGGCTTCGGGGCTGGCCAGGTAGAGCACGGCGGCCGCGATCTCTTCCGGGGTGCCCATGCGGGCCGCGGGGATCTGGCCGTCGATCTTGGCCTTCTGCTCATCCGTCAGCTTGTCGGTCATCGCGGTGGCGATGAAGCCCGGCGCGACGCAGTTGGCGGTGATGCCGCGGCTGGCAACCTCGTAGGCGATGGACTTGGTCATGCCGACCATCCCCGCCTTGGAAGCGGCGTAGTTCACCTGGCCGGGGTTGCCGGTGGTGCCCACGATGGAAGAGATATTCACGATCCGGCCCCAGCGGGCCTTCATCATCGGGCGCATCACGCCACGACAGAGCCGCATGGTCGAGGTCAAGTTCACATCCAGGACGCTCTGCCAGTCCTCGTCGCTCATCCGCATGAAAAGCTGATCGCGGGTGATGCCGGCGTTGTTCACCAGGATATCCAGGCTGCCCATCGCCGCGATCGCCGCCTTCGGCAGGGCCTCCACGGCCTCTGCATCCGAAAGGTTGCAGGGCAGCACATGGGCCCGCTCACCCAGCTCTGCCGCCAGCGCCTCAAGCGGCGCCTCGCGGGTGCCGGAAAGCCCCACGGTCGCACCTGCGCCATGCAGCGCCTTGGCGATCTCGCCGCCGATTCCGCCACTCGCGCCGGTGATCAGCGCCGCTTTGCCCGTCAGATCAAACATCTCTCGCTCCATTTTCCGGCAGCCCCCACCCTGCCATTCTTCTTGCCGATAAACTCTGGGGGAGTCGCGGCCTGCCGCGACGGGGGCAAAGCCCCCTCTTCTGTCTCAGACCGCCTCTGCGGCGGCCTTCACCTCTTCCGGCGTGCCGACCTGGCGGCAGGCGATGGACCGTTCGATCCGCCGCACCATGCCGCTCAGCGCCTTGCCCGCGCCGATTTCCCAAAGCTCGCTCACGCCCTGGCCCGCCATCCAGGCCACGCTTTCGCGCCAGCGGACAGAGCCGGTGACCTGCTCCACCAGCAGCGCCTTCAGCGCCTCGGGATCGGAGACCGCCTCGGCGCGCACATTGGCAACCACGGGCACCGCCGGCGCCGCGAAGGACACCTCTGCCAGCGCCCCGGCCATCACCTCTGCGGCGGGCTGCATCAGCGCGCAGTGGAAGGGGGCAGAGACCGGCAGCAGCACGGCCCGTTTCGCGCCCTTGCCCTTTGCGATCTCCAGCGCGCGTTCCACGGCCTCCTTGTGGCCGGAGACCACGACCTGCCCCGGATCATTGTCGTTGGCGGCCTGGCACACCTGGCCCTCGGCGGCTTCGGCCGCGACCTCTGCGGCGGTGGCGAAATCCAGGCCCAGCAGGGCGGCCATGGCGCCCACGCCGACCGGCACGGCTTCCTGCATGGCCGCGCCGCGAATGCGTAGCAGCCGGGCGGCATCGGCCACGCTCAGCGCGCCCGCCGCGGCCAGCGCGGAATATTCACCCAGGCTGTGACCGGCCAAGAAGCTGGCGGCCTCGATGCTCACGCCCTCGACTTCCAGCGCACGGAAGGCAGCCAGAGAGGTCGCCATCAAGGCCGGCTGGGCATTGCGGGTCAGCGTCAGCTCTTCCTGCGCGCCCTCCCAGATCAGGCTGCTCAGGCTTTCGCCCAAGGCCTCGTCGACCTCGTCGAAAACGGCTTTCGCGGCAGGATAGGCCTCAGCCAGTTCCTTGCCCATGCCGATGGTCTGGGCACCCTGGCCCGGAAACACGAATGCGCGGCTCATGACTTGCTCCCTCACGTCATCTTTGGCCCGGGGGATAGCCAAAGCCGGCGGATATGGCAATGCAAGAGGCAGGATGCGGACCAGCGGACCGCATTGAGAGCGCGCGATCTCGCCGCCGGGGGAACGCAGGCCTTCCCCATCGAAGGGGCGGCTTGCGTGGGGGCTTGCGCCCCCGGCACCCGGCTGACGCGCCGCACCAATGATCCGCGCACCTCCCCAGCCCCTGACGGCCGGAAATGCCCGCAGATTGTCCCCCAAGGGCCACGACACCGCCTACCACGCATGTTCCTCTACCTGGCCTCGACGCTTTTCACCCTTGGCATGATCTCCATGTTGGTCTGGTTCAGCTTCCGCCGCGCCGTGCTCAGCCCGGCGGACTATGACACCTACGCCAAGATGACCTCTGCGGTTTCGATCTATTTCGGCGTCAGCTATTCGCTGGTGATCCTGGGCATCTACCTGCCCGTCACCCTGGTCCTGAACCGCCAGATCGCAGAGGCGAAAGAGGGCATCGCCCCCACGCCGGAAGAGGCCGCCGGCCGCACAACCCATGACCTTCTGCGCCAGATCGAAGCCGCGCTCAGCCTGCTGGCACCGATAATCACCTCGCTCATCGCCAGCTTCGGGGCCTCGGCCTTTTCCATCCCCTGATGCGTGGTCCTGACGGGACAGGATAAAGCAAGCCCTCGCCCCCGCCCCTCCCAGCCAAAGCGCGTGTTCCCCGCGCACCGGTGGCCGCGCCGCCGCGCGCTCATGCACAGATACTGCGCAGGCAGCAGGAATTGAGCCGCCCCGGCCCCGCCGTCATGTTGCGCAGCAACCCACCCTCAGCCATGCCGCCCAAACCCTGCCACTCCCCGGCACGCCAACCCGAAGGACATTCCCTTGCCCCATGACACCGGCCGCCCCGAACAGCGCCGCCCCGACGGCGGGCTGCGCGACAGCGCCAGCCATTACGGTCCCGTCACGCGCAGCATCCACTGGCTGACCGCGCTGCTGATCCTCCTCGCTTGGCCCCTCGGCCTGATCGCGCACGACATGTCCGCCGATATCGCCACCGCCGCCCCGCAGGACCAGGCCCGGCTTGTCGCCACCACGGCCACGCTCTTCTCCGTGCACAAGACGCTGGGCGTCGCGGTCTTCTTCACCTCGATCCTGCGCGTGCTCTGGGCGGTGATCCAGCCCCGCCCCGGCCTGCTGAACGGCGACCGCCGCGCCGAGGCCCTGCTGGCCGAGGTCGTCCACTGGCTGCTTTATGCCTCGCTGATCCTGGTGCCGCTGACCGGCTGGCTGCATCATTCCGCGACCACGGGCTTTGCGCCGATTCTCTGGCCCTTCGGCCAGCACCTGCCCTTCGTGCCGCAAAGCGACCGGCTGGCCGCGATCTTCTCCGGCGTGCACTGGGCCTTTGCCTGGGCGCTGACCGCAACGCTGGTGCTGCATATCGCCGGCGCGCTGAAGCACCACGTGATCGACAAGGACGCCACCCTGATGCGGATGCTGCGCGGCGCCCCCCGCGCCGGCAGCAAGAAGCAACCGGGCCACGCGCTGCCCGCTGCCTCGGCCGCCGTTGTCCTGATGGCTGTGGTCGGCATCGGCATCGCCAACCGCCCCGGCGCCGAAGCCGCCCCCCAGCAGGCCGCCACCCCGGCCCTGGAAAGCCTCGCCAGCGACTGGCAGGTCACCGAACGCAGCCTGGGCCTGGCCGTCACCCAGTTCGGCAAGCGCGTCGAAGGCAGCTTCGCCGACTGGACCGCCCAGATCGCCTGGGACGACAGCGTGATAGAGGGGCTGGCCGGCCATGTGACCGTCCATGTCTCCACCCCCACGATGACCCTCGGCTCGGTCACCGAACAGGCGCTTGGGGAAAACTTCCTCGATGCCGCGGCACATCCCATGGCCACTTACGAGGCCGATCTCTTCCAGACCCCCGAAGGCCCCCGCGCCGAGGGCACCTTCACCCTTGTCGGCGTCAGCCAGCCGCTCGCCTTCCCCTTCGCGCTTGAAATCACCGATGGCACCGCCCATGCGACCGCCAGCGTCACCGTGAACCGGATGGACTACGGCATCGGGGAAACCATGCCGGACGAAAAGACCGTCGCCTTCCCGGTCGAGATCTTCTTCGACCTCACCGCGACACGTGCCGAGTAGGCCCGGCTACGACACACCAAGGAAAGACACGACACATCACGACAAGGCGCCGCTCCCCCGCGGCGCCTTTTTCATGCCCGCCGCAGCGCCCTGCCCGCGCTAAGGCAGCCCTCAAATACGCCCCCTGGCGCGCCAAACCCTCTCAAGCCAAGCGCTCTTTCCAAACACCCGGACGCCCGGCCCCACAGCTCCAAACAAATCGGCCCCAAACAAAAAGGGCGCGCCCTCCCGGACACGCCCTTCCCATTCTGCAACCCGGCGCCTCTAAGCGCCGGAAGCACCGATCACTCGGCCTGCATCGCCTCGATGGAGATCTCGATCTCGACTTCGTCAGAGACATAGGGCGCGAACATGCCCATGTCGTAATCGGAGCGCAGGATCGTGGTGGTGGCGTCGAAACCGGCCCAGGGCTTGCCCTCCATCGGGTGCTCGCCAACCTGGTTCAGCGCCGCATCCAGAACCACCTCGTTGGTGATGCCGTTCAGGGTCAGATCGCCGGTGATCAGCGCGGTCTCATCGCCCGTCACCTCGATGCTGGTGGAGGTGAAGGTGATCAGGTCGTTCTCTTCCGCACCGAAGAAATCACCGGTCAGGAAATGCGCGGTGCGCTCGTCGATGCCGGTGACCAGCGTATCGGCAGGGATCGTCACCTCGACAGAAGAGGCCGCGGGGTCTTCCGCGTCGAACTCGATCGTGCCGCCGAAGCCGGAGAACATGCCGAAACCGGTGGAGAAGCCCAGGTGGTTGTAATGGAAGATCAGCTGGGTGTGCGTGGTATCAAGGTCGTATTCGACCGGCGCCGCCACGGCAGAGGTCATCAGCGCAGGGGTGGCAAGGAGGGCAAGTGCGGTGGCCATCACGGTGGATTTCATCAGGATATGCCTTTCATCCAATGGGTGGTCTTGGACGGGGACCATCCCCGGCCAGTGTACCCCGGACACCTCGCAGGCCCGCACCCGCGCGTAAATCCATGACTCCCCCACAGGACCTGTGCGGTATCGAACAACCGCCCGCCCTTGCAATCTCTTCGCCCCGCCCTCCACCCGGCCCAAACCGCCCAATACCCCCCGCCCTTCACCAAGCCCCCAAACTTCACCTGGCCAAAAATACTTCGGGGGGAACGCCGCACGGCCCCGTCGAGGGGCCATGCGGCGTGGGGGGCAGCGCCCCCCCCCCCCCCCCCCCCCCCCCCCCCCCCCCCCCCCCCCCCGCCCCCCCCCCCCCCCCCCCCCCCCCCCCCCCCCCCCCCCCCCCCCCCCCCCCCCCCCCCCCCCCCCCCCCCCCCCCC
>NZ_JAATOW010000029.1 GCF_011806405.1 Pseudooceanicola sp. HF7 | reverse complement strand
CGGTCAGTAATGACCGGGGCTTTCTTGCGTTCGGACAATGGCAAAACAGACCCAAAGAGCGCGCCAAAGCGACCGCCAGGACAACAGGTAGCACGGCTCTAAGGGACCGCCCTAAGCCCCCCGAAAACTCCGTCGGTCCCGCATCTGTATAACGTCGGTACAACGTCGGTATTACGTCGGTGCGACCCGAACGATCCAGAACAGAAATGGTAACAAATACACCCTAAACACTTCGCCCAAACTGGACGAGCCTAGGCGGAGCGGGGGCGCAAAGGCCACGACAAGGGGACAGCATGCGCCCAGAGGCCAAGACACAGAACCCAGGCAAAGGGTGCAAGAGAGAGTGACGCGTCCTCGCCACGAAGGACATAGGGCGGCAGACATGATCGAAAGAACGGAAGCGGGGTAGGGTCGGGGGAAACGCCGGAAGCTGGAGCCTTGGTCACGAGCCGCCTCCGACAAAATCCGGAAGGGCCGGAGACGCGGGGCGCACAGGCCGGGCTGGATGGCAGAGCCCTGGCCTCCGATTCTCCGCGCCAAAACGCAGAAGGTCGGGAGCAGTAAGGCGTGAGAGGATTCTCCAGGAGGAAACCCTGTAGACGAAACTCGATAGGCTGCTACGGGGCATTGCTCAAAGCTCAAAGCTCAAAGCTCAAAGCTCAAAGCTCAAAGCTCAAAGCTCAAAGCTCAAAGCTCAAACGACCGAACAGCGAGATAGGCAGCCGATATGGAACAGCCAGAGGGGCGCCGTTTGCGGACCAGACGAGTGGTCTCAGGATCCTTGAGGGGCGAGCGGCAGGCGCGCTAGGCCTCAGGCGAGGCGCATTGGCCTAACGCCAGCGCCCGAAGGACACACACGCTCATCGCCAAACAGGCCCGGACGCGCCCTCTGAAACCCCAAACGTGACACCCGGCACAAGCTGCGCTACCAAGGCGCTGAGTTAATGGGAGCACTACGCCATGGATGGCACTTTCGCGGTTCTGTTTCTTCTTGCCGGCCTGACCGACATGGGGGTGAATTATTGCGGCAACCCGAGTTGCCTGGCCGAAACGCCGACGGCGTCGCGGCTGGCGCTCAGCTACGGGGACGTGATGTTTCAGGAAGAGACGATCGGGCGGGAGTACTACGCCCGCTACGACCTGGGCACCACTTACGGGCCTTTCCAGCCCGTCTTCGGCCTGTCTGTCACGGATGAGGGGGATGCCTGGCTGGGCGGCGGTGCGGCCTGGACCGGCTATATCGACCGGGCCTACCTGCAGCTGCACCTGATGCCGGGCGTCTATGCCCGGGGCGACGGGCCTGACCTGGGCTCCGTGGTGGAGTTCCGGTCCGGCGTGGAGTTGGGTTACGAGGCGCGCAACGGCGTCCGCTACGGACTGTCCTACGATCACCGCTCCAACGCGGAGCTGAGCGCGGTCAATCCGGGGCTGGAGACCTTCCAGTTCCGCGTGTCCTTCCCGCTGAACTGATCAGCGACCCTTAAAGAATCGGGGCGCCCACCAGCGGGAGTTACTGCGGTGGGCGATCCTTGAAATCGCCGGTGGAAAGCACGGGCGAGGCATCCAGATCCTCTGCGTCCAGCATGGCGGCCACGCGTTCGAGCGAGGCGATGATCTGGCTCTGTTCCCAGTCCTTCAGCGATTCGAACTTGCGCACGTAGCGTTGCTGAAGCGGGTCTGGCGCTTCTTCCAGCGTCTCGCGCCCCATCTCGGTCACGGCGATATTCATCTGCCGGCGATCGACCTTGCTGCGCTCGCGCGTCAGCATCCCCTGCTTTTCCAGCTTGTCGAGAAGGGCCGTCACGGTGGCCTGGGTCACGCCCATCTGCACGGAAATTGCCTTTGGCGTGCTCATGCCCTGACCGGCCACAAGTTGCAGCACGCGGAATTGCACCGGGCTGAGACCCGCTGCCTGAGCGAGTTCCTTGCCGAAAAGCTCAGTCGCGCGAAGGATTCGCCGCAAGGCGATCAGGCTGACATCCGTCCTGTTCATTTCCCACCATCGTTTATTCGCAGGCAACACATCGTCGCATTGCGGTGGCGGAAACGCAATTCTTCGCTGGTACGTAGGAGTTTTATCGGTCATGGCTTACTAATTTGAGCATATCGCCCTTTATTTCAAGGGTAAAACACAGATATAGCGAAAAAGTACTTTGCATACTTGAAATATCTCTGCGGGCGGTTACTTTGTCTAACGAAGCAACAAGAGTGCAGGACATATGCTTGACGGAAGCGGAACACTGAAATCCACGACACTGACGCTGCGGAAGCCCGTGGCGGAAGACGGTGAGGCAATCTTTGAACTCGTGCGCGCGTGCAAGCCGCTCGACGAGAACTCGATGTATTGCAACCTCGTGCAATGTGACCACTTCGCCGATACCTGTGTTGTCGCAGAGGTTGAAGGCAAGGGCGTGGTTGGCTGGATCTCCGGTCACCAGGTTCCCAACGACCCGACGGCGCTGTTCGTCTGGCAGGTCGCCGTGTCCCCCGAGGCTCGCGGTATGGGCCTTGGCGGCAAAATGTTGTCCCACCTGGTGAACCGCCCGGCGCTTTCCGGCGTTCGTTTCATGAAGACCACGATCACCAAAGACAACGATGCCTCCTGGGCACTCTTCCGGCGTTTCGCTAGCCGCATCGGCGGCGAGCTGAGCCATGAACCCCACTTCACCAAGGGGAACCACTTCGGCGGGCGCCATGACACTGAACATATGGTGACGATCGCGCTGCGGGGCGGCCTTCGCAAGGCCGCCTGACAGTCAGGCGCGCGACACCAATTTTCCCAAATCAAGGACGAACCCATGCCGACCGAAAACATTTTCACACGGCGGGAATCGGAAGCGCGCAGCTATTGCCGCAGCTTCGATACCGTTTTCACCAAAGCCAGCGGCTCTGTCATGACGGACGCCGAAGGGCGTGAGTACATCGACTTCCTCGCTGGGTGTTCCTCGCTGAACTACGGGCACAACGACCCGGACATGAAGCAGGCCCTGATCGACCATATCAGCGCCGATGGCATCGCCCATGGCCTGGACATGTACACCGATACGAAGGCTGCCTTCCTGGAGACCTTCGAGGACAAGATCCTGAAGCCGCGTGGCATGGACCACAAGGTGATGATGGTGGGCCCGACCGGCACCAACGCCGTTGAGGCCGCCATGAAGCTGGCCCGCAAGGTGACCGGCCGAACCAACGTGATCGCCTTTACCAACGGCTTCCACGGCATGACCCTGGGCGCGCTGGCCGCGACCGGCAACGAAGGCAAGCGTGGCGGTGCGGGCATCGACCTGCACGGCGTGACGCGCATGCCCTACGAGGGTGCCTTTGGCGAAGACGTCGATACGCTGGCGATTATTGAGAGCATGCTGGACAACCCCAGCTCCGGTGTTGATGCGCCGGCGGCCTTCCTGCTGGAGCCCGTCCAGGGCGAGGGTGGCCTGAACGCCGCATCCGCCGACTGGCTGCGCGGCATCGCCCGCATCGCCAAGAAGCACGGCGCGCTGCTGATCCTGGACGACATCCAGGCCGGCATCGGCCGCACCGGCACCTTCTTCTCCTTCGAGGAGATGGGGATCGAGCCCGACATGGTGCCTATGGCGAAAAGCCTGTCCGGCATGGGCCTGCCCTTTGCCGCGCTGCTGGTGAAGCCGGAACTGGATATCTGGAAGCCGGCCGAGCACAACGGCACCTTCCGGGGCAATACCCATGCCTTCGTGACCGCCCGTGTCGCGATCGAGAAATTCTGGAGCGACGACAGCTTCCAGACCGAGGTGAAGACCAAGTCCGCCATTCTGTCCGAAGCGATGAATGAGCTGGCCAAGGAAATCCCGGGTGCAAGGGTCAAGGGCCGTGGCATGATGATGGGCGTCGACGTCGGCTCTGGCGAGCTGGCCGCAGAGATCTGCGCGGAATGCTTCCGCCAGGGCCTGATCATCGAAACCTCGGGCGCCGAAGACGAGGTGGTCAAGGTGCTTGCCCCGCTGACCACGCCGGTGGAGCTGTTCCGCAAGGGTCTGAAGATCCTGCTGGAAGCCGCCGCCAAACAGAACACAACACGAATTGCCGCGGAGTAACCGACCATGATCGTACGTGACTTCAACAAGATCGTAGAAGAAGAGAAAACCCGTGTCGTGTCCGACGCCAACTGGACCTCTGTCCGGATGCTGCTGGCGGATGACGGGATGGGCTTCTCCTTCCATATCACCTTCCTCGAAGCGGGTTCGGAGCATACGTTCCACTACAAGAACCACTTCGAAAGCGTCTACTGCATGCAGGGCAAGGGCCGGATCACCGACCTGGCCACCGGCGAGGTCCACGAGATCAAGCCCGGCGTAATGTATGCGCTGAACGAACATGACAAGCATACCCTCGTCGCGGACGAGGAGCTGATCATGGCCTGCTGCTTCAACCCGCCTGTCACCGGCAAGGAAGTGCACCGCGAAGACGGCTCCTACGCGCTCGAAGACGCCTGAGATGTCGTGGCCGGGGGAAGCCCCGGCCTTCGCCCATCCCAGGACGCAATACAGGGCCCGGCCACGGCCGGGAGAGCAGATGAGTTATCCGAACCATACCGTCGAGAAAATCGGCGGCACCTCCATGAGCAAGGTGCATGAGCTGCGCGACACGCTGTTGATCGGCGCGCGCGAAGACCTCTATCACCGCATTTTCGTCGTCTCGGCTTTCGGCGGCATCACCAACAAGCTGCTGGAGCACAAGAAATCCGGCACGCCGGGTGTCTATGCGCTGTTCTCCAACGATGACAACGCCCATGGCTGGCTCGATGCGCTGACCGAGGTCGCCGATGCAATGCGCGATGCGCATCGTGTCGTGCTGGAGCATTCCGCCGATATCCACGCCGCGGACGAATTCGTCCGGGAGCGGATCGAGGGCGCGCGCTCCTGCCTGTTCGATCTTCAGCGGCTCTGTTCCTACGGGCACTTCAAGCTGTCCGACCACATGCTGAGCATCCGTGAGCTGCTGTCGGGGCTGGGCGAAAGCCATTCGGCCTATGTCACCACCCTGATGCTGCAACGCTCCGGCGTGAACGCGCGTTTCGTGGATCTGTCCGGCTGGCGTGACGAGAGCGAGCCCGATCTGCAGGAGCGGATCAAGATGGGGCTTGAGCAGGTCGACCTGAACACCGAGCTGCCCATCGTCACCGGCTACGCGCAGTGCCGCGAAGGCCTGATGCGCGAGTTCGACCGGGGCTATTCCGAGGTGACCTTCTCGACCATCGCGGCGTCGACCGGCGCGGACGAGGCGATCATCCACAAGGAATTCCACCTGTCCTCTGCCGACCCGAAGCTGGTGGGCGAAGGCGCCGTGCGCAAGCTGGGGCACACCAATTACGACGTGGCCGACCAGCTGTCCAACATGGGCATGGAGGCGATCCACCCGAAGGCCGCCAAGATCCTGCGCAAGTCGGGCATCCCGCTGCGCGTGGCCAATGCCTTCGAGCCGGAAGATCCCGGCACGCTGATCGACGAGAAAGCCGCGGAGACTCCGCAGGTGGAGATCGTCACCGGCCTGCCCGTCACCGCCTTCGAGGTCTTCGAACAGGACATGGTGGGCGTGAAGGGTTACGACCACGGCGTGCTTGAGGTGCTGACCCGTCACAAGGTGCGCATTGTTTCCAAGGCGACCAATGCCAACACGATCACCCACTACGTTGATGCGCCGCTCAAGGCCATGCGCCGGGTGGAACGCGACGTTATGAAGGCCTTCCCCAACGCGCAGGTCCGGATGAACCGGATGGCGCTGGTTGCGGCCATCGGCCGGGACCTGGAGGGGCTGTCGACCACGGAACGCGGCCTGAAGGCCCTGCGCACCGGCGGCGTGAAGACCCTGGCGGTGCAGCATGTGCCCGGCAGTGTCGACGTGCAGTTCCTGCTGTCCCAGGACAGCCAGGACGCGGCCATCCGCATCCTGCACGAAGCGCTGGTCGAAGAGGGCGCGCAGACGTCCAAGTCCGAAGCCTCAGACCACCTGCGCGTCGCCTGAGGACTGCATGGATCGGCCCGGCCCCTGAAGATCGGGGGCGGGAGGATCCGGACAATCAGAGTATCATGTGAAGGGGGCCGCCGAAGAGTTATTCGGCGGCCTCTTCCGTGTCCTTCACGGCCCGGACGTTGCCATAGACATGGGTCAGGCGCCCCGCCTCGTCCCGCCAAATGCGAGCCGATCCCTCAACCGGCACGGTGGCGCGGTCCTTGCGCTTGAGACGCCCTGAAAATTCGCAGCCGTCGCCTTTTTTCTGCGCCGCCGCGATTTGCTTGCCGACCCGTTCCTGATCCGCCGGAACCAGGAAGGACAGGGCTTCGATTTCCGATTGATTGATGTCTTTCTTGTCGTAGCCCAGCATCGCGATCAGCTTGTCGTCCCAGTAGACGCCGCTCCTGTCGGATTCGAAACTGAAGAAGCCAAGGGCAGAATCCAAAGGCAGCTCTGCGTAGCTTTTTATCAGCATGGCTTCACGCAGCTCAGAGCCGATGTCCTGGTAGGTGCCGATCAGGTAGCTTGGGTCGCCATTGCTGTCGCGCAGCGCGGATCCCTGAACCCGGACGTGGCGGATATCCCCACCTGGTTGACGCAGGCGCGCTTCGAAATCGAAGGGCTCTGCATCCTGGATCGCGCCGTCAAAGGCCGCACGGGCGCGGGCGCGATCTTCGACGTGGAAGACGGCCACGCCTTTTTCCAACGGCATCGGCCCGCGGCTGGAATCGTCGAAGCCGAACATCTCGAAGATGCGATCGGAACAGACCAGCGCGTCTGACTGGATGTTGTAGCGCCAGTGGGCCAGCCCGGTGAGGTTGTCCATCACATGGGCCACTTCCGTGATCGAAGCCATTTCCCGGTTCAGGATCGAGATGGTCAGCCCCGACAGATCAGTGCGCGCTTCGCTGTAGGGCGTGAAGGTGACCCGGTAATTCCCGCCTTCAGTGTCGATCATGAATTCCTTGGCCTGGCGCAGCTTGAAGACCTCTGCC
Source organism: Pseudooceanicola sp. HF7 (assembly GCF_011806405.1). Classification (GTDB taxonomy): domain Bacteria; phylum Pseudomonadota; class Alphaproteobacteria; order Rhodobacterales; family Rhodobacteraceae; genus Pseudooceanicola. The sequence continues at coordinate 57,623 of NZ_JAATOW010000029.1, read as the reverse complement.
GCGGGTTTGGACAGGATCGGGAAACCTTCGGGGATCGAAAGCTGGGACAGGTGCAGGCCCGTCGCCGGGATCTCGTCGATGTCGAAGAAGCTGCGCGCCAGGTCGGAGGCGCGGCGCACCATCAGCGCGGGATCGGCGGCCAGGATGATGAAGGGACAATCCTTGAGGATCGCATCCAGGTCCGCCAGCACCGTCTGAAGCTCATCGGTGTTGATCTGCAACTCTTCATTGACGGTGATCAGCTCTTCGTTGGCCGATTGCAGTTCCTCGTTGGAGGTTTCCAGTTCCTCGTTCGTGGCCTGGAGTTCCTCGTTCGTGGATTGCATCTCTTCGTTGACGGATTGCAGTTCCTCGTTCGTGGTCTGCAGCTCTTCCACGGTCTGTTGCAGCGCCTCCTGGGTGGAGCGCATGTCCGCTTCCATCCGTTCGATATAGGCGCGGTCCCCTCCGTCGGTGCCGGACTTGGCCTGCGGGGCGCTGTCTTCCTGACGGGTCTGGATCGCGATCAGGCAGTTGTCCTGTTTGCCCGAGGCGTTTTCGATCGGGTAGCACTGGAATTGCACGCGGTTCGTGTCCGCCAGCTGGAACTTGTGCCAGCGAGAGTCCCGCTGCCGCGCCGTCTTCAGGGAGATCGCCATGAGCGAGATCACCTCGTCCCGCAGGGGCTTGCGCAGCAGGCGGACGTTCATGCTGAGCGGTCCGCGTTCGCTGATCTCGATATAGGGAGAGATATCGCCGATGACCCGGACGATATCGCCGTTGCGGGTGGCGATGAAACCGTTCGGCGCCACGGCCTTTGCCAGGCTGTCGAACATGGTGTCCTGGGAACTCTGTGCGGACTGGCGGGTCACCTCACCGGACCCTTGGCTGTACTGGCGGGGCGGGGCGGCGGAGAGGTCCGGGAAGCGATAGTTGGTCAGCCGAGAGGCGCGGCGCTTGGCAAAGATCTTGTCGGCGCCAACGCAGGTTTCAAAGTGCGCCTCCATGGAGCCGACGGTTTCCGAGGTGCCCAGGAAGAGCATCCCTTGGGGGGCCAGCGCGTAATGGACGCGGTAGAGAACACGTTCCTGCAGGGGGGTGTCGAAGTAGATCAGCAGGTTGCGGATCGACACCAGGTCCAGGTTGATGAAGGGCGGATCCTGAAGGATGTTGTGCCGCGAGAAGAGCGTCACGTCGCGCAGTTCACGGACGACGCGCATCTCGTTTCCCGAAAGGTCGAAGTAGCGCGACAGCAGGTGGCTGGGGATGTCCTGGGCGGCGGAGACCGGGTAGACGCCCCGCCGACCCACGTCCAGCGCACGGTCATCGATATCGGTGGCAAAGATCTGCACTTGGCTCTTCTTGAGCTCGTGGGGGCCGCCAAGGGCCTCTGCAAAGAGGATCGCGATGGAATAGGCCTCTTCCCCCGTGGCGCAGCCGGTGACCCAGACGCGCAGCTGGCGCTTGCCGTCCCGCTCCACCAGGGAGTCGATCTGGGCGCGTAGCTGGTCGAACTGGCGCGGGTCGCGGAAGAACCGCGTGACCGAGATCAGCAAGTCCTTGTAGAGCGCATCGACCTCGTCCTGGCTGGTGCGGCAGAAGTCGACGTATTCGGCGTAGGCCTCGATCCCCAGGGCGGTCATGCGGCGGGCGATGCGGCGGTTGACGGTGCTTTCCTTGTAGCCGCGGAAGTCCACGCCGGTGCGGGACAGAAGGATCTGCAGCAGGTCGGCCATGCGCGAGGGCTGCTGGGAAATGTTCTTGAGGTAATCCAGGTCGCGGGGCTGGGAGAGGATGCGGTTGAACTGCTGGCCGATCCGTTCCGGCGTCAACGCCAGGTCGATGCAGCCGGTCCCGATGGCGGAGGAGGGCATGCCGTCATATTTCGCCGAGTCGACTTCCTGAGCGATGGTGATGCCGCCGGCTTCACGGATCGCCTGAATGCCGTAGCTGCCGTCCCGGCCTGTCCCCGACAGCACCACCCCCACCGCGTCTTCGCCGCATTCGGCAGCCAGGCTCTGGAACAGCCGGTCGGCCGAGGGTTTGGGTGTGGCGGGATGCCCGAAGGGTTCGACCAGGCGGAATTTGCCCTCATCCATGATCACGTCCGCATTGGGCGGGGTCACGTAGATGGTGCCGCGCTCGGGCTTCACGTCATCGGTCAGCTCGACCACGGGCATCTGGGTGTCGCGCGATATAAGCGAGGTCAGCAGGCTCTTGTGCGTGGGCGACATGTGCTGGGCGATGACGAAGGTTGCCGTGACCTTGTCGGTCAGGTTCTGGAGCAGGAGCGAGGTCGCCTCAAGCCCGCCTGCGGAGGCGGCGATGCCAACGACATGAAGGCGCTCTGCCTCCGTTTCCGGCTCTGTTGCGACGTCTTTGTCCTCTTCTGCAGACATTGTGTCTTCCTTGGTTTCGCGCGCCGCCTTCCGGTCGGCTCAATCCCTGGCGCAGGGGCCCGGGGCAGGATAACTGGCTGTCCAGCCTTGCCCGGGGTGCCGCTGACCTTCGCGGTACAGAATAATACGATTTCGCTTTTAGGTTGAAGTAATAATGAGCCCATAGTCGCTCCATCGCATTAAGGCAGTGTTAACCGTTCCTACGAAATGATTAGCCCCGGAGACTGCGATCGGACGGAGGCGAAGGTGAGCGCCAGTACTGAGACGAAGAAATTTTCCGCCTACCTGTCATTCGATGACGAGGCGGACCAATGGACCGTGCGATCGGTCGACATCAGCCATACAGGCGTTCTGCACAAGGTGACCTATCCGGATCGCCCGTCCCTGCGGGAGGTCTTCGTGCCTGAGGTCGCTGAAACCGTGCTGTCCCACCTGGAGGGCATCAGCAGGAGTGGCGAGATGCTGTCCAATCCCGATTTCCGCCTGGCGCTGCCGGGGGTGACATTCGAACGGCTGCGCCTGCATACCAAGTTCAGCGATGTGCGGGGGCGGGAAGGGAGCTTCTGGTTCGGGGCCCACGAGGGGCAGCCGCTGGCCGGGCTTCGCCAATATGCAGAGGTGCTGCTGAAAGTGCCCGAGCTGGGCAGCCTGGCCATCCATGCGATCGACCGGGTGATCATTCCCGCGCTGAACATCGTCTCTTCGGTGAAGGGCGGGCTGCGGTCGACCCAGAACGTTGAAATCTTCGAGGATTACACCGGCCGCCTGGTGCAGGAGGCCGATGATCTGATCATGTATGCCGAACTGGTCAAGCGCCTAGTGGAAAACCAGAAAGAGCAGAAAAGCGGATCGACGGAGCTGGACAGCGTCCGGACCGCCATGAAGCTGGTGGAGGGCACGCGCTGCTGATCCGGGCGGGGGGCGCCCGGTCCGGCAGCGCGCCCCGTCGTCACTTCTTGCAGGCGGAGAACTGGTTGGCGACGCCTTCCAGCAGGGCAGGGTAGAACGCCGCGCCCGGTTCCAGCCCGGTGCCCAGCGGATCGATGACCCCCAGGGTCACGTCCCCTTCGGAGAAGACCGATTCGACCAGCCCGCTGTTGAACTGCGGTTCCGTCAGCACGCAGGTGATTCCCTGCTCTGCGATCCGGTCACGCAGCTCTGCCACATGGGCGGCGCCGGGGGCCGTTGCGTCGACACCGGAGAGGGTGCCGGAAGAGGTCAGCCCGTAGCGGTTTTCAAAGTACTGGTAGGCATCGTGGAAGGTCACGAATCTCAGCTGACCGGCATCGCCGATCTCTGCGCTGATGCGGGCGTCCAGCTCTGCCAGTTCGGCCTGAGCCGCCTTTGCATTGGCCGCGTAGGTTTCGGCGTTCTGCGGATCGATCTCTGACAGGGCCTCGGCGATGACCGTGGTCCAGGTCGCGGCATTTTCCGGGTCCAGCCAGGCATGGGGATCGGTCGGGCCGTGGTTGTGACCTTCGTGCCCGTGGTCGTCGTGGTCGTGGCCTGCGTGGTCGTGATCATCATGGTCGTCATGATCGTGGTCGGCATGATCTTCGTGCTCGTGCTCGTGCTCGTGCTCGTGCTCGTGCTCGTGCGCGTCGTGGTCGTGCCCGTCGTGATCATGCGCCTCATGATCATGGTCATCGTGGCCGGCATGGTCTTCGTGGTCGTGGTCATGATCTTCATGCGCGTGATCGTCATGATCCGCGTCATGGTCATGCCCTGCCGCGTCCTGCAGCGCGGCGCCGTTCAGGGCGAAATCATCTGCATGGCGGGTGGGCAGGATGGTGGTGCCGGGGGCCTCCATCAGCTCAATCACGCGGGCATTGCCGGCCAGGCTGTCGAGCGGCGTTTCCATCCAGGGGGTCAGGGCCTCTCCAATCCAGACGACCAGGTCGGCCTGGCTGAGGTTGCGCGCTTCGGAGGGCTTCATGGAATAGCCATGCGGAGAGGCGCCGGGCGGCAGGATCTGATCCGGGGTGCCGACGCCGGTCATCACGCGGGCGACCAGGGATTGGACCGGGGCAATATCGGCGACAACTTTCGGGGCCTCCGCGCGGGCGGAGAGGGCCATGAGGGACAGCGCGGCAGTGCCGGCAAGCAGGGAGAGGCGGCGCATGGAGTATCCTATGTGATAGTATAACATTCCGCCGCTTGATAGTGGTAACTATATAACATATCAAGGGCGAAATTGCGCAGCCGATCAGCCAGGAGATCAGCCATGGACCTGCCGGGGTTCGAAAAACACGATCACGGGACCTGCATACGCGAAGGCGTGGCGGCGGCAGAGGCCGTCTGCACCGATGCCGGTTTGCACTTCACGCCGGTGCGGCGTCGGGTGCTTGAGATCCTGCTGGAAAAGCACCAGGCGCTTGGCGCCTATGACATCCTGGACGTGCTGCGCACTGAGGGGCTGGGATCCCAGCCGCCTGTCGCCTACCGGGCGCTGGATTTCCTGGTGAAGCACGGCTTTGCCCACCGGATCGAACGGCTCAACGCCTTTGTCGCCTGCGCCCATCCCGGGGAAAGCCATTCGCCGGCCTTCCTGATCTGCCGCAAGTGCGACAAGGTTGCCGAGGCAGAGGCAGATCCGGCCAGCGACATGCTGGGCCGTTCGGCGGCCAGCGTGGGCTTCCTGATCGAGCGCGCCGTCGTCGAGGCCGAGGGGCTCTGCCCCGATTGCCGCGAAGGCGCAGCCGCATGAGCCTGGTGTCCCTGAAGGGCGTCTCCATCCGCATGGGCGGGCACCTGGCCCTGTCGAAGGTCGATTTCGCGATCGACCGCGGAGAGATCGTGACCGTCGTGGGCCCCAATGGCTCTGGCAAGTCGACGCTGATGCGGACGATCATCGGCGCGATCCGTCCCACGGAAGGCACGGTGACCCCGGCCCGGGGGCTGCGCATCGGCTATGTTCCGCAGCGCCTGCATATCGAACCGCCCCTGCCGATGAACGTGCGCCGCTTCCTGAGCCTGCCGCGCCGGGTTTCGGACCGCGAGGCACAGGCGGCGCTGGAGCAGGTGGAGGCCACGGGGCTGGACAATCGCCCGATGGCGGGCCTGTCGGGCGGACAGTTCCAGCGCGTCCTGCTGGCGCGCGCGCTGCTGACGCGGCCGGATCTGCTGATCCTGGACGAGGCGACGCAGGGGCTGGACCAGCAGGGCTCGGCCGCCTTTTACCGGCTGATCGAGCAGCTGCGGCAGGAGCTTGGCTGCGCCGTGCTGATGGTCAGCCATGAGCTGCACGTGGTGATGGCGGCCTCTGACCGGGTCATCTGCCTGAATGGCCATGTCTGCTGCGAGGGCGCACCGGAGCACGTGGCCAGCGCGCCGCAATACCGGGCGCTCTTCGGCACCGGCACCGGCGGGGCGCTGGCGCTCTACCGGCATGAGCACAATCACAGCCATGACGCGCATTGCGATCATGGGCACGGCCCGGCGCCCGACCCTGACCACGACCACGATCACCGGGAGGCCTCCTGATGCTGCTTGACGATTTCCTGGTGCGCGCGGCCCTTGCCGGGCTGGGCGTGGCGCTGGCGGCGGCCCCCCTGGGGTGCCTGGTCGTCTGGCGGCGGATGGCCTATTTCGGGGATGCAACGGCCCATGCGGCGGTGCTGGGCGTGGCGCTGGCGCTTGGCTTCGGCCTGTCGGTCTTTACCGGCGTGCTGGTGGTGGCCCTGGCCATGGCGCTGACCGTCTCTGCCCTGTCGGGGCGGGGGCAGGCGATGGATACGATGCTGGGGGTGCTGGCCCATTCGGCCATTGCCGTGGGCCTGGTCGCGGTGTCCTTCCTGCATGGCGTGCGGCTGGACCTGATGGCCTATCTCTTTGGCGACATTCTTGCCGTGGGCAAGGCGGACCTGGCGGTGATCTGGGGCGGCGCGGCCCTGGTGCTGGTGCTGGTGGTCTGGCGCTGGCAGGCGCTGTTGACCGCCACGCTGAGCCCGGACCTGGCCTATGCCTCCGGTCTTGATCCCAAGCGGGAGCAGATGGTGCTGACCGTGGCGCTGGCGCTGGTGGTGGCGGTGGCCATCAAGGTGGTGGGCGCGCTGCTGATCGCCGCGATGCTGATCGTGCCGGCCGCCGCCGCGCGCCCCTTTGCCGCGACGCCCGAGCGTATGGCTGTGATGGCGGCGGTGATCGGCGGGGTCTCTGCCCTGGGGGGCTTGCAGATGTCGCTGATCTTCGACACGCCGACGGGGCCCAGCATCGTCTGCGTGGCCGCCGCGATCTTTGCACTGTCCAGCCTGGCCGGAGCGATACGCCGCACCGTCTGAGCCCTAGCCGAAATAGGCCCGGGCCGAGGGCGCGCGGTCATAGTCGAGGTAAAACTCATCCAGTTGCGGCGGGGCGATCCCGGCGGACTGCAGCTGCACATGAGCCTGGCCGCGGTGGTGCACCTGGTGCTGGAAGAGATGCAGCAGAAGCCTCTCTACCTGCTCTGGCTGGGCGCCGTCCGGGCGCTGCGTGATCCGGCTTTCGCCCAGCATCTCCGGCGTCAGCCCCTGGCAGAAGCGGGCCAGGGCAAGGTCGCTGTCTGCCTGGGCGGCGGCCAGCGCGGCGACGCTGGCGTGATCGGGCAGGGCGCGCAGGGCCTGGCCCTTGCCGCCCTCCTTCAGCGCATCGACGTAGTAAAGATCGACCTGCAGCACATGGTTCAGCGTGGCCTTCAGCGACGGGAAGAAGCCGGGGCGCTTTGCCGCAAAGGCCGCATCATCCAGGCCTGCCATTGCCGAGAGCAGCGTGGCATTGGCCCAGGCGTTGTTCAGGGCCATCAGGCGGTAGGGTTTGCAGGGATCTTGCATCAGGGCACCTCTGGCAGGCGCGGAAGATGCGCCTGATCAGAAGTTCACGTCCACGTCGGGCAATTGCAAGGCCTTCAGCAGGTCGCGCAGTTCCTGGCGGGCCGCGATATTGGACATGTTCAGGCTGGTGATCCCAAGGTCCTTGAGGTCCAGCAGGGTCAGGCCGCGCGGAAAGAGCTCACGGAAGATGACCCTTTCGCTGAAGCCGGGCACCACGCGGAAGCCGATCCGCTGGGACAGCCGGTTGATGGCCGATTCCATCTTCTTCTTGTTGACCATGGCCTGGGTCCCCAGGCGGTTGCGCAGCACCACCCAGTCGATCGGGTTCATGCCGGTCTGGGCGCGCAGCTGGCGGGCGGACCAGACCATTTCGGAATAGACGGAGGGGCCAAGGATCTTGTTGCCCTCGCTATCGGTATTCGCAAGCAGGTCGAAGTCGATGAAACTGTCGTTCAGCGGCGTGATCAGCGTATCGGCCAGCGAATGCGCCACCTGGCTGAGGCGGGTGTGGGAGCCGGGGCAATCGATCAGGATGAAATCGGATACCGGCGCCAGCTCCTCGAGCGCGCGGTAGAGGCGCTTGTCAAAGATGTTCTCGCCCGGGGCAAGTTCTGTCGGTGCGACCTCGGGCAGTTCGTGGAACACCGGAGAGGGCAGCGTCAGCCCTTCCTGTTCCATGGTGCGCTTGCGGTTGGTCACGTAGCGCGCAAAGGTCCGCTGCCGCAAATCCATGTCCATGACGGCAACCCGGTGGCCCATGCGGGCCAGGGCCGTGCCGATATGCATGGAGACGGTGGACTTGCCCGCGCCGCCCTTTTCGTTTCCGACGACGATGATATGCGCCATGCTCAGCCCCTCGTATCAACGGCGCTCTGCGGCGCCTGTGCCGGGGCACTATAGGTTGCGCGGGAATCGAGGAAAAGCGCCGGAGTGCCGATCAAGGGCGAATTCCGGTGCCTGTTGTTGCAGTGCCGGTGCGTTTCTGGATCGGCCCGGGTTTGGGGCGCGTTCGAGGGGCCTCAGCCCTCTGCCGGAATGCCGAAGATGGCGATCACAAGCCCCAGAAGCGCCATGGCGATCCAAAGCAGGCGCCGTGTGCCCGTGGCGTAGCGGGCCGCGATCCCGGCCTGGGCGGCGTAGTAAAGCGCGAAGGCGCGCGAGGCATAGGCGATGATGCTGAACACGTCCGAGGTCCAGGTCAGCACCAGCCCCGTGGCGCAGAGCAGCGCATAGCCCTGCCGCGCGCTGATCTTGCCGCGCGTGAGTTCCTGCACCAGGCCGCCCGCGCCGCTGGTATCGGCCACGGCCGCGCTGAACTGGGCCGCCAGCGCGGCCAGGATCAGCATCACCGGCAGGATGGGAGAGACATTGCCCATCATCCCGATGATCGAGGTTTCCGTCAGCTCGCCATCGGGGACCTCATGGGCGTAGACCAGCAGCAAGACGTAGAGCATGTAGATCGCCGCCGCCACGAGCTGGGCCAGCCGCATCGCACGGATGCGGGTCGGCGCGTCGTAGGTGGAGCCGAGGTAGCGCGCGGTTTCAAACCCCTGGACGGTGACCAGCAGGCCGAAGGCCAGGGTGACGGCGGGCCAGCCCTGGATGCGGATTTCCGGCAGGAAGACCTCGGACCGTTGCAGGGCGCCGGCCATGAAGATGGCAAGACCGGCCAGCAGCCCGGCGATGATCGCCAGCTTGATGCCGACGGTGAAATACTCGGCCCGCTCCAGCGTCTTGAAGCCCTTGCCGTAGCCCAGCACGAAGACCAGCAGGAAGGCGAGCGAGGTCACGATGCGCCCGGTGGGCTGGCCGGGCCAGGGGGTGATCTGGGCAAAGAAGGCGCCGAAGAGGTTCAGGTAGTAGGCCACCGAAATGACATAGGCCAGCGACAGCATGGCCGAGGCCAGGGACTCGGGGCGGGAGCGGTCCTCGTCCTGGCCGAGCCGGGCGATGTTTTCCCGGATCGCGGCCCCGAAGCCCCAGGCGCCAAGGCAGAGCGCGGCCATCATGACCGGGGCCAGCCAGCCGTAGTGATGGGCCAGGATCGGTCCCAGCACCAGGAAGCCCGACCCGATGATGGAGGCCAGCGGCGTGACCGTTGCCCGCCAGAGCGCAGAGCCGCGCAGCCGGGGCAGGAAGAGCAGCCCGCCCATGACCACGGTGGCCAGCAGGACCAGCAGGGAAACGGGGCTGAGGATGTCGGACATGCTGCGGGGCCTTTTTCAACGCGCGGCTGTGGCTGCCGCCCCGTTATCTAACCCAAAGCGGGGAGAAGGAAATCCCGGAACGAAAAATGCCGCAGCGCGGAGCGCTGCGGCATTCTGACGTCACATCTGGCGAAAGGCTTAGAAGCCCAGGCCGGAGTATTTGTTCTTGAACTTGGAGACACGGCCGCCGGCATCCATCAGGCGCGAGTTGCCGCCGGTCCAGGCCGGGTGCACGGTCGGGTCGATGTCGAGCGACATGGTGTCGCCTTCCTTGCCCCAGGTCGAGCGCATCTTGATGATGGTGCCATCGGTCATCTTGACGTCGATGAAGTGGTAGTCGGGGTGGGTATCCGCTTTCATGACGCCGCTCCTCAGGCTTGTGCTTTGGGTTTGTAGTTGGACTGCTCTGCGATACGGGCGGATTTACCGCGGCGCGAACGCAGGTAGTACAGCTTGGCGCGGCGGACACGGCCACGGCGCACGACTTCGATGGAATCGATGTTGGTCGAATGCAGCGGGAACACACGTTCCACGCCTTCACCGAAGGAAATCTTGCGAACGGTGAAAGAGCCGGCAATGCCCGAACCGTTCTTGCGGCTGATGCAGACGCCTTCGTAGTTCTGGATCCGGGAGCGCGTGCCCTCGGTCACCTTGAAGCCGACGCGGATCGTGTCACCGGCCTTGAAATCGGGGATGGTCTTCCCGAGAGCGGCGATTTGTTCCGCCTCGAGCTGTGCGATAATGTCCATCGCTATTCTCCTATCTGCCCGCGGTTGTTCCGCGAAGGTGGTTTCCGCCTCAGAGCTCCGGTCTTCATCGGGTCCCGCCACCGAAACATCGGCGCAGCCCGCAGGAGAGTACAGGTCGACTGTCTTGTGACGGTCTTCCGCCGCCCCAACCCGCCGAAGAAGACAGGCCACAGGCAATGAAAAACCGGTCCGGTTGGCCGATTCCGGCCCCGGACGAGCGGGCTATAAGCCAATTCGGCATACCCCACAAGAGATTTCGGCCCCGATTGCCCTGTCCTGCAAGGGTTTCGGGCCTGTTTTTCGCGGGAGCGACGCGACCGGCGCGGGACCTAGCCGCGCGCCAGCCAGAACAGCTGCGCCGCGGCCTGCCAGGGGTTGGCGGGCAGCCCGATCTCTGCCCCCTTGCCGCGCAGCAGATCGAGCAGGGCGGGGCCGGCCCCCTCTACCCCGTGGCGTTCCAGGAAGAGCGCGAGCGTTTCGGCGTCATGCACCCCGGCGACGGCATCGTCCAGCAGCCCGGCGCGGGCGGCGGACCACAGGTCCGGGCGGCGCTGGCGGGTGATCTGTTCGCTCATGGCCTGGCGCCACTTGGCGATTTCTCCATGGTGGCCGGACATCAGCACGTCCGGGATCGCGCGGCCCTGCCAGTCTGCCGGGCGTGTATACTGGGGATGTTCCAGCAGCCCGTCGGAAAAGCTTTCCTCTTCGGTGGAGGCGGCGTTGCCCAGCACGCCGGGCAGCAGGCGCACCACCGCGTCCAGCATGGCCATCGCGGCGATCTCTCCGCCGGTCATGACGAAATCCCCAAGCGAGACCTCCATCACGCCGTAGTGTTGCAGCACCCGTTCATCGAGCCCCTCGAAGCGGCCGCAGATCAGGTTCACGCCATCGGCGCGCGCCAGGGTCTTGGCCATCTGCTGGTCAAAGCGCCGCCCGCGCGGGCTGAGGTAGATCAGCGGTGCATTGCCGCGCGAGCTGCGCAAGACGTCCTCGATCGCGCTGCCCATCACGTCGGGGCGCAGGACCATGCCCGCGCCACCGCCGGCGGGGGTGTCATCCACGTTGCGGTGCTTGCCCGCGCCATAGGGGCGCAGGTCCGTGGTGGACATCTGCCACAGCCCTTCCTGCAGGGCCTTGCCGGTCAGGCTTTCGCCCAGGATCCCGGGAAAGGCCTGGGGCAGCAGGGTGATGATCTGCGCCTGCCAGACCCCGGCCAGGCGGGGGGCCTCATCCATCAGGCTGCGCGGCTTGAGGCTGGCGGTAATGCTCTTGCGACCATGGGATTTCGGGATCATCGGTCCTCGCTTGGAATGTCTTGCACCGTGGAGGCAAGGAGCGCGCGTTTCCGGCGCTTCAGCTCTGCCTCCGTCAGATCGGAGCGGTTGAGGTCAAGGAGGCTGGCGCGGATGTCGGCGGGCAGCTTCCGGTTGGCATGGGGAATGGGGCGCAGGCGGGCGCGCACGCGGGGCGGCACCCGCGCATGATCCAGCAGCGGCGTCAGCGGCCCATGGGGCAGGGCCTGCGCCGCGTCGAGGTCCAGCGCGGTGACCTCTGCATCGGGCAGGGCGGCGGCCACGGCGGCGACGGGCACTGACAGATCCGCGTGATCGGCTTGCCAGGCGGTATACTCCGCCTCTTTCATGGTGAAGCGATCGGCCCGCAGGTGCTGGGCATGGCAGCTGAGGATCCAGCCCTGCGGCGCGCGTGTGGTGAAGTGGATCGCGACCTCTGGGCGCGCGCTCCAGACCGCGGCCGCCGTATCGACCAGCGTTGTCAGCAGCTCTGGCGCACTGGGGTAAAGGCAGCGCCCCTTGCGGCCCGGGATCGCGCCGGAGAGGTCCTCGCTGGACAAAAGCACCGGGCGGGGGTCCTGAGCATCCAGCCCCTCGAAAAGGCGGGCGGCTTCATAGACCACGTGGCTCAGGCTGACGGGGCCGGGGTTGGCGCCGTGAGCGCGCGTCGCGGCGCAAAGCGCTGCCATGTCGCGTTTCACGAGGGGGCGCAGCACCCGGCGCATCTGGCGGCGGTCAAGGTCCAGCACCTGCTGGACAGAGGTTGTCCCGGTCTTGTGGAAACCGGCATGCAGGACAAGCCGGGGAGGCATGTCAGAACAGGCCCTCTGGCGGATCGGCGATGATCCGGCCTGCCTCAAGATCGACGGTTGGAACGGCGTCGCGGGTGAAGGGCAGCAGAACGGCGGTCTTGAGACCGGGTCCGGTGATTTCCAGCAGGTCGCCGGCGCCGTGGTCCATCACGGCCTTCACGCGGCCCAGTTCTGTCCCGCCGGTGTCCAGCACCGTCAGGCCGATCAGGTCGGCATGGTAGAATTCGTCATCGGGAAGGGCGGGCAGGCGATCGCGCGGCGCATAAAGCCGCTGACCGCGCAGGGCGTCGGCCTCTTCCTTGGTTTCAACGTCGCTGAGGCGGGCGGAGAAACCGTTCTTGATCGGACGGGTCAGGGTGAGGGTCCAGAACCGTTTGCCCGTGGCATCCGACAGGGGAGAGTAATCGCCGATCGCTTCGGGGTCGGCGCAGAAGCTTTTCAGCCGCACCTCTCCGCGCACGCCGAAAGAGCCGGCGATGGCACCAACGCAGATCAGGCCGGTGTCTTCGGGGTCGGGGGTCTCAGTTTCGCTCACCTTGGTCATCCCGATAAGAATGGCCGGAGCCGGAAGGCCGCCGGCGCAAATGCACTGTCAGAAAAGGACTGCTGCCAGCATGAACGTGGCAGTGGTCGCTGGAGGGAAGCCTACTGGCAAAGGGCGTCCGCGAGAAGGCCGGCATCGGCTTCGCAGGCCTGTTGCTGGCGTTCGTGTTCATAGAGCATCCCGGCCACGAAAGCGGCGCCTAGCATGAAGATCAGGCGGAAGGGGCGCAGCAGCAAGGGGATCTCCGGTCAGAAGGGTCTCCCCCGGCAGCAGCAGGCTGGCACCGGGGGAGGCTGCGATCACTCGGCAGCGGCTTCTTCGGAAGCTTCGGCAGCCTTGGCGGCCTTGGCTTCTGCACGCTCCTGGGCAGCTTTGCCCGGGGTGCCTTTTTTCGGGTTGGAGCGCTCTTTCTTCTCGGTCACGCCGGCAGCTTCGAGGAAGCGTGCAACGCGGTCGGTCGGCTGTGCGCCTTGCTCGATCCAGTACTTGATCCGGTCGAGGTCCAGCTTGATGCGCTCTTCGCTGTCCTTGGGGAGCAGCGGGTTGTAGGTGCCCAGCTTCTCGATGAAGCGGCCATCGCGCGGCATGCGGCTGTCAGCAGCGACGACGCGGTAGAAGGGGCGTTTTTTCGAGCCACCACGGGCAAGACGGATTTTCATGGCCATTGGGTTATCTCCTTTGAATGGCGTTGGTCTGGCGGGCTTTGCCGCCGGTCAGTCGTGTCGGCGGGCAGGGCCGCCGGTCTCTTGGTGAGGGGGCCTTGCGGATCCCCTCAGGATTGGTGTTGCCGGTGATGCCGGATCACCTCCTGAATGACGAAATTCAGGAATTTCTTCGCGAAGTCCGGGTCGAGGTCGGCCTGGGTCGCGAGGTCTTCGAGGCGGGCGATCTGCGCCGCCTCGCGGTCCGGGTCGGAGGGCGGAAGGTCGTTTTCGGCCTTCAGCTTCCCCACGGCCTGGGTGTGCTTGAATCTTTCGCCCAGCGTATAGACGAGGATCGCGTCCAGCCGGTCGATGCTTTGACGGTGCTCTTTCAGCAGAACAGCCGCGCGGGCGACGGGATCGAGGGTCTCAGTCAAGGGCATATCCTTTCGGCTGGAAGAGCGGATCCTGGTAGGAGCGGATCTCCATCTCGATCCCGTCCGCGATCTGGCTGTCGCGCAGCACGGCCGGCGAGGGGTGGCGATAGCAGACGTCGTTGCCATCCACGCTTTGTGCCGCGCTGTCCTTCACCGCGCCGAGCCGTTCGGCGAGGCGGATGGAATCGAGGTTCTTGGGATCCACGTAGGACACCGCCCCTTCCCATCCCAGGGTGTCGTAGAAATAACCGCGCGCCGCATGGGTGGCTTCAAGGGCATAGCCCTTGCCGGCGGTTTCGGGCCAGATGATCCAGGCCAGCTCTGCCTCTGGCCACTGGGCGGGTTTCCAGCCGCCGGCCATGCCCAGGGGCTTGTCGGTCTGCTTGTCGTGGATCATCCACATGCCGTAGCCGCGGATCTGCCAATGGCCCATTTCCGCGGCGTAGAGCATCCAGGTTTCATAGGCCGTCAGCGGCCCGCCCATGAAGCGCGACCGGTAGGAGGAGAAGGTCGCCCGGAAGTTCGGGTAATCCTCGGGCTCCGGTCCGCGCAGGACAAGGCGGGTGGTTTCGATGACGGGGATATCAACGGCCATCGGAGCCTCCTGCCACCGAGGGGTGGCGGTAGACCAGCACGGTGCTGCCGAAGAATTCGGGCCGTTCGCGTTCGACCGTGGCGCCCAGGCGTTCGGCCACGGCGCGAGAGCGCGTGTTGGCCGGATCGATGTAGGAAATCAGGCGGTCCAGCCCCCAGCTTTCGGCGGCGTAGCGGCGCGCGACAAGGGCGGCTTCGGTGACGTAGCCGCGCCCCTCGTGGTCCGCGAAGATGTGCCAGCCGATTTCCGGTTCATCCCACATCAGGTGGTTGATCACGCCGACGCGCCCGACGGTCTGGCCGCTGGCCTTCTCTTGCAGGGTCCACATGCCGTAGCCGCGCCACATCCAGTGGCCGATGCCGGTCAGGAAGCCGCGCCAGACGGTATCGGCATCCGTCACCGGCCCGCCGAGATAGCGCATCCGGTCCGCATCGCTGTTGAAGGCGCAGAGCGGTTCGAAATCCTGCGGCTCGGGACCGCGCAGGATCAGCCGCTCGGTCTCGATCACGGGGATCGGCAGGTCGTTGGTGCGGGGGCCAAGAGCGGTCATGCGTAGGCCTCTGCGCCGCCGTTCACCAGCGTGTCGGGCGCGGGGTGGCGGTAAATATCGAGCTTGCCGAAGCGCGGGTGGGCATATTCGCCGTCAAGCCAGGCGCCGAGGCGCAGGGCCACGCGGGCAGAGCCCAGGTTTTCCGGCTTCACCAGGCTGATCGCGGTGGACCAGCCCAGGATGTCATAGGCATAGGCGCGCGCGGCCTCGCCGGCTTCGGTGGCATAGCCCTTGCCCTCATGGCCGTTCATGAGATCCCAGCCGATTTCCGGTTCGGGCCAGCCCTCGGGGTTCCACAGGCCGACCATGCCGACGGTCGCGCCGGTTTCGGTGACGTCCACCATCCAGCGGCCATAGCCGCGCAGGGTCCAGTGGCCGATTTCCGTGGCCAGCTGGCGCCAGGTCTGTTCGCGGGTCAGCGGGCCGCCCACGAAGCGCGAGCGGTTAGAGGCGTAGAAGGCACAGAGGGCCTCCATGTCCCCGGACGCAGGCGCGCGCAGGGTCAGCCGTTCGGTGGTAAGCCGCGGGATGGCGTGCAGATCGCTCATGCCAACCCCTCCAGCAGCTTGCGGCCGGCGGCCGTCTTGGGGAAGTGGCGCCAGATCCGCAGATCGCCCGTCATGTGGTGGAAGAACATGCCTTCGGCGCGCGCGCCCAGGCGTTCGACCATGGCCACGGAGCGGTCATTGGCGGGATCCACCAGGGAGATGCAGGAGGCCCAGCCCTTTTCCTGGAACAGCCAGTCCAGCACGCAGCGGGCGGATTCGGTCGCAATGCCGCGCCCTTCTGCGCCGTCCAGCAGTTGCCAGGACAGCTCCGGCTCAGGCCAGCCACGGGGGAACCAGGGGCCGACAAGGCCACAGTTCATGCCGGTGCTCTTCTCGATCACGGCGAAATGGCCGAAGCCACGCAGGTGCCAGTGACCGATGATCGTGGCGATGGACCACCAGGCGGCTTCCTCATCGGGGTGCTGGTCCACGAAGGGGCGGGCACCGGGCATGAGATAGGCCGCCACCGCGTCGAATTCCGGCGCGGCAGGAGAGATCAGGCGCAGGCGCTCTGTCTCGATGGTCGGGAAGGCGGGGGCCGTGGGGATCATTGCAGCACCTCCGAAGGCCGTGCCGTCATGAGGCCAGCCGCCATGGGGCCGCGCGCGATTTGCATCGCGGCGGTCATCGCGGCGGCCCGGGGGCGGGCCCGAGGGGTTATGATCCCGTTCAGCTTCATTTCTTCTTGCCGAACCCCGACAGGCCGGAGGGCAGGCCGCCGCCGCCAAGACCGGGCAGGCCACCCTTGCCGCCCATGGCCTTCGCGGCCTCTTCCAGCGCCTTGGGGTCCATCTGCGAAGGATCCATGCCGCCGGGCATGCCGCCCTTGCCCAACATGCCCTTCATGGCCTGTTTCATCATGCCGCCTTTGCCCATCTTGCCCATCTTCTTCATCATATCCGCCATCTGGCGGTGCATCTTCAGAAGCTTGTTGAGGTCGCTGACCTCCTGGCCGGAACCGGCGGCGATGCGTTTCTTGCGCGAGGCCTGCAGGATCTGCGGGTTGGCGCGTTCCTTCTTGGTCATGGACTGGATCAGGGCGATCTGGCGGTTGACGACCTTGTCGTCGAAACCGGCTTCCTGCACCTGCTTGGCCATCTTGCCCATGCCGGGCATCATGCCCATGATGCCTTCCATGCCGCCCATCTTCTGCATCTGCTCAAGCTGGGACTTCAGGTCGTTCATGTTGAACTGACCCTTCTGGAAGCGCTTCATCATGCGCTCGGCCTGTTCGGCCTCCAGCGTCTGCTGCGCCTTCTCGACCAGGGCGACGATATCGCCCATGCCAAGGATCCGGCCCGCGATCCGCTCTGGCTCGAAGGTTTCGAGCGCGTCCATCTTTTCGCCAAGGCCGACGAACTTGATCGGCTTGCCGGTGACCGCGCGCATCGAGAGCGCCGCACCACCACGGCCGTCGCCGTCCATCCGGGTCAGCACCACGCCGGAGACGCCGATCTTGTCGTCGAACTCCGTTGCGACGTTGACGGCATCCTGGCCGGTCAGGCCATCGACCACCAGCAGGGTTTCGCGCGGAGTGACCACGTCACGGACATCGGCGGCCTGCTGGATCAGCTCTTCGTCGATGTGCAGGCGGCCGGCGGTGTCCAGCATGTAGACATCATAGCCCCCCAGGCCCGCCTGGGTCTTGGCGCGCTTGGCGATGGCAACGGGGGACTCGCCCTTGACGATGGGCAGGGTGTCCACGCCGATCTGCGCGCCGAGGATCTGCAGCTGTTCCATGGCGGCCGGGCGGTTGACGTCAAGCGAGGCCATCAGGACCTTCTTGCCGTCCCGCTCCTTCAGGCGCTTGGCCAGTTTCGCGGTCGTCGTCGTCTTGCCCGAGCCCTGCAGACCCACCATCAGGATCGGCGCGGGCGGGCTGTCCACCTTCAGCTTGCCGGGGTCGCCTTCGCCCGCCAGGGTCGCGATCAGCTCGTCATGGACGATCTTCACGACCTGCTGGCCGGGGGTCACGGACTTGGTAACCGATTGACCGGTCGCCTTTTTCTCAACCGACTTGATGAAGTTGCGGGCCACCGGCAGAGAGACGTCCGCCTCAAGCAGGGCGACGCGCACTTCGCGCAGGGCGGTGCGCACGTCGTCTTCGGACAGCGCGCCTGCCTTGGTGAGACGATCGAAGACGCCGGAGAGGCGTTCGGATAGATTTTCAAACATGCCCCGGCCCTCCTAAGACCTTTTGCCAAATGATACCCCCAATTTGGGTGGGGGAGGTTAAAGCCGCAACCATTGCCGGACAAAGACCAAATACACCAGTGGGCGCAACGCGCTGACTGGTGGCGATCCCCGCAAAGGCGATGGGACCGGAATCGTCACGGATTCCGGAAATTCAGGCTTGCATCTACGCTTGAAGAGGGGGTGAGTCAACCGAAAGGGGGCATGGGGCCGCCCCGGGCGACGGGTGCCGAACGTGCCCCGAAAGGCGCGTCGGTACAACGTCTGTATCGTGTCGGTATGACGTCGGTATCACGTCGGTGCGCTCCGACCGCCGGATTAGGCCTTTCGAAACGCTCGGGCAGGGGCGATTGGCGCCCCATTTGAGCGGGGGACAGGCCCGCTCATACAGTCGTGTCAGTTCTTGTCGTGGTTGTGTTCCACGATCGGCTCTGCCTTGTCGGGCGGCGTGGCCTTGTCGTCACGGGACTTCGACTTGTCCTTCTTCTCGCCGCTGTCGGAGGTATCGGAGTTCTCTTCCGTCACCGGATCGGGATCGTCGCCGGAATGGGCGCTGGACATCACCACCCCGGGGCGGGCGCCGTGCATCGGGTCCTGCAGCGGATCGGAGGAGGGTTCGGAGAAGCTGCGCGCGCGGCGGAGCGGCAGCCGCTTGGGCGCGCGGTTCATGCGATCGCGCAGCAGCACGGTAGCGACAAGCGCGCCGGTCGCGGCAAGGCCAAGGCCTAGGATGCCGGCGGGCGTGAAGCTGGGAAGGTTGTAGGCCATGGTTTTGCGGGTCCTCTGAGGGAGCGGGATTTTCTGTGTCTGCATATCTATGAGATCAACGCGCCGGCACGAGGATTGTTCCTGTGACGCAACCTGACGGCGAAATGCGGCTTCTTACTTGCATCTGCGCACGAAAGCCGCATTGTTCCGTGGTTGAAGTTTTCTTGCGCACAGGCCAGCCATGGACAATTGGGATGAGATCCGCACCGCCTACCAGGTGGCCCGTCTGGGGACGGTCTCCGGGGCGGCGGATGTGCTGGGGGTTCACCATGCCACGGTGATCCGCCATATCGACGCGCTTGAGCGCCGGCTGGGGGTGAAGCTGTTCCAGCGGCACACGCGCGGCTATACCGCCACCGAAGCCGGGCAGGACCTGTTGCGGGTGGCCCAGGCCACCGATGACCAGTTCAGCCAGCTGTCCGCCCGCATCAAGGGCCGCGGCAACGAGGTGTCCGGAGAGCTTGTCGTTACCACCATCGGCGGGCTGAGCCAGCTTCTGGTGCCGATCCTTGCCGAGTTCCAGGAGGCCTACCCGGACGTGGAGCTGCGCTATCTGACCTCGGCCCGGCTGTTCCGGCTGGAATACGGCGAGGCACACGTGGCCATCCGCGCCGGCAGTCCGCCGCAGCAGCCCGACAACGTGGTGCAGCCCTTCCTGCGGCTGCGCAGCGCGATCTACGGCAGCAAGGATTACATCGCCCGCAACGGCATGCCGGAGATCCCCGGCAAGATGGCCGGGCACCGCTTCGTTGGGATGGACGATCCCACCAGCCGCGCCCCCTTCGCCCAGTGGATGCGCGAGAACATCCCGGCCCACCAGGTCGTCTTCCGCTCCGGCGATCCGCGCGCCAACCGGCAGGCGGTGCTGTCCGGCGTGGGGATGGGGTTCCTGGGCACCTATGAGCTGGAGAACAACAGCGACATGGTGGAGGTCCATCCGCCGCTGGATGAATGGGACAGCCGCCTGTGGCTGGTCACCCACATGGACCTGCACCGCACGACAAAGGTGCAGGCCTTCCTGAACTTCCTCAAGGATCACACCGCCCATATGCGGGATGCCCACCGTTGAGGGCAGCCGCTGCCGCCGGCCCGCGGGAAGAGGCCCGGGGCCATCTGGCCATGCTGCTTTTTTCCGGGCTGGTCGCGGGCAGTTTCATCCTGGGGGCCCTGGCGATGCCCTACGTGGATGCCGGTGCCTTTACCGCGCTGCGCTTCGTCGTGGCCGCCGCGGCGCTGGGCGTGCTGGCGGCGATGTCGGGGCTGAACCGCGCGCAGTTCCGCGCGCCCTGGCGCTACCTGCTGCTGGGCGGCATCTTCACCATATACTTCGTCACCATGTTCGAGGGGCTGCGCACCGCCGCGCCGGTGTCGCAATCCGCGGTCTTCACCCTGGTGCCGCTGATGTCCGCCGGCTTCGGCTGGCTGATCATGCGCCAGGTCACCACCCGGCGCATGGCGCTGGCCCTTGCGGTGGGCGCGGCCGGGGCGGTCTGGGTGATCTTCCAGGGGGATCTGGGCGCGCTGGCCCGGTTCGAGCTGGGGCGGGGCGAGCGGATCTACTTCTTCGGCTGCCTGGCCCATGCCATCTACGCGCCGCTGGTGCCCCGGCTGAACCGGGGCGAGGCGCCGCTGGTCTTCACCTTCGGCACGCTGAGCGCCGGGGCCGTGCTGCTGTGCGCCTGGTTCTGGCCCCAGATCCGCGCGACGGACTGGCTGGCCCTGCCGGGGATCGTCTGGTTCACGCTGGTCTACACGGCGATCGTGGCCTCTGCCATCACCGGCGTGCTGCTGCAATTCGCCAGCCTGCGGCTGAAGTCGGCCAAGGTCATGGCCTATACCTACCTCGTGCCAAGCTGGGTGATCCTGTACGAGGTCGCGCTGGGCCGGGGTCTGCCGCCGGCGATCATCCTGGGCGGGGTCGCCCTGACCATCATCGCGCTGCTCGTCCTGCTGAAGGACTAGGCCCTGCTGCGGTCGTCCTGGGTTTCGGGGTCGCTGGCATCATCGGCGGCACCGTCATTGATGTCATCGGGCTGGCCGTCCTGCGCTTCGCCCAGTTCGGCGGCCAGGAAGCGCTCGAAATCGTCCAGGTTCACCGCCTCGAACTGGCCGAAGCCCTGCATCCAGACCGAGGCCTCGCGCAGGGCGGCCGGCTCAAGCTTGCACCATTTGACCCGCCCGCGCTTTTCCTGGCTGATCAGCCCGGCGGTGGCCAGGATCGTCAGGTGCTTGGAGATCGCGGCCAGCGACATCTCGAAGGGATCGGCGACATCGGTCACCGCCATGTCGTCTTCCAGCAGCATGGCAAGGATCGCCCGGCGGGTCGGGTCGCTGAGCGCTGCGAAGACGTGATCGAGGGTTGGAGCCATGGCCCCAATTAGGTCCGGCGCGGGGGCGGCGTCAACTGGAACGCTCAACCGGACAGTTGAGCTTTCGCGGCTTTGCAGGGGCTTGGTGGGGCTGGGAATTCCATGTTCAACCGAAAGGTTGAGGATGGTTTGAGGGTCGGTTTCCCGGCTCTTGGCGGCAATCCGGATGATTTTACAGGAATAAGGTGGCGAATTAGGTGTTGAATTACAAGGACTTGGCGCCGCGATCCCGCGCGTTCACGGTTGCTTGACTCGGGGCGGGGGGCGCCTTAGCAAACCAGTAACCAAGCGGAGGCGACGTCCAACATGGCAGAGCCCGATCGACCCGGCGATACACCGGACGATCACAGCGCCCAAATGGCCGATCTGGAAGCCCGGATCGCGAAGGCCAAGGGGGTGCCGAAGGACACGTCTTCGCAGGGCGGGGGCCTGGGGTCAGCCGAAGCGGGCTGGCGGATGGTCACCGAGCTTGTAGCCGGTCTGCTGATCGGCTTTGCGATAGGATACGGGCTGGACTGGGTCTTGGGCATCGCGCCCGTCATGATGATCCTGTTCACCCTTCTGGGCTTTGCCGCGGGCATCAAGGTGATGCTGGGCACGGCACGGGACATGACTGCGGAACCGCCCGGCGCAGACAAGGCCGGGAACGAGACGAGGGACAAAGATGGCGACTGAAGCGCATGGTGCCGAAGAGAGCAGCCTGGTCTTCCACCCGATGGACCAGTTCATCGTCAAGCCGCTGTTCGGCGATGGCGAAGTGCATTGGTACACGATCACCAACGCGACGCTCTGGATGGCGATCGCCGTGGTCGTCGTGCTGCTGCTGATGGTGCTGGGCACCTCCGGGCGCAACCGGGTGCCGTCCCGCGTGCAGTCCATTGCCGAGATGGCCTATGGCTTCGTCTACAAGATGGTCGAGGACGTTGCGGGCAAGGATGCGATCCGCTTCTTCCCCTATGTCTTCACGCTGTTCATGTTCATCGTGCTGGCCAACCTGCTGGGCCTGCTGCCCATGGCCTTCACGCCGACCTCGCACTTCTCCGTGACGATCGTCCTGGCACTGGCGGTCTTCCTGACCGTCACCGTGACCGGCTTCGTCCTGCACGGCACCCATTTCCTGGGTCTCTTCTGGGTCTCTTCCGCGCCGCTCGTGCTGCGCCCGCTGTTGGCCCTGATCGAGATCATTTCCTACTTCGTGCGCCCCGTCAGCCATTCCATCCGGCTTGCCGGCAACATGATGGCCGGCCACGCGGTGATCAAGGTTTTCGCAGGCTTCGCGGCCATCGCCGCTGTGAGCCCGATCTCTGTCATCGCGATCACCGGCATGTACGGGCTGGAACTGCTCGTGGCCTTCATCCAGGCCTACGTGTTCACGATCCTGACCTGCGTCTACCTGAAGGATGCCCTGCATCCGGCGCACTGAAACGAACGTTGTGAGGTGCGTGTCCGCACGCACCCTGCAATCCTAATCTAGCCATTTCCAACGTAAGGAGAAAACGAGATGGAAGGCGATATCGCAGAACTCGGCAAATACATCGGTGTTGGTCTGACCGCTATCGGTATGGGCGGCGCCGCAATGGGTGTGGGCAACGTGGCAGGCAACTTCCTGTCCGGCGCGCTTCGCAACCCCTCCGCCGCTGCATCCCAGACCGCCACGCTCTTCATCGGCATGGCATTCGCAGAAGCCCTGGGGATCTTCTCGTTCCTCGTCGCTCTGCTGCTGATGTTCGCCGTCTAAGACTGCCGGAACAGATCCTTACGCCGGGTGCGTCCCTTGCGGGCGCACCCGTGGTAAACTGACTACCAGATCCAGTTCCCGGGAGAGGCAAGATGGCCACAATCACCGAAGACGCCGCCGGTCACGCTGCCGAAGCTGCTGGTCACGCCGCGGAATCCGCCGGTATGCCGCAGCTCGATTTCTCGACCTGGGGCAACCAGATTTTCTGGCTGATCGTCACGCTGGTCGTGATGTACCTCATCCTGTCCCGCGTGGCCCTGCCGCGCCTGGGTGCCGTGCTCGCCGACCGGGCCGGAACGATCGCCAACGACATTGCCCAGGCCGAAGAGCTGAAGCAAAAGGCCAAGGAGGCGGAAGCCGCCTACGACAAGGCCCTTGCCGACGCCCGGTCCGAAGCACACAAGATCGTCGAATCCACCCGCGCAGAGATCCAGAAGGATCTTGATGCCGCGATCGCCAAGGCTGATGCCGAGATCGCGGAGAAGGTGGCCGAAGGCGAGAAAGCCATTGCCGAGATCCGCGCCGGTGCGCTTGAAGCCGCCGAGACCGTGGCCAAGGACACCGCAGCCGAGATCGTCTCTGCCCTGGGGTTCAGCACCGATGGTGCGGACGTCGATGCAGCGGTCTCCGAGCGGATGAAAGGATGAGGACGATGTGCAAGTTTGCTCTGCCCACCATTCTGACCGCAGGTCTGGCAACGCTGGCCGCAAGCCCGGCGATGGCCGCAACCGGCCCGTTCTTTTCGCTGACCAACACGAACTTCATCGTTCTGCTGGCCTTCATCCTGTTCCTTGCCATCCTGGTCTTCTTCAAGGTCCCCGGCCTGATCGGCGGCCTTCTGGACAAGCGCTCCAGCACGATCCGTTCCGAGCTGGACGAGGCACGCAAGCTGCGTGAAGACGCCCAGGGTCTGCTGGCCTCTTACGAGCGCAAGCAGAAGGAAGTCCAGGAACAGGCCGACCGCATCGTCGCCAATGCCAAGGGCGAAGCCGACGAAGCGGCCGAACAGGCCAAGCTGGATCTGCAGAAGACCATCGAACGCCGCCTGAAGGCTGCCGAAGAGCAGATCACCAATGCCGAGCAGGCCGCCGTGCGGGAAGTCCGTGACCGGGCCATCGCCGTTGCCATCGCCGCGTCCCGTGACGTGATCGAGAAGCAGATGGATGGCGCCAAGGCTGCCGGCATGATCGACAGCTCCATCGAAGAGGTGAAGGCGCGGCTGAACTGAGCCTGACCCTTCACGACCGATTTCGGACAGACCCGGCCCCGGCCGGGTCTTTTCGTTTTTGGGGGTGTTGAGGGGCTGTTGCCGGCGCTGTCCCCCCGGGCGAGGGGGCGTGATCCAGCGGCGCGCCTGCGGCGCAAGCGATGCTGGCGCCTCCGTCCCGGAGGCGCGGTGGGCGCCAGTAGAGGCCGGCGGGCCCGGGGGCCGTAGGTCAGTCCCGCTCTTCTTCCCGCAGAAGCCGGGCGCGCGAGACCTCTTCGCGCCGGTCGGCATCCAGTTTCGCCGCATGGGCGGCGCGTACGTAATCCAGGTGATCCTCGACCGCCTTGCGGGCGGCGGCGGGCGCGCGCGCAGCGATGGCGGCGGCGATGGCTTCGTGCTGGGCCAGCAGGGCATCGCGCGTGGTGGCGGTGGCGAAGATCACCTGCCGGTTCCAGAACACCCCTTCGCGCAGCAGGCCGAACATGGCGCGCATCATGTGCAGCAGGACGGTGTTATGGCTGGCCTCAAGCACGGCCATGTGGAAATCCGCGTCCAGCCGCGCCTCTTGCGCGGGGTCGGCGGCCTCATGGGCGCGGCGCATCTTGTCCATCACCGTGGCGATCAGCCTGAGATCGGTATCAGAGCCATTGCGCGCGGCGCGTTCGGCGGCCTGCCCTTCCAGGTCGCGCCGGAAGGAGAGGTAATCCAGCACGGCTTCCTCGTGCCGCTGGAGCAGGGCGACGAGGGCCGGGGCGACCTGCATCCCCAGCTGGTCGGAGACATAGACGCCGGAGCCTGCGCGGGCGTCCAGCAGCCCGCGGTCCTGGAGCTGGGAGAGCGCGTCGCGCAGCGAGGGGCGCGACACCTCGAGTCGTTCGGCCAGCTCGCGTTCCGGCGGCAGGGTTTCCCCCGGCCGCAGGATGCCGCGTAGGATCAGGCGCTCGATCTGGCGCACCACGGCGTCGGCGCGTTTTTCGGGCTGGATCGGTTGGAAAGGCATCATGGCTCCGGCACTGGATTGGTCAGATTTTATGACCGCTTGCAGGCCGGGGCAAGGCGTCAGAATTCGACGCCGATCTGGGCCTTGATGCCGGAGCGGAAGGGATGCTTGAGCAGCTCCATCTCCGTGGCGAGGTCCGCGATCTCGATCAGCTCTTCCTTGGCGTTGCGCCCGGTCAGGACGACATGCGTCATCTCCGGCTTTTCCTCTTCCAGGAATGTGATGACATCGGCCACGTCGATGTAATCGTAGCGCAGGGCGATGTTGATCTCATCCAGCAGGACCATGCGGTTGGCGGGGTCGCGGATCAGCTCCTTGGCCTTTTCCCAGGCGGCCTGGGCCATGGCGACGTCGCGGTCGCGGTCCTGGGTTTCCCAGGTGAAGCCTTCGCCCATGGTGTGGAACTGGCAGATATCCGAAAAGCGGCTTTCGATCAGGTCGCGTTCGCCGGTGGACATGCCGCCCTTGATGAACTGCACCACGGCGCAGGGCATCTGGTGGGCGATGCAGCGGAAGATCATGCCGAAGGCGGCGGTGGACTTGCCCTTGCCCTTGCCGGTGTGGACGACGATCAGGCCTTTCTCATCGGTCTTGGTGGCCATGATCTTGTCACGGGCGACCTTCTTCTTGGCCATCTTGCTGGCGTGGCGGGCGGGGTCATCGTTTGCTGTGGAGGTCATGGGGGGCCTTTCACTGGATCAGGGCCAGAACATAGGGGGCAAGGACGGAGGTAAGCAAGGCATTCAGCGCCATGCCGATGCCGGCGAAGGCGCCGGCGGTGCGGTGGACCTGGAAGGCGCGGGCGGTGCCGATGCCATGGGCCGCGACCCCGGCGGAAAAGCCCCGGGCGCGCCAGTCGCGCACGCCGATGGCATTGAGCAGCGGGGTCACGATCAGCGCGCCGATCACGCCGGTGATCAGCACCATGGCGGCGGTCAGGGTGGGCAGGCCGCCGATCCGTTCGGAGATGCCGATGGCCACCGGGGCGGTGACGCTCTTGGGCGCGAGGGAGATCAGCAGCTCTCCTTCCAGGCCGAGCCACTTGGCCAGCAACAGGGCCGAGAGCATGGCCACCAGCGCCCCCACCACCAGCGCCACGAGCAGGGGCAGGGCGGTTTTGCGCAGGTTGCCGAGGTTGGTGTAAAGCGGCACGGCCAGGCAGACGGTGGCCGGGCCGAGCAGGAAGTGCACGAATTGCGCGCCCTCGAAATAGGTCTGGTAGCTGGTGCCGGTGATCAGCAGGGTTCCGGAGACGGTGAGGATCGCCACCATGATCGGATTGCCCCAGGCCTTGCGCCCGCTCAGCTGCCAGAGCCGTTCGGCCCCGACATAGGCGCCCACGGTCATGGCCAGCCAGACGAGGGACCCTTCGGTGAGATAGCTCCAGATATCGGTGATCATGCGGAGGTGTCCTCTTCCGTGCGGGTCAGGCGCAGGAGCCATTGGAAGGTCAGCGCGCAGGCCGCGATGGCCAGCGCGGTGGAGGCGACGAGCACCAGCATGATGCGCCAGCCGTCCGTGCGCAGTAGGTCGAGGTACTGGATGTAGCCCACGCCCGCCGGGACGAAGAGCAGCGGCAGATGCGCGAGCAGGCCGTTGGCGGTGTCCCGGAGGCGCGCGAAGAGCGCGGGCCAGGCGAGGAAGCTGGCAGCCAGAAGCGCCATGCCGAGCACCGGGCCGGGCAGGGGCAGGCCGGAGCCGCGGGCGATGACCTCACCGGCAAGCTGGAAGCAGAGGATCAGGAAGAAGGGACGTATCATGGCGCTCTCCGTCTGTGTGCTTCAAGGGCTACCGCGCCGCGCGTGTTTGGGGAAGTCAGGGCGGCCATGCGTGAGGGGCAAGGGGGGCCGCCCCCGGGGTGATCTGGGCGCCGGGGGGCTTTGCCCCCCACGGCCGTCAGCCCCCTCCGCGGGGTCTGGCGGCCGTTCCCCCCAGAGTTTTCGGGCAAGAAGAAAGGGGGTGTGGTCCTTTTGGTCAGGTGTTCAGCGGGCGTTCATAGGTGATCGAGGTGGGGCGGGGGTAGCCGGCATGGCAGGTGCGGGCGGTTTCCACGAAGCCGAGGGCGGTGAAGGTCGCCTGGTTCTCCGTCAGTTCGACGCGGGTTTGCACGCGCAGTTTCGGCAGGGCGTGGGCCCGGGCGCGGGTGTCTGCCAGGGTGAGGAGCTGGCGGGACAGGCCCTGTCCGCGCGCGGTTTGCGCGACTGCGAGCTTGCCGATGTAGAGCGCATCTGGCTGGGTGGTGAGTATCACGCAGGCCAGAGGGGCGTCGGCGTGGGGGGCTTCGGTGTCGGGCGCGTCTGGCGCGGGGAGGATCCAGAGTTCCTTTTCCGCCGCCTCCCGTGCCAGCGCGGCCAGGTCCATGCGGGTCAGCGAGGAGGGCGGGTCGATGCGCGCAGCCATGAAAGCGAAGCTGTCGCGCAGCAGGGAGAGGGTGGCGGGCAGCTGCGGGCTGTCAGGGCCGAGGCGGATCGGGGTCATTTGCGGGGCCGCCCGCTGGCGCGGGGTTTTCCGGCGCGCGCCGGTTGGGGGGCTTTCGCGGTTGTGCATGGGGGCCTCCGGGCGCTGGTCAGGGTTTCGCCGGGCCGGCGGCCAGGGCTTCGAGGCGGGCGCGGGCGGAGTTTGACTTCGGCTGCCAGAGGCCGCGGTCGATGGCCTCTTGCAGGCGTTGGGCGATTTCCGCCAGGGCCGGGGCGTTATGGGCTGCGATGAACTCCCGGGTGTCGTCGTCTTCCAGGAAGGCCTCGTGGCAGAGGTCGAAGTGATGCGGCTTCACCGCGCTGGTCGTGGCGGCGAAGGCAAAGAGGTAATCGACCGTTGCCGCGATCTCGAAGGCGCCCTTGTAGCCGTGGCGCTTCACCCCGTCGATCCACTTGGGGTTCACCACGCGGGAGCGCATCACGCGGGAGATTTCCTCGTCCAGGGTGCGGATCACCGGGCGTTCGGGGCGCGAGTGATCGTTGTGGTAAAGCGGCACGTCCGCGCCTTTCAGGGTGGCGACGGCAGCGGCCGCGCCGCCTTCGAACTGGTAGTAATCGTCGCTGTCCAGGATGTCGTGTTCGCGGTTGTCCTGGTTCTGCACGATGGCCTCGGTCTGGGTCAGCCGCGCCTTCAGCCCTTCGGTGTCGCGGGTGCCCTCGTCCCTTGCGCCGTAGCTGTAGCTGCCCCATTCGAGGTAGGCCGCGGCCAGGTCGGCGCGGTCGTTCCAGATGCGTTCGTCGATCAGCGCCTGCAGGCCTGCGCCATAGGCACCGGGCTTGGCGCCGTAGATGCGCGATTGGGCCTCTCCGGCGCGGGCGCGGGCGGCGGCGGGGTTCATGTCCGCCGGTTCCTCCAGCGCCTGGACCTCGCGGGCGGCGCTGTCGAAGAGCGCGATGAGCTGGGGGAAGGCATCGCGGAAGAAGCCGGAGATCCTCAGGGTCACGTCGACGCGCGGGCGGTCGAGGATCGACAGCGGCAGGATCTCGAACCCGGTGACGCGGCGGTTGGCGCTGTCCCATTGCGGTTTCGCGCCCATCAGCGCCATGGCCTGGGCGATGTCATCGCCCCCGGTGCGCATGTTGGCGGTGCCCCAGGCGGTCAGCAGCATCGTGCGGGGCCAGTCGCCGTGGTCCTGCAGGTGGCGTTCGATCAGCAGGTTGGCCGATTTCCAGCCAAGCGCCCAGGCGGTGGGTGTGGGCACCGCGCGGCTGTCGACCGAGTAGAAGTTGCGCCCGGTGGGAAGGGTGTCCAGCCGGCCCCGTGTGGGCGCGCCGGAGGGCGCCGGGGCGAGGAAGTGCCCTGAAAGGGCGGTGAGGAGGCCCGATCCTTCGGCCGGGCCGCAGGCCGCGAGGGTGGGGGCGATCCGGGTTTCAATCTGCGTGAGGACGGCTGCGGATTGCGGGCCGGGGGCGTCAGGCCGCTGAGGCCGGGGGCTGTCATCGGTTCGCAGGAGGTCCGTGAGAAGGTCCCCCGCGAGAAGCTCCAGCCGCTCCACGGTATCTCCGTTGGTGCGCCAGCTGTCTTCGGTGAGCCCGGCCAGCATCTCTGGCCGCGGCCCCTCCCAGGCCCCGGCCATGTCGCAGTCCAGCGGATCGAAGCCGAGGTCCAAGTCAGCGGCCAGTGCGCGGGGCAGGGAGGCATCGCCGCCCTTGCCGTCGCCGCGCGGGATGCGCACCAGCGCCTGCAGCAGGTCGCGGAACAGCCGGTCCTGCGGTGTCTGGCCGAAGATGTGCAGGCCGTCGCGGATCTGTGCCTCTTTCAGCTCGCAGAGGAAGGCGTCGAGTTTCGCGAGGTCGCCGTCGCTATCCCCGGTAAAGCCCGCATCCGCCCCGATCCCGGTGGCCGAGGTCAGGGCAAGGATCTCTGTCCGCAGGTGGGTGATCCGGCGGGGATCGACGCCGGCGGCCTCGTAGTATTCATCGACCAGCGCCTCGAGGTCGCGCATCGGCCCGTAGCTTTCCGCGCGGGTCAGGGGCGGGGTCAGGTGGTCGACGATGACGGCAGAGGTGCGGCGCTTGGCCTGGGAGCCTTCGCCGGGGTCGTTGACGATGAAGGGGTAGACATGGGGCAGCGGGCCCATGACGGCCTCGGGGTAGCAGGCGTCCGACAGGGCCAGGGCCTTGCCGGGCAGCCATTCGAGGTTGCCGTGCTTGCCCATGTGGACCAGCGCATCGGCGCCGAAGTGTTCGCGCAGCCAGATGTAGAAGGCCAGGTAGCCATGCGGGGGGACGAGGTCCGGCGCGTGGTAGGTTTCTTCGGGGTCGATGTTGTAGCCCCGGGCGGGCTGGATGCCGACAACCGCATTGCCGAAGCGCAGGATGGAGAGGGTGAAGCCGCCTGCGGCGGCTGCCTCCGGCGGGAGTTTTCCGGGCAAGAAGAAGGGATCGTCTTGCGGAGCGCCCCAGCGGGCCGTGACCTCTTCCCGGGTTGATTCGGGGAGGCGGTTGAAATGGGTCAGGTAGGTGTCGAGCGGCAGGACCTCTCCGCCTTCCGTGCGGGTGCGGTCGGTGAGCCAGTTGGTGGGGCCGGCGAGGATGCGGGCCATCAGGTCATCGGCCGTGTCCGGCGCGTCCGTGATGCCGTATCCCGCCTGGGCCAGCAGGTTCAGGGCATGGACCGTGGCGGCGGGGGTATCGAGGCCGACGCCATTGGCGAGGCGGCCGTCCTTGTTGGGGTAATTGGCCAGGATCAGGGCGACGCGGCGCCTCTCCGGGGGGGTGTTGCGCAGGCGGCACCAGTTGGCCGCGAGGCGGGCGGTGAAGTCCACCCGGTCGGCGCGGGGCGCGTAGCGGGCGATGTTGCACTGGGTGGCCTGGTCGTAGTGGTCCGATCCCTTGAAGCCCACGGCGCGGGTCAGGATGCGGCCGTCGACCTCTGGCAGGGCCACGTGCATGGCGATGTCGCGGGCCGAGAGGCCGGCGGTGCTTTCGGTCCAGGCCTCTTGCGCGGTGGAGGCGAGGACCACCTGGAAGCAGGGAGCATTGCAGGCCGAGGGCCGGGTAAAGGGGTTGTCCTGCCCGTCACCGCCCGGGGTGCCGGTGGCGAAGGCGGTGCAGTTCAGGATCAGCTGGGGCGGGCATTCTTCAAAGAGCCCGTCCAGCGTGGCCGCCGAGACCGGATCCTTGAGCGAGGCGACGAAGACCGGCAGCGGGTTGAGGCCCTGGTCGCGCAGCGCGGCGATGAGGGCGTCGATGGGCGCAAGGCCCGCGCCCTGGAGCAGCGCGCGGTAGAAGACCAGCGGCACCACGGGGGCCTGTGGGGTCCAGTGGCGGGCGAGCGCGGCAAGATCCGGTGCGGTTTCGCCGGGCCAGTAGAGGCCGGCGCGCAGCAGAGGGGCTGCCGGGCCGGGTGTCTCCGTATCCTCGAGAAGCGCGCGGCAATATTGCAGGAAGCGGGTGCTGTTCTGCGGCCCGCCTTCCACCAGGTAGGCCCAGAGCGCATCGTAATCCGCATCGGTCACGGTGGAGAGGGCGCGCAGCTCCGGATCGGGCTTGTCGTCGCCGGGCAGGGCCGCGAAGGGGACCCCGGCGGCATGGAGGCGGGCGGCATATTGTTCGACCCCGTAGCGCCAGTAGCCGGTGCCGCCCAGGACGCGGGCCACGACCAGCCGGCTGCCCGTGGCGCAGGTGTCCAGGTGCAGGTCCACCGACATCGGGTGTGACAGGTCGGTGATCCGGGCCAGCCGCAGCGAGGGGGCATCGGGCAGGGCGGCGCGGGCGGTGGAGAGCGCGGCGAGTTCCGTATCGGCGGCGGAGAGGACCAGCAGGTCGGCCGGGGTCTGGCCGAGGTCCACGGCCTCGTTTCCGTCTTCGATCCGGCCGGGGGTGGCGGCGAGGAGATGCATGGGCGGGGCCTTTCCGGGGCTGGTGCCGGAGCGGGTCCGGGGGAGCGTCGTGCGCCGGATCGGGGCGCGGCGGCGGCTGAGGGGGCGGGATGCCTCCGGCGGAAGTATTTTGGGCCAGGTGAAGGGCGGGGGCGTGCGAAGGGCGGGGGCGGGTGCAGGGCGGGCGGTCAGCCCGCCTGTTCAGCCTGCCTGGGCGGCGTCACCTGTCAGGGGTTTTTCCATGAAGACGGAGACGCCGTTGTCCGCGTAATCGCCGAAGACGCCGCAGCGGGTGAAGCCCTTTGCCTGGTAGAGGCGGCAGGCGGCGGCCAGGGCATCGCCGGTTTCAAGGCGCAGCATTGTCAGCCCCTCAGATAGCGCCTGGGCTTCGATCCGGGCCAGCAGGGCGGAGCCGACGCCGCGACCGCGGGCGGCTTCGTCGGTGTAGAAGCTCTTGACCTCTCCGTAGCCCTGCTTGACCTGCAAGGCGCCGCAGCCCAGCGTTTCCTCCCCGCTTTTGGCGAGGAAGAAACGGATATCGGGCCGCGCCAGGGCCTCGTGGCTGAGGAAGTTGTTTTCCTCTGGCTTGTAGAGGCGCTTCATCAGGGCCTGGGAGGCATCCAGCAGGCGCACGGCCTCTGGCTGGGTCGGGCTGGCCATGGTGATGGTGAGGGGCGTGGTCTGGGTCATGGTGGCGTCAGGTCCGGGGTGGTCTTGGCGAGGGCGATGGCGGGATCAGGCCGCCAGCGCCTTTTCGATGGCGGCGCGGTCAAGGCCGGACTGGCCGATGACCACGAGGCGGGTTTCGCGCGGGGCGCTGCCGAAGGGCTGGTCGAAATAGCTGTCGATCCGGGGGCCGACGGCCTGGATGGTCAGGCGCATCGGCTTGCCGGTGACCGCCGCGAAGCCCTTGAGCCGCAGGATGTCATGTTCGCGGATGATCGCGGAGACCTGTTCGGCAAAGGCCGCCGGGTCGGCGATTTCGGAGCGCGTGACGGTGAAGCTTTCGAATTCGTCATGCCCGTGTTCGTGTTCATGGCTGTGATCGTCATCGCCCTCGGGGTGATCGTCCTCATCGTCGTGGTGGTGATGATGATGCACCTCGTGACGTGCGGCCATGTCGGTCTCTGCGCCCATGTCCATGCCTAGGAGCACATCCGCGGGCAGAACGCCCATGGCGGAAGAGACGATCTGGACCGAGGGGCGCGCGCCTTTGCGCAGGCTGTCCATGGTGCCTGTCAGCTCTGCCTGCGAGAGCAGGTCGGACTTGTTCACCACGATCATGTCGGCGCAGGCAAGCTGGTCTTCGAAAAGCTCGGAGAGCGGGGTTTCGTGGTCGATGCTGTCATCGGCGTCGCGGGCGGCGGCGACGGCGGTTTCGTCATGGGCAAAGCGCCCCTCGGTGACGGCCTTGCCGTCCACCACGGTCACGACGCCATCCACGGTGACGCGGGTCGAGATGCCGGGCCAGTTGAAGGCGCGCACCAGCGGCTGGGGCAGGGCCAAGCCGGAGGTTTCGATCACGATGTGGTCGGGCTTGTCCGGGCGGGCGAGCAGGGCTTCCATGGTGGGGATGAAATCCTCTGCCACGGTGCAGCAGATGCAGCCGTTGGACAGTTCCATGATGTCCTCTTCGCGGCAGGTTTCATCGCCGCAGCCCTTGAGGATGTCGCCATCGACGCCGAGGTCGCCGAATTCGTTGATGATCAGCGCGATGCGGCGGCCGCCGGCGTTGGAGAGCATGTGGCGGACCAGGGTGGTCTTGCCGGCACCGAGGAAGCCGGTGATGATCGTGGCAGGGATCTTGGCGGGCATGGGAGCCTCCGGAAGGGTCTTGGGATTTGGGTCTTGTGATGGCGGTGCTGCGCCGTTCGATGCGGGCGCGGGTTTTGCCATGGCAGAGGCCGGGGGCTGGGCCCCCGGCGCAGGTTCGCCTGTCTTGTAAGGCGGGCGGGCAGACGTCCGGGGGCCCTTGGTCAGGCCCCCGTGCGATCGGGCGTTCCGTCAGGCGTTGAAGAGACGCGGGGTGATCAGGCCGGTTTTCGACAGGCCACGGGCGGATTTCGCGGCCGCCAGCACGGCCAGGTCCACCAGGGGCTCGATCAGGACGACCAGCATGTAGGCGCCGCCGAAGGTGAAGACCGAGGTCGCCGTGGTCGCGGTGAAGCCCTGGCCGTAGAAGGCCCAGAAGGCCACCCAGGCCACCACGCCGCCCTGGTAGGCGGTCGAAAGCGCCAGCGCGTCGCGGTACCTGATGTCCACGTAGGCCATGTCGCGCGGGATGATCCGGTCCGCGATGGCCTTCATCGCGAAGAGCGGCACCAGCAGGGTGGTCACGTTGGCGCCGTATTGCGGCAGGTCGAAGGGGGCGAAGAAGAGGCCCTGAAGCAGCAGGCCAAGCGCCAGCGCCAGGGCGGCCGGGGCCGCGCCCAGCAGCAGGAAGAGCGTGGAGCCCAGGATGAAGTGCACCTCGGAGATGCCGACCGGGTAATGCGGCAGGACCTGGAAGAAGCTGAAGACGGCGGCGGTGCCCATGGCGATCCGGGCGGCAAAGGAGCCGAGACCCTTTTCCGTCAGGCTGTCCGCGGCCAGGCGGACCGTGTAGAGGGCCGCGCCCGCGGCGGTGGCATAGGACAGCACCATCTTGGCACCGCTGATCAGACCGGGTTCGATATGCATTGCGTTCTCCTTGACCGTCACACCCGACGGTTCGTGTAGGTTCATGTCATGCACGGCCGGTCTCCTGGCTGACGGCTCTGGCGCTGGTCCTGCCTTCCCGGAGCGCTCTCCAGTGGCGTGGATGGACCGGCTTGCCGCGTCACAGTCGCGGGGGCGGCTGCGGCTGACGGGCCCCTACTTGGGTCACCCGCTCCGCATTCCCGTTTCACCCCCTTGGCGCTTTGCGCCCCAACGGGGGAACCGTACAGCGATAGTCGTGCCCATCCGGACCCGCTGCGTCAAGACGAATCGCGGGGCGCGCATAGCGGGCAGGGCTGGCGTTTTGGCCTGCGGCCGTTGAGTAAGGCTTGTGGTGCAGCATATATCTTGTGGAAAACCCTGTGCACCCCGCCATATCCTGCGG
Organism: Pseudooceanicola sp. HF7; assembly: GCF_011806405.1. Taxonomy (GTDB): domain Bacteria; phylum Pseudomonadota; class Alphaproteobacteria; order Rhodobacterales; family Rhodobacteraceae; genus Pseudooceanicola. The sequence continues at coordinate 23,404 of NZ_JAATOW010000029.1, read as the reverse complement.
TCCTTTCGTTGACAGGTGAGGCCGGGGCGCCCAGACTTCCGGGACGGACCGGAATCATCCCCTTCAGCGAAAGGCCCAGGCTTTGCACTTTTCCCGTCTCAGGCTTACCGGCTTCAAAAGCTTCGTCGATCCGACCGATCTGCTGATCCATTCCGGCCTGACCGGCGTGGTGGGGCCGAACGGCTGCGGCAAGTCGAACCTGCTGGAAGCCCTGCGCTGGGTCATGGGGGAGAACCGCCCGACCGCCATGCGTGGCGGCGGTATGGAGGACGTGATCTTTGCCGGGGCGGCGACGCGGCCGGCGCGCAACTTTGCCGAGGTCAGCCTGCATATCGACAACCGGGATCGCCTGGCTCCGCCGGGGTTCAACGATGAGGACCAGATCGAGATCGTCCGCCGGATCACCCGCGACGTGGGCAGCGCCTACAAAGCCAATGCCAAGGACGTGCGGGCGCGCGACGTGCAGATGCTGTTTGCCGATGCCTCGACGGGGGCGCATTCCCCGGCGCTGGTGCGGCAGGGCCAGATCTCGGAACTGATCAACGCCAAGCCCAAGAACCGCCGCCGGATCCTGGAGGAAGCGGCGGGGATCTCCGGCCTGTACCAGCGGCGGCACGAGGCGGAGCTGAAGCTGAAGGGGGCCGAGCAGAACCTGCTGCGGGTCGATGACGTGATCGAGCAGCTGGCCCAGCAGCTGGCCACGCTGGAACGCCAGGCCCGGCAGGCGGCGCGTTACCGGGCGATCGGGACAGACCTGCGCAAGGCCGAGGGCATGTTGCTTTACCGGCGCTGGAAGGAGGCCGACGAGGCCCGCAACAGCGCGCTGGCAGAGCTGCGCGGGCGCTCTTCCCAGGCGTCCGAGGCCGAGCGGTTCGCCCGGGAGACCGAGGCCAAGCGCGCCAGCGGAGAAGAGCTTCTGCCGCCCCTGCGGGAAGAGGAGGCCATCGCCGCCGCCATCCTGCAAAGGCTGATCGTGGAGCGGGATTCCCTGACGGAGCAGCAGGAGCGCGCCAACCAGACCATCGTCACCCTGAAATCCCGGATCGAACAGCTGTCGCGCGACCGCGAACGCGAGGCCGGGTTGAACAAGGACGCCGGCGAAACCATCGAACGGCTGGACTGGGAAGCCCGGGAGATCGCCAAGGCCCATGAAGGCCACGCCGACCGGCTGGAAGAGGCCGCGGAACTGTCCCAGGAAGCGGCCTCTGTCCTGACCGAGCGCGAGTCCGACCTGTCCCAGCTGACCGAAGATGTCGCGCGCCTGTCGGCCCGCCATCAATCCGCCCATCGCCTGCTTGAGGACAGCCGCAAGACCCTGGCCCGCAGCGAGGCGCAATCGGTCGAGGCCCGCGCCGCCGTGGCCGCGGCACGCGAAAAGACCGAAGAGGCCTCTGCCGCCTTCGAAACGGCGATCGAGGCCGAGGAAATGGCCCGCGAGGCCGCCGAAGGCGCCGAAGAGGCGCTGGCGGGTGCCGAGGAGGCCCGCGCAGAGGGGCAATCGCTGGAATCCGATGCCCGCGCCGCGCGCTCTTCGGCAGAGGGCGAGGTCAACGCGTTGGAGGCCCAGGTCAAGGCGCTGGCCCGCCTGGTGGAGCGCGATGCCGGGGACGGCAAGCAGGTGTTGGACAGTCTGCGGGTGGATCCGGGCTATGAAAAGGCGCTTGGCGCGGCCCTGGCCGATGATCTGAAAGCGCCCGTGGTGTCGGGCGACGGCCCTTCCGGCTGGCTTGCGCTGCCGGGCTACGATGCGGCGCAGCCGCTGCCCGCGGGCGCGGTGGCGCTGGCCGATCACGTCGATGTGCCCGAGGTCCTGGCCCGCCGGATCGCGCAGATCGGCCTCGTCAGTGCCGAACAGGGCGCGGCGCTGCAGCCCCTGCTGCAGCCCGGCCAGCGGCTGGTGACGCAGGATGGCGACCTGTGGCGGTGGGATGGCTATCGCGCCTGGGCGGAGGATGCGCCCTCTGCCGCGGCGCTGCGCCTGCAACAGCTCAACCGCCTGCAGGAAATGCGCTCCGAGCTCGACGAGGCTCGGCAAAAGGCAGAGGTGGCACGGGAAAACCACGAGGCGCTTTCGGCCCGGCTGGCGGATCTGACGGCTGCCGACAAGGCCGCCCGCGCCGCCCGGACGGAGGCGGACCGCGCCGTGGCAGAGGCCGCGCGGCAATTGTCGCGCGCAGAGGCAGAGCGCAACCTTTCCGCCTCGAAGCTGGAGTCGCTGGGCCTGGCCGTCACCCGCCACGAGGAAGAGGCCATGGCAGCCCGCAAGCAGGTCAAGGAGGCCGAGGCCGCCGTGGCCGGGCTGGATGACCTGGACGAGGCCCGCGCCGGGATCGAACAGCTGCGCATGGCGGTGGAAGCCGCGCGCATGGCGATGATGTCGCGCCGCGCCGGCCATGACGAGATCCGCCGCGAGGGCGAGGCGCGCACCAGGCGCAGCCAGGAAATCACCAAGGAGGTCTCCGGCTGGCGGCACCGGCTTGAAAGCGCGGACCGACGTATCGCGGAGCTGGACGAGCGCCGGGAAGAGGCCGAGGACCAGCTTTACGAGGCCATGGCCGCGCCGGAGGAACTGGAAGCCAAGCGCGAGGAGCTGAACGCGGAGATCGACAAGTCCGAGGCCCGCAAGGCCGAGGCCACGGACAAGCTGACCGGGGCGGAGGCAGCCCTGCGCGAAGCGGTGGCCAGCGAACGCGAGGCGGCGCGCCTGGCCTCCGAAGCGCGCGAGGCCCGCGCACGTGCCGAGGCCCGCGCCGATGCCGCCGCCGAAGCCGTCACCCATGCGGCCGAACGGATCGCCGAGGCGCAGGAGATGACGCCCAAGCAGCTCCTGGAAAGCCTTGAGGCCGATCCCGAGGACATGCCCCCCTCCGATGAGATCGAGGCGGATGTGAACCGGCTGAAACGCCAGCGCGACGCCCTGGGGGCGGTGAACCTGCGGGCAGAGGAAGACGCCCGCGAGGTCCGCGAGGAACACGAGGCGCTGGTCAGCGAAAAGGCCGACCTGGAAGAGGCGATCCGCCAGCTGCGCAACGGGATCGCGGGGCTGAACCGCGAGGGCCGCGAACGCCTGCTGGCCGCCTTCGAAGAGGTGAATGCCAATTTCTCCACCCTGTTCCGGCATCTCTTCAACGGGGGAGAGGCCAACCTGGTGCTGGTGGAGAGCGACGACCCGCTGGAAGCCGGACTTGAGATCATGTGCCAGCCACCGGGCAAGAAGCTCTCCACGCTCTCGCTGCTCTCGGGCGGGGAACAGACCCTGACGGCGATGGCGCTGATCTTCGCTGTCTTCCTGGCCAACCCGGCCCCGATCTGCGTGCTGGACGAGGTCGACGCGCCGCTGGACGATGCCAACGTGACCCGCTTCTGCGACCTGCTGGACGAGATGTGCCGCCGCACCAACACGCGCTTCCTGATCATCACCCACCACGCGGTGACCATGGCGCGCATGGACCGGCTGTTCGGCGTCACGATGCAGGAACAGGGCGTGAGCCAGCTGGTTTCCGTCGACCTCAAGAAAGCCGAGGCCCTGGTCGCCTGACGACGCTCGCCCTGGACCGGCCGGCCAGGGGGCCAGCCCCCGCCGCGCTGCGCGCGACTCCCCCGAAGTATTTCCGGCCAGATGAAGGAAGCCCGCCTCCATTTCACCTGGCTGAAAATACTTTGGGGTGGGAGGACCGAAGGTCCGGGAGGGGCAAGGCCCCTCCGCTTCACAGACGGTTCAGCAGATCCCGCGTGGGCCAGGCATCGGCCGGCAGGCCAAGGCGTTGCTGCACGGCCTGAACGGATTCGCGGGTGAGCTTGCCCAGGATGCCGTCGATCGCGCCCACATCGTATCCCATCGCGGTCAGCTTGCGCTGAAGCGAGACCATCTGCTCGCTGGACAGCGCGGGATCGGGGTTGCCGGGATCAAACACCGGCGCGCCGGAGAGGCGGGTGGCGAAATAGGCTGCGGTCATCACGTAGACGAAGCTCTTGTTCCATTCGAAGAGCACCGAGTAGTTCGGGTAGGCCAGGAAGGCGGGCCCCTTGCGGCCCTGCGGCAGCAGGATGGAGGCCGGCAGGTTCGAGGCCTGCCACTGGCCTGACCGCGGCTGCACGCCCATCTGCGCCCATTCCCGCGCGGTCATGCTATGGTTGAGGCCGGTCCGGGACCAGTCCATCTGGTCGGGGACACGCACTTCCTGCAGCCAGGGCTCGTTCGGGCGCCAGCCCAGGCTGCGCAGCATGTTGGCCCCAGACATCAGCGCATCCGGAGCGGAGGTCTTGAGCCGGACATGCCCGTCCCCGTCGCCATCCACGCCGTTTTTCAGGATGTCGCCGGGCAGCATCTGCACCTGCCCGATCTCTCCGGCCCAGGCGCCGGTGGTGCTTGTGGGAGAGAAATCGCCCTTCTCGTAGAGCTCCAGCGCGGCAAAGACCTGCGGGCGGAACAGCGAGGGGCGGCGGCAATCGTGGGACAGGGTCACCAGCGCGTTGAGCGTGTTGAAATCGCCCTGGAAGCCGCCGTAATCGGTCTCGAACGCCCAGAAGGCCAGCAGGATGCCGCGGGGCACGCCGTAGCGCTGTTCGATCGTGTTGAAGGTGGAGGCATATTGCCCGGCCTTGGCCGCCCCGTTCTGGATCCGGTTCTGGGAGATGAGCCGGCGCGCGAAGGTGGTGAAATCCAGCTGGAAGACCCCCTGCTGGCGATCGGCGGCGATGACCTTGGGATCCTGGGCGACGGAAGCAAAGAAGGATTGCACCGTGGCGGGAGAATGGCCGCGCTGGACGGCTTCGTCGGCCAGCCCCTGGACGAAGCTGCCAAAGGAGCCGCCGCAAGATTGGGCAAGCGCCGGGAGCGGCGTCAGCAGGGCAAGGCTGGCGATCAGGGGGCGGATGGTCATGGGGGCTCTCCTTCAGGGTTGGGGCGAAGGTAGCAGGCTGGCGGGCGGTGGCAAATTACAGGATCGCAAGGAGCGCCGTACCGGCAAGAAAGACCGCCCAGATCTGCCAGAGCCGGGTACAGGTCGCCTCGATCCGCTGGGGTCCGGGCGCGCGGTCGCCCTGGGGGTGGATGAAGGGGAAGTCCTTCATTTGCCCATGATAGGCGCGCGGTCCGGACAGCGCGGTGTCGAGGGCACGGGCCATGACGGCCTCTGGCCAGCCGGCATTGGGGGAGCGGTGGCGGCGCGCGTCGGCGGCGATTTCCTGCCAGCGTGGCAGCTGCCCAGCCACCAGCGCGATGAGCAGGGCGGTCAGCCGGGCCGGCAGGAGGTTCAGCACATCGTCGAGCCGGGCCGAGGCCCAGCCGAAATCCTCGTGCCGGGGCGTGCGGTGACCGATCATGGAATCGGCGGTGTTGACCAGCTTGTAGATCAGCAGGCCGGGCAGGCCGGCGACCAGGAACCAGAAAGCGGGGGCGATGACCCCGTCAGAGGCATTCTCTGCCGCGCTTTCGATGGCCGCGCGCGCCACGGCGGGGCCATCCATGGGGGCGGTGTCACGGCCCACGATCCGGGCCACGGCGCGGCGCCCGTCCGTCAGGGACATGCGCAGGCCATCGGCCACCGTGCGGACATGATCGACAAGCGACCGCTGGGCCAGGAGCATCGCCGCCACCAGCACCTGGGGCAGCCAGCCGAGGGCCGCGATCGCGCCCCCCAGCACCAGCCCGAGCAGGACAAGCGCAAGTGCCAGCAGCGCGCCCTTGAGCCGTCTCGCCGCGCCCTGGTTCAGCCGGTCTTCGGCCCGCTGGATGAGCCGCCCCATCAGCACCGCCGGATGGGGCCAGCGCGCCCAGAGCCAGCGCGGCTCTCCCAGGGCGGCATCGAGCAGCAGGGCAAGGAAAAGCACGGCGGCGTGGCTCATGACAGGGCGTCCTCAAGCCGGGGGAAGTCCTGGGGCGCGGGCAGGCCCAGGCGCAGCCAGCGGGTGGAATAGGGGAAGATGCGCGACCAGATGCGATGCCGGGCCAGCCGGGTCTGAAGCGCCGCGGCGTCGTCGCATTCATAAAGCCGGAAAAGATCGGTGCCGCCAAGGCTACGGGCATGCGGGGCGAGGGCGCGATCAAGCCGGGCGCGATCCTCTGCCAGGCGCGCGCGGGTCCCTGCGGCCCAGTCCGGATCCCTGAGGGCCGCCCGTCCGATCTGAAGGGCCGGACCGGCCACCGGCCAGGGGCCAAGCATGTCCTGAAGCTGTGCCACCAGCGCCGGATCCCCGATCACGAAGCCCAGGCGCAGACCGGCCAGGCCCCAGAACTTGCCGAAGCTTTTCAGGATCAGCGTGCCGGGCCGGTTGGCCAGCGCGACGTGAGAGGCACCGGGCGCGATGTCGCAGAAGCTTTCGTCAATCACGCTCAGACCCGCCGCATCGGGGGCGGGATGCAGGGTGCCGGTGGGATTGTTGGGGTGGACCAGGACGCGCGCCGTGGTGCCGGCCGGATCTTCCGTGACCTGCCAGCCGCAGCGGCGGAAGGCTGCGGCATGTTCATTGTAGGTGGGGCCGGGCACGTGGACGGATGCCGCGGGCGCAAGCAGGGGGATATGCGCGATGGCCGCAGAGGCCCCGGGCACGGCCAGCACCGCGGCGCCCTCCGGCACGGACCAGAAGGCGCTTGCGGCGGCGATCAGCGCGTCCTGCGCGGCGCGGTCGGGCAGGGCCGCCCAGCTTTCGGGCGCCAGGGGAGGCAGCGGATAGGGCACCGGGTTGATGCCCGTGGAAAGGTCCAGCCAATCGGCCCGCGCCCCGCCGAAGCGCGCAATCGCGGCATCGAGGTTGCCGCCGTGATCGCGTTGGGCGGTCGCGGGCTGCGCGGTCATCAATCGTTCTCCGGCAGGGGCGGGTGACGGGTCACGAAGTGGCCTTTTACCCCCTGCGGCCATTGCCGGTAGGGCACCTGGCCCGTGTCGCTTTGCTGGTGGAGCAGGGCGTAATCGGCGATGGCCTCTGCATCCTCGGCCTCGGGTCCGAAGCGGCCCAGCGTGTAGCAAAGCTTGCCATTTGCCTGGACGGCGACGTTGCAGCCATGGGTGCAGCCCATCAGGCAGGAGGTCCGCCGCGTGCGGATGCCGCGTTCTGCGGCGAGGGGTTCCAGCAGATCGGCCAGGGCTTCGCCATCGGTGGGGCGGCCATCGGCCACCCAGCCTTCCTGCTTGCAGGTGTCGCAGATCGTGATCCAGGTGGTCATGCGCGTTCCTATCCAGGGCCTGAGTTCGGGCCCTTTGCGGGCCGCATCGGCGCCCATTCACCGCAGGTGGCGCAAAATTGCAAATCATTAACGCAGCACCCCTTTCGGACCGGGCGCGTTAAGACTTTGTTATCCATTGGGGCGCATAGTGATTTAACAAATCGTAACCGCGCGCCGGGCAGGCCGCCTGGAAGGAGTCCTCTCTTGATCGGGTTTCGCCGTAGGTATGACCGTATGGAGGCCCCCGACGAGGCGCCGCCCGGTGCGAACTTGACCGCGGTTCCCGGCGGCAAAGACCAGCCGGAGGCCGCCCCGGACGACCGGTCCGAACCGTTGTCGAATGCCGGGCCAGAGGAAGAGCCCGTCAGCCCCATGCGGGTGCTGATCGTGGAAAGCGAAACCCAGCTGGGCTGGATCTGGAAACGCCATTTCGATCGTCACGGCAGCGCGGCGCGGCTGGTGCATGGCCAGGAAGCGGCCATCGAATGCCTGCGCAACGAAACCTATGACGTGATCGTGCTGGACCTGGTGCTGACCGAGGGCTCTGCCCTGGCAATCGCGGATTTCGCCAATTACCGACAGCCCTCAACCAGGGTGATCTTTGTCACCAATACCAGCTTCTTCTCGGACGGCTCGATCTTCCAGCACGCGACGAACGCCTGCGCGCTGATGAACTCCAAGGCGCCGCCCTCTGACATCGCCGCCATGGTGGAGCATTTCGGAGCCGAGGCGCGCCAGCAGAACGCGCGCCTCAAGTAGGCTCAACTTTCGGCCCGGGGCGCGGTCAGCTTTCCGCCGGAAGCTCTGAGCGCCCATGCGAGCTGTCCAGCGCCAGCTCTGCCGTGATCGGCACGATCCGGTGCGGATTGATCGTGTCGTGGCTGTAGTAATAGTGGTGGCAGATATGGTCGAAGTGGACCGTTTCGGCCACGCCGGGCCATTGGTAGAGTTCCCGCACGTAGCCCCAGATCGCCGGGTAATCCACGACGCGCTTCAGGTTGGTCTTGAAGTGCGAATGATAGACCTTGTCGAAGCGGATGAGCGTGGTGAACAGCCGCCAGTCCGCTTCCGTCAGCCTGGAGCCGGCCAGGTAGCGGTTGCGCTGCAGGATGTCCTCGATCCAGTCCAGGCTGTCGAACAGCGGCGTGATCGCCGCGTCATAGGCCTTTTGGCTGGTGGCGAAGCCGCATTTGTAGACGCCGTTGTTGACGGTGTCGTAGATCCGGTCGTTCAGCGCCTCGATATCGTCATGCAGCTCTTCGGGGTAGTAATCCGTGCTGTCGCCGGTGATGTCGTTGAAGGCGCTGTTGAACATGCGGATGATCTCTGCGCTTTCGTTCGACACGATGGTGCCGGTCTTCTTGTCCCAGAGCACGGGCACCGTCACGCGGGTGGAGGCATCGGGCTGCGCCTTCAGGTAGATCTCTCTCAGGTAGTCGAGCCCGAAGAGCGTATCGCCGGTGGAGCCGTCGAAATCCGTGTCGAAGGTCCAGCCCTCGTCCAGCATGTGGGGATGCACGACAGAGACGGAGATGTGATCGCCAAGCCCCTTCAGCGCGCGGAAGATCAGCGCCCGGTGGGCCCAGGGGCAGGCGTAGGAGACATAAAGGTGATAGCGCCCGCTTTCCGCCTTGAAGCCCGCGTCGCCGCTGGGGCCGGCGCTGCCGTCCGCGGTCACCCAGTTGCGGAACTGGGAGGCCTGGCGTTCGAAGGCGCCGCCCGATTTTTCGGTGTCATACCATTTGTCGACCCATTTCCCGTCTACGAGAAGTCCCATGCGTGTTCCTTTCGTGATGACGGAGGATACCGTCTGTTGCGCCTATAGATAGGCCGTGCGGCGACGCTGTAAAATCCAAGCTCATGCAGGGGGATGGTGCGGGGGTGCACATGGGCGGCCCAGGGGGCCAAAGCCCGTGCAGATCGGGCGGGCTGTTCGGGGGCGGCCCGGCCGCGGCGGATCGCGCGGATGCAGCGCATTGCATGGCGCAGGCGGCTTCGCTAAGGAATAGGGAGACGAGCCCGCATGAGGCCGGAAAGAAGTGCGTCCGAAGGCCGACCCAGACCGGGGGCCGGGGGCGCATCGTCGGAGAGACCGCCCGTCAGAGGCGGCCCCCTGTCTTTTTTCCTCTCGCGCCGGGCCAGGACCGACAGGAAAGGACAAGGGATCGATGCCAGCATATCTTTGCGCCGGGCTTGCGCTTGCACTGCTTCCGCTTTCGGCAGCAGCGCATCCGGGCCATCTGGCCGATGTCGCGGGGCACAGCCACTGGCTGGGGGTCGCTGCGCTTGCCGCGGCCATCGCGCTTTCCGCGCTGAAGGCCATGAAGGGGCGCCGCAAGGAAGAAGCGGGCGAAGAACTTTGCAAAGAGCAGCTGACCGGGGCCTGACCCCCAGGCCGCCCGCCGGATCCCGCGGGGCGTCAAAGATCAAGGAAAGAGGACCGGCATGAAGACGGGCGTTATGATTTGCGGCCATGGCTCGCGCAGCCAGGCGGCAGTGGATGAGTTCGCGGTACTGGCACAGAAGCTGCCGGGTTTGCTGCCCCCGGAATGGCCGGTGGATTATGGCTATCTGGAATTCGCCAACCCGGTGATCCGCGACGGGCTGGACCGGCTGCGCGATGCGGGTTGCGAAAGGATCCTGGCGGTGCCGGGGATGCTCTTCGCGGCCATGCACGCCAAGAACGACATTCCCACGGTGCTCAACACCTATGCCGCCAAGCACGGGATAGAGATCACCTATGGCCGGGAGCTGGGCGTCGATCCCAAGATGATCGCCGCCGCCGCCGACCGGGTGCAGATCGCCATGGCCGAAGCCGACAAGCAGGAGGTCGTTCCCTACGAGGAAACCTGCCTGGTGGTCATCGGGCGCGGGGCCTCTGACCCGGATGCCAATGGCAATGTCGCCAAAGTAGCGCGGATGCTGCAGGAAGGCCTGGGCTTCGGCTGGCTGGAGGTGGGCTATTCCGGCGTGACCTTCCCGCTGGTGGAACCCTGCCTGACCCATGCGGCCAAGCTGGGCTACAAGCGGATCCTCGTCTTCCCCTACTTCCTGTTCACCGGCATCCTGATCGACCGGATCTACGGTTTCACCGACCGCGTGGCGGAGGCTCATCCGCAGATCAGCTTCGTCAAGGCCGGCTACCTCAACGACCACCCGCAGGTGCTGGCCACCTTCGCGGAGCGCGTGACCGAACAGGTCGGGGAAATCCCGCCGCCCAATTGCGCCACCTGCAAGTATCGCACCCAGGTCCTGGGCTTCGAGGCCGAGGTCGGCGCGCCCCAGGAAAGCCACCACCACCACGTCGAAGGCCAGGGCGCATCCGCCCCCGGCTCCAACGTGGAGGATTGCGTGCTGTGCGACAGCTTCTGCACCGGCGAATGCCGGCTGGATGCGGGGCACCATCACCACCATGATCACGACCATGGGCATAATCACCATCACGGGCACGACCACGACCATGGGCACGACCATGGGCATTCCCATGATCACGGTCATGCGCATGGCCACTCCCACGAGCATGACCATCACCACCCCGAGTACCCCCATGCCAAACACCCGCATGGACCCGAGAGCGCGCGGCGCAAACCGGACTGACCGCCTTTTCTTCTTGCCGTTAAACTCCCGCCGGAGGCTCCCGCCCCCGCCGCCCTTCCAAAGGCCCGATCATGCGCCCCTACCTGAAAGACCCCGCTGCGATCTACGCAGAAAGCTTCGCAACGGTCCGCCGCGAAGCGCGGCTGGAGCGGTTTCCCAACGGGCTCGACATGCTGGCCGAACGGGTGATCCATTCCTGCGGCATGGTGGAGGTCGCGGACCGGCTGGCCTTTTCCCAGGCGGCCTTTCCGGCCGGCCGGGCCGCGCTGAAGGCCGGCGCGCCTGTGCTCTGCGATTGCGAGATGGTCGGCGCGGGGATCATCCGGCGGTTCCTGCCGGGCAACGAGGTGATCGTGACGCTCAACGATCCGCAGACGCCGGGGCTGGCGCAGGAGCTGGGCACGACCCGTTCCGCCGCGGCCGTGGAGCTGTGGAAGGAGCACCTTGAGGGGGCCGTGGTGGCGATCGGCAATGCACCGACCGCGCTGTTCCACCTGCTCGAGGCGCTGGAGGCCGGCGCGCCGAAACCGGCGCTGATCCTGGGCTTCCCGGTGGGTTTCGTCGGGGCGGCGGAGAGCAAGGCAGAACTGGCCGAGCGGCCGCGCGGCTGCGATTTCGTCACCCTGCGGGGGCGGCGGGGCGGATCGGCCATGGCCTCGGCCGCGGTCAACGCCTTGGCGGTGAGCCTCAGGGATGGCTGAGCCCTGGCTGCATATCGTCGGGATTGGCGCAGAGGGCATGGCCTCTCTTTCGCCGGCAGTCCAGGCGCTGCTGGAAAGCGCGGAGGTGATCCTGGGCGGGGCGCGTCACCACGCGCTGACCGAGGGGCTGAAGGCCGAGCGGCGCGCCTGGCCCTCGCCTTTCGATGCGCTGATATCGGAGCTGAAACAGCTTGAGGGGCGGCGGGTCGTCGTGCTCGCCACCGGGGATCCGCTTTGGTACTCCGTCGGTGCGCGGATCGCGCGGGAGATCCCGGAGGGCCTGCGCTTTCATCCCCAGCTTTCGGCTTTCCAGCTGGCGGCGGTGCGCATGGGCTGGTCGCTTGCGGATCTTGAGACGCTGACCGCCCATGGCCGCCCGGCAGAGCAGGTTCTGCCCTATGTGACGCCGGGGGCAAGGTTGCTGATCCTGACAACCGGGGGGGAAACGCCGGGCCAGATCGCCCGGCTGCTGGTGGCCAATGGCTATGAGCCCTCGCGCATCACGGTGCTGGCAGAGATGGGCGCGCCGGGCGAGGCGCGCTTTGACGGGATCGCGGAGTCCTGGGATCACGCGGTGCCGGCCTTCAACATCATGGCCGTGGAATGCCTGGCCGGACCGGATGCCGCACTTCTGCCCCGTGTCGCGGGGCTGCCGGACGAGGTCTTTGCCAGCGATGGGACGATGACCAAGCGCGAGGTGCGCGCGGTGACCCTGGCCAAGCTGATGCCCATGCGGGGCGCCTTGCTGTGGGATATCGGCTGCGGCTGCGGCTCCGTCGCGGTGGAATGGATGCGCGCGGCGCGGGATGCGCGCGCCATCGGGATCGAGGCACGGGCGGACCGCCGCGACCTGGCGGCGCGCAATGCGCTGGAACTGGGGGCGCCGGGCCTGCGGCTGGTCGAAGGCCGGGTTCCGGAGGCGCTGGCGGACCTGCCCGCGCCGGATGCCGTCTTCATCGGGGGCGGGCTGAGCCGGGAAAGCTTCGACATCGCCTGGGCGGCGCTCAAGCCCCTCGGGCGGCTAGTGGCCAATGGGGTGACGCTGGAAAGCGAGGCGCTGATGCTGGCCCTGCATGCGGAATATGGCGGCGAGCTGGTACGGGTCTCTGTCGAGCGGGCCGCGCCGATTGGCGGCCTGCACGGCTGGCGGCCGGCGATGCCGGTCCTGCAATGGAGCATGATCAAGCGATGAGCGGACGGTTGGTGCGCGGGGCGGGGACGGGAGCCTCCGGCGGGAGTTTTCCAGGCAAGAAGAAGGGGCAGCCGTGAGCGCGGGCAGACTATATGGTGTGGGCTTGGGGCCGGGGGATCCCGGCCTTGTCACCCTGCGGGCGGCGGAGGTGATCCGGTCCGCAGAGGTGATCGCCTATCCCGCGCGGCCCGGTGAGCCGAGTTTCGCACGCTCTATCGCCGCCGGGCTGATCCCGGCCGGCGTGGAGGAGATCGTGATGGATGTGCCGATGACCCCCGCGCGGGGGCCGGCGCAGGCCGCCTACGACACGGGCGCGGCGCGGATCGCGGAGGTGCTTGCTGCCGGCCGTGACGTGGTCTGCCTGTGTGAGGGCGATCCATTTTTCTACGGCTCCTTCATGTATCTTCATGCGCGTCTGTCGGCGCGTTTCGCGGTCGAGGTCGTGCCAGGGGTCACATCGGTCTCTGCCGCCTCTGCACGGGCGGGGCGGCCGCTTTCGGCGCGCAACGAACGGGTGGCCGTTCTGCCCGGGCCGCTGTCCGACGGGGAGCTGCGGGCGCGGATCTCGGAGGCGGAAAGCGTGGCGATCATGAAGCTGGGCCGCCACCTGGGGCGCATCCGCGCCGTACTGGCCGGGATGGGTCTGCTGGAGCGCGCCCTCTACATCGAACGAGCGACCCTGGCGCAGGAGCGCATCCTGCCGCTTGCCGAGGCGCCGGACCCCGCGCCCTATTTCTCACTCATCCTCCTGACCAAGGGAGAGGATCCATGGCTGTGACACCTGTCGTTCTTTGTATTTCCGGCGCGGGCGCCACGATTGCCCGCCGCATTGCCGATCACCTGGGCGTGCCGCTGCATGGGCGGGAGGGCCGGGTTTCCGGCGCGGACGAGAGCTTTGCCAATGCGCTGGATTTCGCGCGCGAGGCCTTTGCTGCCGGGCGGCCCGTGATCGGTGTCTGTGCCAGCGGGATCCTGGTGCGGGCCGTGGCGCCGCTTCTGGGGGACAAGCGCGGTGAGCCGCCGGTGATCTCCGTCAGCGATGACGGCTCCGTCGTGGTGCCGCTGCTGGGCGGGCACCGGGGCGCGAACCGGATGGCGCAGGGCCTGTCGGACCTGCTCGGGGGCGTTGCGGCACTGACCACGGCCGGAGAGGTCACGCTGGGCCTGGCGCTGGATGCACCACCCGAAGGCTGGGTGCTGGGCACGCCGGAGCTGGCGCAGGGCGCCATGGCGGGCCTGCTGGCGGGCGCACCGGCGCATCTGTCGGGCGAGGCGCTGGCAGAGGCCGCCTGGCTGGCCGATCTGCCGCAATCGGGTGAGGGCGCGCCGGTGCCGATCGCGGCGAGCGTTGCGCCCGCCGCGCCGGGTGTGCTGGCCTTTCACCCGCAGAAATATGCGCTTGGCGTCGGGGCGTCGCGCAACTGCCCGCCCGAGGAACTGGCCGCACTGGTGCGCGAGGTTCTGGCAGAGGCTGGCGTGGCGCCGGGGGCCTTGCGGGGTGTCTTTTCCATCGATCTGAAGGCCGACGAGCGAGCCGTGACCCAGCTGGCGCGCGATCTTGGCCTGCCCATGCGGGTCTTCACCGGCGCGGAGCTGGAGGCCGAGGCGGACCGTCTGGCGACCCCCTCTGACGTGGTCTTCGCAGAGACCGGCTGCCATGGCGTGGCCGAGGGCGCCGCGCTGGCCGGCGCGGGGCCCGCGGCGCAGCTGGCCGTGGTGAAGCGCAAGACGGAACATGCCACCTGCGCGCTGGCCCTGGCCCCGCAGGTGATCACGGAGCTGCGCGGGCGGGCCCGCGGGCGGCTTTCGGTCGTCGGGATCGGACCGGGGCAGGCCAGCTGGCGTGCGCCAGAGGCCTCGCGCCTGATCGCGGAGGCCGACGAACTGGTGGGCTACGGGCTGTACATCGATCTGCTGGGGCCGCTGGCCGCCGGCAAGCAGCGCAGCGATTTCCCCCTGGGCGGGGAAGAGGCGCGTTGCCGCTATGCGCTGGAACGCGCGGGCGAGGGGCGCAACGTCGCGCTGGTCTGTTCGGGTGATGCGGGGATCTACGCCATGGGGGCGCTGGTCTTTGAACTGCTTGACAGGCCGGAAGGCGAGAAGGGCGTCAGCGATGACGCGCGCCGGGCCGAGGTCGTCTGCGTGCCGGGGATCTCTGCGCTGCAGGGGGCGGCCGCGCGCGCCGGGGCGCCGCTGGGGCATGATTTCTGCGCGATCTCGCTGTCGGATCTGCTGACTCCGCGTGCCGATATCCACCGGCGCCTGAAGGCGGCTGCGGAGGGCGATTTCGTGATCGCCTTCTACAACCCCGTGTCAAAGACCCGCCGCACCCTGCTGGCAGAGGCGCGCGACCTGCTGTTGCAGCACCGGCCCGCGGATACGCCGGTCATGCTGGCCAGTAACCTGGGCCGGCCGGAGGAAAGGATCGTCTACCGGCGGCTGGACGCATTGCAGGTGGACGAGGTCGACATGCTGACCGTGGTGCTGGTGGGATCGTCCAACTCCCGCCTGGCGAAGCTGGGCGAGGGGCCGCGGATGTTCACGCCAAGGGGCTATGCCCGGCGGATCGATGGGGACCTTTCGGAAGGGGCCCCGGCGGGCCAGGCCCCCGCGGGACAGTTGAAACAGGAATGAACAGGCCGCCCGGCGGCAAGGGGATGACATGAAGGTCTATTTCATCGGAGCAGGGCCGGGCGATCCGGAGCTTCTAACGCTGAAGGCACAGCGGATCATCGGCGAATGCCCGGTCTGTCTTTATGCCGGCAGCCTGGTGCCGCCGCAGGTCGTGGCCTGTGCGCCGGAGGGGGCGCGGGTCATGGATACCGCGCCGATGACGCTGGAGGACACCCATGCAGAGATCCTGGCCGCGCGGGAGCGGGGGCAGGACGTGGCGCGGGTGCATTCCGGGGATCCGTCGCTTTACGGCGCCATCGCGGAACAGATCCGGCGCCTGCGCGCCGACGGGATCGACTATGAGATCGTGCCGGGCGTGCCCGCCTATGCCGCCGCCGCCGCCGCGCTTGGCCAGGAGCTGACGGTGCCGGAGGTGGCCCAGTCCATCGTGCTGACGCGGGTCAGCATGAAGAGCACCTCCATGCCGGAGCACGAGACGCTTGAAAACTTCGCCCGCAGCCGCACCACCCTGGCCATTCACCTTGGCGTGCGGAACCTGCGCGAGATCGAGCGCCAGCTGACCCCCTATTACGGGGCCGATTGCCCGGTGGTGGTAGCCTATCGCGTCGGCTGGCCCGACCAGGCTTTCATCCGGGGCACCCTGGCGGACATCCACGGCAAGGTGCGGGCGGAAAAGATCACCCGCACGGCGCTGATCCTGGTGGGCCCGGTCTTGGGAGAGGTCAAGGATTTCAAGGATTCCGCGCTCTATGACCCGGCTGTGCCCCATGTGCTACGCCCGGTGGCGGCAAAAGGGTGATGCAAATCAATCTCTTTCGAGCGGCGGACAAGATAGGTTAACTTGACGGTAAGCGGTTGGCCCTCAATAGGTTAACCTGAAGATCCGACACTGCTGCGAATCGAGGCTGCCATGACCACCTATCTGCCCAAGGAGCTTTCGGATGGCCTTCACGAGGCCCGCAAACTGGCGATGGCGAAAGCCTCTCGTCTGCGGGTAGAGGCCGATGGACTCAAGTTCAGCGTGCTGCGCCACTGGAGCACGGGCTTCTCCGTAGATGCCGAGGGCGCGCCGCATCTGCGCGGTCTGGTCGACCTTTACGAGGGTCCCAAGCGGATCGCGCAATGCCTGATCGTCGCAGCAGCCGAGGAAGACGGCGAGATGCGCTACGAGTTCAAGCGCGCCACCGCCAGCCGTGACACGGCGCCGCTCGACTTCCAGCAGGACGAGGAAGCGCCGGTGGCGCTGATCGACAAGGCCTGAGCCTTGCGCAGCCGGACCGCTAGGGCCGGCTGACCCGCCCCTGGGTGGGGCGATAAAGTTTGCTATGTCTCATAACAATGTTTGACAGGTCGCTTCGGCCCGTGCATCGTGCCCTTGCGCGGCGCCAGTGGCGACGGGGCATGCACCCCCTGGGGGACGGCTTTCGGGAAAACTCTCAGAAGCCGTACGGGAAGGAAGGGGGAGTGTTCCAGCAGGCCCGCCCATAGGGAGGATAGACATGACACTTTTCAAGACCGCTATTCGCGGAGTTGCCGCCTGTGCCATCCTGGCCGGGTCGTCCATGGCCGTACTGGCACAGGACGTCACGCTGAAGATGCACTACATGCTGCCCGAGCAGGCCATCGTGCCCAAGCTGGGCCTGAATGTCTGGGCGGACAAGGTCGAGGCCGAAAGCGAAGGCCGGATCAAGATCCAGCGCTTCCCCTCGATGCAGCTTGGGGGCACCCCGCCGCAGCTGGCCGACCAGGTGGTCGACGGCGTGGCCGATATCATCTGGACCCTGCCGGGCTACACGCCGGGCCGCTTCCCCTCTACCGAGGTTTTCGAGCTTCCCTTCATCGCCGGTGATCCCGTGGCCACGTCCAAGGCCTATTGGGAGCTGGGCGAGAAATACATGATGGAAGACGAGTTCCGCGGCATGAAGATGATCGCGCTCTGGGTCCACGGGCCGGGCATCATCCACTCCAAGGACCCCGTGACCTCTGTCGAGGATCTGAACGGTGTCAAGCTGCGCGCGCCCAGCCGGGTGACGAACCAGTTCTTCTCTGATCTGGGGGCGACGCCCATCGGGATGCCGGTGCCGGCCGTGCCGGAAGCCCTGTCCAAGGGTGTTATCGACGCCACCGTGATCCCCTGGGAGGTCACCACCTCTCTCAAGATCCCGGAACTGGTCAATAACCACACCGAGTTCCCCGATGAATCGCTCTACGTGGCGACCTTCATCATGGCGATGAACCAGCGGGCCTATGACAAGATGCCCGACGACCTGAAGGCGATCATCGACGCCAACTCCGGTCTTGAGACCTCTGCCTTCTTCGGCGAGGTGATGGCCGAGGGCGACGAGATCGGCCGCGCGCTGGCGGTCGAGAACGGCAACAACATCATCCAGCTGACGCCGGAGCAGATCGCCCCCTGGAAAGAGGTCGGTGCCGAGGTCGAAGCCGCCTGGATCGAAGAGATGGACGGCAAGGGCATCGATGGCGCGACCATGGTCGAAGAGGCCAAGGCGCTGATCAAGAAGCACTCCACCCAATAACATACCCGGCGCGCGGGGCTTTCGGGGCCCGCGCGCCGCTCAAGGGGAGACGTCCATGAGACCTCATGCCTTCTTCCTGTTCCTGTCCAGGGCCATGGCGGTTCTAGGCGGGCTGGTGCTGTCTGCGCTGGTCCTGCTGATCGTGGTCTCTGTGGCGGGGCGGGCAATGAACACCTTCCTGCATTCCGGGATTGCCGAAAGCCTGTTTCCGGGACTGGCACAGAACCTGCTGGATGCGGGTATCGGGCCGATCGTGGGGGATTTCGAGCTGGTCGAGGCGGGGATCGCCTTCACCATCTTCTCCTTCCTGCCGCTGACGCAGATCACCGGATCCCACGCGGTGGTGGATATCTTCACCTCTGCCATTCCGCGCGCGGCGAACCGTTTCCTGATCGCCCTCTGGGAGGTCGTCTTTGCCGTCGTGATGGTGATCATCGCCTGGCGGCTCTACGAAGGCATGCTGAACAAGATGCAATATAACGAAACCACCTTCCTGCTGCAGTTCCCGGTCTGGTGGGCCTATGCGGCCTCCCTGGTGGCGGCGGTGGTGGCGGCGATCGTCACGATCTACGTCGCCGCGGCGCGCGTGGCGGAGCTGGTGCTGGCCCGTGCGATCCTGCCCGTGGGCGAAGGAGCAGGACATTGAGTGACTTTGTTATCGGGCTGCTGTCCTTTCCGGCCCTTCTGCTGCTGATCTTCCTGCGGATGCCCATTGGCCTGGCGATGTTCACCGTCGGCTTCGTGGGGCTGAGCTGGGTATCCGGGGGCACGATCATCGCCTTCGCCAAGCTCAAGTCCGAAACCTATTCGACCTTCTCGAGCTATTCCCTGTCCATCGTGCCGATGTTCCTGCTGATGGGGCAGTTCGCGACGCTGGGCGGCATGAGCCAGGCGCTGTTCAAGGCCGCCGAAAGCTTCCTGGGGCACCTCAAGGGCGGGGTGGCCATGGCCGCCGTGGGCGCCTGTGCCGGGTTCGGCGCGATCTGCGGCTCTTCGCTGGCCACCGCGGCCACGATGAGCCAGGTCGCTCTGCCGGAGCTCAAGCGCTACGGCTATTCCGGGGGCTTTTCCACCGCGACGCTGGCCGCGGGCGGCACGCTGGGCATTCTGATCCCGCCGTCGGTCATCCTGGTGATCTATGCCATCCTGACGGAGCAGAACATCGCCAAGCTGTTCCTGGCGGCCTTCATCCCCGGCATCCTTGCCGCGATCGGCTATATCCTGACGATCTCCATCTACGTGCGGCTGCATCCGGACAGTGCCGGCGTGCGCAGCCCCGTGCCATGGCCCGAGCGGATGCGGGCGCTGGTCGATGTCTGGCCTGTCCTGCTGGTCTTCATCGCGGTTGTCGGGGGCATCTACGCCGGGATCTTCACCCCGACGGAAGGCGCGGCCGTGGGGGCCTTCGGCACCGGGCTGATCGCCTTCGTCAACGGCGGGCTGCGGGGCCGGGCCTGGTTCGACAGTTTCTACGCCACGGCGCGCTCTACCGCGATGATCTTCTTCATCGTGCTGGGCGCGGGCTTCTACAACGGTTTCCTGGCGCTGACCCAGGTCCCGCAGGAGCTGTCCAACTGGGTTGTCGCCCAGGGCTTCAACGCCTGGACCGTGCTGGTCATCATCCTGGTGCTCTACCTGCTGCTGGGCTGCCTGATGGATTCCCTGTCGATGATCCTGCTGACGATCCCGATCTTCTTCCCCATCGTCTCCATCCTGGATTTCGGCATGGGCGCAGAGGAATTCGCGATCTGGTTCGGTATCATCGTCCTGGTGGTGGTCGAGGTGGGCCTGATCACGCCGCCGGTGGGCATGAACCTGTTCGTCATCAACTCGATGGATCGCGAGACCCCGATCAGCCAGACCTATGCGGCGGTGATGTACTTCGTGGCCTCTGATATCGTGCGGGTGACACTCATGGTGATCTTCCCGGTGATCACGCTTGGCATGCTGCGCCTCTTCTACTGAGGCGCGGCGTGGCGGGGGTATGAATCGGCCATCGAGTTTGTTATGAAATATATCAATTATTGAAGATGCGGTTTTGGCATCGGAAGGAGCAGCATGGATATCGAGGGCATCGGCGCAGTCGTGACCGGCGGCGGCAGCGGTCTGGGCGAAGCAACGGCACGGGACCTTGCGGCGCGGGGCGCGAAGGTTGCGATCTTCGATTTCAACCTTGAAGCGGCGGAGCGCATCGCGCGGGATATCGGGGGGCTGGCCGTGCGGGCCGATGTCTCTGACGAGCGCATGGTTGGCGAGGGCTTCGATGCCTTTGCCGAATGGCACGGCAGCGCCCCGCGGATCCTGATCAATTGCGCCGGGATCGGAACCGCCGCGCGGATCGTGAACCGCGAGGGCGAGCTGTCGATCGAAAGCTTCCGGCGCACGCTGGCGGTCAACCTGACGGGCAGTTTCATCTGCCTGGCCACGGCGGCGCGTGCCATGCAGGCGCTTGAACCGCTGGGTGCGGACAACGAGCGCGGCGTGATCATCAACACCTCTTCCGTGGCCTGGCAGGACGGGCAGATCGGGCAGGCGGCCTATTCTGCGTCCAAGGGGGGTATTGCCTCCATGACGCTGCCGGCGGCGCGTGAACTGGCCCGCGCCGGCATCCGGGTCATGGCCATCGCCCCGGGCATGTTCGACACCGCCATGGTGGAGGGGTTGCCGCGCGAGGCGCAGGAAAGCATCGCCGCCACCATCCCCTTCCCGTCGCGTTTCGGCGATCCGGAGGATTACGCCAGCCTTGCCGCGGAGATCATCCGCAATCCCATGCTGAACGGCACGGTCATCCGCCTGGACGGCGCGGTGCGCCTGCCACCTAAATAAGGAAGACCCGATGAGCGAGGATGCCCTGAGGATCGAGGTGGAAGGACCCATCGCGATCCTGACCATGTACCGCCCGGACAAGCGCAACGCGATGAACGACAGCTTGCTGGCGGCGCTGGATGGTTTCTTTTCGGCCCCGCCCGAGGGCGTGAAGGTCGTGGTGCTGACCGGGACGGCGGGGCATTACTGCTCTGGCCTGGACCTGTCGGAACACGTGGCGCGCGATGCCGAAGGCACGCTGAAACACTCCCGTGGCTGGCACGCGGTGATGGAGAAGATCCAGTATTCGGGCCTGCCAGTCGTCTCTGCCCTGTTCGGCGCGGTGATCGGCGGCGGGCTGGAGCTTGCGACCTCTACCCATGTGCGGATCGCCGAACCCTCAACCATCTTCCAGCTGCCCGAAGGGCGGCGGGGGATCTTCGTGGGCGGCGGCGCGACCGTGCGCGTGGGGCGCATCCTTGGGCCGGACCGCATGGTCGAGATGATGCTGACCGGGCGCAAGTACGGCTCTGAAGAGGGGCAGCGGCTGGGGCTGTGTCACTACGCCGTGGGCGAGGGCGAGGCCCTGCCGATGGCCATGGAGCTGGCGGGCAAGATCGCCCGCAACGCCAGCCTGTCGAACTACGTCATGATCCACGCGATCTCGCGGATCTCGGACATGTCGCGCGGGGATGGCCTTTTCACGGAAAGCCTGGCCGCCGCGATTGCCCAGACCAGTGCCGATGCCGAGGAAGGCCTGAAGGCCTTTCTTGAAAAACGGGCGCCGGAGTTCCGCTGATGGCCGGGTCGGGTTCCGTCAGCGCGCCCGATGCGCCGGAGGCCCCGGACCTGGGCGACCGCCAGCTGCGCGCCTTCATGGGCTACAGCCTGAAGCGCGCCTACCATTGCTTCCAGTCCGATGCGATGCGCGTGCTGGATGGCTTCGGGCTGCGGCTGTCGACCTATTCGGCGCTCTCGGTGATCTGCGACAACGCGGACCTGCGCCAGAGCCAGCTGGCCCAGATCCTTGGGATCGAGCGGTCCAACACCGTGGTGGTGATCGATGCGCTTGAAAACGCCGGGCTGATCGAGCGCCACAAGGTGCCCAAGGACCGGCGCTCCTATGCGCTGCGGGCCACGGCTGCGGGACGGGAGCTGTGGGAGAGGGCCACCCGGGCGCTGGACGTGCACGAAGACCGGATCATGGCCGGCATAACGGACGAGGAACGGGCCGTACTGACCCGGCTTCTGCGGCGGATGGAGACCGCAGCAGAAAGCCCGGAACATCCGGAGGGAGGAAACCGGAATGCGTGATGTAGCAAGATTTGCCCCACATGCGGTGACACTTGAGAAAACCGAAGGCGCGGTCCTGATGCGCAGCCAGAACGCGCTTGGCCCGGTGGCCGAGGTAACGGCGGACTGGCTGGATCACTGGGCCGAAATTGCGCCTGACCGGGTCTTCCTGGCGGAACGCCAGGGCGAGGGCTGGCGCGAGGTGACCTATGCGCAGGCCCATGACGCGGTGCGCCGCATGGGCGCCTGGCTGCTGGCGCAGGGCTTCGGCAAGGGCGATATCATCGCCTGCCTTTCAGCCAATTCGGTGGACCACGGGCTGCTGGTGCTGGCGGCGCAGTATGTCGGCCTTGCCTCGACCTCCATCGCGGAACAATACAGCCTGATCCCCGGCGCGCATGAGCGCCTGGCCCATGTGATAGAGACGGCGAAGCCGGTGCTGGTCTGGGTCGATGACGCGGATCGCTACGCCGGCGCCCTGGCGCTGCCCGTGTTGCAGGGCACCCATGTCCTGGCCACGGATCCACGGGCCACGGGCGTCACCCCGGTGGCGGAGGCCATGGCCCACGCGCCCGAGGCGGCGGATGCCGCGCGCGCGCAGCTGACCGGGGACATGCTGGCGAAGGTGCTGTTCACCTCCGGCTCGACCTCTCATCCCAAGGCGGTGATGACGACGCACAAGATGATGTGCGTGAACCAGGCGCAGCTTGCGGCTTGTTTCCCGGTCCTGAGCCAGAAGGTCCATCGGCTTGTCGACTGGCTGCCCTGGAACCACGTCTTTGGCGGCTCGCACAACTTCAACATGATGCTGGCCAATGGCGGCGCTCTCTACATCGATGACGGCAAGCCCACCGACAAGCTGTTCCCGCGCACCATCGAGAACCTGCGCATGGTCACCGGCACGCTCAGCTTCAACGTCCCCGTGGGCTATGCCCGGCTGCTGGACGCGATGAAGGCGGACAAGGCCCTGCGCGAAAGCTTCTTCGAGGGGCTGGAATTCCTGTTCTACGCCGGGGCCTCCCTGCCGCAGGAGGTCTGGCAGGGGCTTGAGGACATGGGCCGTGAAGAAACCGGAGAGGCCCCCTGGTTCATCTCTTCCTGGGGGATGACGGAAACCTCGCCCTGCACGGTTGTGGTGCACGAGCGGGTCAATCGCTCCGGTATCATCGGCGTGCCGGTGCCGGGGGCGGAAGTGAAGCTGATCCCGGAAGACGAAGGGCGCTACGAGTTGCGCTGCAAGGGCCCCAACATCATGCCCGGCTACCTGGGCGATCCGGAGAAGACGGCCGAAAGCTTCGATGCAGAGGGCTGGCTGATCACGGGCGACGCGGTGCGCTTCGTCGATCCCGAGGACCCGGACCGTGGGCTGGCTTTCGATGGCCGCATCTCTGAAGATTTCAAGCTGACCTCTGGCACATGGGTGCGGGTTGCCGCGCTGCGCGGCCAGCTTCTGACGGCGCTCGAGGGGCTGGCGACGGAC
>NZ_JAATOW010000028.1 GCF_011806405.1 Pseudooceanicola sp. HF7 | reverse complement strand
ATGGGGGCGGCCTGCGTTCCCCCCGGAGTTTTTCGGCAAGAAGAAGAGGCTATTCCGCGGCCAGGACGCTGGTGTGGGGCGCCATGGTGAAGCGGTGGGCGGCCTCTCCGGAGAGGTGGGTGATGCGGCCTGCGCAGATCGTGGCCTCGATCGCGCGGGTGGCTTCGTTGATCACCACCATGTCGGCGCGTTTGCCGGGGGTCAGCGTGCCGCGATCCGCCAGGCCGAGGATTTCGGCGGGTCGGGTCGAGATCAGCGCCCAGGCATGGGCCAGTGGCATGGCGTATGCGTCCATCAGCCGGAAGGCGGCCTGGTGCAGCGCGGGGTAATAGTAATCGGAGACGAGCGTATCGCAGAACCCGGCGCGGATCAGTTCCGCGGCCGCGATATTGCCGGCCTGGGAGCCGCCGCGCACCACGTTGGGCGCGCCCATCAGGATCGGATCGCCGACCGTATGGGCGGCAGCTGCCGCGGCGCGCGCCGTGGGGAATTCGCAGACCTTGGCGCCGATCATGGAAAAGGTTTCGCGGGTTTCGCCGTCCGGGTCGTCGTGGCTGCCGTAGGTCACGCCGAGCACGTCGAAGTGCTGGGCCATGCGGCAGAGAAAGCGCGGGACCTCGCGGTTCTGGCGTCGGGCATCGCGCAGGGCTTGCAGGTGGTCCTGGGGGCTGCGTCCGGCGCGGGCGGCGGCCAGGTGCAGCGTCTCCGGCCGGGTGGCGAGGGTGTTTTCGACTTCCTCGAGGTGGTTGTTGAAGACCACGTAGTCGATCCCGTAGCGCTGGATGGCCTGCAGGAGCCGGGCCTCACTGGGCACCATGTGGGTTTCGCAGCGGATTTGCAGGCGCAGGTCCGTGAGCGCATCCGAGGCGCGGTAGGCCGCCAGGGCCTCCATCATCCGAATCGCGTAATCGGGGCCGCGCGCGCCGCCTTCCCAGCTCCAGCATTGGGCAAGCCAGGCGGTGGTCACCCCGTTGGCGGCGGCGTCGCGATCCGTGGCGCGCAGGCCGATGGCGGGATCGAAGGGGGCCGTGGGGCGTGGGGCGATGTGGCGTTCGAAGGCATCGCCATGCAGGTCGATGATGCCGGGCAGGACCAGATAGCCGGTCAGGTCCACCTCTGGCAGCGGGGCTTGGGTGATCCGGCCGTCGGCAAAGGCGATTGGTGCGTGGTAGAGGCACCCGTCCCGGAGGATCCTGGCACCGGAAAGGCGGAGGCTGGGCGTTGTCGCTGGCATGATCCGTGCTCTTCTTGTGAGCCTTGTGGATAACTCAGGATTGTATCGCCCGCGTGACGTTTCCCTGTCCGTCAGGTGAAACTGCACGCCTCTCAGGGGTCTGAGGGGCTTTCTTCATCCTCTCCCAGTGTCAGGGTTACGCGGTCGCCAGAGAACCATGTGCGGCCGTATTCGATGGGCGTGCCGTCCGGCGCGAGGTTGAGGGAGATCGTGCGCAGGATCGGGTCGCCTTCGCGCAGCTGGAGATGCAGCGCCTGGGTGGCGGTGGCGCGTTTTGCGTTCACCCGGGTGAAGGCGCGGGTGTAATCGGTGACGCCGGACTCTGCCAGCGCGCGCGTGATGGAGCTGTGCTGTTCGAGGGCGTCCTGCAGGCCGGGAAGGCGATCCGCGGGATAGACCGAGCGGGCCAGGGCGAGCGGCTGCCCGTCCGCCAACGAGAGACCGTCTGTCGAGATCACCCTGGCGCCGGTGGCAAGCGCGAGCATCTGCGCTTCGTCCGGGTCGGCCGTGCGGGTTTCGATCAGCAGCAGCCTGCGCGAGGGCAGGCGCCCGGCGGCGCGGATGTTCTGGGAAAAGCGCACGCGCTTGCCGATGGGGTAGTCAGTGGGGCTTTGCGCGACGAAGACACCCGCCCCACGGCGGGCATGGGTCAGCCCGGCATCGGCCAGCTCTGCCAGCCCGCGGCGAACCGTGTGGCGATTGACGCCGAAGCGGGCGGAAAGCTCTGCCTCTGTCGGCAGGCGGTCGCCGGGGCGGTAGCGCCCCGCCGCGATGTCATCGTGCAGCGCGTCGGAGATGGAGCGCCAGAGCGCGGTCTTGCGGGGGGCGGTAGCAGGGTCTGTCATGAAAGTTTCACCGATATCAGCGGGGCGCGGCCTTGTGCGACTCGGGCCCAGAGCGTAGAACTTGTCTAGTTGTATAGTGAACTAGACAAATCGGCAAGGTGTCTAATGGCGAAAGATACGGTGGAAAAGACCGGGGACGAGGCCGCGCGGCGGGCCTGGATGTCCTTGCTGGCGAAGGCGCCGGAAGCGGAGTTGAAGCGGCTTTGGGCCGCGCGCGGTGAAGAGCCGGCCTTTGACTGGCTGCGCAACCCGGAGATCGGCGGCGTCATGGTGCGCGGCCGGGCCGGCGGCACGGGCGCGGCCTTCAACCTGGGCGAGATGACGGTGACGCGCTGCGCGCTGCGGCTGGCGGATGGCACCGTGGGGTATGCGGCGGTGCAGGGGCGTGACAGGGACAAGGCCCGGATCGCCGCCCTGGCGGATGCCCTGATGCAGGGGGCGGAGGCCGCGACGCTGCGCGCAGAGCTTCTGGACCCGATCGAGGCGCTGCTGGCAGAGCGCGCCGGGCAGAGGGCGGCACGGGCCGCCAAGACAAAGGTGGATTTCTTCACCATGGTCCGGGGAGAAGACTGATGGCGATGGCGGCAGACGCCCTGACGGGCGGGTTCACGGATGCGCCCCGGCAATCGGCGCGGGCCTTCCGCGCGGCACTGGAGGCCATGGCGCGGCCGGGCTCCGTTCATCCGCTGACGGACCTGGCGCAGGCGCCGGATCCGGTCAGCCCGGCGGCGGCCACGCTGCTGCTGGTGCTCTGCGATCCGGAGACGCCGGTCTTCCTGGCGGGCGCCCATGACTGCGCGGCGGTGCGTGACTGGATCACTTTCCACACCGGCGCACCGCTGGCCCCGGCGGCAGAGGCGACCTTTGCCCTCGGCCCCTGGCAGGCGCTGATGCCGCTTTCGGCCTATGCGCCGGGCACGCCGGAATATCCCGACCGCTCGGCCACGCTGATCGTGGATGGCGATTTCGCCGGGCAGCCGGTGACGCTGTCCGGGCCGGGGATCGAGACGACCACCCATGCGGTGCTGCCGGACATCGCCGCGTTGCAGGCGAATGCGGCGGGCTTTCCGCTGGGGTTGGATTTCTACTTCACCAGCGGCGCCGAGCTGATGGCGCTGCCGCGGTCCACGCGGATCGCAAGCGCGGAGGAAAGCTGATGTATGTTGCGGTCAAAGGTGGCGAAAAGGCCATCGACAATGCCCACGATTGGCTGGCCGAGGAACGGCGCGGCGCGCCCGATGTGGCAGAGCTTTCCGTGGCGCAGATCCGCGAGCAGCTGGCGCTGGCGGTCAACCGGGTGATGACGGAGGGGTCGCTTTACGATCCCGACCTCGCGGCCCTGGCGATCAAGCAGGCGCGCGGCGACCTGATCGAGGCTATCTTCCTGATCCGCGCCTATCGCACGACGCTGCCACGCTTTGGCTACTCGGTCCCCGTGGAGACCGGAGAGATGGCCTGCGATCGCCGGATCTCTGCCACCTTCAAGGATGTGCCGGGCGGGCAGGTGCTGGGCCCGACCTTCGATTACACCCACCGCCTGCTGGATTTCGCGCTTGAGGCCGAGGGGCTGGAGCGCAGCGCGCCGGAAGCGGCCGAGGCAGAAGCGCACCCGGTGATGCCGCGCGTGACGGAGTTCCTGAACAAGGAGGGGCTGATCCAGCATGAGCCCCGTCCCGCGGTCGAGAGCGTGCCGGGTGACCTGACGCGCGAGCCGCTGCAATTGCCCGCCGACCGCGCCCTGCGCCTGCAGGCACTCAGCCGGGGGGACGAGGGCTTCGTGCTGTCGATGGCCTATTCCACGCAGCGCGGCTACGCCAAGAACCACCCCTTCGTGGGCGAGCTGCGCATCGGCAGCGTCGCGGTGGAGATGGAGATCCCCGAGCTGGGCTTCGCCGTGGAGATGGGAGAGGTCGTGCTGACCGAATGCGAGACCGTGAACCAGTTCACCGGCTCCCGGACAGAGCCACCGCAGTTCACCCGCGGCTACGGGCTGACCTTCGGGCAGACCGAACGCAAGGCCATTTCCATGGCGCTGGTGGATCGCGCGATGCGCTGGCAGGAGTTGGGAGAGGACGACAAGGGCGCGCCGGCGCAGGACGAGGAATTCGTTCTTTACCACTGCGACAACATCCAGGCGACGGGCTTCCTGGAGCACATCAAGCTGCCCCATTACGTCGATTTCCAGTCCGAGCTGGAGCTGGTCCGGCGCCTGCGCCGAGAGGCCGAGGCGAGCGGCCAGGCCGCACGCCAGGAGGCCGCGGAATGAGCCGGGCTGAGTTTCTCTACCGGTTTGATGGCAAGCGGGTCGCGGAGGATGCGCCATGCGCGATGAATTGAGCAGGTCCGGAAAGGGGCAGGCGATGGAAGAATACAATTTTGCCTATCTTGATGAGCAGACCAAGCGGATGATCCGCCGGGCGCTGCTGAAGGGGATGGCCGTTCCCGGCTACCAGGTGCCTTTCGCCAGCCGCGAGATGCCCATGCCCTACGGCTGGGGCACCGGCGGCGTGCAGGTCAGCGCGGCGGTCATGGTGCCGGAGGATTGCTTCAAGGTGATCGACCAGGGGGCCGATGACACGACCAACGCGGTGTCGATCCGCCGGTTCTTCGAACGCACCGCCGGCGTGGCCGTGACCGAGCGCACGGGCGAGGCAACGGTGATCCAGACCCGCCACCGCATCCCCGAACAGCCGCTGGAAGAGGGGCAGATCCTGGTCTACCAGGTGCCGATCCCCGAGCCGCTGCGCTTCCTGGAACCTTCCGAGGTGGAGACCCGCAAGATGCATGCGCTTGAGGAATACGGCCTCATGCACGTCAAGCTTTACGAGGACATCGCCCGGCATGGAGAGATCTCGACCAGCTATGCCTACCCGGTGAAGGTGGAGGGGCGCTACGTGATGGATCCCTCTCCGATCCCGAAGTTCGATAACCCCAAGTTGCGGATGGCGGCGATCCAGCTGTTCGGCGCGGGACGGGAACAGCGGATCTACGCGCTGCCGCCCTGGTGCGAGGTGGTGAGCCTGGATTTCGAGGATTATCCCTTCCAGGCCTCTCGCGCGGATCACGACTGCGATCTGTGCGGGGCAGAGGGCAGCTACCTGGACGAGGTGATCACCGATGACGCGGGCGGGCGGATGTTCGTCTGTTCGGATACGGATTTCTGCGCCGGGCGGCGGGATGCGGGGCATCTGGGCCGCTTGGGCGCCACGGAGGATGTGGCATGAAGGATATCGCTGTGACGGAGCCGCTGCTGCGGGTCGAGGGGCTGTCCAAGTCCTACGGGCGCCGCATCGGCTGCGAGAACGTGGGCTTTGACCTCTGGCCCGGTGAGGTCATGGGGATCGTCGGCGAAAGCGGGTCGGGCAAGACGACGCTGCTGAACTGCCTGGCGGGGCACCTGGCGCCGGATACGGGCCGGGTCCTGTTCGACACCGATGCCGGCATGGTCGATACGGTCACCATGAGCGAGCCCGCGCGGCGGATGCTGGGGCGGACCGACTGGGCCTTTGTCCATCAGCACGCCCAGGACGGCCTGCGGATGAACGTCAGTGCCGGCGGAAACGTGGGCGAACGGCTGATGGCCGTGGGCGCGCGCCACTACCGCGATATCCGGGAAAAGGCCGTGGACTGGCTGGACCGGGTGGAGATCGCAGAGGATCGGATGGACGACCGCCCCACCGCCTTCTCCGGCGGCATGCGGCAGCGCCTTCAGATTGCGCGCAACCTGGTGACCGGCCCGCGTCTGGTGTTCATGGATGAACCCACGGGCGGGCTGGACGTGAGTGTCCAGGCGCGCCTGCTGGACCTGCTGCGCGGCCTGGTGCGCGAGATGGGGCTGAGCGCCATCATCGTGACCCACGACCTTGCCGTGGTGCGCCTGCTGGCGGACCGGCTGATGGTGATGAAATCGGGGCAGGTGGTCGAAACCGGGCTGACGGATCAGGTTCTGGACGATCCCCAGCATGGTTATACGCAATTGCTGGTCAGTTCGGTGTTGCAGGTCTGAGGGGCGGTCGCGGCGAAGCCGGGGTCTATGCCCCTGCCGCCTGACCCGATACTCCCGGCATGTTTGGAGCAAGAAGAAGATGATTACGGTCGAGAATGTGACAAAGACCTTCACCCTGCACAACCAGGGCGGGGCGGTGATCCCGGTGATGGAGGGGGCCTCTCTTACCGTGGCGCCAGGCGAATGCGTGGCGCTGGTGGGGGCCTCCGGGTCCGGCAAGTCGACGCTGATGCGGATGATCTACGGCAATTACCTGGCGGCCTCCGGCGTCATCGCGGTGGGGGACGTGGACGTGGCCCGCGCCGCCCCGCGCGAGATCCTGGCGCTGCGGCGCGAGGTGCTGGGCTATGTCAGCCAGTTTCTGCGCGTGGTCCCGCGGGTGCCGACGCGCGAGGTGGTGGCAGAGCCGCTGCTGGCGCTCGGGATGGCGCGCGCCGATGCGCTGGTGCGTGCCGAAGCGCTGCTGGCCCAGCTCAATATCCCGGAAAGGCTCTGGGAGCTGAGCCCGACGACCTTCTCGGGTGGCGAGCAGCAGCGCGTGAACATCGCGCGCGGCTTTGCCCACGAATATCCCGCTTTGCTGCTGGATGAGCCCACCGCGAGCCTGGATGCGGTCAACCGCGAGGTGGTGCTGACGCTGATCGAGCGCGCCAAGGAACGTGGAGCGGCCATCGTGGGCATCTTCCACGACGTGGAGGCCCGCGATCGGGTTTGCGACCGGGTGATCGATGTCACCGGGTTCACCCCGGCGCGGGTGGCCTGAGATGGCGCGCCCTGGACGGCTTGTCGGGGTGGTCGGCCCCTCTGGCGTGGGCAAGGACAGTGTCATGTCCGCCGTCGCGGCGGCCCGGCCGGGCATCTTCCTGGTGCGCCGGGTGATCACCCGGCAGGCAGATGCGGGGGGCGAGGATTTCGAAGCGGTCAGTGAGCCGGAATTCGCGCGCCGCCAGGCAGCGGGGGGCTTCCTTCTGTCATGGCAGGCCCATGGGTTGCACTACGGTATTCCGCAGGGGCTTTCGGCCCGTCTGGCCAAGGGAGAGGACGCGCTGGTGAACCTGTCGCGCTCTGTCCTGCAAGAGGCCCAGGCGAAGTTCCCGGGGTTCCGCACCCTGCTGCTGACGGCGCCGGTGCCGGTGCTGGCCGAGCGCCTGGCCGAAAGAGGGCGCGAAAGCGCCGAAGAGATTGAGGGGCGGCTGGCACGGGCCGGTTTCGCCCTGCCGGACGGCATCCGTGCGGATGTGGTGGAAAATGCCGGTGCGCTCGAGGACACGGTGGCGCAGGTCCTGCGCCGCCTGGACGAGGCGCCGGTGGAATGAAGAGATATGAGCAGGGGTTCGCAGATGCGGGACAATTCTGAAATGACCGGTGAGCTGGTCCTGGGCAATGCGCAGCTGGTTCTGCCGGATGAGGTGATCACCGGCCATGTGGTACTGCGCGACGGCAAGATCGCAGAGATCGGCGCCGGTGCGAGCGCCCTGGCTGAGGTGGATTGCGAGGGGGACTTCCTGAGCCCCGGCCTGGTGGAGCTGCACACCGACAACCTGGAGCGCCACATCACGCCGCGCCCCAAGGTCCACTGGCCCCATCACGCCGCGATCGTGGCCCATGACGCAGAGCTTTGCGGCTGTGGGATCACCACGGTCTTTGATGCGATCCGCGTCGGCTCCATCATCGAGAACAAGCGCGGCGACTACCGCCGGTACGCCCGCCCGATGGCGGACGAGATCCTCTCCATGCGCCAGCAAGGCGCGCTGAAGATCAGCCACATGCTGCACCTGCGGGCCGAAACATGCTCTGAAACGCTGATCGAGGAACTGTCGGAATTCGGCCCCGAGGACCGGGTGGGGATCGTCAGCCTGATGGACCACACGCCGGGCCAGCGCCAGTTCCGCGATATCTCCAAGTTCGAGGATTACGTGCGCGGCAAGAACGGGCTGAGCGCCGAGGGCTTCGGGGAGTACGTCAACTACCTGTACGAGCTGCGCGACCGGCTTGGCGCGCGCCACGAGGAGGCCTCTGTTGCGGCGGCCCGGCGCTATGGCGCGGTGCTGGCCAGCCATGACGACACGACGCGCGAACAGGTCGGGGTTTCGGCCGGGCATGGCATTCGGGTGGCGGAATTCCCGACCACCGTGGAAGCCGCGCAGGCCTGCCGGGATCACGGGATCGCGGTGATCATGGGGGCCCCGAACCTGGTGCGGGGGGGATCGCATTCGGGCAATGTCTCGGCCCTGGAACTGGCGGACCTGGGGCTGCTGGATATCCTGAGCTCGGACTACGTGCCGGCGGCGCTTCTGCTGGCGGCGGTCCAGCTGGGGCAGCATTGGGGCGACATGGCGCGGGGCCTGGCGACGGTGACGCAGGCACCGGCGCGCGCCGCCGGCCTGAGCGACCGGGGAGCCCTGGAAAGCGGCCAGCGCGCGGACCTGATCCGCTTCGCCATCAAGGGCGGTGTGCCGGCGCTGCGGAGTGTCTACGTGCAGGGCAACCGCGTGGGCTGAGGCGGCAGAATCGGAGTGCCTGGAGGGGAAGGCGTTGAGGCTTCCTTGACCAGGCGCGGACGCGTGATCCTTTCGTTGGCGGTTCTGTCTTCGGAGGGATTTTCCCAGTTTTATAATTTTCTCAGTGTCTTGCGGCTATATCTTCATGTTTTGGAGGAAGCGGAAGATACCCCGCATGGTTACGGAAAATAAACCATATCCCTGCAAGGTTCTGTGCATAGGAGCGCAGGAGCCAGGCCGGACAGGATGTGCGGAACGAGGGACATGACCCGCTGACGTTCAGAGCTGTGGACAGGATCGCGCAGCGACAGGAGGATTGGGAAGGGCGGGATGTGGCTGCCGCGGGCAGCCTTGCATCCTAGCGTTTCCACAAGGTTCCGGGAGGATTGAGCCCGGGAAAGAGGCGAAGAACTTGCCTGAAAAAGGGTCGCGTCGCGCGGCCCTTTTTTCATGGAAGGTAATGGCTGGCACCGGGGCGGGACCGGCGCTGGCGTGCCGTTCCGGCAGCCTCGCCCCGCCCGCCGTCCCCGGCGGTTTTCAGCAGCTCCTCGCGGGCTGGGTTCGGCGCAGAGCGGAGCTTAGCGACGCGGGGCGTCGCGCCAGCTGCCGGGCGCCAGGTCGCCCAGCTCCCAGTCGCCGATGCGGGCGCGGATCAGGCGCAGGCAGGGGTGGCCGACATGGGCGACCATGCGGCGGACCTGGCGGTTGCGTCCTTCGGTGATTTGAAGCTCAAGCCAGCTGTCGGGCACGGATTTGCGGACCCGGATCGGCGGGTTGCGCGGCCAGAGGCCGGGCGGGGCATCCAACCGGCGCAGCCGGGCGGGGCGGGTCGGCCCATCCTTGAGAGTCACGCCGCTGCGCAGCCGGGCCAGGGCGTCATCACTGGGGATGCCTTCGACCTGGACCCAATAGGTCTTTGCCAGCTTATGGCGCGGGTTGGAGATCCGCGCCTGCAGCTTGCCGTCATCGGTCAGTACCATCAGCCCTTCGCTGTCGCGGTCCAACCGCCCGGCGGGATAGACGCCGGGCAGGTCAATGAAATTGCTTAGCGTCGGGCGCGGGCTGTCGCCGCTCCCCCGGTCGGTAAACTGGGAGAGCACGTCATATGGCTTGTTGAAGAGGATCACCCTGGTCATGCGCGGGCCTTAGCGGCTGGGCGGGCTGAAATCCAGTGCTCAGAGCAGGCCGGCTTCATCCAGCACCTTGCGCGCCACGCGGAAGCATTCAAGCCCCTGGGGCACGCCGCAATAGATCGCGACCACGTGGATGATGGCGCGGATCTCATCCGGGGTGACGCCGTTCTGGAGCGCGCCGCGGCAGTGGATTTCCCATTCCGTCATCTTGCCGAGCGCGCCGATCATGGCGAGGTTCATCATCGAGCGCGTCTTGGCGGGGATCACGTCATCCCCCCAGCCGAAGCCCCAGCACCAGGCGGTCATAGCCTCCTGGAAGGGGCGGGTGAAGTCATCTGCCTTGGCCATGGCGTTGTCGACATATTCGGCGCCCAGCGTCGCCTTGCGCTGCTGGAGGCCGGTCAGGAAGAGGTCTTCGTCGAAAAGGCTCATGGAAATCTCCGTGAAGTGAAAGGGCCTTGCCCCGGTGTGCGCATGGTGGCGCCTTGGGCGTGGGGCCGCAAGATGCAGGTCACATCGCCGACATCAATCCGTCACGGGCGCGTCATGGCCCGCGCATAAGCCGTGGGTCATCACCTGTCTGTGACCACGGAGCCTGTCATGGCCGAGATCTGCGCCTATCGTTTTGTCCTGCACTGCCTGTTCGAACCGCGCCGGGGCGGGCGGACCCAATGGTTCCTGTTGCGGATCGGCATGCGCCCGGTGATCTGAGGCCCTTCAGGCGGCTGTCCCGTTCGAGGCGCGGCGTGTCTGCACCATGCGGCGCGCGAAGGCCGCGATGAAGAGCGCCGTCAGGATCAGGATGATCGTCGGTGCCGGGGCGCTGTCGATCCAGAAGCTCAGGTAGGTGCCGCCGGCCATGGCCGCGAAGCAGGTCACGCAGGCCACCACCAGCATCTGGCCGAAGCGGCGCACGGTCAGGAAGGCGATGGCCCCCGGCGCGATCAGCAGACCTACCGCCAGGATCAGCCCCGTGGCCGAGAGCGTCGCCACGATGGTCAGGGACAGCAGCGTCAGCAGGCCGTAGTGCAGCAGTCCCACCCTGAGGCCGGAGGCGCGCGCCTGGGCCGGATCGAAGGCATGCAGCAGCAGGTCCTTCCATTTCAGCACCAGCGCCAGGGTCACCACCAGCGAGATGATGCCGGCGGTCCAGAGATCCTGAGGCCCGACGCCCAGCATGTTGCCGAAGAGGATGTGATCAAGGTGCGCGT
>NZ_JAATOW010000027.1 GCF_011806405.1 Pseudooceanicola sp. HF7 | reverse complement strand
AAGAAAGAACATGCCGGAAAAGACCACGCCCAGCACGGTATCCTGCTTCACGCGGGAATTCGTGGCCAGGAAGCCGGTCATGAGCGATGTGGTCATGCCGGCCGCGAAGGCGCCCAGGATCAGCGGCACGCCGGCCACATAGGCCAGCACGATGCCCGGCAGGACCGCGTGGCTGACCGCGTCGCCCATCAGGGCCCAGCCCTTGAGCACCAGGAAGCAGGAGAGCAGGGCGGTGGGAATGGAGACCAGCAGGCAGATCCAGAAGGCGTTCTGCATGAAGGGGAACTGGAAGGGCAGAAGCAGCGTCTCTGTCATCGGGGGGCGTGCTCCGGCTGGGTGGCGGCCCGCAGCTCGCGCCGGGCGCGGGCGCGGGTGGCCAGGTAGCCATGCTTGGGCGCAAAGGTGAAGGCCGCGAGGAAGACCAGCGTCTGGAGAGAGACGATGATGCCGCCGGTGGCGCCGTCGAGGAAGTAGCTGAAGTAGGCGCCGAGGAAGCTGGTGGTCGTGCCGATCAGGACGGAGGTTTGGATCAGGCGCGGGAACCGGTCACAGAGCAGGTAGGCCGTGGCCCCGGGGGTGACGACCATGGCGACCACCAGGAAGGCGCCGACGGTGGACATGGCGGCCACGACGGAGGCGGAGAGCAAGGTGAAGAAGATCACCTTCAGCAGTTGCGGGCGCAGGCCGATGGAGCGCGCGTGGCTTTCATCGAAGAAGGTGACCATGAGGTCCTTCCACTTGGCCAGCAGCACCGCCAGTGTGATGAAGCCGATCAGCGCCAGCTGCAGCGTGTCGCCGGGGGTGATTGCCAGGATGTTGCCCATGGTGATGGTCTGGATCGAGACCGCCACCGGGTTCACGGAGATCATGAAGAGGCCGAGACCGAAGAAGGCGGTGAAGATCATCCCGATGATGACATCCACCTTCAGCCCGGAGCGATCCGACAGAAAGAGCATCGCCACCGCGGCCAGGCCCCCCGACAGGAAAGCGCCAAGCGCGAAGGGCAGGCCGAGCATGTAGGCACCGGCAACCCCGGGCACCACGGAATGGGAGAGGGCGTCGCCGATCAGCGACCAGCCCTTGAGCATGAGGTAGCTGGAGAGAAAGGCGCAGACCCCGCCCACCAGCGCGGAGACCCACATGGCGTTGGTCATGTAACCATAGGAGAAGGGCTGGAGCAGCAGGTCCATCATCGGCCACCGGCGCGGGGGGCGCTGCCCCCGTCCCCTGCGGGGACTCCCCCGAAGTATTTCCGGCCAGATGAAGCGGATCCGGACCGGGCGAGGGGGCGGCCGTGCGGCCTCCGGACGGTGGGGAGGATCATCGGTCTTCTTCCTTCGGCTCGCGGCGGTGCAGCTGGTCGCCGTAATGGACCAGGGGACGCTCATCATCGGAGAAGATGCGCACCTCGCGCGGGTCGTCATCGTCGTGCAGGGCCGCGCCGCCGATGGTGATATGGCGCAGCACGCCGCCGAAGGCGCTTTCGAGGTTCTTGTGATTGAAGGTTTCTTCCGTCGGGCCATAGGCCAGGACGGTGCCCTTGATCAGAACGGTGCGGTCGCAGAACTCAGGCACGGAGCCGAGGTTGTGGGTGGAGACCAGCATGACACGGCCCTCGTCGCGCAGGTCGCGCAGGAGGGCAATGATCTGTTCCTCGGTCTTCACGTCGACCCCGGTGAAGGGCTCGTCCAGCAGGATGACCTGGCCTTCCTGCGCCAGGGCGCGGGCGAGGAAGACGCGTTTCTTCTGCCCGCCCGAAAGCTCTCCGATCTGGCGGTGGCGGTAGTCGGTCATGTTGACGCGGGCCAGGGCCTGGTCGACGGCGGCGTGGTCCTGTTTCCTGGGGCGGCGCAGGAAGCCCATGTGGCCGTAGCGTCCCATCATCACCACGTCCTCGACAAGGACAGGGAAGGCCCAGTCGACTTCTTCGGACTGGGGGACATAGGCGACCAGGTTCTTCTTCAAGGCCTCCCGGACGGACATCCCCAGCAGGGAGATTTCGCCCGAGGAGGCGGGGACGAACCCCATGATGGCCTTGAAGAGGGTGGATTTGCCGGCACCGTTCACGCCCACAAGAGCGGTGATCGTGCCGCGCGGGATTTCGAAGGTGGCATCGCGCAGGGCGGTGTGGCCGTTGCGGTAGGTGACAGAGACATGGGCCGCGCGGATGCCGTCGAAGGCCATGTTGCGGGTGTCTTTCATGGGAGCTTGGCTGGTCAAAATATGCTTCCTGGCTCTGCGTTCTTATTGCATGCCGGCTTCGAGACCGTCGGCAATGGTCTGCGAGGTCACGCGCAGCAGGTCAAGGTAGCTTGGCACGGGGCCACCCGCTTCGGAGAGGCTGTCGACGTAAAGAACGCCCCCGTAGTGCGCGCCGGTTTCACGGGCGACCTGCTGGGCGGGCTTGGTGTTGACGGTGCTTTCGCAGAAGACCACGGGAATGTCATGTTCGCGCACCCCGTCGATCACCTGACGGACCTGCTGCGGGGTGCCGGTCTGGTCTGCGTTGATCGGCCAGAGGAAGAGCTCCTGCATGTCGAAATCGCGCGCGAGGTAGGAGAACGCCCCCTCGCAGGTCACCAGCCAGCGCTGATCTTCCGGGATCTCTGCCACGCGGTCCTTGAGCGGTTCGATCGTGGCTCCGATCTGGTCCTTGTAGGCTTGCGCATTGGCGGCATAGGTGTCGGCGTGTGCGGGATCCGCGTCCGAGAGCGCGGTGGCGATGTTGTCGATGTAGATCTGCGCGTTTTCCAGGCCCATCCAGGCATGGGGGTTCGGTTTGCCCTCGTAAGCGCCGAGGGCGATGGGCATCGGGTCGATCCCTTCGGAGATGGTGACAGAGGGGATGTCGCCCAGGTTGCGGATGAACTGGTCGAACCAGAGCTCAAGGTTGAGCCCGTTGTAAAGCACGAGGTCCGCGTCATGCGCCCCGACGATATCGCGCGGGGTGGGCTCATAACCGTGAATCTCTGCGCCGGGCTTGGTGATCGACACGATCTCGGCCGCATCGCCCGCCACCTGGGCGGCCATGTCCGCGATGACGGTAAAGGTGGTCACGACCTTGAGCTTGTCGGCCGCCTGGGCACTGGCCGCAGGCAGGAGGCAGGCCAGGGCAAGTGCGAGGGCAGGGCGGTGGAGCGCGGGCATAAGGGATCCTTCAGGTCAGACTGTCCGGACGGGCCGGCATGGGCGATTTCCGGCGAGGCCGGGTCAATCTTTCTTAAATGAGTTTGCGAAGCATTCGCAAAAAGGCAAGAAGAAAGTGCCGCGACGCTGCGGAAAGCGGGTTTGCGCCGCCTGGGTGCCTGAAGAGGTGGCATCAATCTGGAGAGGGGTATCCCTGGCTTGCTGAGACGGGACCAATGGGTCCGGCTACGTGGCATCTGCTGCGTGGCGCGTCTTCGGGCTGGCGGGAGCGTGCGATTGGCTGGCTTGCACGGGGCTGGCTGGCTGTCGACGTCACCTTTCGTAAACCGAAATGCCGCTAGGGTCCACATTAATATCTATTAAAATCAATTACTTGACTAAATTACTCAGATGCCCGCTGTCTAGGCTTTTCTATTGTATTCCAATTTCCGGATTTCAAGAAATATCAGTCACTTGGCGGGTGGAGTTGCATCGCGATGGCGGCCTCTGCGATGCGCAGAACGTCCTTGCTGAGGTCCAGCGCACCGGATCGCAATTTCGTGATCGGGACCCAGGTGGCCTCAAGCGCGTCGTCGGCGGCCTGGGGGATTCCCTCCCTGTAATGGCACAGCACCGCGACGAGGATGAAATGACGGCGAAGGGTGCCTGCCTGCCGGTCGAAGGCGTCCAGCGCGTCGATGACCGGGCCGCTGTCAGCGGTGATCCCGGTTTCCTCCTGCAGTTCGCGCAGGGCGGCCTCTGCCAGCGGCTCGCCGGGGTCGATATGGCCGCCGGGAAATCCCCAGAGGCCCGCATCCGGTGGATTGGCGCGGCGCACCAGCAGGATCTCTTCGCCGCGCGGGACGACGGCCAGGACGGCGGGAATTGGCGTGGGCATCGTGAGCTCCTTGGGATCGGGCCTCTGGGCGGGCGTGTGGCGGCGCGATGCTAGCATTCTGGCGGGCGGGGGAAAGCGGCATCCCGGGGGCGCGCATTTCCTTTGGGCGGGGAACGCCCTAGGTAGGATGCGGGGCGCCCGTCACGGTGCCCCCTGAAACACCAGCACCGGAGATCCCCCATGGCTGACCTCGCCCCCCTTTCCCTGAATGACGGCAAGACGATCCCCCGGCTGGGGCTGGGTGTCTGGCAAGTGCCGGAAGAGAGCGTCGCGGATGTCGTCTCTACCGCGATCGGTATCGGCTACCGGCTGATCGACGGCGCGCGCATCTACGGCAACGAGGCCGGGATGGGCGAGGGGATCCGGGCCTCTGGCGTGGCGCGGGACGAACTCTTCGTGACCTCGAAGGTCTGGAACGAGGACCAGGGCTATGATGCCACGCGCCGCGCGGTGGAAGGCAGCCTGAAGCGCATCGGGGTGGAGTACCTGGACCTTTGCCTGATCCACTGGCCGTGCCCCGCCCAGGACAAGTACGTTGAAACCTACCGCGCCCTGATGGACGCGCGCGCAGATGGGCAGATCCGCTCTGCCGGGGTGTCGAACTTCCAGGACGCCCACCTGGATCGCGTGATCAAGGAGCTGGGAGAGGCCCCCGCGCTGAACCAGATCGAGCTGCACCCGGCTTTCCAGCAGGCGCAGATGCGGGCCGCGGATGAAGAGCGCGGCGTGTTGACGCAAAGCTGGTCGCCGCTGGGGCGGATGACCATGTTCGAGGCGCCCGAGATCAAGGCGATCGCAGAGCGGATCGGATGCACCCCGGCCCAGGTGATCCTGCGCTGGCACCTGCAGCTGGGCGTCTCTGTCATCCCGCGCTCCACCAATGCGGGCCGGCTGAAGGAGAACTTCGACACGCTCGACATCACGCTCACGGAGGCGGACATGGCGGCCATCGCCGGTCTTGACCAGGAAGATGGGCGGATCGGCCCCAACCCGGACGAGTTCGAAGGCAACTGAGCCCCCTCCGGTCAGGCGCGGGCGGTCGGGCGCGGGATTTGTGCAAAGGCGCAGGCTGACTTGACCGCAGTGCGGCGGCAGCGGCACGATCGGGTGGACTTGTCTATACATCCCTCGCGCCACGTTCCCGGGCCGAAAGCCCGGGGGCCGCGCCTGGACCGGAGAGCCGCATGAGCACAGCACCCGCCGATTTCCTGACGACCCTCTATTCGCTTGAGGGAAAGCGCGCCCTGGTCACGGGTGCCAGCCGGGGGATCGGGCAGGCGCTGGCGCTTGGCCTGGCGCAGGCTGGCGCGGACCTGGTGCTGACCGCCCGCGATGCCGCGAGCCTTGAAGAGACCGCACAAGCCGTCCGGGAGGCGGGCCGTCAGGTCGAATGCATCGCCTTCGATCAACGTGACGTGGCGCAGGTGAGGGAGCGTCTGGGCGCCCTCGCGCCTGTCGATCTCTTGGTGAACAATGCCGGCTATGAAGAAATCCGCCCCTCTGAAGACGTGGACGAGGCGCTTTGGGACCGGATCGTGGACACCAACCTGAAGGGCGCGTTCTTCACCGCCCAGGTCATTGGCAGCCAGATGCTGGCCCGCGGGCAGGGCAGCATCGTCAACCTGGCCTCGCTGACCTCTTTCGTGGGGGTGCCGACGGCCACGCCCTATGGATCGTCCAAGACCGGCCTTCTGGGCATGACACGGGCGCTGGCCAGCGAATGGGCCGGGCGCGGCGTGCGGGTCAACGCCATTGCGCCAGGCTATTTCCGCACCGCCCTGACTGAAGCCTTCTACGAAGACCCGGCTTGGCGCGACGCGATGCTGGGAAAGATCCCGCTTGGCCGCTTCGGTGAACTGCGTGATCTGGTTGGCGCGGTGGTCTTTTTCGGCTCCGGCGCCTCTGCCTATGTAACTGGTCAATGTTTGGGCATAGACGGTGGCTACCTGGCGTCCATCTGAGGCGCGGGCAGAGAAGACATATGCACAAGTCTATACATTAAATTCGCAAGGGGATTACCCTTGGGCAAGCCGGGCAGCGGCGGGAAATGCGGATCACGGACGTGCAAGCAGCGGAAAGACAGACGATGGAAGAGACGGCCTTGACCGTGCGGGTGCACGATGTCTCGATGGATTTCGGGTCGGGTACGAAGGCAGTGGACAGCGCTCGTTTCGACCTTGAGACCGGCCGGTTCCTGACGGTCCTTGGCCCCTCCGGGTCCGGCAAGACGACGCTGCTGCACATGATCGCGGGCTTCCTCAAGCCGACGGCGGGCGAGATCACGATCAACGGCCAGCCGGTCGATGCCCTGCCGCCGCATCGCCGCTCGATCGGGATGGTGTTCCAGAAACTGGCGCTCTTCCCGCATATGACCGCCGCCGAAAACGTCGCCTTTCCGCTGAAGATGCGGCGCTGGAACCCCAAGGGCATCCCGGCGCGCGTATCCGACTTCCTGGACCTGGTGAAGCTGGGCGATTACCGCGACCGGCGGATCCATGAGCTGTCAGGCGGGCAGCAACAGCGCGTCGCCATCGCCCGCGCCCTGGTCTTCGAGCCGGAGTTGCTGCTGCTGGATGAACCCCTTGCCGCGCTAGACCGCAAGCTGCGAGAGGAGATGCAGCTGGAGTTCCGCCGCATCCAGAAAGAGCTGGGCGTGACCACGATCAACGTCACCCATGACCAGCGCGAGGCGCTTGTGGTTTCGGATGAGATCATCGTGATGGATGGCGGCAAGATCCAGCAGAAGGCGACCCCTGTGGCCCTTTACCAGCAGCCCGCGAACGATTTCGTGGCCGGGTTCGTCGGTGTCTCCACCTTCCTTGACGGCAGCGCGACGGAGGGGGGCGTGGAAATCCAGGGGACCCGATGTGCCGGCACGCATATGACCGATATCGCCGCGGGCACGCCGGTGCGCGGCGGGATCCGGGCCGAACAGATCCGGCTGGGGCGCAGTGCGCAGGCCGTTGCCGATTGCGACACGCGCCTGACCGGGCACGTCAGCGACATGATCTTCGAAGGGGAACGGCTGCTCTACGTGCTGAACTGCCCGGCGCTGCCCGGCGTCGATATCCAGGTTTACTACCATGATCCCGATGCCTTCGATCTTTTCGAGATCGGATCGGAGGTCCACTTCGGCTGGCGGGCGCGGGATCTTCGGATCTTCCGCGCCGCGCGATAAGATCCGCACCAACAAAAGACTTCACGACAGGAGAGAGAACATGACCAATCTGAAAGGCAGCGTCTCGCGGCGCACGATCCTGAGGGCCGGGGCGATGACCGGCGGCGCGGCGATGCTGGGAACCTTGCCCGCAACGCGCCTGTTCGCGCAGGAACCCGAGAAACCCTCTGAAATTATCGTGCGCGCCTGGGGCGGCGAATGGGTGGAAGCGCTCAAGAAGGGCGTGTCCGATCCCTTCACCGAGATGACCGGCATCGCCGTGCGCCACGACCTGACCGAGGACAACGAGATCCAGCCCAAGGTCTGGGCCGCCGTCGCGCAGAACCGCATCCCGCCGATCCACATCAACTGGGATACGACTACCAATGCGACCAAGTCCGCCCTGCGCGGCGTGACGGAGGATCTGTCCGATCTCTCCAACCTTGCCGAGACGACCGACCTGGCCAAGCCCGTCGGGCTGGAGGGTTACCCGATCGTCAACACCTACGGCTATGTCTACGTGCTGGCCTACCGTCCCGAGGCCTTCCCCGATGGTCCCCCGACCTCTTGGAAGGATCTGCTGGATCCCAAGTTCAAGGGCCGCATCGCGCTTTACAACGATGGCATCGGCTTCCACTTCCCGGCGCAGGTGGCCGGCGGCGGCTCCCTTGAAGGGATCCCGGACGACATGGGCCCCTGCTGGGATTTCGTCGAGCAGATGAAGGCGCAGGAGCCGCTTCTGGGCGAAGACCCCGATTTCACCGCCTGGTTCCAGAACGACGAGATCGACGCGGCCTGCACCATCTCCACCAACGCGCTGGCGGCCAAACGTAACGGCGTGCCGATCGAATGGACCGTCCCGGTAGAGGGCTGCAAGTTCGACACAGACGGCCTGTGGATCCCCAAGGGTCTGCCGGAGAACGAGCTTTACTGGGCCAAGCAGTACATCAACTTCGCCATCACCGCCCAGGCACAGCAGACCTGGCTTGACGGCCTGGGCCTGCCGGGCGTCGTGCCGGGCCTGACCCCGCCGGAAGGGCTGGCGGGCGATCCCTCCTATCCCACCGAGCCCGAGGATTTCGAGCACCTGATCCGCATCTCCTCTGCCGTGCAGGTGGAGAACGAGAGCGAGTGGTTCTCCAAGTTCAAGGAAATCATGCAGGGCTGACCGGCCCGGCAGGGCGCGCCGGGGTTTCGGCGCGCCCGACTATGGAAGAATTGGTACGTTCCGGATGACAGATGTGACCGGCCCTGAGGGCAAAAGGCGCTACCCGCTGCGCTGGCATGTGATGGATGCCCTGGAAGGGGCCGCCGGAGTGCTCTGGCCCCGACGCATGGCTCCTTTCACGGGCTGGCTGCTGCTGGCGCCGGCGCTCTTGCTGGTTGCGGTGCTGGTGCTTGGCATGGTGCAGATCGCAGAAAGCTCCCTGCATACGCTGGACCGCTCCACCTTCCTGCCGTCCGAGGACTACACGCTGGAGAACTACCGCACGGTGGCCGACAGCGCGACCTATCTGAAGGTCATCTGGCGGTCGCTTTACGGCTCTTTCCTGACCGTGGTCTTCACGCTGATCCTGGCCTTTCCCTATTCCTACATCCTGGTGCGCACGAATTCGGCCTTCACCCGCAAGGCGCTTCTGGTGGCCCTTTTCCTGCCTTTCTTCATCGGCCAGGTGGTGCGGGCCTATGGCTGGCTGATCATCCTGGGCAATGCCGGGCTGGTGAACGATGCGCTGGAACTGATCGGGGTGGAGCGCCAGCGACTGCTCTTTTCCTTCCCCACGGTGGTCTTCGGGCTGGTGCAATACATGCTGCCCTTCGCCGTGCTGCTGCTGGCCCCCGCCCTGACCGCCATCCCGCGCGAGGTCGAGACGGCCGCCGGATCCCTGGGCGCCAACTGGGCGCGCGTGCTCTGGCATGTGGTGCTGCCGATGGCGCGGCCCGGGCTGATCGGCGCGACGCTGGTGGTCTCGACCCTGTCGCTGACGGATTTCGCCATGCCCGCGATGCTGGGCGGCGGCAGCCAGGATTTCATCGCCAACGCGATCTATGACCAGTTCTTCCGCACGGCGGACCAGGGGCTGGGCTCTGCGCTGGCGCTCCTGCTGGTGGCGATCGGCTCGCTCCTGGTGGGGGCGATCTTTGCCGCCTTCGGGGCCGGCACCCTGGCAATGGGAGGCCGCGAATGACCGCGCCGCTGCAAAGAGCGATCTTCTGGATCCTGGTCGGTTTCGCCGTGCTGATCCTGTCCCTGCCGATGGTGATCGTGGTCGGGGCCTCCGTGACCTCGGGCAATATCATCGCCTTCCCGCCAGAGGGATTTTCCCTGAAATGGTACGAGAAGATCGCCCAGGCACGGGACCTGCAGCAGGCCTTCTGGCGCTCGATCCAGGTGTCGCTGGTCTGCGTTGCGGTCTCCGTGCCGGTGGGCACGCTGGCCGGGATCGCGCTTAGCCGTTACCGGCTGCGGGGAGCGATGGCACTTCAGGTCTACCTGCTGCTGCCGTTCACCGTGCCACTGATCGCATCGGGGATCGGCATGATGCTGGTCTTCGGGGAATGGCGCATCCTGGGCGCGCTCTGGCCCGTGGGTGTGGCCTGCGCGGTCATCAACCTGCCGTTCATCATCTGGTCCGTGTCGGCCTCTGCCGCATCGCTTGACCGCGACCTGGAGCTTGCGGCGCAGAACTGCGGGGCAGGGCCGATCGCCACCTTCTTCCATGTGACCCTGCCGGCGGTCATGCCGGGGGTGATCACCGGCGGGCTGTTGATGTTCGTGCTGGCGATGACGGAGTTCCTGGTCAGCCTGCTGCTGACAGACGCCCGCACGGTCACCCTGCCGGTGCAGGTCTACAACAACATCCGTTCGATCATCACGCCGGATCTTGCCGCGGTCTCGACCATCTTCGTCGTGATCGCCCTGGCGGCTGTCTGGCTGTTGGACCGGCTGGTCGGGCTGGAAATCTTCCTCAAATCGAAATGAGTCGCGAACGGCTCAAGCAAGGACGACCC
This sequence comes from Pseudooceanicola sp. HF7, assembly GCF_011806405.1. GTDB lineage: Bacteria > Pseudomonadota > Alphaproteobacteria > Rhodobacterales > Rhodobacteraceae > Pseudooceanicola. The sequence continues at coordinate 44,588 of NZ_JAATOW010000027.1, read as the reverse complement.
CATGACTGAAGTGACCTTCAAGGATCTCTCGACCCTTTCGCCAGGGGAGCGCGCGGCGCTGGTGCGCCGGTCAGAGGCGGATCTGTCCGGTTTCACCGACAAGGTCCTGCCGATCATCGACGCGGTCAGGACCGAAGGCGATGCGGCGCTGGCGCGGTTCGGGCGGGAGCTGGACCGGGCCATGGGGCTGGAGGCGTCTTCCCTGAAAGCCACACCTGAGGAATTCGACGCGGCCTTCGATGCGGTCGAGCAGGAGGTGATCGATGCCATCCAGTACGGGATCGACAATATCCGCACCTTCCACCAGGAGCAGAAGCCCGAACCGATGTGGCTGAAAGAGATCCGCCCCGGCGCCTTTGCCGGGGATCGCTGGACGCCGATCTCTTCCGTGGCGCTCTACGTGCCGCGCGGCAAGGGGGCCTTCCCCTCTGTCACCATGATGACCGCCGTGCCGGGCGTGGTCGCCGGGGTGCCGGACCTGGCTATCTTCACGCCGCCGGGCCCGGATGGGTCCGTGGATGCGGCCACGCTGGTCGCCGCACGCCTGGCCGGGGTCGAGACGGTCTACAAGGCCGGGGGCGCACAGGCCGTGGCCGCCGCGGCCTATGGTACGCAGACCGTAAAGGCCGCCAAGAAGATCGTCGGGCCCGGCAGTCCCTGGGTGGTGGCCGCCAAGCGGCTTCTGTCCCACGTGATTGATCCGGGCCTGCCCGCGGGCCCCTCCGAGGTCGTGATCCTGGCCGATGACACCGTCTCTGGCGGGCTGGCCGCGCTGGACCTGCTGATCGAGGCCGAGCACGGCCCCGACAGTTCTGCCTGGCTGGTCACCCCCTCGCGCCGCGTGGTGGACGAGGCGCTGGCGGCCCTTCCGGGGCACTGGGCGCAGATGAGCGAACAGCGGGTCGGCTTTTCCAAGACCGTGCTGACCGGCCCATATGGCGGCATCGTCCTGGCGAAGGACATGGAGGACGCCTGCGCCTTCGTGAACGAATACGCCCCAGAACACCTTGAGATCCTGTCGGAAAAACCCTTCGACTACCTTGGTGACATCACCGAGGCCGCTGAGATCCTGATGGGCACCCGCACGCCCAATGCCATTGCCAACTACGTGCTGGGGCCGAACGCGGTTTTGCCGACCTCGGCCGGGGCCAATACCTATGGCCCGCTCTCCGTCACCGATTACATGCGCCGCAGTTCCATCGGGTACGTGACCGAAAAGGGCTATCCGGAGATGGCCGCGCGCACCAAGCTGCTGGCGGAATACGAGGGCTTCTCCTCTCACGCCAATGCGGTGAGCGCGATGCGTGACCCCTACCTGAAGGGCTGAGGGATGCGCGCAGTCAGATTGCACGGCCCCGGCGATCTGCGGGTCGAAGAGGTCGAAACGCCGCCCGCGCCGGGTCCTGGGCAGGTTCTGGTCGGTGTCGCGCTTGCGGGCATCTGCGGGTCCGATCTGCACAATTACCGCACGGGCGCCTGGATCAGTCGCGCGCCTTCGGTGGCCGGGCATGAGTTCGCGGGCCGCGTGCGCGCCGTGGGGGCGAACGTGCGTCACGTCGCGCCGGGCGACCGGGTCTACGTGGACAGCCGCTACCTGTGTGGCACCTGCGCCGCTTGTCGCGCGGGTCTGGGCCAGGTCTGTGAAAACCTTGGCTTTATCGGTGAAGCGATCGACGGCGGTTTTGCCGAAGCGGCCCTGCTGCCCGCCGGCAACGTCGGTCGGGCGCCTGAGGGCGTGCCCTATCGCCAGCTTGCCATGGCAGAGTCCCTTGCGGTGGCGCTGCATGCGGTGACCCGGTTGCAGGCCCCGGAAGGGGCGCCCGTCATCGTGACCGGATGCGGACCCATCGGCGCGCTGGTGGCGATCCTGGCGGCACGGACCGGCAACCCGGTAATGCTGATCGACCGCGACGCCGGTCGGCGGGCGCTTGTCGCGGATATCGTCGGCGGACAGGAGGCCGAGCTTGACGGCGACTGGGGCAGGGAGCCCCCGCGCCACGCCATCGACACGACCGGCGCGCCGGTGGTAATTGGCACGCTGATCGAGCGGCTTGGCGGCGGGGGCGGTCTTGCCCTGGTCGGGATCGGGGAAGGGCAGCTTCAGCTTGATCCGGTCAAGCTGGTTGAAAAGGACATGTCGCTTGTCGGCTGCCATGCCTTCGCCGATGAGCTGGCCCCGGCGGTCGCGATGCTGGCGGATCTTGAGCCGGCGCTGGACCGTCTGATTGCCGCGCCGATCGACCTTGATGCGGTGCCAGAGGCCTACCGGCGGCAGTTGGCCGGCGAACCCGGACCGCTCAAGGTCCTGATTGCCTGCGGAGGAGATGCCCCATGAGCGGTACATCGCGCACTGCGGAACTGCGCCAGCTGGCGGCACGAGATCTGCCCGCCGCCGAGGCCGCGCTTGAAGCCTTCATCGGCGGTCTGTTCGACCTCAAGGTCGAAGGACTGCGGATCAACGTCGATCAGTATTCGCTGAACTCCCTCAACGGGACATTCACGGCCGCAGATCAGGGCTATTTCTTCAAGTTCCACCAGGAAGAGGGCGAAGAAGAGATGCGCGGTGAATACTACCGCGCAGAGATCCTGGCAAAGGCCGGCCTGCCCGTGGACCGCCCGCTCTACATGTCGCGGCTGCCGGGCGAACAGGTGCTGGTCTATGCCAAGCGGGACGACCGGCGGTTTTCCGATGTGCTCTTTGATCTGGACCTAGCCCCGGATGCCCAGGCGGCTGCCCGATGCGTCGCCGCAGAGGCGACCCTGAACGATCATCTGCTTCAGGTCGCCGAAGAAACCCTGAAACCGATCACGCCGGAGATGTCAGAGGCCGAACCGATCCACAGGCTCTTTCACGAGCGGCTGATCGATCCAGCCCAGGGTCAGTATCCGGGTGGTCGTCTCAAACGGTTCTACGTGGACAAGGTCTTTCGCTTTCCGGACGATGACGGGGTGTTCGATCTGGACTGGTCTGCGCTTTCGACCGCGCGCCCGGTTCTGAACGGGATCGCCTATGCCGATACGCTGGGGGAATTGTTCGACCGGGCCTATCGCCGCTGCGCCCCGGCGGCGCTGGCGGATGCGGGCGGGACCGTGGCCCACGGCGATGCTCACAACGCCAATGTTTGGTATGAGCACGGCACCGATCAGGACCGCCTGTCGCTTTTTGATCCGGCTTTTGCCGGGGACGCCGTGCCCTCTCTGCTGGCAGAAGTGAAATCGACCTTCCACAATGTCTTCGCCCATCCCTTCTGGCTGTATAATCCCGAGATCGCCGAGCAGCGCTACAAGGCCCAAGTGCGCTATGACGGCACCCGGCTGTTCATTGACACGGACTGGCAGCCCAACCCGCTGCGCCGCGCGCTGCTGGAGGCCAAGCAGGTGCATTTCTGGGCGCCCTGGATCGCACGGCTGCGCGACGAGGGCCTGTTGCCCGAGGACTGGGAGGACGTGATCCGACTGGGTCTGTTCATGTCCCCGACGCTGGTAATGAACCTGAATGCGGGGGAGGGCGCTGATCGACACAATGCCACCTCTTCGGCGATCGGCCTTATGGTGGCGCTCATGGTTGGCTCCCGCCCGCTGGAGGCAGAGGACATCTGTTCGCGCTTCTTCGCTGGGATCCGGGGCTAGGTCAGCCCGCCCCACCGGCAGAGAACTGTGCCACGATCTGATGCGCCTGCCCGCTGTAGGCCAAGCGGGCGCAGGTCACCCAGCCGCTGCCGTGCCGGGTCATGCGCAGGATTTCAAGGCAGGCCTGCCCCTCTGGAATCGCCAGCAGGGCGGCTTCGCTTGGCGCGGCATTGATGGCGCGCACGGTGTGGCTGGCAGAGATCCACGGCACCGTCTCAAGAAGCCATTGGCCCGGTTCCAGGGCGGTAAAGTCCTGGTCCAGCGCTTCGGGACAGGCGGCGGGGTTGATGGCGCGCAGCTCATGGCAGAACGGGGTTTCGCCCGCCAGATGCAGGCCTTGGACGATCAGCAGGGGCGTGTCCGCGCGTGGTGTCATGCGGTTGAGCAGCCGGTCTTCATCCTCTGTTAACGGTCGCAGGGCGCGCTCCATCAGCTGCCATCCGTGGGCCAGGCCCAGGGCTGCGACCTCTGCCCGGATGGAGGCGATCTCCATCACCGCGGATTGCGACCTGGGTTGCGCCACGAAAGAGCCCCGGCGTTTGTGGCGCACCACGTAGCCTTCCTGGGACAGCTGGGTCATCACCTTGTTGACGGTCATACGAGAGACCCCGAACTGGCTGGCAAGCTCTGTCTCTATCGGGATCTGGTGGCCGGGCGCCCAGGTGCCGCCCAAGATCTTGTCCAGCAGCCAGCCGCGGATCTTCATATGGAGGGTGTCATTCGCGGGTCTGTGGGTCACGGCTGGCCTCCGGCGCGTTCTTTGCCTGAGCCCGCGCGGGCCGGGAACGGCGCCTGAGCGCGGGTCGCGTCCGGGAACGCTGGTTCAGCCAGATTATTCTATACAAATGACCCGTCAAGAATGGCGGGCAGCAAGCCGTTGACCCCGTTTGGAATTGCGGGCCACTGAGCAGTTCAGAGGCACCGGTGCTTCCCTTGGCTCGGTGAACCCGGGCCAAGCGCGGCGAGGGCTGAAGGTCAGCTACTTTGCGTAGTCTTCTTCCGTCACCTTTTCCATCCAGGTCACCTGCGTGCCGTCGATACTTTCCTGGATGGCGATATGGGACATGGCGGTCTTGGGGCTTGCACCGTGCCAGTGCTTTTCCTCTGCCGGGAAGAAGACGACATCGCCGGCGGTCACCTCTTCGACCGGGCCGCCTTCGCGCTGCACGCGGCCCCGCCCAAAGGTGATCAGGATGGTCTGACCCGCCGGATGGGTGTGCCAGGCCGTGCGCGCGCCGGGTTCGAAGGTGACCTGCAAGCCGCTGCTGCGCCCCGGCGGATCGGCCTGGAACAGCGGGTCAATGCGCACGGTGCCGGTAAAGTAATCTTCGTTTCCGGGGGTGGAGGGGGCCGTGCCGGCGCGGGTGATCTTCATGCGGCTTTTCCTTTCTACGGGGCCGGGTGAGCGGCCCGGATTGCTAAGATGCTTGATGGACTTGGTAAGGGAGGACGCGCGCAAATGCACGTCTTCCCAGCGGCCAGCCCGCCGGGGCCCGCCCAGGAAAGCGGCCTTCCAGGCAGTTCGGCTACCGCGATCGCCTTGCCTGGCCCGGAAGCGCGACCAAGGAACGATCGCTCAAACTGTTTGTATCAGGTGGCGCCTATTCGGGCTCGCTTCAGAATCCGTAAAGACACTTTCTGTAGCCATCTCCCTGGTGAACCAGGTGAATGGAATAACATGAAGAGCGCCATCTCAACCATCTCGGGTAAGCTGCTTCTGGTGACGGGCGCAGCGATTTCAGCCATTCTGATCGCCTATACTGCGGTGGGCAGTTGGCAGAGCTCACATGCCGTGGAAGATCAGGTGATGGAGCTTGCGACCCAGAACGCGGGGCTTGTCGCCGAAAAGGTCGCGGTCAGCATCACCGAAGCAACAGCCAGCGGTGGGGCTTTGGGTCATGCGATTTCCAGCTACCTCGCCACCGGAGAGGCCAGCCGGTCCGATCTTCTGGCGATGATCAGCGGCGTCCCGGGATCAAGTCAGGCGCTTTTCGGCGCCTGGATGGCCCTTCTGGCAGACGGCTCGGCCGAGGCACTTCTGCCCGGCGATGCGGCCAGGAATGCAGACGGCATCTTTACCCCCTGGTGGTCTAAGGACGAAAACGGCAACGTGACGATGGAAACCTTTGCGATCAATACGGAGTCGCAATGGTACGCAAAGCCGCTTGCGACCGGAAAAGGGCTGATCACGGAACCCTATATTGCCGAGAATGGCACGATGATCACCTCTGTCAGTGTGCCGGTGACCCTGGATGGGCGGATCGTCGGTGTTGCCGGCGTGGACCTGGAGCTGGGGGATCTTACCGCAATGCTGGGAAGCCTGACCTCCTTCGACGGGGGGCAGAACCTTCTGGTCGACAGTTCCGGGAAATGGCTGGCCGCGCCGGATGCAGCCGATCTGACAAAGCCATATGATGAAACAGGGGCAGAGCTGGTGAAAGCTGCGCTTGGCGATGGAAAACCGCGTGTCATCAGGGGCTTCCCCGATGGCCGCACCCGGCTGGTCTATCCCTTTACCGCGCCCGGCATGAACACGATGTGGGCGACCATCGTCGATGTCCCTGCTGCAGTCTTTGCAGCACCGGTTCAGGCGGCCACGATGCGAACGGTCATTGGTGGGGTCCTGATCCTGACCATGGCGCTGGTGACGATGTACATTGCCACCACTCGGATCGTCCGGCACCCCCTGCGCCAGATGCTGGGCGCCGTGGACAGCCTGGTCGCTGGGCGGTTCAATGATCCCGTTCCGGGCAAGTCACGCAACGACGAAATCGGCGCAATCGCGGGAGCCGTTGAAACCCTGCGGCAGGGGCTGGTCGACAAGAACGCGATGGAAGAGGAACAGCGGCATCAGCAAGCGGAACAGACCTTTGTCGTCGAAACGCTTGCCGCGGGCCTCAAGGAGCTTTCCGACGGGAACCTCGATATCCATATGCACGAACCCTTTGCTGATGGCTACGATCAGCTGCGCCAGGATTTCAACGCGGCTCTGGTTCGCCTGTCAGAGGTGATCGGCGCGATCTCTGCCTCCACGCGGTCGATTGCGGGGAATGTCCAGGAAATCACCGGGGCCTCCAATGACCTGTCCCGCCGCACGGAAACATCCGCGGCCACCCTGGAAGAAACCGCGGCCGCATTGAGCGAGCTCACGAACTCCGTGAAATTTGCCGCCGATGGGGCCCAGCAGACGGACTCTCTTGTCGGCGGGATCAACGGAGAGATGCAATTGAGCTCCAAGACCGTGAACGAAGCGGTGGCAGCCATGGACGCGATTGGCAATTCTTCGAACGAGATCAACAAGATCATCGAGGTGATCAGCGATATAGCCTTCCAGACAAACCTTCTGGCCCTTAACGCCGGAGTCGAGGCTGCCCGTGCCGGGGAGGCTGGTGGCGGTTTCGCCGTCGTCGCCTCCGAAGTGCGCGGACTGGCGCAACGATCTTCGGATGCGGCGCGCGAGATCGGGCAGCTGATCTCTCAGTCGAGCGGTCACGTGAAGGAAGGGATCGAGCTGGTTGGCCGTGCAGGCGACGCCTTGCAGTCCATCATCTCCTCGATTGGCGGGATCTCGGAGCATGTGAGCAAGATCGCCTCTTCCACCCATGAGCAGGCGACGGGCATCGTTGAGATCAACTCTGCTGTCGGAAAAATGGACCAGGTCCAGCAGCGCAATGCCGCCATGTTCGAAGAAACGGCGGCCGCCTGCACCGCGCTGAACGATGAGACGCAGCGCCTGGAAGCCATGGTCGGGCAATTCCGTATGCCAGGCTCTTCGGCGCCTTCTGCGCCGGCAAGGGGGCCCAGCGCCGCCGCCTGAGCTTACTCCATTCCCGGCTTTTGGGGCAGGGTCAGTAGGCGGGTCGCTTAGGGGCCGTCTTGAAGACAAGGTCTTGCGCCTTGGCGGCGGGATCTCTGCGCCGAGGGCGCCGGTCCTGTCTCCCGCATCAGCTTGCGCGCGTTTATCGCGCGCAAGTTTCTTTGGGGCGGCGCAGCCAGGCTTGGCTACCCCTCGGAACGCCTGATCTGAAACCAATCGTCTCTAGGTGTCGGGTAAGGACACACCATGTTTCTTGCGGCTTTCAACCCACAGAGCCACCTTGGCAAGGTTGACAGCCAAGGGGCCGCGAACCTATGTCCACCGCTCAAGTCCTGGCCAAAGGTCCATCGGTGCCGGCCCGACAGTGCCTGCGCCCGCCCGGGCCTTGGTCGCACATGCCGAAGGCGCCTTGGGAAGAACAGAAAAGGGTCGTGGATGACCGATAAACCGCTGGATCGGAACGCAAGGCTCTCCGTCGCGCCGATGATGGACTGGACGGACCGCCATTGCCGCTACCTGCACCGTCTGCTCAGCCGGAACACGTTGCTCTATACAGAGATGGTGACCTCTCCGGCGCTCGTCCGGGGCGGGGCTCTGCACCTGCTGGGGTTCAACCCTCAGGAGCATCCGGTTGCGCTTCAGCTGGGCGGCTCCGATCCGGTCGAGCTGGCCGAGGCGGCGCGTCTTGGGCAAAAGGCCGGATATGATGAGATCAACCTGAACTGCGGCTGTCCCTCCGATCGGGTGCAATCGGGCACCTTTGGCGCGGTGCTGATGAAGGACCCCGACCTTGTCGCGCGCTGCGTGGCGGCCATGCGCGACGCCGTCGATGTCGAGGTCACGGTGAAGTGCCGGATCGGCGTGGATGAGCAGGATCCGGAACAGGTCCTGCCGGATTTCATCCAGAAAGTGGCCGCTGCGGGCTGTGAGCGGTTCTCCATCCATGCGCGCAAGGCTTGGCTGCAGGGGCTGAGCCCAAAGGAAAACAGGGATATCCCGCCGCTTGATTATGACCTGGTCCTGCGGATGCGGGAGCAGTTCCCGGATCTTCACCTGTCGGTCAATGGCGGGATCTCTTCGCTTGACCAGGCAGAGGGCTTCCTCAGTGCCGGTCTGGACGGGGTGATGATCGGGCGGACGGCCTATCACGACCCCTCGGCGATCCTCTGCGATGCGGATCGGCGGATCTATGGCGAGGAGACCGGCAGCCTGGGTCCGGAAGAGGCCGTGCGCGCGATGTACCCCTATATCGAGTCCCATGTGGCAGAGGGCGGCAAGCTGGCGCAGGTTACGCGGCACATGCTGGGGCTCTTTCAGGGGCGGCCTGGGGCCCGGGCCTGGCGGCGTATCCTGTCAGAGGGCGCGCATCGCAAGGGTGCCGGAACCGCGTTGGTGGAAGAGGCGCTGGACGCCGTCACCGGCGCGGCGCGTGGCGTAGCCTGACAGAAGTTGCCGGAGCCCGAAGGCTCCGGCAGATCGGGGGCTTGCAAGCCCCTCAGGCAATGGCTTCCCGGCGGCGCAGCACAAGCGTGGCCAGCAGGAAGGCAATCAACCCGCAGACAGCGATCGCGCCGGCCATCGGCAGGGCGGTGCCGTCGAAGAACGGACCGGTCAGCGCGATCATCAGCCCGCCTGCGACCATCTGCAGCGTGCCGCCAATGGAAGAGGCCAGGCCGGCGATATCCCCGTGTTCGTCCAGGGCCAGCACCATGGTGGTCGGGATCACCAGCCCCAGGAAGCTGTTGGCGATGATAAGGCAGGCGCCCATGGTCCAGACCGTGGCCATCCCAGCCAGGGCGATGACGAAGAGCAGCAGCGTGAAGGCGAAGAAGCCCGTTACGGCCAGGCGCACCATCCGCGACATGCCGATCCTAGTGGCAAGGCCGGCGGCCACCTGGCTGGCGGCGAAGAAGCCGACGGCGTTGCAGGCGAAAGCGATGGAGAACTGCGCCTCTGACAGGCCGAAGCTGGACATGTAGACGAAAGAGGCCGAGGCAATGAAGACGAAGAAACTTGCCATGCCGAAACCGCCCACCAGCGTCAGACCCATGAAGACGGGATCGGTGAACAGCACCTTCGCCCCCCGCGCCATTGCACTGACAGAGACCTTGCGCCGGGCGGGGCGCTCAAGCGTTTCCGGCAGCATGAAGATCGTCAGCAACAGGCCGACGAGGCTGAGCAAGGCCAGCGTGGCGAAGATCGCGCGCCAGTTGCCGAAGGTCAGCACCAGGGTGCCGAAAAGCGGCGCAAGCATCGGAGAGATGGAGATCACCAGCATGACCATCGCCATGAGCCGCGTGGCCTCGGCCCCGGTATAGCGATCCCGGATAACGGCGCGCGGGATCACCATCAAGCAGGCCCCGCCAAGCCCCTGAAGGGCACGCCAGGCCACCAGTACCGGCAAGCTTGGCGCGAAAGCGGCCCCGATGGAGCCGATCAGGAAGATGCAGAGCCCGATCACCAGCGGCAGGCGGCGCCCGGTGGCGTCCGCCATCGGGCCGTAGAACAGCTGGGCCAGCCCGAACGGAATGAAATAGCCGATGAGCGTGGCTTGGATGGCGGCCTCGGTTGCGCCGAAGTCGGAGGCAAGCTGGGGCAGGGCGGGCAGGTACATGTCAATGGCAAGCGGGCTGGTGAGCGCGAGCACACCCAGCACCAGGGCAAAACGCAACATTGGAAATTTCCGGAATGATTTTTTAACGCTCCGGACCCTACCCGCAGGCCTGGATGGTTGCCAAGGGCAAGGCCCGGCAAATGCGCCTTCGTTTTCGCACATTGGGCCTTGTGCCTGTGCTGCAGTGCCGAAAGACCGGGCAGGCGCTTGCGCATTCACGGTTTTCTTGATTTGTCTCCGGTCGCAACGAAGACAGGGATGACCATGGAAAATATCGGGCTGTTGATGTCCATGCTGGGCGTGCTGATCGTGATCGGCGCTTTCGCGGGCGTGCTGGCGGGGCTACTGGGCGTGGGCGGCGGGATCGTCCTTGTGCCGGCCTTCTTCTACACGTTCCAGAGCCTGGGCTATGACAGCCCGCAACTGATGCAGATGTGCCTTGGCACCTCGCTGGCAACGATCATCGTGACCTCGATGCGGTCCATGGCCAGCCATAATCGCAAGGGCGCCGTGGACTGGACGATCCTGAAGACCTGGGCGCCGGGCATCGCCATCGGTGCGTTGATCGGGGTGCTCGTGGCCTCCCAGTTGCGTTCAAGAGAGCTTCAGGCGTTGTTCGGGTTCATCGGCCTGTTCATCAGCCTTTACATGGCCTTCGGCAAATCCAGCTGGCAGATCGCGGATGAGATGCCGGGCCTGCTGACGCGCTCCATCCTTTCGCCGATCGTCGGCTTCCTGTCCGCGCTCATGGGGATTGGCGGGGGCTCTTTCGGGGTGCCGATCATGACGCTTTACGGCCGGCCCATCCACCGGGCGGTTGCCACGGCGGCGGGCTTCGGGCTGACCATCGCGCTGCCCTCTGCCATCGGCTTCCTGTTCGTGCGTGCGCCCGAGGGGGCCTTTCCGCCCTTCTCCGTGGGCGCGGTGAACCTGCCGGCCTTTCTGATCGTGATCTGCATGACGACCCTGACCGCGCCGCTTGGCGCCCGGCTGGCCCATGCGACGGATCCCAAGCCCCTGAAACGGATCTTCGCGGGTTTCCTGTTCCTTGTCGCGCTCAACATGCTGCGCAAGGCCTGGTTCGGCTGAGCTATTCCGCGCGCCGGAGACGTCCGGCGCGGCCCCCCCGGCGGGTTGCCTTGAGCGGCCCGCGCGATGGTAGCTGCGCCATGATCGCGCGGCGTTCCTCTTCCGACAGGCTGCCCCAAAGGGCGATCTCATCCCTTGTGCGCAGGCAGCCCGTACACAGCCCCTCTTGCGGATGCATCACGCAGATGTTCACGCAGGGGGAAGAGACGGCCTCTCTTTTCCAGACATCGCGACCGCTCATGTGGTGCCGCCCTTGAGGTAGCGCAGCCGGTCAAGCGCGCCTTGCAGGATGTAGGAGGCCGCGACGTGGTCGATGACCTCTGCCCGGCGGCGCCGCGAGGTATCGGCCTCAAGCAGGGCGCGCTCGGCGGCAACGGTGGAAAGGCGTTCATCCCAGAAGCTGATCGGCAGATCGGTCAGCCGCATGAGGTTGCGCGCGAAGGCGCGGGTGGACTGGCAGCGTGCCCCCTCCGTGCCGTCCATGTTGCGGGGCAGGCCAAGGATGATCCCGCCGATGTTGCGCGCGGCCAGGATCTTCAGCAGCGCTTCGGCATCCAGCGTGAATTTCTTGCGCCGGATGGTCTCAAGCGGAGTGGCGACGCCAAGAAAGGTATCAGAGACGGCGACGCCGATGGTCTTGTCGCCCAGGTCCAGCCCGGCGATGGCGCGGAAGGGCGGGACAGACGCCGCGAATTCGCTCATGTCTTCGTGGATCATCCGTCTACTCCTGCGCTTTCGGCGGCGCGCTGGATCATTGCCAGGTCATCGCCCTTTCCTTCGAAGGTGGTCAGGGCTTCCTGGTATATCGCGCGCGCACGGTCGGTTTCGCCAAGCACGCCCAGGGCAGAGATCAGGCGGGCCCATTCCCGGGCGTCGCCACCATCGCTGGCCAGGCGCGCGGCCAGGCCGTCCACCATGCCGCGGACCATGTCCTGGCGCTCTTGCGCGGTCATCTCGCCCGCGGCGTCCATGTCTTCGGCAGAGGGGCCGGGCATGGGGGCCGTCATGCCGGCGGCGGGGGGCAGTTCGAAGCGGGATTCCCCGGCCAGCATGGCGACCTGGGGCAGCTGGGCCCGGATCGGCGCGACCCAGGGGGCGGTGTCGGGGCTGCTGTGCAGCAGGTTGTTCCAAAGCCGGAAGGCAATGTCGTGCCGTCCGGTCTGGGCCATCAGCAGGCCGGAATAATAGGTGGCTGTCCCGTTGGTGGGGTCAGCGTGCAGGGCCGTCTGCAGCGCATCCGCCGCCTCAGCAGAGACAAGTCCCCCGGCTGAGAGTATCATCATATCCGCGTAATCGGCAAAGTCCTGAGCGGTGGCGCGGGTGCCGGCGATCTCAAGCACGCGGGCCTGGGCGGTATAGGCGTCCTTGAAATTGCCAAGCGCGGCCTCGTTGCGGGCCAGCAGGCGGAAGCCCTGTTCATCCTCGCTGCGTTTCTCGACGGCGCTGCGCAGCTGGGTCATGAGCGTCTGGAAATCTTCCGAAACGGGTTGATCCGGGGGGTAGCTGATCGGGCCGCCAACCTGGGCCTCTGCGGCCTCTTGGTCGGGGCGATTGTCTAGCAGCGACCGGGCAGAGGCAATGCGATCGGCGCGCGGCAGGTCGGCAGCACCGGGCTGGCCCAGCCAGACATAGGTGGCCACGCCCAGAACCAGCACCAGCGCGGCACCCAGCAGGCCGAGCGCGCGGGCAGGGCCCTTGCCGGTGCTTTCGGGTTCGCTGCGTGCCTCTGTATCGGCGGCCAGCAGGCGGCGCGAGATCTCCGTGCGCAGGCGCGCGGCCTCGCTTTCAGCCAGCGTGCCGCGGGCCAGGTCGCGGTCCACCTCTGCCAGTTGGTCGCGGTAGATCTTCATGTCGAAGGCAGCCGCAGGGGTTTCGGCCACCGGGGCCCGGCCGATCAGGGCCTGCGCCAGGAAGGCCGTGACCATAAGTGCCAGGGCGATGCTGACAATCCAGAAGAGCATGACGGACCTCGATCAGAGAAAGGGCAGGTGGCGAAGGCTTCCCCTGACTTAAACCCTGAGAGGGTTCGGAAAAAGGGGCGATTTTTGTGCGCTGCCGGGGCATACTGGCACATGAGAGTCCGTATTTCGGGGGCGCATCAGCGCCGTCGCGCGGCCATGTCGCAAGCGCTCGATATTGTGACGGTTTGCGGCGCGGCTAAGATGGGCAAAAGTCTAGGTTCGCCGCAATGGCGCGGCGGGACTCGCGCCCCTTACCCCCATGCCCATGCGAGGTGTCGATGAAACGCTATTCCGCCTTTGCCATTGCCCGCGAAGCCGCCCGTTACCACAGCGGTTGGGAGCGCGCCTGGCGTTCCCCCCAGCCCAAGGATCACTACGACGTGGTGATCGTCGGGGCGGGCGGCCATGGCCTTGCGACCGCCTATTACCTTGGAAAAAATCACGGCATCACCAATGTGGCCGTGATCGAAAAGGGTTGGCTGGGCGGTGGCAACACCGGGCGCAACACCACGATCATACGGTCGAACTACCTGCAGGACGATTCCGCCGCGATCTTCGAGAAGTCCCGTTCGCTTTACGAGACCCTCAGCCAGGACCTGAACTACAACGTCATGTTCAGTCCCCGCGGCGTGCTGATGCTGGCCCAGACCGAACATGAAAAGCGCGGCTGGCTGCGCACCGCCCATGCCAACGCCCACCAGGGCGTCACGACTGAGTTCATCGGGCGCGAGCGGGTCAAGGAAATCCTGCCGATCATCAACCTGGACGGGCCGCGCTACCCGGTGCTGGGCGCGCTCTGGCAGGCGCGCGGCGGTTCTGCCCGGCACGATGCCGTGGCCTGGGGATATGCGCGGGCCTGCTCGGACATGGGCATGGATATCCTGCAGAAATGTGAAGTGACCGGCATCGAACGCGACAGCGGCGGCAATGTCTCTGGCGTGCAGATCAGCAAGGGTCGCATCGGGTGCGGCAAGCTGGGCATCGTCGTGGCCGGGCATTCCGGTGTGCTGGCAGAGATGGCTGGTTTCCGCCTTCCCATCGAATCCGTCGCGCTTCAGGCGCTTGTGTCGGAGCCGATCAAACCCTGCATGGACGTGGTAGTCATGGCTAACACGGTGCATGGCTACATGTCGCAATCCGACAAGGGCGAGATGGTCATCGGCGGCGGCGCGGACGGCTACAACAACTACACGCAGCGCGGTTCCTTCCAGCATATCGAGGAAACCGTGCGCGCCCTGATCGAGACCTTCCCGATGATCTCGCGCCTGAAGATGCTGCGGCAATGGGGCGGGATCGTAGACATGACCGGCGACCGGTCTCCGATCATCTCGGCCACGCCGCTTGGCAATTGCTACATCAATTGTGGCTGGGGCACCGGCGGCTTCAAGGCCATTCCGGGATCTGGCTGGGCCATGGCCGACATGATGGCCAAGGGCACGCCGGGACCGCTGGCCAAGGGCTTTGGACTGGAGCGTTTCCGCGAGGGGCGTTTCGTGGACGAAAGCGTTGCCGCAGGCGTGGCGCACTAAAGCGCTCGGCCGGGTTGCAAAGCAGGATCAGGATGATGATGCGCGTGTCGGAAAATTCGGGGGTTTGGCGCGGGGAGGCCGGGCGATGCCCCGCTGGCCCCGGCCATGCCGGCCCGTCTTTCGCGGCTTGTGCCGCCCCGATGCCGCTTGTCGGGTCTTCCCGCCTATTCGGCGGGAAGATGGCTGATCGGCGCGCTGTCCTGCGTCAGCTTGGCCGAGTCGATGTCGCGCAACGCGCTGCGCAACGCGTTGATCGGGGCCTTGTGGATCCGGCCCAGCCGATCGGCCAGATGCGCCGGGTCGCTTCCGGGCAGGGGATCTGCGATGGCCGCGAAATCGAAGCCTTCACGCAGCGCAGCCGCGAATTCCGGCTGGTGCGCAAGGTGCCTGGCCAGGTTGGTCGCCAGGTAGCCAAAGGCCAGTGGTCTTGGGGGCTCTCCGGGTTTGCTGCCCATGAGAACATAGAGCCCCGGTCCTTCGGGAAGCTCTTCCAAGGTATCAAGTGTGCGGAATGGAACGGATTTGATCCGCGAACCCTTGAGGTCGAGCGAGAAGTCTATCGTGTGAGTCATGATGCTCACCTTTCTGCGCGTTATCCCAGGTGCGTGCCTGTAAAGACAATGATAGCCCAGAATGTTGTGGAGGCGATAACGTCCCCCCTCAACAGAGGGTACCTGAGTGCTGATGTGCCCGTTTGCGCGCCGCTTGGCAAAAATCGCCGATGCCAAGCGCCTGTTTTTGCTGAAACGCTGGGCAGGGCAGGCGCTGATGCTGCCGGGCTGAACGGCGCGAAAATGCGCTTTATTGAATATACAAGAACCGAATCGCAGCGCCTGACCGCTTGCTGTCGCGCAGGTCTGCGCGAACCCGGGAACAATCCGCAGTCGACAAGCGTTTTTCCTTCACTTGATTTTAGTGAAGAGGAACCGCAATGGCCGATCAATCAGGAAACTCGCGCTCCGGTGTCACCGGGATTGCCTTCGTACTTGGCGCGGTCGTCGTCATCCTCGCGGGGCTGGTCTGGTACATCTACTCGGGTGGTGAGCTGCCGGGCGAATCCGAACCCGAAATCCAGATCGACCTTCCGGGCGATTCCTGAGCGTTTTCAACCTGTCCCCTATTCGAAGGAAGGCCGGGCGCTTGGCGCGCCTGGCCTTTTTTCGTGCCCAACGTCCCCCGAAATCCACACAGAGGAGCGCGCCCATGCTGCTGCTTGAATGCCCCAATTGCGGTGTCATCGCCGAAGAGACAGAGTTCCATGGCGGTGGAGAGGCGCATCTGAAGCGCTTCGGCCCCGGGTCCTCGGACCAGGATTTCGAAGGCTACCTGTTCCAGCGGGAAAATCCGCGCGGCGTCCACTTTGAACGCTGGCGCCACGTCACGGGCTGCGGCAAGTGGTTCCACGCGGCGCGGGACACGGTCACGCTTGAGGTCTTCGGCACCTATTCGGCCCAGACGGTCGAGCCGCCCGAAGACCTGCTGGAAACCATTCGGGCGAAACGTCCGGGCTTCAAGTGGCGGGATATCGCATGAACGCGGCAGAACATTTCAATGACATGATGACCAAGGGAGCCACGGCGCGATGAGCAGCAGGCTTGCAGGCAGCGGGCGGCGGATCGACCGCTCCAAGAAGATCGAGTTTTCCTTCAACGGCCGCCGGATGAGCGGGTTCGAAGGCGATACGCTGGCCTCTGCGCTTCTGGCAAATGACCAGATGCTGATGGGCCGGTCGTTTAAG
Source organism: Pseudooceanicola sp. HF7 (assembly GCF_011806405.1). Lineage (GTDB taxonomy): Bacteria > Pseudomonadota > Alphaproteobacteria > Rhodobacterales > Rhodobacteraceae > Pseudooceanicola. The sequence continues at coordinate 28,210 of NZ_JAATOW010000027.1, read as the reverse complement.
TACCACCGCCCGCGCGGCGTGGTCGCCTCTGGCGCGGAAGAGCCCAACGCCCTGATGGGCCTGGGCAAGGACGCCCGCTTTGAGCCGAACCAGCGCGCCACCACCCAGGAGCTCTTCGACGGGCTCGAGGCGGAAAGCCAGAACCACTGGCCCAGCCTGGAGTTCGATGTCGGCGCGATCAACAACTCGCTGTCGCGTTTCCTGCCGGCGGGGTTCTACTACAAGACCTTCATGGGGCCGCGGGCCTTCTGGAAACACGTCTATGAGCCGATCATCCGCCGCTCTGCAGGCCTGGGCAAGGCGCCCAAGGACCGCGATGCGGATCCCTACGAACACCTTTATGCCCATGCGGATCTGCTGGTTGTGGGGGGCGGTCTGGCCGGCCTGACCGCCGCGCTTGAAGCCGGGCGCCTGGGCGTCCAGGTCCTGCTGCTGGAGCAGGGCGCCCTTTGGGGTGGCCGCGCGCCCGTTGATGGCGGTGAAGTCGCCGGGCAGCCGGTGGCGGCCCACATCGCCGATCTGGTGGCAGAGCTTGAGGGCCTATCCAATGTCACCATGCGCCTGCGCTGCATGGGGGCTGGTGTCTATGACCATGGATATGTGCTGGGCTACGAACGGCTGACCGACCACCTGAGCGAAAAGACCGGGCCGCGCCATCGGCTGTGGCGCATCCGCGCCCGCCAGGTGCTGGTGGCTACGGGGGCCATCGAACGCCCCATCTCTTTCGCGGGCAACGATATTCCCGGCGTCATGCTGGCCGGGGCCATGCGCGATTACCTTAGCGATTACGGCGTCTCCGTGGGCGACCGCATCGTGGTCGTGACCAACAACGATGACGCCTACCGCACTGCGATCGCCCAGAAGGAAGCGGGGCTGAGCGTGGCCGCCGTGATCGATGCACGGCTCGCCGGTGGCGGCGCCCTTGCCCAGCTGGCAAGGGAGGCCGGCATCCGTGTAGAGACCGGCCGTGCCATCGCCCATGTCAACGGCAAGAAGCGCGTCACCGGCGTGGCGATCTGCTCTCAGGCGGGCAGTGGCGCCGTGCTGGAAGAGATCGCCTGCGATGCGGTTGCCATGTCCGGCGGCTGGTCCCCGGCGGTGCACCTGTGGTCCCATTGCGGCGGCAAGCTGTCCTGGGACAGCGAACGTGCCATGTTCCGTCCCGATCCGGACCGCGCCCCCACAGGTGCCGACGGGCTGCCCTTTGTCGCCACGGCAGGCTCTGCCAGCGGCGCGCTCAGCCTGTCCGAAGTGCTGAAGGACGGCCGCTATGCCGCGCGCACCGTGGTTGACCGCCTGGGCCTGTCCATGCCCGAGGCCACCGCGCCCGAGGTCTGGGAGGTCGAAGAGATCCCCATGGCCCCGATCTGGACCATGCCCGAAGGCGCCACCTACAAGCTGCGTTCCAAGAGCTGGCTCGATTTCCAGAATGACGTCAAGGTCTCGGACGTGCAGCTTGCGGCGGCCGAGGGCTTTGAAAGCGTCGAACATGCCAAGCGTTACACCACGCTGGGCATGGCGACGGACCAGGGCAAGCTCAGCAATATCAATGGCCTGGCCGTGCTGAGCCAGGAACTGAACGTGACCATCCCGGAAGTGGGCACAACCACCTTCCGCCCGCCCTATACGCCCATCTCCATGGGCTCCATCGCGGGTGAGGCGCGGGACGAGGGCTTCCAGCCGCTGCGCAAGACGCCGATGTATGACTGGCATGAGGCCAACGGGGCCTTTTTTGAACCGGTCGGCCATTGGCGGCGGCCCTATTGCTATCCCAAGGCAGGTGAAAGCCACGCCGATGCCGTCCTGCGCGAAATCACCGCCGTGCGGGAACGGGTTGGGCTGCTGGATGCCTCCACCCTGGGCAAGCTGATCGTGCGCGGGCCGGATGCGGGCAAGTTCCTGGACCTGATCTACACCAACATGATGTCCACGCTTAAACCGGGGCGCTGCCGCTACGGGCTGGTCTGCGACGAGAACGGCTTCCTCATGGATGACGGCGTGGTCGCGCGGCTGGATGAGCACAGCTTCCTGGTCCATACCACCACGGGCGGCGCCGAACACGTCCATGCCCACATGGAGGAATGGCTGCAGACCGAATGGTGGGACCTGAAGGTTCACGTGGTCAACGTGACGGAGCAATACGCCCAGATCGCCGTGGTCGGGCCCCAGGCGCGGCAATTGCTGGAGGTGCTGGGCACGCCCGGGATCTCTGCCGAGGAACTGCCCTTCATGGCCTGGGCGGACCGGTTGGTGGGGGGCATTCCCTGCCGGATCTACCGGATCTCCTTCTCTGGTGAGCTCAGCTACGAATTGAGCGTGCCGGCGGGGCAGGGCCTGGCCCTGTGGACCGAGCTGATGGCCGCCGGTCACGGCTTTGACGCCGTGCCCTACGGGACAGAGGCACTGCACGTGCTGCGGGCCGAAAAGGGCTTCATCATGATCGGGGATGAGACCGATGGCACGATCATTCCCCAGGACCTTGGCCTGAACTGGGCGATCTCCAAGAAGAAGGAAGACTTCATCGGCAAGCGCGGCCAGATGCGCAGCCACTTCCAGGATCCCGATCGCTGGAAACTGGTGGGGCTGGAGACCGTCGATGGCTCTGTGATCGAGGATGGCGCCTACATCCTGGACGACGGGCAGAACGACAAGGGCCAGCGCAACATGCAGGGGCGCATCACCTCGACCTACTATTCCCCGACGCTCAAGCGCGGCATCGCCATGGCGCTGCTGAAGAAGGGCCCGGAGCGCATGGACGAGGTCGTGCAGGTCACAAAACTGGCGGGCGGATCGGTTTCGGCGAAAGTCGTGGATCCGGTCTTCTACGACAAGGCAGGAGAGAAACAGAATGTCTGATGTCACCGGACCGGCGCCCGTAAGCGCCTTGAACGGCGCGGTTTTTGACGGCTACGTGCGGATTGCCGAAGCGCCGATGCGGGGCATGATCACCCTGCGGGGGGATCTGTCATCCTCCATGATGCGCAATGGTGCGACCAAGGTCACGGGCTGCGACATGCCCGGCCAGCGCCAGATCAGCCTGGGCGAGGACAGGGTCATCGCCTGGATGAGCCCGGATGAGCTGCTGGTCGGCATGCCCCTGTCCGAAACCGCCGAGGCGCTGGAAACCCTGGCCGGCACCTTCACCGATCCGGCCTTTTCGGCGGTCGATGTGACCCATGCCCGCGCGGCCTTCACCCTGACCGGAGAGGACGCGCTGGTGCGCGAGGTGCTGGCAAAGCTGGCCCCGGTGGACATGTCGCCAGAAGCCTTCCCGGAGGGCAGTTTCCGCCGCACGCGGCTGGCCCAGGTCCCCGCCGCCTTCTGGATGCCGGAGCCGGGCCGGGCAGAGCTGGTCTGCTTCCGCTCTGTCGCGGGATATGTCTTCTCCATCCTGTCGGACGCGGCGCGCGAAGACGGGATCGTGGGGCTATACGCCTGAAATCAATACCCGCTGCCCCTGCAGGGGGCTGCGGGACGCCTGTGCAGCCTTGCAGGGCCAAATACCCTTGACCTTCTGCACGACGGCATACCATCTATGCCCGAGAGTAACTCTTAACTCCAAGAAAAGGGGGCCCCAAATGGCTTTTGAACTTCCCGATCTTCCTTACGCCCACGACGCACTTGCAGACCTGGGTATGTCCAAGGAAACGCTGGAATATCACCACGACATTCACCACAAGGCCTATGTCGACAACGGCAACAAGGCCATTGCCGGGACCGAGTGGGAAGGCAAATCCGTCGAAGAGATCATCAAGGGCACCTACGACGCAAACGCTGTTGCCCAGAACGGCATCTTCAACAACGCCTCGCAGTTCTGGAACCACAACCAGTTCTGGGAAATGATGGGCCCCGCGCAGACCGGCATGCCCGGTGAGCTGGAGAAGGCCATCACCGAGAGCTTCGGTTCCGTCGACAAGTTCAAGGAAGACTTCTCTGCCGCAGGCGCGGGTCAGTTCGGCTCTGGCTGGGCCTGGCTGGTGAAAGACACCGATGGCTCGCTCAAGGTCACCAAGACCGAGAACGGCGTGAACCCGCTTTGCTTCGGCCAGACCGCTCTGCTGGGCTGCGACGTGTGGGAACACTCCTACTACATCGACTTCCGCAACAAGCGCCCCGCCTACCTGTCGAACTTCCTCGACAAGCTGGTGAACTGGGAAAACGTCGCTTCGCGCATGTAAGCTTCGCCCGTCAAGGCACTGGAAAGGCGTGGGGATTTCCCCGCGCCTTTTTTCATGCGCGGGTTTCGGCTGAGGCCCGGCAGAGGACCGCGGATTTGGTGGGGGCTGAACCTGCCCGAGGGAACAGCAGGCCGTGGCAGGCGTTGTCTTGATGAAACCAAGGAAAGCGAGGAGCACCATGGCCGAACGCAAGAAATCCAAGGACGGCACCCGAGAGACCGAACAGGTCCTTGGCGAGCGCCCCGAAGACATGTCCCCGGCCGGCCAGCAGGGCCGCAAGGGCGGTGAGTTGCAGACCAAGGTCGGCACCCGCGATGAGAAGAAGGGGCTGAACACGCGCCCGGGCGAGAAGACCCGCCCGCTGGCCCAGGATCGCAATGAGTCCGGCGACAAGGAGAAAGTGTGATGGCGAATATTCCCAACGATTGCTGGGTGATGGTAGCGGATGGCGAAAAGGCCATCTTTCTGCGCAACATCACCGATGCGGAAGACCCCAACCTTGAGGTCATTCGCAAGGAAGAGCAGGAGAACCCCTCTGACCGCGAACAAAGCGCCAATCGCCCCGGCCGCAAGGCCGATACCGGCGTCGGCCAGCGCTCTGCCATGGACGACACGGACTGGCACGAGCTGGCGAAGGAGCGCTTTGCCGACGAGATGGCCGATATCCTCTACAAGCTGGCCCACCGTGGCCGCTTCGAGAAAATCGTGTTGATCGCGCCGCCCAAGACGCTGGGAGAGCTCAGGAAATCCCTGCACAAGGAGGTGGCGGACAAGGTCATCGCCGAGGTGCCCAAGAGCATGACCAACCACCCCGTGGATGAGATCGAGAAGCTTCTGAAGGCGGAAAACGTCTGAAGAGGCGGGACGCCTAGTCCAGAAGAGAGCCGAGGGCGCGCAGAGCGCCTTCGGCATCCCCGACCGCCGTGATGCTTTCGATCACGGCCCTGTCGGTAAACCCTTGGCTGACCATGTGATCCAGCATCGTCAGCAGGGGATCCCAATAGCCTTCGACGTTGATCAGCACGATCGGCTTGGCATGCAGGCCAAGCTGGCGCCAGGTCAGGACCTCGAAGAACTCGTCAAGCGTGCCGCCTCCGCCGGGCAGGACAACGACGGCATCGGAATTCACGAACATGACCTTCTTGCGCTCATGCATGGTCTCCGTGACCACGTAGCGGGTCAGGTCGCTCTTGCCGACTTCCCATTTGACCAGATGCTCGGGGATGACGCCAAAGGTCTCTGCCCCGGCCGACTGGGCGGCGCGGGCGACTTCGCCCATCAGGCCCACGTCTCCGGCGCCGTAGACCAGCCGCCAGCCGCGGCCCGCAAGCCCGGCGCCCAGGGATTTTGCCTGTTCCGCATAGGCTTGTTTCGCACCCGGGCGTGAGCCGCAATAGACACAGATCGACGCTTTCGTCATTTCGGACTCCCCGCTGGCTGCGATTTCTTTGGATCGGTGATAGCCTTCTTGCTATATGTGCTCAACCGCTCAACAGGCGGTATGCATGGGGAATATCAAGGAATTCTGTCACGATGCCTGGGGAATTTAACGCCGGACCTGCTCTTGCCGTCGTGACCACCGCCTTTGTGGCGGGGGGGGGTGCGATCTGGATGGGCTGGATCGGTCCTTATGGCGACAGTGCGGAAACAACCCCGGTCACGGAGGCCGCCGTCAGTCCTGAAGCCGGGGCGGAGGCACCCGTTGAGACCCCCGTTGAAGGTGGGTCTGAGAGCCCGGCAGTCGCCCAGCCTGAGGTCGCGGATGCGGCGCCGGCCGCCCTTTCCCAGCCCCAGGAAAGTGTTTCAGAAGAACCAGTTGCGGCGGGAAGTGAAAGTGATGCTTCAACTGCTGCGGCGCTGAGTGAGCCTGCCGTGGAGCAGGTCCCGCCGGGCACCGCCGAAGAGGCCGCGCCCCTGGCCGAGGTTGCCTCGGCCCCCGCACCCAGTTTCGATGTGGTTCGGGTGGAGCCCGATGGCACGGCGCTGATCGCCGGCCAGGGCGCCCCGAATGAAGAGATCTCCATCCTGATCGACGGCAACGAGCTGCAAAGCGCGCGGACCGGATCGGACGGGCGCTTTGTCAGCTTCCTGTCCCTTGGCCTCAGCGAGACGCCGCAGGTCCTGACCCTGCGCGGCGCTGGCACAGATGGCACTGCGGGCACCGATGGCGCGCAACAGGTGATCCTGTCGCCCAATCCCGCAGCCGGGGGCGTCATGGTGGCCGGCGCGCCGGAGCTGGTGCAGCCCGCCGCGACCCCGCCGCAAAGCCCCGAGCAGCTGACAGCCCTGCCTGAGGGCGAAACGGACCTGCCGGAGCCTGCCGCGGAAAGCCCGGAAATGGCGGCAGAGGGCACGGCCCCCGCCGAACCGCAAACCCCGACGGTCCTGCTGGCCGATGGCAGTGACGTGCAGGTGCTGCAACAGCCCGACGCGCCGACTGGCGCCGAGGGGGTGGAGCTGTCCACGATTGCCTATGACGCCGATGGCGCGGTGATGCTGAAGGGCCGGGCGCGCCCCGGCAGCTTCGTGCGTGGCTACCTGAACGGGGTGCTGAAGGCCACGGCAGAGGTGTCCTCTGAGGGCAGCTGGGAAAGCCGCGTGCCGGGGGTGATCCCCGGTGTCTACACGCTGCGCGTGGATGAGGTGGACAGCGAGGGCGCGGTCATGAGCCGGGTGGAAACGCCCTTTGAACGCGCCGCACCTGCCCAGATCGCACAGGCCCGCGAAGAGGCCGGCCAGGCGGGCAGCCCGGTGTCCGAAGTGACGATCCAGCCGGGCAATACGCTTTGGGCCATTGCGCGGGAAAACTACGGTGACGGCGTGCTTTACGTGCGTGTCTTCGAGGCGAACCGGGAGCTGATCCGGGACCCTGACCTGATTTATCCCGGCCAGGTCTTCACTATTCCTGGGGCAGATTGAAGCCCTTGCGCTCCGGCGTGACGGCCTGTTGGGCCATCTCGTTCAGGCAGCAGGAGCGCACGTTGGTATCGCCCGCGCAGCAATCGGACAGCAGATAGCCGATGGTGCCGCCGATGCGGTCCCGCAGCGCCCGGTAGAACACCATGCGCCCGCGCCGCTCCGGCGCGACGATGCCCGCCTGTTCCAGCACGTTCAGGTGGAAGGACAGCCGCGAGGCGGAGACAGAGACCGTCTGCGCGATATGGCCGGCAGAGGCGCCCTCTGGCCCGTGGCGGACCAGGAAATGGACAATATCCAGCCGCGTCTCGTTCGAGAGGGCCGCAAGACAGTCGAGGGCTTCTTGGCGCTGCATCTTTCAACTTCTCATGAAACGTTGAACTATTGGACGATAGGTTATATGAGCCGGGCAAACAAGAGGAGAGCCGGGCATGAGCCTACGCCATTCGCATGTGACCACCACGGAGATGCCGAAGAACGGCGGCAAGATCGTGGCCCGTGTCCTGCCTTATCTCTGGCCGAAGGAACATGCCTGGGTGCGGCGGCGCGTGTCATGGGCGCTGGTGATCCTTTTCGTGGCGAAGTTGGTCGCGGTTGGTACGCCGTTTCTCTACAAGGCCGCCGTGGATGCGCTTGCCAAGGATGGCGGGGACAGCGCGGCCTGGTTGCTGAGTATCGGGGCAGTGGGGTTAACGGTTGCCTATGGCTTCGCGCGCCTGATGTCCGTGGGCTTCCAGCAGCTGCGTGACGTGGTCTTTGCCCGGGTGGGGCAACGCGCCCTGCGGGCCCTGGCGCTTGAGACCTTCACCCATATCCACCGCCTGTCGATGCGCTATCACCTGACGCGCAAGACCGGGGGGCTGAGCCGGATCATCGAGCGCGGCGTCAAGGGGATCGAGTTCCTGTTGCGCTTCATGCTGTTTTCCATCGGCCCGCTGATCCTGGAACTGGCGATGATCGCCGTGGTCCTGGCGGTGATGTTCGACTTTACCTATGTCCTCGTGGTGGCCGTGGTCATCGCCTTCTACACCGCCTTCACCTTCAAGGTGACGGAATGGCGCGTGAAGCTGCGCAAGGAGATGAACGACCAGGACACCGATGCCAACCAGAAGGCCATCGACAGCCTTCTGAACTTCGAGACGGTCAAGTATTTCGGCGCGGAGGCGCGCGAGGCACGGCGCTACGATCATGCCCAGGAACGCTACGAGGCGGCCTCCCTGAAGACGGCCTATTCGCTGGCCTTCCTGAACTTCGGCCAGTCGGTCCTGATCACGGCGGGGCTTGTCGTGGTCATGGTGATGGCCGCGATCGGCGTGCAGAACGGCACGCTGACGGTGGGGGATTTCGTGCTGGTGAACAGCTACATGATCCAGATCACCATGCCGCTGAACATGCTGGGCACCGTCTACCGGGAGATCCGCCAAAGCCTTGTGGACATGGGGGAAATGTTCCACCTTCTGGACCAGCCCGCAGAGGTGCAGGACAAGCCGGGCGCGGCCAAGCTTGCGGTTTCGGGCGGCGAAGTGGTGCTGGATAACGTGCGCTTTTCCTATGACCCGGAGCGCGAGATCCTGAAGGGTGTGAGCCTGCGGGTCGCGCCGGGTCAGAAGGTGGCGCTTGTGGGCTCTTCGGGGTCGGGCAAATCCACCATCGGGCGGTTGCTCTTCCGCTTTTACGACGTGACCGGCGGGGCGATCCGGATCGACGGGCAGGACCTGCGGGACGTCACCCAAGCCAGCCTGCACCGGGCCATCGGCGTGGTGCCCCAGGACACGGTGCTGTTCAACGACACGGTGGGCTACAACATCGCCTACGGCCGCGAACATGCCACCGAGGAGGAGATCATCAAGGCCGCGCAGGCAGCGCAGATCCATGACTTCATCATGTCCCTGCCGGAGGGCTACGAGACCCGGGTGGGCGAGCGTGGGCTGAAGCTTTCGGGCGGGGAGAAGCAGCGCGTGGGGATTGCCCGGACGCTGCTGAAGAACCCGCCGGTGCTGCTGCTGGACGAGGCGACGAGCGCGCTGGACACCGATACCGAGCGCGAGATCCAGTCGGCGCTGGCGCGTGCGGGCGAGGGGCGCACGGTGCTGACCATCGCGCACCGCCTGTCCACCATCGCGGATGCGGACCGAATTGTCGTTCTGGAAAAAGGACTTGTGGTCGAAGAGGGCACCCATGTCGACCTGCTTGCGCGGGACGGGCGCTACGCGGCGCTTTGGGCGCGGCAGTCGGCGGAGGCGGAGGAAGCCGCCTGAGGAGGGGCGTTTTTTCCAGGGTGATTTGGGCCTGAAAATGGCGTCGGTACCACGTCTGTTTTGCGTCGGTATTACGTCGGTATCACGTCGGTGCGCTCCGCACGTTGGCGGAAGGTCTTGTTAGGGCATCTCTGAAATTAGCGCGGGCGCCGGGGGATCACCTCCGGCGCCCGCGTTCAGTTTCATGCCTGGGGCGGCTGGCCGTTGGAGGCGGAAAGCCCGCCATCCACGGGCAGGTTCACCCCGTTGATGAAGCCCGCATCGGCCGAGGCCAGGAAGCAGATCGCGGCGGCCACGTCTGCGGGCTCGCCCGGGCGGCCCAGGGGCAGGCGCTCCATGAACTTGTCGACCAGCTCCGTGTTGTCGAACATGCCATCGGTCAGCGCCGTGCGGGTGATCGAGGGGTTCACCGCGTTGACGCGCACGCCGCTGTCACGCGCATCCAGCGCCAGCGAGCGGGTAAGGTTGGTGACGCCGCCCTTGGCTGCGTTATAGGCGAACATATTCCAGTCCCCGCCGGTGCCCGACACGGAGGAGGTATTGACCACGTTGCCGCCAGAGGTTTTCAGCGCCCCCCAGGCCGCGCGGGTCATCAGGTAGAGCCCGGTGAGATCGGTGCCGATCACGCGCTCCCAATCCTTGACCGGCATTTCGTCGATCGCGCCGGAGGCCGCGATGCCGGCGTTGTTGACCAGCACGTCCAGCGCGCCGAAGTGCTCCACCGTTTCGCGCACGACGCGGGTGGTGTCCTCTTCCTTGCCGATGTCGGCACAGAGCAGAAGCACGCGGTCTTCGGGCAGGTCGCGGGCGGCCTCTTTCAGGTCATCGGCAGAGCGCGCCACCATTGTGACATTGGCGCCCTCATGTGCAAAGCGGCGGGCGGTGGCGCGCCCGATGCCGGTGCTGGCGCCGGTGACGATCACCGTCTTGCCGGTGAAGCGGTCAAGGCCGGGATTGGGGATGCGGTCGGTTTCGGAAATATCCGTCATGGGGTGTCCTTTCCATCAGGCCGACAGGGGGAGGGTCTGCCGGTGTCATGAAGAGAACGAAAAGACCCCCGGTGCCTGTTCCGGGCAGCGGGGGTCCTGAGCGCGTCAAGCGGGGGCACAGGCGCAATTGCAGGGGCTGTGGGGCAGTCCTGGGGCCGAATGCGCGGGCCTATTCGGCGGCGCGCAGGCCCTGGCTGTCCGGCGTGTCGAGCGGCGCTTCCAGCGGCCAGAGGATCTCTGGATGCTTGACCCGGCGGGCGGCGCGACGCAGGGCCCAGTCCTGCGCGGCCTGTGATGAGCGCCCGAGCGAGAGCGAGGCCAGCCCGCGCGCGATCCAGAGAACGTAGTGCCCGGCCCAGACCCGCAGCGCCAGCATCGAGGGCGTGAAGACCAGGGTCAGCACCGTGGCGATGCCCAGGCCGAAGACCACCGCCGTTGCCAGCTGTTTCCACCAGAGCGCGGTGGGGCTGTCGATGGAATAGCCCCCGCCCAGGAAGTCCAGGCTGAGGCCGAACATCATCGGGGCCAGCCCGGCCATGGTGGTGATCGTGGTCAGCAGCACCGGGCGTATGCGATCCTCTGCCGTGCGGATGATCGCCTCGATCCGGGGCATGTAGGCGGAATATTCCTGGTAGGTGTCGATCAGCACGATGTTGTTGTTCACCACGATCCCGGCCAGCGCGACGATGCCTGTGCCGGTCATGATGATGGAGAACGCCTGGTCCATGACGAGCATCCCGATCAGCACCCCGGCGGTGGACATGACCACGGCCAGCAGCACCAGCACGGAGTTGTAGAAACTGTTGAACTGGGCCAGCAGGATGATGAACATCAGCGCCAGCGAGGCAGAGAAGGCGGTCATCAGGAAGGTTTCGGATTCCGCCTGGTCCTCCTGGTCGCCGGTCCATTCGTAATCGATCCCCGCCGGCAGCACGCCGCTGTCGAGCCATTCGGTGAGACGCTCGATCCGTTCGTTCGGGGTCATCGGAACCTCGATCGTTTCGCCGGTGCGCGGGGCGGTGGTGGTGGTGGTCAGCCCGGTTTCCACGGCGGCCTTCACATCGAAATAGCGGGTCTGGTCGACGCGCTTGATCTGGGCCAGCTTTTCCACCGGGCGGCGGGTGATGAAGTTGGAGAGCGGCACCAGCCCTTCCGGGGTGCGCACCTTGAGCGTATCCAGGGTGGAGAGCACCCGGTCTTCTTCCGGCAGGCGGAGGCGGATGGAGATTTCCTCGTCCGAGGTTTCGACGGGCATCGTGTCCAGCTCAAGCCCTTGGGTGATCAGCTGCACCATGGCGCCCACGGTGGCGACATCGGCGCCGTAGCGGCCTGCCTTTTCGACATCAACGTCGATCTGCCAGTCGATGCCGGGCAGGGGCAGGGTGTCTTCGATCAGGGTCAGCCCGCCGATCTGTTCGAACTTGTCGCGCGCCAGTTCGGTAGCGGCGATTAGCGTGTCCCAGTCATCGCCCTTAAGGCGCAGGTGCACCGGCTTGGCCGAGGCCGGGCCCATGTCGCCTGCGAGGATCTCTATCTTGATGCCGGGGATCTGTTCGGCGGCGGCGGTGAGCTCGTCTATCACGCGGTTGCCGTCCAGGTCGGGGCGGTCGCTGCGGTCTTCCCATGGGATGATCTCAAGGTTGATCTGGCCGATGGTGTCCAGCGGCGGCTCGGCCCCGCCGGTGTTGCTGTCCAGCCCGCCTTCACCGGCGAAGGCGAAGGCGCTTTTCACGCCGGGGTGGCGCAGGATGACCGTTTCGACCTGGGCAACCAGCGCATCCTTCTGTTGCAGCGAAAGGTTGCCGCGGGCGCGGACGTAGACGATGGCCTGCTCGGGCTCGCTTTCCACGAAGAACTCGACCCCTTTCTGGTGGGAGCCGTAGTAGCCGAAGGTGGCGACGACGAAGCCTACGACCGCCACGGCGGTGACGATGGGCATGACGGGGTTGGCCGTGATCGCCCACATGAGCCAGCCGAAGGGCGTGCGGCTGCGGGTCCTGACCGCGCCGGCGCGTGCCGGGCGGCGGACGGAGCCCATCACGATGGAGGTGGCGAAGGTGGCCAGCAGGAAAAGCAGGATGCCGGGCAGGGAGGCCATGGGCCCCGCGCCGATCATCGGCTCACCCGACAGGTAGCCGGGATTGATGGTCAGCATGGCGCCCATGTACATGCCCAGGATCGTCAGGGGCACCAGCGCAAGGCGCAGCCAGGCGGGGGCCGTGCGGCGCAGCCAGGCGGCGGAGCCGTCAAAGGCGCGGGCCAGGCGGCCGATCACGCCGCCCATCACCGGCAGGTAGATCAGCGCCACGATCAGCGAGGCCGAGAGCACGAAGATCAGCGTGACCGGCAGCATCCCCATGAACTGCCCCACGATGCCGGGCCAGAAGAGCATCGGAAGAAAGGCGCAGAGCGTGGTCGCGGTCGAGCTGACCACGGGCCAGAACATGCGCTTTGCGGCCTCCACGTAGGCATGCATGGGCCCGGTGCCTTCGGAGATCCGCTTGTCGGCGTATTCGACCACCACGATGGCGCCGTCCACCAGCATCCCCACGGCCAGGATCAGGCCGAACATGACGATGTTGGACACGGTGATGCCCATGATCGAGAGCAGCACGAAGCAGAGCAGGAAGGAGGTGGGGATGGAAAAACCCACCAGCACGGCGGGGCGCGGCCCCAGGGCGGCCAGAACCACGATCATCACCAGAGCGATGGCGGTCAGCACGGAGCCTTCGAGCTGTTCGACCATGGAGCCGACGACGCGGCTCTGATCGTTGGAGGTGCCCATGTGCACGGCTGTCTGAAGCTCCTGTGGCCAGAGCGCCTGCTGTTCGGCGACCACCTCCTTCACGCGGGTGGCGGTGTCGATGATGTTGAAGCCCTTGCGCTTGACGACTTGCAGGGCAATCGTGGTTTCGCCGTTGAAGCGGGCGGTGCCGGTGCGGTCCTCGTAGGTCATGCGGATGCTGGCAAGGTCGCCCAGCGTGACTACGCGGTCGCCGTTCAGCTTGACGGGCAATTCGTAGATGTCCTGCAGCTCATCGAAGGAGCCGGGGATCTTGACGGCAAAGCTGCCTGCCGCGCTGTCGATATCCCCGGCGGCGATCAGCTGGTTGTTGTTCTGCACCACCGCCAGCAGTTCGGCCGCCGTGACGTTGTAGCTTTCCAGGCGGATGGGATCGATCACCACCTCGACCATCTGGTCGCGATTGCCCGCGATGCCGGCTTCCAGCACCGCGTCCAGGCTTTCCAGCTTTTCCTGAAGGTCCTCGGCAATGCGGGCCATGGTGCGTTCGGGAACCTGGCCGGTGAGGTTCACGATGATGATCGGGAATTCGGAGAAGTTGATCTCGTTCACCGAGTAGCTGTCGTAACCTTCGGGGAAATTCGCCTCGGCCTTGCCCATGGCGTCGCGCACGTCGGCCATGGTCTTGGTCTTGTCCCAGCCGAATTCGAATTCCAGCGCCACGCCGGCATAGCCTTCGGCGGCGGTGGAGGTCATGGTCTTGAGCCCGTCGAGGTCGGAAAACTCCGTCTCCATGGGTTTGATCAGCAGGGTCTCACTGTCCTCGGCGGAGATGCCCATGAAGGGGACGGAGACGAAGAGCGCGGGGATCTCGATGTCCGGCTCGCCCTCCTTGGGGAGGGTGGCATAGGCATAGGCCCCGGCGGCGATGGAGAGCGCGATGAAGGCCAGGATCATCCTGGCGCGGGAGGCGGCCCAGTCGACCAGGCCGGTCATTGGCCCGCCCCGTCGGTCAGATCGGGCAGGGCCAGGTCGCCCTCTCCCGCGCCGGGCAGATCGTAGCTGGCCAGCACGGGCACGCCGGCGACCACGTATTCCTGGCCGATGACGATCACGTCGGCCTGGTCGGGCAGGCCGGTGACCCAGATGCCGCGCCCGCTGTCGCGCAGGATCTCAACCGGCACGAATTCCGCCAGAGAGGTCTTGCCTACGACGCGGACGCCCAGCTCGCCTTCATCGTTGAGGGTCAGCGCGGATTGCGGCAGCAGATGCGCCTCTACCCCGCCCGAGGCGATGGAGATGGTCGCGGTCTGCCCGTCCCGGATGGCGAGATCGGGGTTGGGCACGTCGATCTCAACGCGGAAGGTGCGGGTGGTGGGATCGGCAGAGCGCGACAGGAAGGTGACCTTGCCGGTGACTTCGCGCCCGCTGGCGGTCAGAAGGGCCCGGGCCTGGGCGCCAAGGTTGGCGCGTTCCACCTCTGTCTCGGGCAGGTAGCCCGTCAGGCGGATCGGATCCAGGTCATAGAGCGTGGCGCACAGCCCGCCGGCCTGCAGGTAGGCGCCGATTTCGGCCGTATCGCTTTCCAACAGCCCGTCGAAGGGGGCGTGGATCTGCAGGCGCTCGATCTCCTTCTCGGCGGCGGCCACGGTGGCCCGCGCGGCAGAGATGGAGGCCTCGGTCGAGGACAGCCCTGCCTTGGCGGCGCTCAGCGTGGCTTCGGCAGAGCGCACGGCGGCACGGCGGGAGGCCAGGGTGGTGGAGGAGGCAAAGCCCCCCTCTGACAGCTTGTCGGCGGCGGTATAGTTGATCTGGGCTTCTTCCAGCAGCGCTTCTGCCTCGATCACGCGGGCCTCTGCCGTGGGCACGGAGGCCTCTGCCTCGGCCAGGCGGGCCTCGGCTTCGGCCAGGGAGGTTTCGCGCGTGCCGGCATCAAGCTTGCACAGCAGATCGCCCTGGCTGACCAGCGTGCCCTTGGAGATCGGGGCGGACAGCACGGTCGAGCTTGTCTCTGCGCGCAGCTCCACCTGGCGGGCGGCTTCGGTCTGGCCGCGCAGCTGGATGGAATTGTCGAGCGGGCGGGCGATGGACTTCAGGGCGACAACGCGGATCGGCGCGCCCTGATCTGCGCCGGCCTCTTCGCTGGCCGCCTCTGGGGTCTCCTCCATGACGGCGTTGGACATCGCATCGCCAGAGGGGGCGTCGGCGGGCCCGGGCGTTTCGGCGGGGTTGGTCACGGGCGCTTCGGCGGCTTCTGCGCTGCCGGCGGGGGCGTCGTCTTCGCGCGCGACGGCGATGGCCGCATCGAGCCCCTCGCCACGGGCAAAGGTGAAAAGCGCGTCGCGTTCAATGAGAACAAGATAAAGGACAGCCACGACGAGAATGGCAGAAAGGAGAGAAATGAATCGCATAATCTGCACCCGAAGTTTCGCGAAATGGTTCAACCCGAGTTAGAGAGACTGCGCCTTAATACAAGTCTTTTGCGCCCTTAAACTAAACTGATCGTCTCACTTTTCTCGTCTTACGGCAGTTGGGGCACATTTTATGCACCGCTTTGCGCGAAACGCCAGCCTGAAAGCCCGTTTTACAGGGGCGCAACGGGGATCGCTTTCGCCCTTGCCGTCCCGTCGGGCGGTGGCGCGGGGGGCAGGGCGGCGCCGGTGCAAGGGCGGGGTCGGGCGCGGGCTTGGCAGTGAGCGGGGGCTGCGGTAAGAGGGTCCGAAATTCCAAGGGAGCCCGCCGTGAGCGACACTGACAGTTTCATCGATGAAGTGAATGACGAGCTTCGCCGGGACCGGCTTTACGGGATGTTTCGCCGCTATGGCTGGATTGCCATCCTGGTGGTGCTGCTGATCGTCGCGGGGGCTGCCGCGAACGAATGGTACAAGGCCCGCCAGGCGGCAGAGGCGCAGGCCTTTGGCGATGCGATCCTGGCCGCGCTGGACAGCGAAACGCCGGAAGCCCGCGTTTCCGCGCTTGAGCAGATCGAGACGCTGGACAACAGCCAGGAGACCCTGGTGGCCCTGCTGGCCGCCTCCGAGGCCGCCGCGGCCGGGGATCGCGCCCAGGGGGCGGATCTGCTGGAGGGGCTGAACACCGAGGGCATGAAGCCGATCTACGGTCAGCTTGCCACCTTCAAGAAACTGATGATGGAAGCAGAGACCACCACGCCCGCCGAGCGGCGCGAGGGGTTCATGGGCCTGATCGCCCCCGGCGCGCCGCTGCGGCTGCTGGCCGAGGAGCAGATCGCCCTGACCTATATCGAGGAAGACAACACCGCCGAGGCGCTTGAAAGCCTGCAGGCGATCCTTGCCGATGCCGAGGCGACGCAGGGCTTGCAACAGCGGGTCACACAGTTGATTGTGGCTCTTGGCGGCACCCCCGGCGAGGCTGGCTGACCCACGCCGGACCGCCTTGCCGATGCGGCGGGCGGTCGATCCGGCAGGCAGGCTTTGGCCCGGGTTCGGGGCAGGGCGGCTTGACGGGGGCGACGGGCAACGGCACAGGGGGCGTATCCGGGGGGCTCACCTGCAGGCAGGTAACCTTCTGAAAGACCGCGGGAAGTTTCCCGCAAGGACATGATCCCGGCGACCCAGAGGGAAACCGGGCAAGCGACGGCGCAAGATCGAAGGGCGGGCATGGCAAAGGCAGTGACGAATTCCCTCATTCGCGGGGCAGATAACAGCGGTTCCGGCCCCATCGGAGCCATGCGCCCCGAAGGCCCGCAGGATGGCCCCAAGACGCGGCCTGGTGCGCGGTCCGGCCGGCGTTCGGGCCTGCGGGTCACGGCGCTTGCGCTGACCAGCCTGGTGGCGCTTTCGGCCTGTAACGGGCGGGACACGCTGCTGACCGGCGCGCGCGAGGATCTCTTCTCGGTCACCGCGCAGGGGCCGGCGGAAACGGCGCCGCTGCCCAACCGGGCGCTGCCGATTTCCCTGCCCGCGGTCAGCCGCAACAGCGAATGGCGCCAGGGCATCGGCTCTCCCGGGAACCGGGTCGCCAATGCCGCTCTTTCCAGCAACCCGCAGCCGCTCTGGGCGGTCAGCATCGGGGAAGGCGAGAGCCGCAAATCCGAGATCACCGCGGATCCCGTGGTGGCCGGCGGGCGGATCTTTACCCTGGATGCGGGCGCGGGCGTGAGCGCCGTGACGCCCTCGGGCCAGCTGGCCTGGCGCACCGATCTGACGCCGCCGCAGGACCGATCCGGCGAAGCCTCCGGCGGGGGGCTGGCCTATGCGGACGGCAAGCTTTTCGTCGCCTCCGGCTATGGCACGCTGACCGCGCTGGACCCGGCGACGGGTGGCGTGATCTGGCAGCAGAAGCTGATGGCCGCGGCCACCGGCGCGCCGACGGCCTATGGCGACCTGGTCTATGTCACCGCCGGCCAGTCCGAGGCCTGGGCGATCGAGCAATCCAATGGCCGCGTGCGCTGGCGCCTGTCGGCCACGCCCGATCTCAACAGCCTGTCCGGCGCTCCGAGCCCGGCGGTGGACGATCAATACGTGATCTTCGGCTTCGGCTCCGGTGAGCTTCAGGCGGCCTTCCGCCGGGGCGGGATGCGGGTCTGGGATGCGCTGATCACCGGCCGCCGCACCGGCTTTGCCCGCGCCAACATCAACGACATCACCGGCGATCCGGTCATCAGCGGCAGCACGGTCTACGCCGGCAACCAGTCCGGCCGCATGGTCGCGCTGCAGAAGGCCAACGGAGAGCGGCTCTGGACTGCGGACGAAGGGCCCATGGGCCCGGTATGGGTCGCGGGCGGCTCTGTCTTCCTGCTCTCGGACGGCAATGACCTGGTGCGGCTGAACGCCGGCACGGGCGAAAAGATCTGGTCCGTGGACCTGCCGTTCTTCAAGGCCAGCAAGCCCAAGCGGCAGGATGCGGTCTATGCCCATTACGGCCCGATCCTGGCGGGCGGGCGCATCGTCGTGGCCTCTTCGGATGAGGTCCTGCGCCTCTTCGATCCGGTCTCCGGGGCAATGACGGCCTCTGCCGCGCTGCCCGGTGGGGCGGCAAGCGCACCGGTGGTGGCCGGTGGCGTGCTCTACGTCGTCTCCAAGGACGGTGTCCTGCACGCCTATCGCTGAGCCCGGCCAGGGGCGCGCCGGGCCATCTGGCCCGGTGGCAGGCAAGGGAGCGGCGGGCTTGTCCCGCCCGAGCGCGCCTGCCGCTGCCCGGCACGGGACGGCGGGGGACACCAGGGCCGGCAGGATTTGAGGGGTCCGGATCAGCACCGGCCCTGATGGAAACGCGCATGGAATGCGGGGCAGGGTGCCTCGGGAAGGCGATCAACCCTTTCCGAAGCTTTTCTTTTGGTGTACCTGCCCCGTTCGAACCCCAACGAGGCCCAGCCAATGTCCTTCACCCTAGCCATCGTCGGCCGCCCCAACGTGGGCAAATCGACGCTCTTCAACCGCCTGGTCGGCAAGAAGCTCGCCCTGGTCGATGACCAGCCCGGCGTGACCCGCGACCTGCGCGAAGGGGACGCGCGGCTGGGCGACATCCGCTTCACGGTGATCGACACCGCCGGCCTGGAAGAGGCCACGGACGAAAGCCTGCAGGGCCGGATGCGCAAGCTGACCGAACGCGCCGTGGATATGGCCGATGTCTGCCTGTTCATGATCGACGCCCGCGCCGGCGTGACCTCGACCGACATGGTCTTTGCAGAGATCCTGCGCAAGCGCGCCGCCCGCGTGATCCTGGGGGCCAACAAGGGCGAAGGCTCTGCCGCGGATGCCGGTGTGCTGGAGGCCTACAACCTGGGCCTGGGCGAACCGCTGCGCCTGTCGGCCGAACATGGCGAAGGCATGAGCGAGCTCTTCTCCGTGCTGATGCCCATCGCCGAGGAATTCGAGGAAAAGACCCATGTCATCGCGGCGCAGGGCCCGATCATGGATGTCGCCCTTCCCGAGGAAGACGGCGGCGAGGCCGAGGGCGAAGCCGCCTGGCGCCCGACCGAGGAGCGCCCGCTGCAGGTGGCCGTCGTGGGCCGCCCGAACGCCGGGAAATCCACGCTGATCAACAAGTTGCTGGGCGAAGAGCGTCTTCTGACCGGCCCCGAGGCCGGGATCACCCGCGATTCCATCTCCTTGCGGATGGATTGGGACGGGGTGCCGGTCAAGATCTTCGACACGGCCGGGATGCGCAAGAAGGCCAAGGTGCAGGACAAGGTCGAGAAACTCTCTGTTTCCGACGGGCTGCGCGCGGTGAAGTTCGCAGAGGTGGTTGTCGTTCTGCTCGACGCGGCCATTCCCTTTGAACAGCAGGACCTGCGCATTGCCGACCTGGCAGAGCGCGAGGGCCGTGCCGTGGTCATCGCCGTCAACAAGTGGGACATCGAGGACGAGAAGCAGGACAAGCTGAAAGCGCTGAAGGAATCCTTCGAGCGCCTGCTGCCGCAGCTGCGCGGTGCCCCGCTGATCACCGTCTCTGCCAAGACGGGGCGCGGGCTGGACCGGCTTCAAGCGGCCATCGTCAAGGCCCATGACACCTGGAACCGGCGGGTCTCTACCGGGCGGCTCAACCGCTGGCTGGCGGAAATGCTGGCCCAGCACCCGCCCCCCGCGCCGGGCGGGCGGCGCATCAAGCTGCGCTACATGACCCAGGCCAAGACCCGGCCGCCGGGCTTCGTGGTGATGTGTTCCCACCCCGACAAGATGCCGGCCAGCTATTCGCGCTACCTGGTGAACGGGTTGCGGGAGCATTTCGACATGCCCGGCACGCCGATCCGCCTGACCATGCGCGGGCAGGGCGACAAGAACCCCTACCAGGGCAAGACGAAGTCCACCCCCTCCCGGCTGCGCAAGCACCTGGGCAAGGCGCCGGCGGATGCCAAGCCCAAGCGCACCGGCCGCCCCTCTGGTGGCAAGCCCCTGGGGCGCAAGCCGGTCAAGTAAGGTCTGCGCCCCTTGGGCAAGGATCCGGAATGGAAAAGGGCGCCCGTGGGGCGCCCTTTGTCGTTTCGGGGTCTTTGGTTTTGGCCCCTGGCGGGCCTTGCAACGAAAGGGTCAGAGCGCCTCTCGGTAGGTCTTGATGGCGCGGAATTCCAGCGGCAGCAGCGCCAGCAGGACCAGCAGCGCCAGCACGCCGAAGCCGATGCGTCCGACGGCGAAATTGTCGATCACGATGCCCAGCACCGCCCAGACCATGGCGCCCAGGTAAAAGGGCAGCGACCGCAGGCTCATGCGGTAGATCAGCACCGCGATGCCTGCGGCCAGCAGCAGGAAACCGGCGTGGATCAGGAAGACCGGGGTGCCCCCGTAGCCGGTAAAGACCACGGCGGTGCCCACGCAGGAGGCGGCGGTCAGCCAGCCGGCGTAGAGCCCCACCGGCGCCTGCAGCCAGAGCCGGTCATGGTAGGGCAGGCGCATCAGCGCCCAGAGCGCCGTCAGCATCATCGCCCATATCATCACCGTCGCAACGATGGGAGAGATATTGGCAACCGGGATCCAGGCCGCGCCGATCACGAGGGAGGCCAGCAGAGGCCAGCGATGGGCGTCCCAGTCCGGGTGCAGCGGGCGCTTGAAGAGCCCGTAAAGCGCCATGACCAGCAGCCAGGCGTAGATCACCGTCCAGATCACCGCGAAGGTCAGCCCCATGGGCTGGATCAGCGGGTCGGTCTGCGGCAAGGGGAATTGATCGGCCGTAAAGCCGGAGAATCCGGGGCTGAGGATCGGTGAGAGCACGAAGGCGATCACAGCGAGAAGGATGAGGATCGGTTTTGTAAATTGCATGTCCCGGCTCCGGAAAAGGTGTTCTGGAGGACATACGCGCGAGGCCCGGAGAAAGTTCACACCCGGGCCGATTTTTCTTTTAAAAAGCACAATTTGGGACCCGTGGGACCGCCAGAGACGGATCCCGCCGCCGGGAGCCGCCCCGGCCCGGTATCAGGCCAGCGTGCCCTCTGCCGTCAGGGTCAGCTTGCCGCCCAGGTAGGGCGCCAGCACCTCTGGCAGGGAAACGGAGCCGTCTTCGTTCTGCCCGTTTTCCAGTACGGCGATCAGGCAGCGCCCCACGGCCAGGCCGGACCCGTTCAGCGTATGCACGAACTCCGGCTTGCCCCCTTCGGAGGGCTTGAAGCGGGCGTTCATGCGACGCGCCTGGAAGTCGCCGCAGACCGAGATCGAGGAAATCTCGCGGTAGGTGTTCTGCCCGGGCAGCCAGACCTCGATATCATTGGTGCGCCGCGCGCCAAAGCCCATGTCCCCGGTGCAAAGCGCCATGGTGCGATAGGCCAGGCCCAGCTTTTCCAGGATGCCCTCGGCGCATTTGGTCATGCGGTCGAGCTCTTCGCGGGAGGCCTCGGGATGGGTGATGGAGACCATCTCCACCTTCTCGAACTGGTGCTGGCGCAGCATGCCCGCGGTATCGCGGCCTGCCGATCCGGCCTCGGAACGGAAGCACTGGGTATGGGCCACGTAGCGGCGGGGAAGGTAATTTTCCTCTATCGTGCAATCGTTTACGATGTTGGTCAGGGTCACTTCCGCGGTCGGGACAAGCCAGTAGCCATCAGAGGTCTTATAGCTGTCCTCACCGAATTTCGGCAGCTGGCCGGTGCCATACATCATCTCTTCGCGCACCAGGACCGGGGTCCAGGTCTCGGTCAGGCCGTTCTCTTCGACATGGGTGTTCAGCATGAACTGCGCCAGCGCGCGGTGGATGCGCGCGACAGCCCCCGAAAGCACCACGAAACGCGCGCCGGACAGCTTGGCGGCGGTTTCGAAATCCATGCCGTCCAGCACGCCGGCCAGCTCGTAATGCTCTTTCGGGGTGAAGTCGAAGGCGGGCGGGGTGCCGTGGCGGTGGATCTCGACGTTGTCGTCCTCGTCCTTGCCATCGGGCGTGTCCTCATAGGGAATGTTGGGGATTCCCATAAGAAGATCAGTCAGTTGCGCGTCCAGCTCCTTGGCCTCTGCCTGCAGGGCGGCCACGGCGGACTTGGTCTCGGCGACCAGCGCGCGCAGGCGTTCGAACTCTGCCTCGTCGCCCTTGGCCTTGGCCGCGCCGACCTGCTTGGAGGCCGCGTTCTGCTCTGCCTGGGCGGTTTCCGCGGCGCGGATCTTGGCGCGCCGGGCCTCGTCCAGGGCCAGGATCTCGGCGGACATGGCAGAGGCTCCACGGCGGGACAGGGCGGCATCGAAAGCGGCCGGGTTGTCGCGGATGGTGCGGATGTCGTGCATGTCAAAGCCCCCTGGCTGATGAGATTCGTGCCGGGGTTATGCCGGATTTCTTCTGGAATGGTAACCGGGGAGTGCGCCGCGGCGCGCACTGTCGGCGCAGCATCGGTGCGACGTCTGTTTCGCGTCGGTATGACGTCGGTATCGCGTCGGTGCGCAGCGGGCGGTGGGTTAACGGGGGTGTTAAGGAAATAATCTTGGGGAGGGGTGGGAGAGGCGCGTGTGAACACGCACCCTACGGGAGGGTGTCCGGGTGGTTTTCGCGCTGCCAGGCGCGCCAGGCGTCGTAGAAGGGGCCGGCTTTCCCGAAGAAGTCGGCGTCGAGGTCTTCCCTGGGCCAGTGCTCTGGCCAATCCGCCTCTTCGTGACCTCTGCCGCCGGGAAGGCTGACGGACCCGTCGCCAAAGAGCGACGAAAGGTGATCGGTGATCTGTGGGACATCGGTGAAGTCGACCTCCTTGACTGCCGCTCTTCGAAGATCGGCGTCGGTCAGGGCGGTCTTTTGGTCTAACTGTGCCTCCCAGAGGTCCGCCCCCTGCAACATCGCCCGGCTGAGGTTCGCCCCCTGCAATTGCGCGCCCCAGAGTTTCGCCCCTTGCAATTGCGCCCTCACGAGGACCGCCCCTTGCAACTGTGCGTCCATGAGCTCCGCCCCCTGCAACTGCGCCCTCACGAGGACCGCCCCTTGCAACTGCGCGTCCCAGCCGTCCGCCCCCTGTAACTGTGCCTGCGTTAGGTCCGCCCCTTGCATCCGCGCCCACCTGAGGTCCGACCCCTGCAACTGCGCTTCCCAAAGGTCCGCCCCCTTCAACTCCGCCTCCCTGAGGACAGCGCCCTGTAACTTTGCCCGCTCGAGGTCCGCCCCCTGCAACTCCGCCTCTCTGAGGCTCGCCCCCTGAAGCTGTGCGCCCCTGAGGTCCGCCGGGCCCAGATCCAGATCCTGAAGGATCAGGCCACGCAGGTCGACCTGTTGAAGGTTGAGCCTGCGATCTTCCAAGGTTTCATGCTGGCGGCGTTTCGCACTGCGCGCGCTGATCACCCGAAGGGCCACGTCGATGTCGAGACGGGGCGGGAGGCGCACTTCTCTCCCCCACTTGCGCCACTCATCGGGGCTCGGTTCCAACGGGTCACCGGTTTCCGGATCAGTGCTTCCGGGCGGCCCGGTCAACTCGGGCCGTCCCGCATTCTGCCGGATATAGGCGCAAAGGATCTCCATTACCGGGATATGGTCCCGCTCACTGTCCTGTGCGATCCGCTCCAGCGACAGGATCGCGCCGATGCGCACCTCGATGTTCGGCTCCGTCCGCTCATCATAGACCGGGCGGGATAGGTCTGGCTTTTTATTGTCGTAAAGGACGTGAATGGGCTCTCCTTCCGCATTCACGCGCTGGCGCTTGACGGTCTTGTCCGCCCCCAGCCCCTCGACCGCCTTGTTGATCCGGTCGGTGATCAACCCTTCCTCCGTCGCCCGGGCGGTGCGTTCGTTGATCCAGACGCGGATCAGAGAGAACAGCAGCGTGGCAGAGGCCGCCAGAACACCGATCAGGACGGCGGCGGTGTACCCGATGTTGCGGATGTCCTCGTAGCTGTCGCCGGCCTCACGCGGGGCAGAGGCGCGCTCCTGCAGCAGATCCACCAGGTGGTGGACCGAGATCCCGACCTCGAACAGATAGAACCAGAGCGCCAGGCCGATCAGGGCGACACCCCCGATCATCAGGATCGCCACGTAATGTCTGCGAAGCTGCGCTGTCAGGCCCTGCCGCGGCGCAGGTCGCGCCGCGCCGTCCGAGCGGGACGGCATCTGCTGGATCAGGAAGAACACCAGCGTGAAGCCCAGGAAAATCCAAAGGAACGGATGGGTGACGATGGCCAGGTAGCTTTGCATGGGGCAGGGCGGGTCCTTCGTAAGACGGGGCAGGCTCCCCCCAACCCTGACCCGCCCGCCGCCCCCGCGCAACGCAATTGCGCCCACCACGGCAAAGGTGCATTGCCAACCTACGCGCAGCGGCTGCGCGCGCCGCCAGGCCCAACCCCGCCCACCGCCAGGCGGCCCGGGCCCCCGCCTCTCGCGGATCCTCTTCATCTGGCCGGAAATACTTCCGCCGGAAGCCGCCCCGCCCGCGCCGCCGGGCGCGACACCCGCCCGAAGGCCCCCCTCACCGAAACGTCAGGGAAATGCCCCCGCGCGCGGCGATCCGCGCCCCCATCCCGTCTTGCATTCCCCCGGCCCCGCACATAGGTTCCGGCCAACTTCGCGGGGGGAGACCCGCTTGCACAATCAGAAGGAACCTTGAATGGACCCCGCAGCAATCGGACAGTTTCTGCCGCTTATCCTGATCTTCGCGATCATGTACTTCCTGCTCATCCGCCCGCAGCAGAAGAAGATGAAAGAGCACAAGGCCATGGTCGAAGCCGTGCGCCGCGGGGACCAGGTGATCACCCAGGGCGGCCTGATCGGCAAGGTCTCCAAGGTCAAGGAAGACGGCGAGATCGAGGTCGAGATCGCAGAAGGCGTCAAGGTGCGTGTCGTGAAATCCACCCTGGCGAATGTCCTTTCCAAGACAGAGCCGGCCGCGGACTCCAAGTAATCCCGCGAAAGGGCCAGCCACATGCTGCAGATTTCAACGTGGAAACGGGTCCTGATCTGGGGGCTTGTCGCCCTCGGTCTGTTGCTGGCCCTTCCGAATGCCTTCTATCCCCGGGTCGAGGCCTATAACGACGAGCTTGCCGCCGGCGAAGAGGCCACGGGCTGGCCCTCTTTCCTGCCCTCCGGCCTGGTGAACCTGGGCCTCGACCTGCGGGGCGGGGCGCATCTTCTGGCAGAGGTCCGCGTGGCCGATGTCTACGAGACCCGGATGCAGGGCCTCTGGCCCGAGATCCGCAACCTGTTGCGCGACCAGCGCGACACGGTGGGTCCCATCCGCCTGCAACCCTCTGCCGGATCGGTCCTGAAGATCCGCATCGGCAATGAAGAGGGCATGGAAACCGCGATCCGCAGCGTGCGCAGCCTGGCCCAGCCGGTGGTCACGCTCAGCGGCGCGGGCGCCACGGACCTGGAAGTGAGCGGGCAGGGCGATATCCTGACCGTGGGCCTTTCAGAGGCCGAGCGCGTCGCGATGGATGACCGCACCGTCCGCCAATCCCTTGAAATCATTCGCCGTCGTATCGACGAGGTCGGCACCCGCGAACCCACCATCCAGCGCCAGGGCCAGGATCGCATCCTGATCGAGGTGCCGGGCGTGGGCTCTGCCGAGGAGCTGAAGGCGATCATCGGCACCACCGCGCAGCTCAGCTTCCAGCCGGTGATCCGGCGCGGCGTCTCCGAGAACGCGGCCGCCACGGCGGGCGAAGAGGTTCTGCCCTCGCTTGACGAACCGGGCACCTTCTACCTGCTGGAAACCGCCCCCGTCGTCTCTGGCGAGCAGCTGACGGATGCGCAGCCGACCTTCGACCAGAACGGCCGGCCGGCGGTCTCCTTCCGCTTCAACCCCTCGGGCGCGCGCAAGTTCGGCGATTACACCGCCCAGAACATCGGCAACCCCTTCGCCATCGTGCTGGATGACGAGGTGATCTCTGCCCCGGTGATCCAGGCGCATATCGCCGGCGGATCGGGCATCATCACCGGCAATTTCAGCGTCGAGGAAAGCACCAACCTGGCGGTCCTTCTGCGCGCGGGCGCACTGCCGGCGGGGCTCGACTTCCTGGAAGAGCGCACCATCGGCCCGGAACTGGGGGCAGACAGCATCCAGGCGGGCAAGATCGCCTGTATCGTGGCCGGTGTCGCGGTGCTGGTCTTCATGTTCGCCAGCTACGGGCTGTTCGGGCTTTTCGCCAATATCGCGCTGATCCTGAACGTGGGGCTGATCTTCGGCATCCTCAGCATGATCGGCGCCACGCTGACCCTGCCGGGGATCGCGGGCATCGTGCTGACCATCGGCATGGCGGTGGATGCCAACGTGCTGGTGTTCGAGCGGATCCGCGAGGAAAGCAAGACCGCAAAGGGGCCGGCCCGGGCGATCGAGCTGGGCTATGACCGGGCGCTATCGGCGATCGTGGATGCCAATATCACCACCTTCATCGTGGCGGCGATCCTGTTCATCCTGGGCTCCGGCCCGGTGCGGGGCTTCTCCGTGACACTGGCCATCGGCATCCTGACGTCGGTCTTCACGGCAATCTGGATCACGCGTCTTCTGATCGTGACGTGGTTCGAACGGGCACGTCCCAAGAAGATCGAGGTGTGATGATGAAACGTCTGAAACTGATCCCTGAAGATACGCATATCGACTTCTTCAAGTACCGTACGCTGACCTTCGGGCTGTCCTGCGTGGCCATGGTGGCCTCTGTCATCCTGTGGTTCACCATGGGGCTGAACTTCGGCATCGACTTCCGCGGCGGCACGACGATCCGCACCCAGAGCGAAGAGGCGATCTCGGTCGCGGATTACCGCGCGGCCATCGCGCCGCTGGAGCTGGGCGACGTGGTGATTTCCGAGGTCTTCGGCACCGAGGATCACGTGGCCTCCATCCGCATCCAGGCGCAGGACGAATCCGCCAGCGCCAGTGCAGAGACCCTGGCAGAGGTTGAGACGGCGCTGCAGGCGGTCGATCCGACGATCAGCTTCACCTCCGTCGAAAGCGTGGGGCCCAAGGTCTCGGGTGAACTGGTCAAGACCGCGGCCCTGGCCGTGGGGGCGTCCCTTGCGGCGATCCTGTTCTACATCTGGCTGCGCTTCGAATGGCAGTTCTCTCTTGGGGCGGTCTTCGCGCTGTTCCACGACGTGCTGCTGACCATCGGCATCTTCGCCCTGTTCCAGATCCGGTTCGACCTGGCGACCATCGCGGCGCTGCTGACGATCATCGGCTATTCGATCAACGATACGGTGGTGATCTTCGACCGGCTGCGGGAGAACCTGCGCAAGTTCAAGACCAAGCCACTGCTGGACGTGATGAACATCTCCGTCAACGAGACGCTAAGCCGCACGATCATGACCTCCGGCACGACGCTTATCGCGCTGATCGCCCTGCTGGTGCTGGGCGGCGACGTGATCCGCGGCTTCGTCTTCGCCATCACTTGGGGCGTGGTCATCGGGACCTATTCCTCGGTCTACGTGGCCAAGAACGTGGTGCTCTGGCTGGGCGTGAAACGCGATTGGTCCAAGCCCGACAACAACGCCGGCAACCAGTTCGCCAATATCGACGCCTGAGGCACGCCCGGCGGATCGAGGAAAGCGGATCGACGAAAGGAGCAGGCCATTGCGCCTTCAGGAGATCAACTACGACAATGCCCGTCCCATAGATGGCTATGGGCCGGGCTTCTTCCGCGTCGCAGGCGAGGTGCTGCCCGCCCCGGCGCTGATCCTGGCCGATGACGCCCGCCCCTGGGGCGGCCTGGAGGACAGCGAGACGCTGCTGGCGCTGGAAGGGCAGATCGACGTGCTGTTCATTGGCACCGGCCCGGAAATGACACCGGTTCCCGCCCCCCTGCGCCGCGCGCTGGAAGAGGCCGGGATCGCCGTGGAGCCCATGGCGAGCGCCTCTGCCTGCCGGACCTTCAATATCCTGCTGTCTGAAGGGCGCCGCGTGGCGGCGGCGCTGCTGGCGGCCTGAGCGCCCTAGTGCCGAGGGGCGGCCCGGCGGCGGGCTCCGGATGCCTCCGGCGGGAGTTTTTCGGCAAGAAGAAGACAGGCCGAAGGTCCTTCCGGGCGCCCGCGCTCTCCCGGGCAGGGCAGGCGGGGTGAACCTTCTTCTTGCCTGAAAACTCCCGCCGGAGGCCTTGGAATGGCGAGGCCGGGCGATCCGCCGCAGAGATGGCTGCTTCCGTGCGGGGCCGGGCTGCGCTACAGGAAATACATGGAACTTCTGGTTGAAAATCTGGGTGTTGCGCGTGGCGGTCTGCCGGTGCTCGACGGGGTCAGCTTTTCGCTGACCGCGGGCGAGGCGCTGATCCT
>NZ_JAATOW010000026.1 GCF_011806405.1 Pseudooceanicola sp. HF7 | reverse complement strand
CAGACCACCCGGCTGCCCTCCCAGGGCTTCGGGCAATATTGCCTGAACTGCCATGCCTCGGCCCGCGCCAACATGACCTTTGCCGATGCGGCCAACATGACCGGGGAGCCGGGCACGCCGCTGTCCTTCGTCAGCCAGACCTTCGCGGGGGAAACCCCGCCGGTGCCCCATCACCAGCTGGTGGTGATGCCCGGCGACGATACCGCCCGCCTGGGCCAGCCGCATTTCGCCGCGCTGCAATCGGCCACCCAGGCCTGGCTGCAGGGCCAGACGGTGCCGGAGTGGGGCGATGCCGCGATCCAGATGCCCTCCCAGACCTATGACAACGCCTTCATGCCCGCTGGCGCGCCGGACGATCACGGCATGTTCCTGACCTCTGATCAATGCGTGGGCTGCCATGACGCGGGCAGCACCGGGCTGCAGTTCGACATGACCCGCCCCGCCATGGGCGAGCACGCCGGGCTGCTGTGGAACGACAGCCCCTATGGCACCTGGCGGACCTCTCCCATGGGGCTGGCCGGGCGCGATCCGATCTTCTTTGCGCAGCTTGCCTCTGAAACCCAGAGCTTCCATTCCGATATCCCCGACGTGGTCGAGGACACCTGCCTTGGCTGTCACGGCATCATGGGCCAGCGCCAGGCGGGGATCGACAACCAGCTTGCGGGCGAGGCCTGCGGCAAGTTCACCCGCGCCCAGGTCGATGCCACGCCGCTCTCGGATCCGTCGGGCGCGGGCTTCGGCGCGCTGGCCCGCGACGGGATCTCCTGCATGGCCTGCCACCGCATGGACCTGACGATCGAGGCCAGCCCCGACGATCCCGCCAATGCCTGCGTGGCCGAACGGCAGAATTTCCTCAACCCGGACAACACCGGCTTTGGCCGCACCTTCACCGGCTCCTACCCGGTGGGCGCGCCCGATGCGGTCTTCGGCCCCTTCAAGGACGTGAAGACCACCCCGATGGAGGCCGGGCTGGGCCTGGTCCCGCAGCATAATTCCACCATCTCCACCTCTGAGATGTGCGGCGCCTGCCACACCGTCCACCTGCCGGTTCTGCAAGAGGGCAAGACCCTGGCGCGGATCTACGAACAGCTGACCTATCCCGAATGGGCGTTCTCGGACTTCCGCACCGGGGTGACGGCGGATGGTGCCACGCTGCCCTTAGGACAGGGCAAGCAATGGACCTCCTGCCAGGGCTGCCACATGCCCGGAACCAATGCCGATGGCACGCCGACCGTCTCCAAGATAGCCTCGATCCAGGAACGCAGCAACTTCCCGCAGGCCGATTTCGCCCGCAGCGCCGATGAAATCGACCTGCCCGAACGCGAAGGCTTCTCTAGGCACGTGCTGGTGGGGCTCAATGTCTTCCTGGTGAAGATGGCCCAGCAGTTCCCCGATGTGCTGGGCATCCGCACCCAGGATCCAATGATGGTCTCAAAGGGGGTGGACCCGCTGGTTGCCACCGAGCAGGCCATGCTGAACCAGGCCCAGGACGCCACGGCCAAGATCACAGTGTCCGATGTCACCCGCGATGACAGCACGCTGAGCGCGAAGGTCACCGTACAGAACCTGGCCGGGCACAAGCTGCCCTCCGGCGTCGGCTTCCGCCGCATGTTCCTGAACGTCGAGGTGCTGGATCCCATCGGCGATACCCTCTGGGCCTCGGGCGCGACGGACAGCCTGGGGCGAATCCTTGGCGCCGATGGCACCCCCCTGCCGGGAGAGGAATGGTGGACCCCTGATTGCTCTGCCCGCATCGACCCGCTGAAGCGCATCCACCAGCCCCATTACCAGACCATCACCAGCCAGGATTCCGCCCAGATCTACCAGGAGCTCGTCTCGACCCCGCCGGCGGAAAACCCGGTCTGCGGGCATGACGCGGACCCGGCGGGGCAGCTGACCACCTCCTTCCTGTCGATCTGCGCAGAGGTGAAGGACAATCGCCTGCCGCCCCAGGGCTACCTGCCGGAAAGCCAGCGGATAGAGATCGCCCAGGCGCTTGGCGCGGGGGCGGACATGGCCCAGGACGCGGGCTTCACCGCCACCGGGGATGACCCGGATTACCAGATCGCCGAGGGCGCCACGGCCTCGGGGGCAGACAGCCTGACCTATGCGATCCCGCTGGCAGAGCTGAAGGGCACCCCGGCGCAGATCCGCTTCCAGCTGTTCTACCAGGCCACGCCGCCCTTCTACCTGCAGGATCGTTTCTGCACGGCGAAGGGCACCGACAAGGACCGCTTGTCCTTCATCGTCAGCCGGATGAACCTGGACGGCACCGCGGCGCAGGACTGGAAGCTTCAGATCGCCGGCACCCAGATGGTCAGCGTGCCTTCGGCCCAGAAATAGGGTCCGTGGTGGGATCGGTGATGGGCTGAGTGATTTGGCCCGTCACCGGATCCAGCCCAGGCACGGCTTCCGCCGGATCGCGGGGCAGGGGGGCAGCATCGGCCGGGGCCGCCGCGGCGGCGCCCTTTGCATCGCGAGATGACATCAGCCAGAGCCCGGCCAGCACCAGCACGATCCCGGCGATATGGGTGGCGGTGACGGTCTCGCCTTCAAAGGCGACGCCCAGCCCAAAGCCAAGCGGCGGGACCAGAAAGGCATAGCTGGCGGCAAAACTGGGCCCCGCGCGCTCGATCAGCACGAAACAGGCCAGGAAGGCCAGCCCGGTGCTGACAAGGCCGGAGGCCAGCAGCGACAGCAGCGCGCGGTGCCCCGGCCATCCGGGCCAGCCCTCGACCACCAGCGCCAGCGCACCCAGCAGGATGGCGGCGAAGAGCAGCAGCCAGAAGGTCAGCGTGGGCATGTCCAGCCCCTTGCCGGCGACGGACATGAGGATGCCGTTGACCGCAAAGACCGCGCCGCCCGCCATCATGATGCCGACATGGCTCAGCTCCGCCCCGCCGGTTTCCAGCCCGGCCAGTCCGACGAAGACCAGCAGCCCGGTCAGCGCCACGGCGATGCCCGCGACCTTGCGGTTGGAATAGCGCTCCGTCCGGGTGACGAAGACCGCCAGCAGCAGGGTCAGGATCGGCACCGTGGTTCCGACCAGCGATGCCAGGGCCGCCGGCACGTCCTCCTCTGCGACAGAGGTCGACAGGTTTGGCAGCGCCACCGCAGTCAGCGCGGTGACCACCGGCAGCCAGGGCTTGGCCCGCAGCGTGCCCATCACCGGGCGGCGGGCCAGCAGCACGTAAAGCCCCACCGCCAGCGCGCCCAGCAGGGTCTGCCCGGCGGTCACCTGCAAGGGGCTCAGCGCCTTGTCGGCCCATGAGATGAACAGATACCCCCCGGCCCAGCAGACCGAGGCCAGGAACAACAGCGCCAGGTTCACCATCCCAGGCTCTTCATCGCGGTTTTCCTTCCGGCACTCCGGCCGAAAATCCGGCCAGCATTCCCAAAGGATGCTAGGAGAAGTTGAAGATCAAGGAAACCGCCAAACCCCTTTCAGGGCCGTCTCACAGCGCCGCCACGATCCTTTCGCAGGCCGCCGCGATCTGCTCTGCGGGCCGCGCCACGCAAAGGCGCACGTAGGGTCGGAAGCTTTCCCCGAACAGCGCGCCCGGCGCCAGGCCCACGCCCGCATCCGTCACCAGACGGCGGCAGACCGGGTCCGCATCCTCTTCGCCATCGAAGCGGAAAAAGACATACATGCCGCCCTGGGGCTTTTCTGGCAGGACGACCCGGTTGGACCGCCCCAGCACCTCGTAGACCGCATCGACCCCGTCGCGCACCCGCGTGCGGATCATCTCCACCGTCGGTTCGCCCTGCACCAGCGCGGCCAGCGCCCCCGCCTGGATGAAGGAGGCCGTGCCGGAGTTCAGGTATTGCGTCATCGCCCGCACCGTCGGCGCGACCGAGGCGGGGTGGTTCAGCCAGCCGATCCGCCAGCCGGTCATGGCCCAGGCCTTGGAGAAGCCGTTGATGCACATCACCAGGTCCTCCGGATCGGCCTGTTGCAGCATGGAGGGCGCCGCGCGCCCCTCGTGCACCAGCCGCGCGTAGACCTCGTCGCTGATGATCCAGATGCCATGCCGGCGCGAGAATTCCAGCAGGTCACGGTACAGCTGGGCATCGGCCATGAAGGCATTCGGGTTGGAGGGAGAGGACAGGATGATCGCCCGCGTGCGCGCATCGCAGGCATCGAACAGCTTGTCGGTGTCCAGCACCCACTTGCCCTCCACCAGGTCCAGCGGCACGCCGCGCGGTTCGGCCCCGGCGACACAGATCGCGTGGCGGATGTTGGGCCACTGCGGCTCCACGTAGACGGCATTGTCGCCCGCCTGCAGCACCATGGTCAGCGCGATATGCACCGCCTGCATGCCGCTGGGGGTGATCGTGGTGCGCTCCGGGCCCAGCTCGATCCCGTGCAGGTCCGCCTGGTAGGTGGTCAGCGCCGCGTGCAGATCCGGGCGGCCCTCCATCTGGGGCACGTAGAAGGTCTCGCCATCGTCCAGCGCCGCCTTGGCCGCATCGCGGATGAAGGCCGGCGTGACGATATCGCCTTCGCCGTACCACAGCGGGATCATGTCCGGCACGCCATGGGCGCGCGCCGCAAGAGAGGCGATGTTCTCTGTCTCGAGGTCAGTCAGATTGCCACGGACGCGGGACAGGGCGGAATCGGGGGAGAGCAGGCTGCGTTTCAAGGGAAATCCGGTGCTGAAGGGCTTTGCCCAAGTCTCCGCCGCTTTGCCGCCGGGTTCAACCCGCATCGCCCCGCGCGAGGGCCCTGTTCCGGCAAAGGCGCGCCTTCGTTTTCAGGGCACCGCTCGCCCGGCACGGGAACAGACCGGCATGGCCCGGGTTCGATGGCCCGCTTTGATGGCGTTGTGCTTCGGGGGGTCTTTATCGTAACTGTGCTGCACGGCAGCGTGGCGCCTTTATGGCACGCCCCGGTTGCGCCCCCCCCGGGCGCCAGATGAAACAGGAAGATGGATCGCGAACGCCCGATGTCCGACCTGCGCCCCCAACCCGCCTCCGGCCAGGCCGCCGGTCGCGACGCCAGCCAGGGCCGCCCGGCACGGCTGGAGATGTCGCAGCTTTCGCTGGCGATCGACGGCCGCCGCATCCTGTCGGGGCTGGACGCGGCCATCGACTTTACCCGGCTTGGCGTGCTGGGGCGCAACGGATCGGGCAAATCGACCCTCGCGCGGGTGATTGCCGGGCTGATCGCTCCGGACGACGGTCAGATCACCCTGAACGGCAAGGACATGGCCCGCGACCGCCGCGCCGCGATCCTTGAGGTCGGCATCCTGTTCCAGAACCCCGATCACCAGATCATCTTTCCCACCGTGCAAGAGGAACTGGCCTTCGGCCTGACCCAGCAGGGGCAGGGCAAGCGGCAGGCGCAGGAAAATGCGCGCGCGATCCTGGCGCGCTTCGGCAAGTCCCACTGGGCAGAGGCGGCGGTGTCGACCCTGTCGCACGGCCAGAAGCACCTGGTCTGCCTGATGGCCGTGGTCGCCATGCAGCCCCGGGTCATCGTGCTGGATGAACCCTTTGCCGGGCTCGACATTCCCACCCGGATGCAGCTGCGCCGCGCCTTGCGCCAGTTCCCCGGGGCCAGCATCCATATCTCCCACGATCCGGAGGATATCGCGGATTGCGACACCTGCCTCTGGCTGGACGAAGGCACCCTTCTGCGCGCCGGCCCGGGGCCCGAGGTCACGGCGGCCTACCTTGCGGCCATGGAAGAGAGGGGGGCGGGCGATGATCTCTCTGACCTCACCCGTTAGAACCCGCGCCCATGACTGGCCCGCCGGGGCCAAGCTGGGCGCGCTGCTTCTGGTCACGATCGGGCTGGCGGCCACCGATGCGCTGCCACTCCTGGCCCTGGCCTTTGCAGGCATGGTGGGGCTTTACGCCTTGCCCGGTCGCATCTTCCTTTTGCACGGCGCGCGCCGCCTGCGGATGCTTCTGCCCATCGTTGCCGTCGTGCTGATCTGGCATGTCGTGGTGCAGGATGCCCGCACGGGGATGGCGATCTCCCTGCGCCTGCTGACGGCGGTGGGCCTTGCCAACCTTGTCACAATGACCACCCGGCTCAGCGACATGATGGCCGTTGTGCGCACCCTCTGCCGGCCGCTGGCGCGGCTGGGGCTGAACGTGCGGGCGATGGATATCGCCATCGCGCTGGTTATCCGCATGATCCCTGTGCTGTCGGACACCGGCCACCAGCTGGGGCAAAGCTGGGCCGCCCGATCCCCGAAGAAACCGCGCTGGCGCATCGTCATGCCGCTGACCCTGGCGACGCTCGACGATGCCGATCACGTGGCAGAGGCGCTGAAGGCGCGCGGGGGCATCCAGCCCCCGCCCGCATCACCCCCCAAGACATCCCCGAACACCGCCCCGCAAACGGCGGACTCCCGAACATCACACGAAAGGAAACGCCCATGGAAAAGTCAGTAAGCCACGTGGCCCTCTTTGCCGCGATCATCGCGGTGCTGGGCCTCTTGCCCAATCTTCAGCTTGGCTTCGGCGTGCCGATCACCGCGCAAAGCCTTGGCATCATGCTGGCCGGCACGGTGCTGGGCGCGAAACGCGGCGCGCTTGCCGTTCTGCTGCTGCTGCTGATCGTCGCCCTGGGCCTGCCGCTTCTGGCCGGCGGGCGCGGTGGCCTTGGCGTCTTTGTCGGCCCCACGGCGGGCTTCCTCTGGGGCTGGGTCGCGGCGGCCTTCGTCACCGGCTGGATCATGGAGCGTTTCCCCGCCCAGCCGGTCCTGCCCATGGCGATCCTGGCCTCTGTCGTGGGCGGCATCCTGGTGCTCTATGGTTTCGGGATCGTCGGCATGGCGCTGGTGCTGAAGAAGACCCTGCTCGAGGCCACGATGCTGGTGCTGGCCTTCATTCCCGGTGACCTGGCCAAGGCCGGTATCGCGGGTCTGCTGACCGCCTCGCTCGCCCGTGCCCGCCCCGGCAGCCTGATCTGGCGGCGCGCCCCGCGCGGGCTTTAAGCGCCAGGGCGTCCCCCATCCCGAAGGTGCGCCGCTTGCCCGGCGCGCTTTCGGGGCAGGCGGAGAGGCCAAAATGACCGGCCCCGGGCGGCAAAAACCGCCCGGGCCAAAGCTTGCCAGCCCCCTAAACCCACGTGCGCTGCGCACCGACGTGATACCGACGCGATACCGACACGATACAGATGCCGTACCGACGCCGATTTTGGGGGCATTCAGATGGCCCAATAATCCTAATTATGTAAAATGGGGCCCGCGGGACAGGAGCGTCGCGCGGGCCGTCGTTTTCTCAGGTCAGGAGACCACGGCCTGAATGTCGGTGTAAGAGGCAAGACCCTCTTCGCCGAACTCCACGCCCAGGCCGGACTTCTTTCGACCACCAAACGGAATGTCGGGCCGCAGCATGCCGTGCTGGTTGACCCAACCCATGCCGGACTCCAGCCGTTGCACCAGCTTGCGCGCTTTTTCCACGTCGGAAGACCAGATTGATCCGCCCAGCCCGTTTTCGTTTCTGTTCGCCATTTCAATGGCTTCGTCGATGTCGGAGTACTTGATGATCGGCAGGACCGGGCCAAATTGTTCCGACTGCACCAGCGGGTTGTCATCGCCGATATCCGCGATCAGCGTCACGGGATAGAACAGCCCCTCACCCGGCGCGCCACCGGTCAGAACGCGCCCCTCCTTTGCCCCCTCTTCGACCAGGCGTGCGACGATGTCGAACTGCATCTGGTTGGCCAGCGGGCCAAGGATGGAATCCTCCTCGGTGCCGGGGCCTGTCTTGATCGTGCCCGCGAAGGCCGCGAGCTCGGTGCAAACCTCATCATAGACTTTTTCGTGGACATACAGGCGCTTAATACCCGCGCAGGCCTGACCGTTGTTGAAGAACGCCCCGAAGAACAAGCCTTCCGCAATCGCCTTCGGGTCCACGTCCGGCAGGACAATCGCCGCATCGTTGCCGCCAAGTTCGAGCGTCAGGCGCTTCATCGTGTCAGCGGCGCTCGACATCACCTTGGCGCCTGTCCGGTTCGATCCGGTCAGGATGATCTTGCGAATGCCCTTGTGGGACGACATCTCGGCCCCAAGGTTCGAGGACGTGTCATCGCAGGTCACGATGTTGATCACGCCAGCGGGCAGAACCTCGTTCATCAGTTCGACCATGCGCAGCGTGGCAAGCGGCGTGTGGGGCGACGGCTTGATGACGACGGTGTTGCCCGTCCGGATGGCCGGCAGCACATGCCAGATCGCGATTGCTAGGGGAAAGTTCCAGGGCGTGATCGACCCGACAACGCCCAGCGGTTTGCGATGAAGCTCCACCTTGCCGGTCTCGTCATCCTGGATGACCTTGACCGGCAGCTTGGTGTTGGCCGTGTGTTCGGCCCAGTCCTTTAACAGGCTGACTTCAAAGCGAGATCCTATACCGTTCAAGGGCTTGCCCTGCTCGGCGGTCAGGAGTTGCGCCAGCTCTTCGGCGTGTTCCGTCAGCTTGGCAGAGACCTTCAGGATCGCCTCGGCCCGGTCGTCATCCGTCACCAGGGACCAGGTTTTGAAGGCCGTTTGCGCGCTTTCGACAGCCGCATCGAGGTCGCTTTTCTGGCCATTGGGCGCCTGTCCGATCACGGCCCCCGTCGCGGGATTCGTGACCTCGAAGACTGAGGGTGCCGACACTTTCTTGCCGCCGATGATCATATGATATGCGGGGTCTGACTTCATTCTATCTCTCCGATGTGATCGTGATCTGGCCCGAGGGTGTTTTGAAAGGCAGCGGCCGGTCGCGCCTTGGCAGTCCTTAGTCGAAACGCCGAATGTCATAGGGTGCGGGGTCGACCAGAGGTTTCGCACCGGTCGCAAGATCAGCCGCCAGCTGTCCTGCCGCAGGACCCGTTCCGAAACCATGGCCCGAGTACCCGGTCGCGAGCGTGAGCCCATCCCAATTGGGGACAGCGCCCATGACCGGCAGCGAGTCCGGCGTGACGTCGATGGTGCCAGCCCAGGTTTCCGTGATCTCGGCGCTCTTGAAGGCGGGCCAGGCCGCGGTGAGATTGTCCATCGCCTCTTCGATCAGGCGCGGATTGGCCACGGGATCCATGGTGCGGGTGCGTTCGAACGGTGAGATGTCCGAGCCCTTCCATTTGCGCGCCAGCGAGTAGTCACTGAGGACATCCCGCCCAAGGGACAGTCGCAGGTTGTGCCAGTTCGCCCGCAAGGTGGGCAGGTACTTCAACCCGATCCGCGCGTGATCCAGGACCAAGGGCGCGCTCATCGCGGCCCGCTGGGTGATCGTGAACCCGCCGTCCTTGCGTTTCCTGAAGGAGAAATCGGGTCCGGCCACCGCGATATCGGTCGGACCTTCCATCGGCGCCGTCCGCAGAACCGAACCGATGATGGGCAGGGTCGGCAGGGAGATTTTGAGATTTCCCAGGAACTTCCTGGACCACAGGCCGCCCGCAAGGATCACCTGCTCACAGGCGATTTCGCCGCGCTCGGTGATGACACCGCGAACCTTGCCGCCGAAGGTCGACAGGGTGCGCACCGCGCAGTTCTCGACGATGATGGCCCCCTTGTCGATCGCGGCACTGGCGATCGCACTTGCCGCAAGGGTGGGCTCTGCGTAGCCGTCCGAGGCGGTGTAAAGCCCGCCGCGCCATCTGCGGCTGCCGCCCGGAACCATGCGGTCCACGTCCTCTGGGCTAAGAAGCCGCGAGTCGATGTTGAGATCCTTGACCGCATCCAGCCACTTGCGGTTCGCAGCCAGCTCTTCTTCGGTCTGCGACAGGAACATGATGCCAGGCTGCTGATAGCCAACGTTTGATCCGGTGCGCTGCGCCATGCCCGTCCAGAGCTTGTCCGCTTCGATGGCCAGGGGCGCATCCTGCGGAGACCGGTTGGTCTTTCTGATCCAGCCCAGGTTGCGCGACGACTGCTCGCCGACAACACGGCCCTTTTCGAACACAACGACCGGCACCCCGCGTTCGGCAAGAGTCAATGCAGCCGACAAGCCGACGATGCCGCCGCCGATAATGGCAACGGTTGTCTTTGACGGCACGTCGGCGTGTGTTTGAACGGGTGTAACGATGGGGGCCATAAGGGATCCTGGTCTCTGGCGGACAAGGGGTCTGCCCGGTCGGGCAAACCCCATCCATGGTCCTAAAGGGTGATGTAGACAGCTTCGGCCTTGGAGGCGCCGCGAATGGCGGTCGCATCCAGTTCCACCTTGTAGATGGTCGAGCCAAGCGTTGGGCAGGTCAGCGTCAGGGCCGGATCGATCCCACGGAACCTTTCGCCCAGAACGCGCCCAACGGCATCCGCGTCCTCCGGGTTCGGAACATAGACACGAATGGCAACAACGTCCCCCAAGCAGGACTCTACAGCCATGAGCGCGCGTTCAAGGTTTGAAATCGCGGTCCGGGCTTGCTCGGTCACGCCTTCGGGCATTTCCTTGGTCTCGGGGTCACGCCCCGCGGTGTTGGACACGAAGATCTGGTCACCGACGCAGACCAGCCGGGAATAACAGGCGATGTCTTCGTATTTGGTTCCGGTTTTCACCCGGGTGACTTGGGTCATGAGAATGCTTTCAGCTGGAGAATGGGTGTGGGGGGCGCAGTCCGTCCGGACCGCGCGCCGTCAGTGCAGGATGGGTTCATCCCAAAGGTTCAGCTTCGTCCCGAGGCCATTCTTGATGGCGTTCCGGTAGACAATCGTGCCCCAGGCCACATCCTCCACCGGCATGCCGCCAACGGAAAGCATGATGATCTCGTCGTCGTTCTGACGGCCGGGCGTTGTGCCCGCAACGATGGCACTCAGGTCTTCCAGCGCATCGCGCTGCAATGCGCCGTCGGTAACCATGTCCATCCATTTCATGCCGACAAGCGGGATATGGTCATGGGTGGGGTGCGGGACCTCGGATACCCAGGCTTCGTAAAGACCCGTGTAATCCAGCACCTTGCGGACATCCGGAGCCGCAACCCCTTGGTCAAAGTTGCCCAGGGCCGGCATGGCAAGGAAGGTGCCGGGGCTGATCCAGTCCCGTTCGACAATGGGGTATGTCGAGGGGTCGCCGGTGGCACCGGAGCTGCAATAGGCCACCACGTCGGATCCGCGCACCAGTTCCTCGGCCGTGTCGACGGCATAGACCTTGGAGATCTGCGGGTAGGTCTCTTTCACCCAGTCGATGAACAGGTCCAGGTTCTTCTGGCCGCGTCCCTTGACCTTGACGGTGTCGATCTGCGGGCAGGCAGCGATAAAGGCGCTCAGGCTGGTCTTACCCATAACGCCCGGCCCGAGAATCCCGGCCACGCGGGAGTCCTTGCGCGCCAGGTGACGCGCGCCCACGCCTGGAATGGCGCCCGTGCGATAGGCTGACAGGAGGTTCGCGGACATTAGGGCAAGCGGCGCGCTGGTTTCGGTGTCCGTGAGGATAAACATCAGGATGGAGCGGGGCAGACCACGCTCCCGATTGGCGATGTTCGATCCGTACCATTTGACACCCGATGTCCCGAAGGAGCCGCCCAGATAGGCAGGCATCGCCATCAGGCGGCGATCCGGCGTGTTCTTGGGCATGGTGTCGTGCGGAGAGTCTTCAGGGAACAGGATCAGGGAGCCATGGGAGTTATTGTTCTCACCCGCCATCCGGTAATCGCCCACATGAAGCAGCGCGAACATCTCTTCCATCGTGTCAACGCAAGAGGGCATGTCGGTGACCCCTGCTTCGACCATGTCGGGCTCTGACAGATAGATGAAATCGATTTTGGTGTCTTTTGTCATGGGGCTCTCATCAGTGGGGGCAACATACAAACGGCCGGCCGCAGCGTGCCTTTCCGTCTTGGCGAACTGGGTAGGTTCTACTGGCGCTTTGAAGGCCAACGATCTGTCAGAAATTAGAGGTCATCGACGGACAAAAAAATTGCAATTCCGGCCAATTTGCATACTGTTCATGACATGGAACCGATCACCGCAGCTGACCTCTCCCCGAAGATGAACCCTGCTAGAATTCGGGTCCTCTTTCTGGACTTTTTCATCAAGGCAGCGCGCGAATCCGGATGCAATACGACGCAGCTTTTGCGCGAGGTCGGCCTGACCCGCGACATCGTCGAGTCGCCCTATGCGTGGATCAAATTTTCACAGTATCTGGCATTTACTGAACTGGTTGCAGAGCACACCGGAAACCCGCTGATTGGTCTGGAATTGGGGGCAGCCTTCAGCCCTGCCGAACTTGGGCCGTTCCATGTTCTGACAATGACGCTGAATTCGCCTCTCGAAGTGCTGCGCGCCTTCATAAAGTTCCAGAAACACTGGCAGACCCATTCCAGCCTGGGCATTCACGAGGTGGATGAAGATCGAACCGAGCTGCGCTATATCGCGGGCAACGATGACATCTGGCCCCGCAGACAGGATGCCGAGTTTTCGATTGCATCGATTGACATGTGCATGCGCCAGGCTCTCGGCGCGCAGTGGCGGCCCCTTGAGGTGCGCTTTCAGCACGATGTCTCAACACATCGCGACGCCCTGAAAGCAAACTTCAATTGCCCGGTCCGGGGGGATGCGGCCTACACCGGAATTGTCATCCCCTCCCGCCTGATGGAGATGTCGACGACCAACACCGCGCGGTCGCGCCTGGATCATTTGAAACCTGTGCTTGAAACCCACCTGATGGATTTGATGCGGGTTGAGAATGATCAGGATGAGGACATCATCGAAAAAATGAAGCTGGCCATTTCGAAAAGATTGGCGAGCAACAACATCACCTTTTTCGCAGTCTCCACGGACCTTGGCGCGCCAGAGCGCACGCTTCGCCGCTATCTAGCCCAGAACAATGTGAGTTTTCGCGAATTGCTGCGGACTCAGCGCATGCGGCGCGCCTGCCAGCTTCTGGAAAGCGGCGCTCAGATCCCGCTTGAACACATCGCAGAGCAGCTTGGGTATGCGGACGCCGCATCCTTCGGGCGCGCCTTCAAGGACTGGAAGGGCGTCTCTCCCCGTCGGTTTTCCCGCGGAGAGACTCAACCAAAGTAAGCCGTGTGTCAGTGGCCCGCCGGTTCACCGCGTTTGTAGATGCCGAGTTGAAGAAGCGATGTCACCGCCTGTGCGGCCTCTTCGCCCTTGGTCACGAAATGGCCGCTGAAGAACGCAATGTGCTCTGGCGTTGGCTGAAAGTTGTGAGGCGTGAGCGAAACGGACAGCACCGGGACTCCGGTTTCAAGCTGCACCTGCATCAGGCCTTCAACGACTGTAGCAGATACAAAATCATGGCGATAAATCCCGCCATCAACCACCAGGGCAGCACAGACAATCGCGTCGTACTCCGCCGTCTTGGAAAGAGTTTTTGCAAGAAGGGGGAGCTCGAACGCCCCTGGGACATCGAAAACCTCGACGTGAAATGCGTCGAGATCCAGCGCCGAACGAAATCCGACTAGCGATTGGTCAACAATCTCTGAATGCCAGCTGGCCTTGATAAACGCGATCTTGTGGGAGCTTGCCATGGTCGGGGATCCTAAGAGTAAGCGTTGCTGGCCCGCCGTGAGCGGGCGAAGACGGACATTAACGGTTGGGGGCGCCCCATGTCGCCATGGGGAAATGCTTGCTCCCACCGTCGTAAGGCGGAAGCAGCGCGGCATCGGCCATCATGTCGTCAAGAACGGGCGATCCCAGGGCGGCCTGCAGCGCAACGTCATCATCGAAAACCACCTTGTTTCGCAGCATGTGGCCGACGCGTTCCCACGGCATGGACGAACACCAATCCAAAGCGGTGCAGACCTCGATCTGGCGGATACCCGGGAAGGTTTTCATAATCGCCGTATGATGCACAACGTAGTGGCGGATCCACTTGTTGCGCTGTTCCGAGGGGCCGGGATATTGCACCAGGAAGGAGCAATGGGGTTTGCCATCCGCGGTTTTGAACGCGGGGTCCGGTGCGTGGTAGACCCGCGTGAGCATGGCCTCTTCCGTGACATGCGGATCCTTGAAGGTGGGAAGGTTGGACTTGTCGGCCAGCTTCTGCAAATGCCCGTCCGGCTCCAGGGCGGCCTCAAGCTGCTCGATGTCGTCAAAGTAAAGCTGCAACGCCAGCTGCGGAAGCGGCTTGTCGTCGAACGGCATGCCCGGCACGTCCCAGGGCGTGGAAACAAGGCCGTTTGAAAGGCCCGGAGTCGATTTCACGATATCCGTGATCCGCTCGATTTCCTCTGGTGTGACTTCTGCCGTTGGGGCCGTTTTGTCATTGAACGTCGCGAACCAAGAGATTTGCATGTGTCGTTTCCTTACCCTGTCGTTCCCCCGAAAGGTCGAAGCATCCGGCGTGGTTTCCGGCCTTTCGCTTGTATCGGTGCGGTGTTTTCGCTGTGATTTTCAAGCCGCCTCTGCGCGCTTTTGGACGCTGCGATTCCAATAGGTCAATGCGCCAACCCGGCTGCCCTCAATCACCTGACGGAAGCGACCGAAAATGATGGAAACGCTGGCGCGGTTGATCACCTCTTCGACCTCGCAACCAAAGGCAGTGGCCGGACCGCATGGGTAAACATCCCTGGCGTTGCCATTCAGCGAATTCCGGCTTCGGTCAAAAGCGGCAAAACCTCATCCCGGAAATACGGGAATTCCTCCACATAATCGACGAAGGACAGTGTCGTTCCGGCAAATCCGGCTTTTTGCAGCTCGATGAGGCGGTCGGCAACCTGCCGTGGCGTCCCGGTCAGTTCAAACGCACCATGACCAAGCGCCATGGAGTTCTTCATTTGCTTCAACAGGTCGTGGGGGAAGGATTGCGCATTCGCAAACAGCATATCCATCAACGTCTCTACGCCTTTCCAGTCGGCGTGGTCGATGACGTGTTGGCGGTACTCTTTGGCCTCTTTTTCCGTCGGGCGGCAGGTCACGTGACTGAAGGTCAGAACCCCCACGTCACGCCCAAGACCGGCAGCTTGCCCGATCAGGTCCTGAATTTCAGTGGCCGAGCGTGAAAGGTCGATGGCCGGGGTGAAAAGGTAATTCGCATTGCGTGTGGCAAAGTCCCGACCAACGCCTGACCCGGCGGCGTTGAGAACCGGAACAACGCCGTTCACCGGCGCAGGCTGGCCCTGTATCCCTTCGAGATTGAAGTACTTGCCTTTGTAGTCGAACGGCCCCTCATCTGCCCAGATCTTCGACACGATGTCGAACCACTCCTGGGCGTAGCCGTAGCGCGTTTCGTGGTCGTCGGGCAGATCCAGGCCAAGCGCCTTGAACTCGGGCTTGTTCCAGCCGGCCACGATGTTCAGCCCCGCGCGGCCGTTGCCGATCTGATCCATCGTCGCGATCTGCTTTGCGGCAACCACGGGGTGGTTGAAAGCGGCATGGGTGGTCGAAAAGACCGAGATATCCTTGGTCTTGGCCAGCAAGGCCGCAGCCCAGGTCATGGTTTCAAGCACGTTGCCCTGGAAATTGATATCGCCCCCACAGCCGATCCAGCGGGCGACGGGCAGGATGAAATCCATGCCCGCGTCATCCAGCATTTGGGCCAGCTTCAGGTTGTTGTCCCAGCTGTTGACCCACCGTTCCGGGATGCTGCTGACGGTCATCCCGGCGGAGCAGTTGGACGAAAAAGCACCGAGCTTGAAACCCTCTTTGACGAACATTTTGTTGGCGGGCATGGATGCTACTCCTTTTGAGCGGTTCCGTTTCTCGAATTCGAAGGGGCCAGAAAAAGCGCGTCAGGCGATGTCCGATTGCCGCTGGCCGGCCAGGCAGTTCTGCCCGCTATTCCGTCTTCTTCTGCTTCTGGGCGCGCAGAACGCCCCGAATGCCCCCCAGCCAGACCGACAGGATCAGGATCGACCCGCTCAGCGTGCCTTGCCAGAAGGAGGATACGCTCGACAGGGTCAGCCCGTTCTGAACGACGCCAAGGAACAGCATCCCGATCATCGTCCCAAGCACGCCACCCTCTCCACCTGTCATGGCGGTGCCGCCGATCAGAACCGCGGCCAGGACGGTCAGCAGCAGGTTCATGTCCACATTCGGAGAGGCGACGGTCAGACGACCGACCTGGACCACGCTTGCCAGGCCCGCGGACAGACCGGAAATGATGAAGACGATCAGAAGCACTCGCTTGACGTTGATCCCGTTCAGACGTGCGGCCTCGATGTTGGAGCCAATGGCGTAAAGCGAACGTCCAAAGGCCGTGAAGCGCAGCACGCCCCCCGCGATCAGGAAAAGCACGATATTGAAAACGAGCAGAACGGGAACTGGCCCGATATTGCCGTTGACGAACTGGTTCAGC
The DNA here is from genome assembly GCF_011806405.1 of Pseudooceanicola sp. HF7. Taxonomy (GTDB): domain Bacteria; phylum Pseudomonadota; class Alphaproteobacteria; order Rhodobacterales; family Rhodobacteraceae; genus Pseudooceanicola. Next base: position 42,812 of record NZ_JAATOW010000026.1, on the reverse strand, counting down.
GCGGAAAACCCGGGAACGGAAAAGACGGACACACTTGTCCCGCTGTTCACGACCAGCGCGACACTCTGGAAAATCGACAAGGTGCCAAGTGTCACGACGAAGAAAGAGATTTTTGCGTAGGCCACGAGGTAGCCGTTGATCGCCCCAAGCACGAAACCGGCGAAGATGGCCCCCAGAACCGCAAGGGGCAGCGGCGTTCCGGCGACAAGCAAAAGCCCGAAGGCCATGGCCGATGCGGTTGTGGCCGACCCAAATGACAAATCGACCGTGCCAGAGATGACGACAAAGGTCGCGCCAATCGCAAGGATGAACCCGACTGAGTTAGATTTGACGATGTTCATGATGTTCGGCCACGTCAGGAACACGGGCTGATAGAGACTCAGGAAAACCGACACCAGAACCAGGCTGATCAAGGCACCGGCGTAGCGGCTTCGAAAGATGCGGCGGACAAGGGCGCCGAAGCCGCCGGAAGTGCTCTGTGTGGACATGTGTTATACCTCTGTCTCGTTTGCGGTTTTCGCTGGCGGGTTGGCCCGTTTGGCTCCTGCAACAGCCGCATGTGCGATGGCTTCTTCATCTGCCGTCGGTCCATCGAATTCAGCGACGATCCTGCCTTCGAAGAACACCGCGATCCGGTCGGAAATACCCAGGATTTCCGGCAGTTCAGATGAGATGACGATGATGCCGGCGCCCTCGTTGGCGGCCTGTTGCAACATCTTGTAGATTTCGGTCTTTGCCCCGACGTCGACGCCACGGGTTGGTTCGTTCAGAATCAGGACATCGGGCTTTCGTCTGAAAATTCTTCCCAAGACGATCTTCTGCTGGTTCCCGCCCGAGAGGGTCGAAATCAACGCATCGGCCGAGGATGTCACAACGCCGTAGTCCTGAATGGCGCTGGCAACTTCGCTTTTCTGGCGGCGAAGAGAGATCAGCCCCTTGCTGGTCAGCCGATCCATCCAGGCCATTGCGAAGTTTTCAGAGATGTCGCGCACCGGCAGGATGGCAGACCCCTTGCGGTCATCCGGCACATAGCCGACACCCGCCTTGATCGTTGCCCGGGGATCGCCCAGGGCCATCGCCTTGTCGGCCACCCGAACCTGGCCATGGGCGGCAATTGCTCCGCCGAGCGCCTGCGCAAACTCAGATTTTCCGGAGCCAGCCAAGCCGGCCAGGCCAAGGATTTCACCACGGCGCAACACCAGGTCGGCGGGGTCAAACGCGCCGTTCTCCGCGGTCAGGCCTTTGACATCCAGCACCAGTTCGCCCTGCGCGATCTCCTGCTTGCTGTAGTAATCGCCCAGCTCGCGCCCAACCATGAGCTTGACCAGCTGCTCTTCGGTGGTCTGAGGAATAGGCACGGTCGAGATCAGGCTGCCATCGCGCAGCACCGTTGCCACGCTTGAAACGGCGTAGATTTCCGGCATCCGGTGCGTGATCATCAACACGGCCATGCCTTGGTCGCGTTCCTGGACGACCAGCTCAAGCAGGCGTTTGGTGGCCGCTTCGGACAAGGAGCTAGTCGCTTCGTCGAGGATCAGCAGGCGGGCGTCTGTCGAAAGGGCCCGCGCGATTTCGATTTCCTGCTGCAGCTCGATGCTGAGATCGGACACCAGCGCGGTCGGACTGACGTGAACGTTCAGACGATCGAGAACCTGCACCGCATCCGCATTGAGTTTGGACCAGTTGATCTTGCCCCAGCTGGATTTCGGCAGCCGGCCCATGAAGATGTTCTCGGCCACCGTCAGAGTGGGCGCGAGGGTCAATTCCTGCGAAATCATCACGATCCCGCGCTCGATGGCGTCGGCGGGATTTTCCAGTTCGCAGAGCTCTCCATCGATGCGGATCGTCCCGGTATCGGGTCGGTGCATCCCGGCGATGACCTTCGACAGGGTGGACTTGCCGGATCCGTTCTCGCCCGTAAGGGCGTGCACCTCGCCGGCGCGAATGGTCAAATCCACGTTCGAAAGGGCCTTCACGCCGGGAAAACTCTTGGAGATTCCCTTGACGTCGACCAGCACTGTGCCGGCTTGAACTTTCTCTTGCTTCACGCTGCTCTCCCGCGAATGAGGTCCGCCGCTTTTTCGGCAATCATGATCACTGGCGCATTGGTGTTGCCCGAGATGAGGCGGGGCATGATCGAGGCGTCGACCACCCGCAGCCCTTCGAGCCCACGCACCTTCAATTCCGGATCGACCACAGACAGGCTGTCGTGACCCATTTTGCATGTCCCAACCTGATGCGAGACACAGCCGCCCTGTTCGGTCAGATACTGTTCGATGTCGTCGTCCGTGGCGGCTTGCGAGCCCGGCAAATGCTCGTCGATCACGAACCCGGAAAGAGGGGCCGTCTCTGCCATCCGGCGCGCAAGCTTCAGCCCTTCAACCGCGATCTTCCGGTCGTAAGGGTCTGAAAAATAGTTCGGAAACAGTTTCGGAGTGTCCCTTGGATCGGCGGACCGCAGCGCGATGTGGCCCCGCGATCTTGGCCGAACAGGACAGATGAAATTGGCAAAGCCGGAAAACTTGAACAGCCCGTCTTCGTAGTACCCGCCACTGAACGTCTGGAACAGGAACTGGAGGTCCGGCGTCGCGCTTTCGGGCAGGACCTTGGTGAATACACTTGCCTGCCCCGCCGGGACGGACAGCGGGCCGTCGCGCCGCAGGATCCACCGCAAACCCGCGCGCAGCTGGCGCCACTTGCTGAGCATGACGTCGTTCATCGTGATCGGCTGCGAACAGCGCCAGGTGATCTGACCGCCGTAATGATCCTGCAGGTTCTGTCCGACCCCTTTCAACTCATGCACAACCGGCACGCCATGCGCTTGCAGATCCGTGCTGTCGCCAACGCCGGACAGCATCAGAAGGTGGGGGGATTTCACCGAACCGGCAGAGAGGATCACCTCGCGATTGGCGGTGACGGCAAACTGCTTGCCCTCCCGCTCCACCATGACGCCCCGGGCACGCCGCCCTTCGAACAGGACCCGCAAGGCTGCAGTGCGCGTCATGACGGTCAGGTTGCGGCGCTTCATAGCGGGTCGCAGATAGCAAACCGACGCCGAGGCGCGACGACCCCGGCGGATCGTGCCCTGGAAATAGCCCGCGCCCTCCTGGGTTGCGCCATTGAAGTCGGGGTTGCGCGGAATGCCCAATGCTTCGGCGGAGGCGATATAGGCCTCGCACAGGGGATTGCGTTCACGGATGTTGCTGACGGCCAGGGGCCCGTCTGCCCCGTGATAGGCGTCTGCCCCGTTTTCCTGCTGCTCCGCCTTGCGGAAGTAGGGCAGGACCTCTTCGTAGGACCAGCCCTCGTTTCCGTCCTGTCGCCACAGGTCATAATCCTCGGCCTGGCCGCGAATGTAGATCAAACCGTTGATCGACGACGTGCCGCCCAGAACCTTGCCGCGCGGCCAGTAGATCTTGCGTCCCCCAAGCGCGGGGTTCGCTTCCGTCTCGAACTTCCAGTTCACCTTGGGGTCGGCGATCGTCTTGCCGTAGCCCACCGGAATATGAAGCCAGAAATTCCGGTCCTCGCCGCCCGCCTCGACCAGCAGAACGGAGCTTTTGCCGTCTTCCGTCAGCCTGTTGGCCAGAACGCATCCGGCAGAGCCAGCGCCGACGATGATATAATCGAAAATCGTCTGCATCGCGCTCTAGGCCCCGCTCTTGATCAGGTCAGCGGCTTTCTCGGCGATCATGATCGTCGGCGCATTGGTGTTGCCCGACACGAGCTTGGGCATGACCGACGCATCGACAACCCGCAGCCCCTCGACCCCACGCACCCGCAAGGTCGGATCGACCACCGCCATCGGATCGACACCCATTTTGCAGGTGCCAACCTGGTGAGCGATCGAAAGGCCGGTCTGGCGCGCGTAATCGAGAAGCTCATCATCGCTTTGCAAGTCTGCGCTTGGGGCGATCTCTGCCAGAATGTGATCGGTCATGGCGTCCTGCCTGGCCACGTCACGGGCAAGCCGGAAGCCATCGACGATCACCCGGCAGTCATAGTCCGCCGAAAGATAATTGGCCTGAACAGAGGGCACGTCCTCGGGATCGGCAGACTTCAGTTGCAGCGTGCCCCGGCTTTCGGGGCGGGAGGGATGCACGACGTTTGCGAAACCGGAGAACTTATCCAGGCCCTCTTCGAAGTCGCCGTGACTGAAGGTTTGGAACAGGAACTGGATGTCAGGCGCGTCGAGGTCAGGATGCGACTTGACGAAGGCTCCGACCTGGGCCGCGGAAATGGTCAATGGACCTTTGCGCATCAGGGCGTATTGCAAGCCCGCTTTGACCTGCCGCAACGGGCTCATCATGATGTCGTTGATGGTCAGCGGCAGCCGGCTTCTGTACGACAGAAACGCGCCGTAGTGGTCCTGAAGGTTTTCACCCACACCAGCGGAATCCTGCACCACGGGCACGCCATACTGCTGCAATTGCTCTGCCGGGCCGATGCCCGAGAGCAGCAACAGATGCGGCGACTTGATCGAACCAGCCGAGAGGATGACTTCGCGCGAGGCCCGAACGCCGATGAACGTCCCGTTGCGCTTGAACACGGCACCAGTTGCGCGTTTTCCCTCGAACAGGATGCGGTGTACCGCCGCGTCGGTTTCGACCCTGACATTCGGCCGTTTTGCGGCAGGGCGCAGATAGCCAACGGCAGCAGAGCACCGGCGGGCGTTGCGCGTTGTCAGCTGGTAATATCCGATCCCCTCTTGGCGCGCGCCGTTGAAGTCGTCGTTGCGCGGGATACCGGCTGCAACGCCGCTTTGGATGAACGCCTCGCACAGCGGATTTCGCTCGACCAGATTGGACACCCGCAGCGGCCCACCTTCGCCGTGGAAATCGTCGGGGCCGTTCTCCTGGTCTTCGGCTTTGCGGAAATACGGCAGCACATCGTCGTAGGACCAGCCAGTGTTCCCCAGCTGGGCCCAGTGATTGTAATCCGCGCTTTGACCCCGCACGTAGAGCAATCCGTTGATGGAGGACGATCCGCCCAGCACCTTGCCGCGCGGCCAGAACATCTTGCGGCCGGCGATCGACGGGTCGGGGTCCGTTTCGAATTTCCAGTTGATCCTGGGATCGACCATCGTCTTCCCGTAGCCGATCGGCACGTGGATCCACGGATTGCTGTCGCGCGGCCCGGCCTCCAGGACCGTGACCTTTGATTGGGCATCTTCAGACAGACGGGCGGTCATCACACAACCTGCCGACCCTGCACCGATGACAAGGTAGTCTGTCTCAATCCATTCAGAGGGCGTTGTCATGCAAATTCCAATGCCAGTCTAGACGAGGGGAGAGAGCGCGTCCGACAAGCGGACGCGCCGAGTGAAGAGGGTCAAAGCCGCAGGGGCCCGGACCCTCTTCGGGGTCACTTGACCAGGGGAAGAGACTCGAGCGTGTATTCGCGGTCTTCATTCTCGATGTAGTCATCGACCGTTTCGGCCGTGACCAACATGGAGCGCACGACCAGAGGCTCAGGAGCCGCATCGGGGGTCTCAAGCAATTGCTTGGCCATCAGAACGACCGCGCCGCCGAAGGCGATGTAATCGGGATCCCAGGTGCCAGTCAGACGCCCGCTGCGCACGGCATCGATTGCGATCTCGTCGCCGTTGGTGCCAAACACCATGACGCCGCCTTCTTCGCCGGCTTTCCACACGGTTTTACCCGATGCGAACAGCGATGCCGAAAAGCCGAGCGCCGTGTTGTCATTGTATGCCCAGACGGCTTCGACATCCGGGTGACGGACCAGCAGGTCTGCGGCCATCGCGGCGGCATTCGCGGTCGTGTCCTGGGTGTTGTCCGGCGTTGCGATCACTTCAAGCCCTGCGGCTTCGGCGGCATCGATAAAGCAGGCCTTGTTGTTCTGGATCGACGGCACCGGCGGCCCACCGAAGACAATGACCTTCGCACCGGGCTTGCGCTCTGCGATCCAGTTGGCGTTGCGCTCGTAGACGCCGCCGGGAACACAGATCTGCACGTCCCACCAGACGGACTGATCCACACCCTGGCCGTCGGAATTGACACCGATCACCTTGACGCCCTGTTGCTGGGCGCGGGTATAGGCTGCGGCCACTGCATTCGGGTCCAGGGACCAGGAGGCAATGACATCTGCACCGAGCGTGACGAAGGTATCGACGTGGCTCACCTGGCGATCCGGCGACAGGTTCGCGTCCAGCATGCGATAGCTCCAGCCCTCTTCGGCCGCGAACTTTGCAATCGCGTCGGCAAGAATGGCCTGGCTGGGCTGTGCCGCGACAGGCGCGATGTTCCCGATCAGGACATCGTCGGCCAGGGAGGCTGCGGGCATGAGGCTGGCGGCGCCCAGGCAGAGTATGCTGAGCATCTTCTTAGATTTAAACATTTGACGTTTTCCTCGCGTCTGTTGGATGTGAACATTTCATGTTCGTTGTTTTTTTAACCGGCCGACAAACGGTCCTTCGTGGACTCTTCTCAATCGCACGCTCCCCTCTTCACGGGGCTTGATACACGTGCGGATCGGACCGGGTTTCCCCAACGCTAGGTGGCAAATAACGCAGTCACTACCCATCCGGCGCAGCATGTAAAATTTGTGCGACGCTCCGGCGATTTATTTTAAGCTTAACATAAAAACTTGACGGAAGAGCGGGCCTCACGGATGCTGAATCCCACAAGATCCAGGATTTTCGCAATGAACGCGCTTTTCTCGACCGGGCAAGAGAACCTCTCTGACATGTGTCTGGGAATCCGAAGAAGTGCGGCGGTCATGCAGACGGCGAAGGACATAAAGGGCTATGTCGATCAGGCCTTGATGCCACATGAGTTGCAGTTCTCGGGCCGACGCGCAAAGGAGGTGTCCTTCTGGCACAAGTCGGTCGAGATCGACGGATTGTCCCTGCATTACATCGACTACCAGTCCGACGCGAATAAGGTCAGCGTGCTGCTGGAACGGCCCGGGTCCGACCTGGTCGTGAAACTGCCTCTGCAAGGAACCACCCGTATCCTCAGCGGTGGCAACGATTGGACAATCCGCCCGAACGAATTCTGCGTTCTTCAGCCCGGCGTTCCCTGGCAGACCGACATGGAGGGCAACAGCCAGCATTTGACGCTGGTCATTCAGGCCGACTGGGTCAGTAACTATCTGCTATCGCGGGCCTGTCATCTGCGGCCGGAAGATCTGAGCTTTGGTCCGCATGTCTTCAGCCTCAATACGCACGGGATTCTCTTTTCGAGCGTCGTGAGCGGATTGGCCAATGGTCTGGTCCGAGCGGACAGCGCCCTTCACAACGAGTCGGTGGTGACCCATCTCAAGCAATTGATCACGTCATCGGTGCTCGACCTGTCGCCGGAGTTTCACAAGGCAAACTCGGACAGAGACTTTGAGGCGCATTTGCCGGAACACATCCGCCGGGCGCGCAAGTTCATCGAGGACCACCTGACCGATGGCATCAAGCTTAGTGACATCGTCAACGCAAGCGGAATGACAAAGCGAACGGTGCAGGCGGGATTTCGGACATACCTTGGCACCACGCCCCTGTCCTATCTGAAGCTTATGCGTCTGAAAGCCACGCATGACCGGTTGAAATCCTCACGGCCCAATGAATGCACCGTCACCCAGGTCGCCATGGAATACGGCTTCTTCCATCTCAGCAATTTCAGCCAGGACTTCCGAAAGTCCTTCGGTGCCAGCCCCTCTGACGTTCTGAACGGAACACAGCCCTAAAAAGGAATGCCCTGCGCAGGACCGATCCATGCGCAGGGCATTACCTTTTCGGGATGGACGCGCGGCACCGGAAAAACCGGCGGGCGCGCCCTCATGCGATCAGCCGCCGGGCTTGGTCTGTTCCAGCAGCTCAATTGCGGCGTTCACGAACAGGCGCGTCCCCATCGCCAAAGAGTCTTCGTCAATGTCGAACTTCGGGTCATGGTGGGGCGCGATGATGCCCTTTTCCTTGTTGCCCGCGCCAAGCAGCACGAAACACGACGGCTTTTGCTGGGCGAAGAATGCGAAGTCCTCGCCGGGCATGATCGGGGGAAGATCCTTGACGTTCTCCCGTCCGAACAGTTTCGCCGCGACACCGTCCACGATTGCGGCGGTATCCGGGTCATTCACAACCGTGTCGTAAACGCGGGTGTATTCGTATTCGCACCGTGCGCCATGGGTCGCGCAGATACCATGGGCGATTTCGCCGATGCGCTTTTCCAGCAGGTCGCGCACATTGGGGTCAAAGACATTCGTGCCCCCGGTCAGCACCGCACTGGGCGGAATGACCGCGATGGCGACGCCCGCGTTGAAGTTGGTCACGCCGACAATCGCGGAATGGATGGGGTCCACGTTCCGGGCCACGATGTGCTGAAGGTTGTCCACGATCTGCGCGCCGATCGCGATGGTATCAATCGATGTGTGCGGATCACCGATATGGCCGCCGTTGCCCTTGATCTCGATCCGGAACACATCGCAGGCCGCCATCACATAGGTCGGGTTGATCTGCACGGTTCCGATTTCGATCGGCGACCAGAGATGCAGGCCGATGATCCGGTCCACACCGTCAAGCGCGCCGCCCTCGATCATGCCGCGCGCACCGCCCGGAGGGGCTTCCTCGCCGTGCTGGAACAGGAAGCGGATCTCTCCGGCCAGGTCGTCCTTCATCGCCGCGAGGACTGCCGCAGTGCCAAGAAGAATGGACGTGTGCCCGTCATGCCCGCAGGCATGCATCTTGTTATCCGTCTTGGACGCAAAGGGCAGCCCGGTGTCCTCCTGGATCGGCAGGGCATCGAAGTCCGCCCGGATCGCGATGACCGGTCCGGGCTTGGATCCGATCAACCGACCGACAACGCTTGTCCCGGAGGGGTGGCTGATTTCAATTCCGCCAATACCTTCAAGAGATTGAACGATGAACTTGCTCGTTTCATATTCTTCGAACGAAAGCTCTGGATGGGCGTGAAGGTGGCGGCGCCACTCGATGACTTGCTCGCTCACACCGTCGATCAGAGTATCGATATTGTGTGTCATGGTTTGTCTCTTTCGCTTTCGTGAACGGTTGACTGCGCTGTCGGTCGGTCTGGCGCGCTGAACTCAGATCTTATTGGGATCAAGGCGCATGCAGACGGCCTTGGGCTCGGTGAAGGCGTTGATCGCTTCCGACCCGAATTCGCGGCCAAGCCCGGACATCTTCATGCCCCCGAACGGCATCGCAGTGTCGAGAATATTGTGCGTGTTGATCCACACCGTGCCCGCGTCGATCTGATCTGCGAGCAAGTGTGCCTTGTTGATATTGCTCGTCCAGATGCTGGCGCCCAAACCGTACTCAGTGTCGTTCGCTGCGGCTTTCAGCTGGTCCAGCGCCTTCAGTTTGCTGGCAATCACCACCGGCCCGAAGATCTCTTCCCGGTTCAGCTGCGCTTCAGGGGCGACATTGGTGACCACGGTTGGCTGGTAGAAATAACCGGAATTGGCAGCCCGCCCCCCGCCACACAGAACCTGCGCGCCTGCATCCACACCCGCGCTCACCATGCCCGACACCTTGTCCAGCTGTCGCTGTGAAATCAGCGGCCCAAGCATCACATCAGGGGTGAAGGCATGGCCAATCGACAGGTTATTCGCAAACTCGGCCACGCCCGTCGTGACCTCATCGAAGACCGACTCCTCCACGATCAGGCGCGAGCCGGCCGTGCACAGCTGGCCGGTGTTGGCGAAAATCGCCATCGCCGCACCGGGAATGGCCTGCTCCATATCCGCATCGGCCAGTACAACCGTGGGGGACTTCCCGCCAAGTTCCAAAGTCACCCGCTTCATCTGGCCCGAGGCCGCCGCAAGGATCCGCTGACCCGTGGCGGTCGACCCGGTGAAGGTGATTTTCCGCACCATCGGGTGATCGACCAGGGAGGACCCGACAGGGTCGCCATAGCCGGTAACGATGTTCACCGCGCCATCCGGGAAACCGGCTTCGCAGATCAGCTCTCCCAACCGCAACGCGGTCATGGAGGTTTCTTCGGAGGGTTTCAAAACGATGGTACAGCCAAAGGCGATGGCGGGTGCGATCTTCTGCACCGCCTGGCCCAGGGGGAAGTTCCAGGGCGTGATGCCCGCAACCACTCCGACCGGGCGACGCTCCGTATAGGCGCGATAGATGCCACCGTCGTTCGCGAAGGGCGACAGCGTGATGTATTCCCCGGTCATTTTGGAGGCCCAACCGGCGTGGTAGCGCAACGCATCCATCGTGAATTGCACATCGACATGACGCGCGACCGCGAAGGGTTTGCCGTTGTCCCAGGCTTCCAGTGTCGCCAGCTCATCGGCGTGTTCTTCAACCAGAAGGGCCAGCCGCTCCAACAGGCGCCCGCGGTCAAGCGGGCGCATCCGCTGCCAGGCTTTGCTTTCGAAGCAGGTCTGTGCGGCCTGAACGGCCAGATCCACATCCTGCTTCGTGCCCGCCGCGATCTGTGCATAGACCTGCTCTGTCGCCGGGTTCACGACGTCAATTGTCTGATTGTCCTGCGCATCCCGCCACTGACCATCAATCAGAAGTTTCCCTGCCGGAAAGCTCGGGATCGGAAATTCATGCTTCGATTGGGTCATATCAGGATCTTTCATTCTGGCCGTTGCGGAAATTGAACAGGCGGTCCGAGTGGGATGTCCGGGACATTTGGATTTTCTAGGGGCTCAAGAACGCGCCGACTATCCAAAGAGCGCGACAGACGCGCATTTGAACATTGCGCCCTTGGAGACCCCTGCCCCGCCCCGGCCAAGACCACGCAGCTGACCCTCCAACTCCTGGACAGCCTGCCCGACCACGGCACGCTGCTGCGCCACTTGGCCCCTGACCCCCTGTCCCACCCGGCCTGAAAACACCCCCACAACGCCCCAAAAGGTAACACCTTTGGGATTTCTTGCAAAAGTAACCTACTTGTACCATGTTGCATTTATCCCAAACTCGTTACCCCGACGGAGCGCACATGGACAAGATCCGCAGCCTCAAGGATTTCTCGGACCTCGTCCGCCGCGAACGCCGCGCGCGCGGCTGGACCCAGGCAGAGCTTGGCCAGCGCGCCGGCTTGGCGACCAAGCATATCTCGCGGCTGGAAAACGGCGCCAATGAACCGCGCGTCTCCACCATGCTCGCCGTCCTCGCCGCCCTAGGGTCAGAGCTTTCTGCCACCCCCCTGGGACAGGCCGCGCCGGGCGAGATCGGGGATATCTTCTGAATGGGCCGCCCTCCCCTGACACGCATGCTGGATGTCCGCATGAACGGACGGCTGGTCGGCCACTACGGCTTCTCGCCCTCCGGCGGGACCTCTTTTCAATATGCAGGCGAGTGGCTGGACTGGGAAAACCGCTTCGCCATCTCGCGCCAGCTGCCGCTGGATACCGGCGTGCAACGGGGGGCCCATGTCACGGCGGTGTTTGAAAACCTGCTGCCGGACAACCCCGACCTGCGCCGCCTGATCGCCGAACGGACAGAGGCCCGCAGCCCCCGCCCCCATGACCTGCTGGCGGCCATCGGGCGCGACTGCATCGGCGCGCTCCAGTTCCTGCCCCCGGACAGCGACCCCGGCGATCCCTTCCGCCTGGACAGCACGCCCCGCTCAGAGGCCCAGATCGCCCGCACCCTGCGCAACCTCGCCAGCGCCCCGCTGGGGCTAGACGGCCAGTCGCCCTTCCGGATCTCCCTGGCCGGCGCGCAGGAAAAGACCGCCTTCCTGCGCCGCGACGGCGCCTGGCACCAGCCCCTTGGCGTGGCCCCCACCACCCATATCTTCAAGCGGCCCATGGGCCTTGTCGCGGGGCAGATCGACCTCTCCGACAGTGTAGAGAACGAATACCTCTGCCTGCGCATCGCCGGGGCCCTCGGCCTGCCCGTCAACCAGGCAGAGATCGCCCGTTTCGAGGATCAGAAAGCCCTGGTCATCACCCGGTTCGACCGCGGCCCAAGGGCGCGCGGTGGCATGGTCCGCCTCCCGCAAGAGGATTTCCTGCAAGCTCTCGGCCTGGAATCGGGGCAAAAGTACCAGCAACACGGCGGCCCGGATTTCCGCGCCTGCGTCAGCCTCGCGGCCGGCTCCATCGACCGGGCCGGCGACATGAAGCTGCTGCTGAAGGCCCAGGTGCTGTTCTGGATGCTCACCGCCACCGATGGCCACGCCAAGAACTTCTCGCTTCACCTCGGCCCCGGCGGCTACCGGATGACACCGCTCTACGACATCCTCTCGGCCGCCCCCCATGCCGCCAGCGCCGCCCTGCGCCACCGGGAGGTCCAGCTGGCCATGTCCGTCGGCCAGCGCCGCCACTACCGGATCGACCAGGTCCACCCGCGCCACTTCGCCCAATCCGCCGCCCGCGCCGGCATTCCCCCTGCTCTCGCGCAGGACGCCTTCGCGGACCTCGCCCGGCCGGAGGCCCTCGACCAGGCCGCCGCAGGGCTGCCCGCCACCTTCCCCGATCGCGTCGCCACGCCGATCCTGGAAACCGCCCGCCAGCGCATGACGCTCTTCACCGACGCGCTGGAGCGCGGCACCCTCACCGCCTGAGCCCCCGCGAACCTCCGCGCGCCAGCCCCTTCTTCTTGCCGAAAAACTCCCGCCGGAGGCATCCCGCCCCCACCGTCAGCGCGCCTGTCCGCCCTTCAGCGCTCGCCGCGCCGATAGGGCTGCATCAGGGCCTGCGGCACCCGGGCGCGGCGTGCCATCAGCACCAGCGCCAGGATCGACAGCGCATAGGGCAGCATCAGGAACAGCTGGTAGGGCACCCCTTCCACCACCGTCTGCAGCCGCAGCTGGAAGGCATCGAAGAAGGCGAACAGCAGCGCGCCCAGCAGCGCCCGCCCCGGCCGCCAGGAGGCAAAAACCACCAGCGCGACGCAGATCCACCCCCGCCCCTGCACCATGGTCGGGAAGAAGCTGTTGAAGGCCGCCAGCGTCAGGAAGGCCCCGCCCATCCCCATCAGCGCAGAGCCCGCCATGATCGTGCCGATACGCAGGCTGACCGGGTTGATCCCCTGGGCATCCACCGCGTGGGGGTTCTCCCCCGTCATCCGCAGCGCCAAGCCAAGCGGCGTCCGGTAGAGGCACCAGGCCAATGCCGCCACCAGCGCCAGCGCCAGGTAGGTCGGCGCGGTCTGGTTGAACAGCACCTGCCCCACGAAAGGGATCTCAGACAAACCCGGCACCGCCAGCGGCCGGAAGGGCTCCACCGTCGGCGGAGAGGTCGCGGTCGGCACCGCCAGGCGGAAGACGTAATAGGCAAAGCTCGAGGCAAAGAGCGTGATGCCCAGACCCGTCACGTGCTGGCTCAGCCCCAGGGGTACGGTCAGCACCGCGTGCAGCAGCCCGAACATCGCGCCCCCCACGCCGGCCATCACCAGCCCCATCCAGAGGTCGCCGCCGGAATAGACCGTCAGCCAGCCCAGCATGGCGCCGAAGGTCATGATCCCCTCGATGCCCAGGTTCAGCACCCCTACCCGCTCGCACAGCAGCACGCCCAGGGTGCCGAAGATCAGCGGCGTGGCGATGCGCAGCACCGCCTCCCACATGCCGACAGAGGACAGGATATCTAAAATCACGTTCATCGCCGGATCCTGTACTGGGTAAGGAATAGCGCCACCAGCATGGTCAGCAGGCTCAGCGCCACGGTCACATCCGCGATGTAACTGGGGATCGAGAGCGCCCGGCTCATGGAATCCGCGCCCACGAACATCACCGCGCTGAACAGCGCCGCCGCGATCACGCCCAGCGGGTTCAGGTTGGCCAGCATCGCGATGATGATCCCGGAATAGCCATAGCCGGGCGACAGGTCCGTGGTGACATAGCCCTTGACCCCCAGCACCTCGATCGCGCCGGCCAGCCCCGCCAGCCCGCCCGACAGGCAGGCGACAGAGACCAGCGTGCGCCCCAGAGGCACCCCGGCGAAACTGGCCGCCCGCGGGTTCAGACCCGCCGCGCGCGACCGCATTCCGAAGACCGTGCGCGCCTGCACCAGCCAGACCGCCACCGCCGCGCCCACGGCGATCAGCAGGCCAGCGTGCAGCCGCGTGCGCTCCATCAACTTGGGCAGCTCGGCATTGCCCGGCACCGGGACGGAGCTGGGCCAGCCGAAGGCCAGCGGATCCTTCATCGCTCCCTCGATCATCATCGACACGAAGAGCACCGCAACGAAGTTCAGCAACAGCGATGTCACCACCTCGTCCACGCCGAACTTCAGCCGCAGGGCCAGTGGGCCCAGCAGCATGAGCATCCCGGCCACGGCCCCAGCCAGCAGGCAAAGCGCCACCGCCAGCACCGGCGGCAGCCCGGCCACCGCCGGGATCATGCCAAAGGCCGCCACCGCCAGCGCGCCGATGTAGAACTGCCCCTCGCCGCCGATGTTCCAGAGCTTGGCGCGAAAGGCCACCGCAGCCGCCAGCCCGGTCAGGATCAGCGGCGTCGCCCGCGTCAGCGTCTCGGAAAACCCAAGGCGAGAGCCAAAGGCGCCCTTCAGGATCAGCCCGTAGGCCTCGAATGCATTGGCCCCGGCGATGGCGATCAGCAGGCCCGCCACCACCAGTGCCGCCAGCACCGCGCCCACCGGCGCCAAAAGCACCAGCCCCGTCGAAGGGTGGTCCCGTCGTTCAAACCGCATCTGCGCCCTCGATTTCCTTCGCGACGGACCAGTCGCCCGCCATCATCAGTCCCAACAGCCGCGCATCGGCGGCCTCGACCGGGATCGCGGGGGACAGCTTTCCGCCCACGATGGCCTGCACCCGGTCCGACAGCGCCATGACCTCGTCCAGGTCTTCCGAGATCAGAAGCACCCCGGCGCCCTTGCCCCGCGCCTCAAGCAGGCGTTCATGCACCCCGGCAATCGCGCCCTCGTCCAGCCCACGGCTGGGCTGGGCGGCCACCAGGATCTCCGGCCCCGCGCGCAGCACACGGCCCAGGATCAGCTTCTGCATGTTGCCCCCCGACAGCAGGCGGATGCGCCCGTCCACGCTGGCCCCGCGCACGTCGTGATCGCGGATGATCTCTTGCGTGGCCTGTTTCGCCGCCCCCCGCCGGACGATCCCGCGGGAAGAGAACTCCGGATCCCAGATCCGCTCCAGCACCACGTTCTCCCAGGTCGCCATGTCGCCGATGGCCCCTTCGGCATTGCGATCCTCCGGGATCCGGCCGATCCCGGCGGCGATGGCATGGGGCACGTCATGGCGCGCCGGGCGATGGCCGCGCAGCAGAAGCGCGCCGCCATCGGGCGGATAAAGGCCGGACACCAGCCCGGCCAGCGTGGTCTGCCCGTTTCCGGAAACCCCGATGATCCCCAGCGTCTCTCCGGCATGCAGGCGGAAGTTGACGCCCTTCAGGCTGGCCCCGCCCTTGCCGCCCAGCGTCAGGTCGACGCCCTCCAGCAGCACGGCGCCCGGACGGCCCGGCACCCGTTCGGGGCGCTGCACGGCGCGGCCCACCATCAGCTCTGCCAGTTCTTCCTTGCTTGTCTCGGGCGTGCGCCGTTCGGCCACCACGCGCCCCCCGCGCAGCACCACCACCCGGTCAGAGGCCGACATGACCTCGTGCAGCTTGTGGGAGATGAAGATCAGCGACAGCCCCTTTGCGGCCATCTCGCGCAGGGTGGCAAACAGCCCCTCTGCCTCCTGGGCGGTCAGCACGGCGGTGGGTTCATCCAGGATCAGGATGCGGGCATCGTTGTAGAGCGCCTTCAGGATCTCCACCCGCTGGCATTCGCCCACCGAAAGCTCTGACACCCGTGCATCAGGATCCACCTTCAGCCCGAATTTCGCCGACAGATCCGCCAGCTTGCGCCGCGCGCCCGCCCGGTCAGAGCGCAGCTTCCACAGGCTTTCCGTGCCGGTCATGACGTTTTCCAGAACCGTCAGGTTCGGCGCCAGGGCAAAGTGCTGATGCACCATGCCCACCCCGGCGCGGATCGCCGCCCGCGGCTTGCCGGGTGGCAGCTCTGCCCCCTCGACCCGGACGGTGCCCGCATCGGCGGTGTAATGACCGAACAGGATCGACATCAGCGTCGTCTTACCCGCGCCGTTTTCTCCCAGCAGGGCGATGATCTCTCCCTTGTCGAGGTGAAGAGAGACATCCTCGTTCGCGGTCACCGCGCCGAAACGCTTGGTGATCGACTGAAGCTCAAGCACCCTCATGTCGCGCCTCCGAAAACCGGGATCGGGTGGGTCCAGCGGCCCTCCCGTTCCAATACCTCTGCCAGGGCCAGCAGGCGCAGATCCCCGCCCTGCGGCGCGATCATCTGCACCGGCAGCGGCAGGCGATTGCCATCCGCACCGAAGGGCAGCGTGAGCGCCGGAAAGCCGGTGACATTGGCCAGGGTCGCATAGGGCGCAAAGGCGCTCATCCGGGCCAGGTGGCCCTCCGTATCGCCGTGATCCGTCGGGAAAGAGCCCAGCGGACGAGGCGCATCCGACAGCATCGGCGCGATCAGAATATCAATATTATCAAACACTTGCCAAAGCGCATGGGCCGCCTGCGCCGCCTCCGCCTGCATCTGCCAGAGCTGCGCGGCACTGATGCCCAGACCGCGCTCATGGAAGGCCCGCGTCAGCGGCTCCACCTGCCCAAGGTCCAGCCCCGCCGCAACTGCCGCCACAAGGTTCACGCTGACATAGCCCGCAAAGACCCGGTCGCAGGCCTGCCGCATGGCCCCCAGGTCAGAGGCGGCGACCGTCACCACGGTATGTCCCGCGCGCTCCAGCGCCAGGGCCGCGGCTTCCAGGGCCTCTTCCCGCTCGGGCGTCACGCCCTCGGTCTCGCTCAGCAGCCCGATCCGTAGCGCATTCCCTAGGGGCAATTGCGCCGGCACCGGGACCAGCCCGCGCGCCGCCCCCGCCACACAGGACCAGAGCGCCCGGCTGTCCCGCAGGCTGCGCGTCACGGCAAACTCGCTGGCGATCCCGCCAAGCGCATTGCCAAAGCCCGGCCCCCCCGGGATCGCCCCGGCCGAGGGCTTCAGCCCCACCAGCCCGCAGGCCGCCGCCGGCACCCGGATCGAGCCGCCCGCATCGGTGGCATGGGCCAGCGGCACGATGCCCGCCGCCACGGCCGCCGCTGCCCCGCCCGAGGACCCGCCAGGGCTGAGCCTGGGATCAAGCGGGTTGCGACAGACCGGACCAACGGCGGGTTCGCAGCCCAGGGACAGGCCCAGCTCCGGCACGGTGGTCGCTCCGAAGGGCAGGAAGCCCGCCCCCCGGAAACGGCCCGCCAGGTCGCTATCCCCCAGCCCGGCATCCCCGGCAAGCGCCGCGGATCCCAGTTGCAGTGGGATGCCCCGGAACGGCCCGCCCAGGTCCTTGACCAGCAAGGGCACCCCGGCGAAGGGCCCGGGGGCGGGCTGCGCCAGCGCGCCCTCGGGCGCCATCCAGCAGACAGCCCCCAGCTCCGCACAGTCCGCCGCCCGCACCCGGGCAAGCGCCATCGCCTCCCCCGCGTCCATCGCGCCAGAGGCGATGCACGCGGCAAGGTCCAGCGCATCGCCGATCCGTTCCACCGTCACGTCGTCACTCCGGCCTCAGACCGGTTCGTCGAAGTTGCGCGGCACCTCGAAGGTCCCGGCCAGGATCGCCTCTCGGGTCTCCATCATCGGCGCGATCGCCGCGTCGGGCACCATGCTCTCGACGAAGAAGATGTCATTGCCGCCATCCTTCATCAGGCTGAAGGGCGTGTAATCCTTGCCCACCGGGTTGCCGGCCACCGCATCGGCCAGGGCCGCATCCAGCAGCGGGCGGAAGCTCCACATGGCATTGGCAAAGACCGTCTCGGGATAGCGCGGGGTGTAATCGATCAGCGATCCGACGGCCTTGATGCCGCGCTCCTGCGCCGCATCCGCCGTGCCGATCCGCTCGCCGAACAGGATGTCCGCGCCGCCGTCGATCTGCGCCAGCCCGGCTTCGCGCGCCTTGGGCGGATCGAAGAAGGTGCCGATGAAGCTGACCAGGTGCTTGGCCTCCGGGTTCACCGCCTTCACGCCATCCGCGAAGCCGTTGATCAGCATGTTGACCTCCGGGATCGGGATCGCCCCGACAGAACCCACGGTGCCGGTCTCGGTCATCGCGCCGGCCAGCATGCCTGCAAGATAGGCCGCTTCCCAGTTCCAGGTGCCGAAGATGCCGAAGTTGTCGCCCGCCGGCCCGCCGGAAGAGCCCAGCAGGAAGGCCGTGTCGGGATAATCCGCCGCCACGCTGCGCGCCTCGCGCTCCACCGCATAGGCCTCGCCCACGATCAGCACGTTGCCGGCCTCGGCATACTCCCGCATGGCACGCGGGTAATCGGTGGCCGAAACCCCTTCGGAGAAGGTGTAATCGATTACCCCCTCCGCATCCGCCGCGACCATCGCCGCATGCAGGACAGAGTTCCAGGCGTTCTCCACCGGAGAGGCATGGATACCCGCCACCTTCACCGGTGCCCCTTGGGCACGCAGGGCCGGCGCAAACAGCGGCGTCGCGCCAAAGGCCGCACCCGTTGCCAGCAGGCGCCGGCGGTTCATGATCAATCTGGTCATCGTAGTCTCCCTGTAAGGACCCCCGGTCTGCGCCGAAGGCTGTCTGGCCGCCTCTGCGGCGCATTGTCCAAGTGGCGCGGCCCCGGCCCCGCCTGTCAAGCCCGCGCGGGGCGCAAGCCCCCTCGCCCGGCGGCCCTGCCCTCTTTTCAGGCAATGTTTGACCAAGCGGTCAGATCTGCCAGCCTCTTAAGGCAGAAATTGCTCCCAGGCAAGCCACTGGAATCGCGTCACATTCCCGAAAACCTTCCCCGCGGGGAAGGTCTTGGCGCCCCTTCCCTCCTTCTTCTTGCCGGTAAACTCCGGGGGGAACGCCCTGCGCCCCCGTCGAGGGGGCACAGGGCGTGGGGGGCAGCGCCCCCAGCACCCCCATCTCCCGGCACATCCGGCCCGCCCGGAGGCCCCGAACCGGCGGAAAACCTTCCCCGCGGGGAAGATCCGGGGCGCGCAGACCGGCACCGCCACAAAGAAAGACCCCCGGAGGGCCAGGCCATCCGGGGGTCATTTTCACCCTCAAACCTTCCCCGCGGGGAAGGTTTTCAATCCAGCTGGTCCAGCATCCGCTTCACCGCATCCTCCAGCTTGCGCCGGTCGATGGTAGAGAAATCACGATCAAGACGCAGCTCAAGCTTGCCATTGGCGGCGGTGCATTTCGCCCGCCCCTCGCGCCGCTCGAACTGGAAGGATGTCCGCGCGCGGCTGCCCTGCCCCGGCGCCGTGCGCGCTCGCACCTTCGGTGCGGCGCCCGTTGCCTCCACCGGCTCGCCCGCATGGCGGCGCAGAACCTCCAGTTCTTCCACGACGGACCGGTTGTCGAGCTCTGCCAGATCCTTTCGGATTTCCAGCGACAGCCCCTCCACCTCTTCCAGCCGCGCCGCAAGCGCCAGGCCAAGAGACCGCGGAATATCCGGGGCGAATTGCAGGTGATCGCCCAGCCGCTCCACCACCTTGATGAAGGTCCGGATATAGCTGCGCTTCTGGTAGCCGGCCGACTTGAACAGCTCCTTCACCGCCTTGTCGGGATCGGTGATCTTCGTCTCCGGATCGGCGGCGTAGTCCAGGGCCAGCTGCGCCATCTCCGCGAAAGAGATATCCTTGCGCACCAGGTTCTCATCCACCATGCGCCGGTAAAGCACCTCGAGCGCATCGCCGCTGTCCGTCACCACCGCCGGGATCGCGCCGTAGCGCTCTTCATCGCCGGTCTCTTCCAAAAGCTCGCGGTAGGCCGAAAGCCGGCGATACCCCTGGACCAGCTCATAGCGCCCCTCGCCCGCGGCCTCGACCCGGATCGGGTTCGACAGGCCCAGCGAGGTGATCGACTCCTTCAGGCTTTTCAGATCGAAGTCCGGCGCCTTGGCCCGGTCCCGGATCAGCTTGGAGGTTTCCACCGCATCCAGCGGCACCAGGTCCATGACCAGGCCCAGCCGCTTGAGCCGCATGTGCTCATGGGCCAGCGCATCGTTTTCGGCCCGGATCCGTTCCTCCACGGCGCGGCGCTCCAGCCCGCTGGCCGCGGTTTCGCCGATCGCCGTGGCCATGGGGCCGCGCCGGCGCGATGGCTCCTCTGGGTCCGAAACCTTCCCCGCGGGGAAGGTTTTCTCAAGCCCGTCCTCGGGCATCTCGATATCGAAGACGCGTCTCTTCTTCGCCATTGGCTCGCCCTCCTCAGATCTTGTCCCAGGCCGCGATGGCGCTGGCACGGAACTCTTCGTAGGCCCGGTCGAAACTCGTGCGGGCCCGCCGCCAGGTTTCCCGGGTCATGTTGCGGTAATCGATCTCGTAGACAGAGGCGAGGAAGCGTCCGGATTGCTCCACCGCGCGCGTCATCTCGATCGGGTGCTCTGTCAGATGATCCCCAAACACCTTTCGGAATGCTTCCAGCATCGCACGGTGCAGGTCGTTCCCGGGCTCGTAACGGGTCATCAGGAAGCGAATATCGACGAAGGCCTTGGGCAGGGAAATCTTCCCCGCGGGGAAGGTTTCGCCGAAGCCGTGGGACAGATCCTCCAAGGCCTCGGCCAGCTGACCGATGAAGGAGGTGGTGCTGTCATATTCCCAGTAGCCGGGGCCGGAGGGGATATAGAGCATGTCCGCCGCAAATACCGCGTTCATCGACTGGTAGCCGATGGCGGGCGGACAGTCGAAGATGATCAGGTCGTAATCATCGTCCGCGATCCCGTCGAGGTACCGGGAGACGGCCGCAAAGAAGGTCCACTCCGGGTTCAGGTGCCGGTACTGGGCGCTGGCGAATTCGACGAAGGCCGCATTGGCACAGGAGGGGATGATGTCGATCGTCGACCAGGCGGTGGGCTTGATGAAGTCGGCGTGCCTCAGATCGTCCAGCCCCATGTCCCGGATCGAGGCCGGGATCTTTCGCTGGGGCAGGGCGGTACCGGAGGCCGCCCCGGTCACGGCAGAGTTCATCCGGTCCGTCTCTCGGATCAGGTCGCGGGCCATGATGCCCCAGACAGTGTAATCCTCGGCCACGTCGGTCAGGCCCATGGAGTGGCTCAGCGTCGCCTGCGGATCGAAGTCCACCAGCAGAACCCGGTAGCCATCCAGCGCGGCGGCATGGGCCAGGTGCAGCGCCACGGTCGACTTGCCCGCGCCGCCCTTGAAGTTGGCGACCGCCGCGCGCAGGGCGCGCTTGCCGGCGGGGCGGGGGGGCATCAGGCTTTTGCGGTTGATCTTCATCCGGCGCCGCAGCTCGTTGATCTCTTCAAGAGAGTACCAGCGCTGCCGGCCGTCCTGTTCCACCTCGCCACCGGGCAGGGAGGGATCGGCCGCAAGCCGCCCGCGGAAGGTCGACTGGTTGATGCGGAAGATCAGCTCCGACACCTCCCAGGAAGAGAAGCGACGGAGGGTCTTGGTATTCTCCGGGCTAAAGGTCTGCTGCCGGATCCAGCCCTGCATCTTCAGGGATTGTGCCTGGAGCCGAGCGAGGTCTGTATGGTCGTACATGAAAGCCTCAACGTAAAAACTGCTCTTTTTCAGAAATACGCCGGATTTGCCAAAAAGGCAAAAGTAGAATTAGAGTATGCGCACCCATGGCAAAACCTTTCCCGCGGGGAAGATTCCGCAGCCGGGCGGCCCGAATCGGCCCCAGGCAGTGGCATAGGCCCGATCCCTTCCAGATCCGGGGGTTTTCCCCAGAGATTGGGGGACATCCGCCTTGCCACCGCTAGGCATTGGGGGACAAAAGGGGCTGAATAGGGGACACAAGGATCTGTCACCCTATACCATTGATACCCATTCTTACGAATTGGAATTGGGTTGGCCGATCCCCGCCCGGCGGAGTCGACTTGACAGAATCGGACGACCGGACGTTAATGCAGGCAAGTTGAGGAAAGGCGTTGGGAACGCTCCGATCACCAGAGGTCAAAAGACTCGGGATCGGAAGCTTCGGAAAGATCCGAGGTGCGCACCCCCGTCACCGGCGCGGCAGGGCAGGGGCCCTTCAGCCCGCAATGGGATCGAGGCATCTGCCCGGAACGGGCGGCGACAGGAGAGAGACATGCAGCTTCCCAAGCCGGTGGGACGGCAGGCCGCGTCACGCAAATACGATATCCTGTCTGCGCTGATGGCTTTTGCCCTGGCGGGCGACCGGATCCTGCAGCGCCGGGTCATGCGGATCATGGCGCTGATCACCGCCCGCTACAACTGGGCACGGGATGAGCTTTGCGTGGGCCAGCGCGAAATCGCGCGACTCTGGTCCGTTGACGAGCGCACCGTGAAACGGGAGATGGCGGCCTTTCGCGCCATGGGCTGGCTGATCCAGAAGCAGAAGGGCGCGCGCGGGCGGCTCAGCGTCTACGGCGTGGACCTGGACCGGATGCTGGAGGACACGCGCCCGGCCTGGCCGCTGATCGGAGAGGATTTCGTCGAACGGCTCAGCCCCACGGCAAGCGCGCCGCAGCCCGGCAACGTCGTGCCACTGCGCCCGGCGGAAGCGCCAGAGGGCCAGGGGCTGTGGGCGCGCATCCAGGCGCGGCTGTTCGAAGAGGACAAGGTGCTTTACGGCGCGTGGTTCCACGGTCTGGCGGAGGTCACGGTGGGGCAGGGGCGGCTGGTGCTGACCGCGCCTTCGGCCTTCCATGCCAATTACGTGGCGACCCATTTCGAGGCGCGGCTGACGGCGGCGGCCCGGCGGCTCGACCCCTCCATCGCGGAAGTGCGCGTGGAAGGGTAGGGGGCTGGGGTTGTCCCGGATATCCTGCGCGGCAGGTTGGGGCGGTTTTGCGGATCGGTCTCGGGTGCAAGCGCCGTCGGGATTGACGGGAACGGCCGTTGAGGAGCGGGGCGCGCACTTCAGGCTGCCCGATCGAACGGCGCAAAGGTTTGATATCAAAGGGCTTTGGCAAGCACCCAGCTGCCATCGCACCTGGGGAGAGGAGATCGAGATGGCCCATGCATTCGGAGACACCGCAAAGCCGGAGGTCAGCCGCCCGAACCGGCCCGCGCTGGATGGTCAGGACGTCTGGCAGGCCCGGGTCGAACTGGCCGCCTGCTTCCGGTTTGCCGCGCGGCGCGGGATGGAAGAGGGCATCTGCAACCATTTCTCCGTCATGGTCCCAGGCCATGACGAGCTGTTCCTGGTCAATCCCTACGGTCTTGCCTTTTCGGAGATCACGGCTTCCAGCCTGCTGATCTGCGATTTTGAGGGCAACGTGGTCTCCGGCAGTGGCCAGCCAGAGGCGACGGCCTTTTACATCCACGCCCGCGTGCATCGCAACGTGCCCCATGCGCGGGCGGCCTTTCACACCCATATGCCCTATGCCACGGCCATGACCATGGTCGAAGGCGATCCGCTGATCTACGCCGGGCAGACGGCACTGAAGTTCTATGGCCGCACGGTGGTGGACAATGATTACAACGGCTTGGCGCTGGACGAAAAGGAAGGCGACCGGATTGCCGCCGCGGTGGGGCAGGCCGATATCGTCTTCATGAAACACCATGGCGTTATGGTGCTTGGCGGCTCTGCGGCGGAAGCCTGGGATGATCTCTACTACCTGGAACGCGCCTGCGAGGTGCAATGCCTGGCGCTGTCCACCGGGCGCAGGATCGTGCCGGTTTCGACCGAGATCGCAGAGGCCACCGCGCGCCAGATGCGGGAAGAGGATGCCTCTTCCGCGCGGCTGCACCTGGCCAGCATCATGCGCACCCTGGATCGGGAAGAGCCGCAGTACCGCATGTAGGCGGCCGGATCAGGAGGCGGGCGTCTTCACCAGGAAATTCGGCGTGTCCCGCCAGAGCCTGCGGCCCGTGCTTTTCTCCCAGGCATCTTCCAGGTGGCTGAAGCGCTGTTCCAGCACCTCCTTGATGCGGGCGACATCGTTGCGCTCCAGCGCGTCCAGCGTGACGAAAAGCGTTTCGATCGAGGCATCCGGATTGTCCAGGATGGCAATCCGGCGGATCGGTTCGATCTGCTGAGCCAGCACCTGCATGATGGTTTCAAGAAATCCGATATGAGAGGCCTGGCCAAGCGTGATGTTGAATTGCAGGGCCGCCATCGAGAGCTGCTCAACCTCTGAGGTGGTGAGCTTCTTCTTGCCGCGCAGTTCCTTCAGGGGTTCCAGGATCTCGCGCAGCTTTTGGAAATCGGTGACCGTGGCGCGGTTCGCCGCAAGCTCTACGATCTGGGGTTCCAGCGCGCGGCGGGAGATCAGGATCTCAACGAAATCATGCACTTCGGCAGCGGCGGGCAAGAACATCTGTATGTAGTTCTCTGGCGGGCGGCCGATGACGAAGGTGCCCCCCGCGGCCCCGGCGCGCACTTCGAGGATCCCGTCCTCTTCCATGCGCTTGAGGGCTTCGCGCAGGGCGCTGCGATTGGTGCCCAGCTGGCGGGCCAGGGTCTGCTCCGAGGGCAGTTTTTCACCGATGTTCACGTGGCAGAAGAAGATCGCCTTGGCGATCGCGTCCACGACAAAGTCCGCGCTGCGCCGCGATGCGATCGGCTGGAAGACGTACTTGGTTGTCAGTTTGGCCCGCTTGCTCATGTCCGTCCTGAAGTTGCCCCTTGCTGCGCCGATTAAGGCCGAATTTCCCCGTGGAGGGAAGACTGTACGGTAAAAATTCTACAAGTTACAGATTGATCCGCTAATCATTAACGGTATAAGTTCAGACCGATAATGAAGTATAATTGGAGTGAACGACTTGAAACTCGAGGATCTTACGGGCAACGGCCTGCGGGCGCTGTTCTGCATCGGCATCAATGACGATTTCTTCCGCGCCTCGGGCGAAGAGAAGAAGGTCGTTGGCGGTGCGCTGAAAGAGGCCTTTGATGACCTGGAAGGGCGTTTCGGCGTCAAGGTGCTGGGCACGCTGGACGATGATCTGCTGCAATGCGGGGTCGGGCACGACTATCCCTATATCTCCTACATCCTGGCCGATATCCCGGATTTCGAGGCCGCCGTCGCCGTCACCAACCAGGTCCGCGAAAAGGCCGGGGAGTCGCTGCTGTCGCGCTACGTGACGATCCAGACCCGGATCGGTCACCCGCTTTTCTTCGGGACCAAGTGACATGACGGAGAGTGCTTCCCGGGTCGCCTTCGTCACCGGTGCCGGCCAGGGGCTGGGCCGGGCCATCGCAGATGCGCTGAGCGCCGCCGGTCACAGCGTCTGCTACGGCGATATCGATGGCGACAAGGCGGCAGAGGCCGCCCGCACCGCGCCGCGCACCGCCGTTGGCGTGGCGCTTGACGTGCGCGACAAGACCTCGATCGCGGCTGCCGCCAAGGTGGCCGAGGATACCTTTGGCCGGGTGTCGATCCTGGTCAACAATGCCGCGCGCACCGTCGCCCGCCCCTTCTTCGAGCTTGAGGCCGAGGAGTGGGACGACGTGCTGAGCGTCAACCTGCGCGGCGTGCTGCTGACATCGCAGGTCTTCGTGCCGGACATGCTTGAGGCGGGCTGGGGCCGGGTGATCAACCTGTCCTCCTTGGCCGGTCAGCGCGGCGGGCCGCAGGTGCAGGGCGCGCATTATGCCAGCTCAAAGGCCGGCATCATCGGGCTGACGCGCTACATGGCGCATGAGTTCGCCCCCAAGGGCGTGACCGTGAACTGCATCGCGCCGGGGCCGATCCTGACGGAGGCGACGGCACTTGCCCCGCCCGACAAGCTTGCCATGGTGGCCTCTGCGGTGCCGGTGGGCCGCATCGGCGAGGCCAGCGAAGTGGGCGATCTGGCGACGTATCTTGCGTCGGACTCTGCAGGCTTCCTTACCGGCACGACCACGGATATCAACGGCGGGCTTCAAATGCGCTGAGGATCGGGCGGCACGCCGCCCGGTCTTCCCAGCTTAAACCCTCGGAGGCCCATGACCTTTCGTGATACTTTCCTGAACCCCGCCGCCAAGATGCGCGGCACTTTCCAGGGGTTCCCCTATCCGGCCGTGACAGAGACCCTGTGCCTTGCGGGCGTGGATTTCATCTGTGCGGATGGCGAACATTCCCAGTTTCGCGGCGAGGCGCTGCTGAACGTCCTGCGCGCCGCGCAATGCCGGGGCGGTCATGTGCTGGTGCGTGTTCCAGATGCGCTGCCCCACCTGATCGCAGAGGTGCTGGATGCCGGGGCCGCCGGGGTCATGGTGCCGCGCGTGTCTACCCCGGAAGAGGCACGCCGCTGCGTCGCGGCCTCTCGCTATCCGCCGCAGGGCGTGCGCGGGGTGGGGCCGGGCCGCGCGGCGGGCTACGGCTATGCCATCGCTTCCCTGCTTGAGGCCCCCGCGCCGCTGATCGGCATCCAGATCGAGACCATGGAGGCGCTGGAGAACCTTGAAGAGATTCTGGCCACCGAAGGGCTCGATTACATCATGATCGGTCCGGGCGACCTTGGCGTGGCCCTTGCGGCCTCGGGTTCTGATCTGACGCTTGCCGATGCGATCGCCCGCATCGTCGAGGTCGCCAAACGGCTGGCCGTGCCCTGCGGTGTCTTCTCTCCGGATCGTGCCACGGCGGATGCGGACCTGGACTGGGCGCATTTCGTCGTGCAGGGCAGTGACGCGATGATCCTGTCCGGGGCGGTAAGAGACCAGTTCGCCTGACCCCGCGACAGCACGGAAAAGGCCCCCGAAGCATGCCGTTTCGGGGGCCTTTTTGCATCAGGAGGCAAGCTGATCGAACCCCTTGCCCGGGTTCATGATCCCCTTGGGATCCAGCGCTGTCTTCACCGATTGCATCAGGCGCAGGTGGGTCTGCGTGCGGGAATAATGCATGTAGTCCCGCTTGATCGCGCCGATCCCGTGTTCGGCGGAAATCGTGCCGCCCATGTCGCGGACAATGGCATAGACGGCGGCCTTGACCTCTGCCTCCGGCTGGGTGTCGCCGGCGGCGGGGACATGGACCACGAGGTGCAGGTTGTTGTCCCCGATATGGCCGTAGAACAGGGCGAGCGCATCCGGCCAGCCTTGCTGGATCCGCGCTTCGACCTTTGCCACGGTCTCTGCCATCCGGTCGGTGGGAATGCCGATGTCGAAGGGAATGACCGGCCCCAGGACGGTGGCATATTCGGCAGGGGTTTCGCGCACGGCCCAGATCGCGTGCTCTTCACGGACCGAGTTCGCCAGGACCGCGTCCTCGATCAACCCGCTTTCAAAGGCGGTTTCAAGGAAGCCTTCCAGCGCCTGGCGCGTGCTGTCGCCCTGGGGGCCGCGGGCCTCCACGATGATGTAGACGGCGTGCTTGCCGCTGAGCGGGGTGGGCACGTCGCAGCGGCTGGCCATGGTGTCATGGAAGCTGGCCCACATCACCTCGAAGGCCGTCAGCATGGAGCCAAGGCCGGTGCGGGCCTTGTTCAGCACCTCGATCGCGTCATCGGTGCTCGCGCAGCCGACCAGGGCCGTTTCGCGTGCCGGGCTGGCCGGGTGCAGGCGCAGGACGCAGGCGGTGATCACGCCCAGAAGCCCCTCTGAGCCGATGAAGAGCTGCTTGAGGTCAAGGCCCGCGTTGTTCTTCACCAGGGTGTTCATGTCTTCAAGGATGGTGCCATCGGCCAGCACCACCTCAAGCCCCAGCACCTGGTCCCGGGTCATGCCGTAGCGCACCACGTTATGCCCGCCCGCGTTGGTGGCGATCACCCCGCCCAGCTGGCAGGAGCCGCGCGCGCCGATGTCGATGGCCAGCATCAGGTCCGCATCAGCGGCGGCGCCCTGCGCGGCCTCAAGGATCACGCCGGCCTCGGCGCTCATCGTGGCATCGCGGGGGTTCACGGCGCGGATCGCGTTCATCCGTTCCAGCGACAGGACGATGCCGGCCGCTTCCGGATGGGCGGCGCCGGAGATCCCCGTCAGCCCGCCCTGCGGGACCACCGGCACCCCGTTTTCATGGCACAGCCGCAGGGTATCAGAGACCTCTTGCGTGGTCCGGGGGCGGACCAGCGCCAGGGGGCGCACCGCGGGCAGCCCGGCCCAGTCATGGTGATACCGCGCGGGCACATCGTCAGAGGCGGTCACGACTCCCTCTGCCAGGGTGTCGGTCAACAGGGTCAGGAAATCGCTCATGGGCTTGCCTTTGGACAGGGGATCGGAGGGGGTGAGTTCTATTTTCGGTATAAAACAAAACCGATAAATAGCCAAGGAAGATGGTGCCGATCCGGGGTTTTCCGCCCCTGCGTCTGCTCTACGGTGCTGGCGGACCGCAGTTTTCCGCCCCATAGCGCGGGCTTCGCTATGGCGCCCCCTGTTTAAATGGAATACAAATAACCCGAAATTGGTTTCCTCACTTATCCGGATAGCTACAGAGATGCGCGACACCTCGCCCCTGACCCTTTCGCCGCTGGTCCTGCCCAAGGCAAGCGAGGAAGCCGCCCGGCAGATTGCCCTGGCCATCCGCAACGGCCAGGTCCGCACCGGGGACAAGCTTCCCTCTGAACGGATCCTGGCCCAGCAGCTGGAGGTCAGCCGCGTGACCGTGCGCGAGGCCCTGCGCCTACTGGCAGAGGCGGGCTTCCTGGATATCCGGGCCGGGGCAGGGGGCGGCAGCTTCATCGCCAGCGAGATGGTGCCGCCGGAGTTCATCTATCCATCCCTCTCGATCACGCCACAGGAAATGATCGACGTGCTGGATGCCCGCCGGCTGGTCATGCCGCATATCGCCGAAGTGGCCACCATGAACCTGACCGAAGCGGATATCGAGGCGATGGAACAGGCCATCGACTTTGCCCGCCAGCGGATCAGCGGTGCGCCGACGGAGGTGGTGACAGAGGACATGCGCCATGTGCTCAGCGTGGCCTCCATGCGGTTCGACCTGGCGATGGCCGCGGCCACTCGCAACGGCCTGCTGATCCGGATGATGACCATGCTGCTGACCTGGCTGGATTCCCTGCGCATCCTGACGCTGCGCTCGCCGGATGACATGGCGCGGGCGCTTGGCTACCTGGATGATACGCTGACGGCGCTGAAGGCGGGGGATCGCAAGGCCCTGGCGGAGACGCTGGACCGGCGGATGACCCAGATCGAAGGGGAATGGGAGCGGGCAAGTGGACGCCGGTTGCGGCGGGACCGCCCGGCCTTCCTGGGGGGACCGGACGCCTGAGCGTCCGATCCGGGAAAGGCGCGTTGCCTACTTGAGGGAGTCGTTAAAGGCCTGGACGGCGGCGTCCACGCGCGCGGTGTCCCAGGTATCGACCTCACCGAAACTGCCGTCTTCCTTGACCGAGTAGATGACGTAGGGCCCTGCCACGTCACCGAATTCGTCAAAGGTGAAGGCCCCGGTGGCGCCGTGGTAGGCGATCTTCTCACCGGCGGCGAGCAGCTCTTTCGCTTGGGCGAAGCCCTCGGTCCCGGTCAGTACGGGCGTGCCCTCTCCGGTGACGGCGCGCAGGTTTTCCGCGATGCTCTGCCCATCCACGCTGCCGCCGGCTTGCATCGCCAGCATCACCGACATGGCCGCATCGTACATGTTGTGCAGCGCCGGCCCGTCCGGAGAGGTGCCATAGGCCGTGCTCCAGGCCTGTTCGAAGATGTCGACGGACTCGCCCTCGATCTGGGAATTGTCGATGCCGATGGCCTGGGACAGGTACTTTGGCCCGACGGCCGAGACGAACTCCTCGGCGCGCAGGGCGTTGGACAGCATCAGCGTTTGCGGACCGCCCAGCGACAGCCATTCGCGCAGCGCGTTGGCGCCATCGGCGGGGAAGGCGATCAGGAACAGGGAATCCGGCTTGCCGCGCAGCGCCGTCGAAACCTCTGCCCGGTAGGAGGATTGCTCCTGCTGGTAGGGCACCATGCTGGAGACGGTCAGGCCCTGGGCCGTCGCGGCCTCTTCAAAGGCATGGGCCAGGCTGCTGCCGTAGTCGGAGTTCACGTAGATCACCGCCGGGTTCTCATAGCCCATTTCGCGGGCCTTTTCGGCCATGATGATCCCCTGGGGGCGCACGGTGGGAATGGTGCGGAACCACAGGCCTTCTGTCCCGCCTTCGGCGGCCAGGGTGGTGAAGCTGGGCGCGGTGGAGCAGCAGCTGACCTGCGGAATGCCGGAGGGGATCGCGACGGATGTCAGGATCGGCATGCTGATGCCGCTCTGGATGGCGCCCAGCAGGACCGACACGCGGTCGATCTCTACCAGCGACTTGGCCGCATCAAGGCCGACGGAGGGCTGGCCCTGGTCGTCGCGCAGCAGGTATTCCACCTGGCAGCCGTTCACGCCGCCGGCGGCGTTGACCTCGTCCACGGCCAGCTTGCCGGCTTCGCCGATCGCCTCACCGACAGAGCCGAGCGAACCGGTCAGCGACAGTATCGCGCCGATCCTGATCGGGCAGTCCTGCGCGGCGGCGGGCAGGGCCGAGCACAGCGCAAGCGCCAGTGCCGCGGCGAGTTTCCTGAAATGGGATCTCATCTCTTAACTCCTTGTTGCAGTTTTATTATTTCTTTGACGAAACGGCGCTTTTCTCGCCGATCAGCCCGCGGGGGCGGATGAGGATGGTCAGCACGATGATCAGACCGATCAGCACCACCTGCACCGCGCTGGACTGGGCCTGCAGGTCGGGCGGCGCCAGGCGGCTGAGCAGCGTGCCGCTGCCTGTCCAGATCAGCCAGATCACGAAGGATCCGATCACCCCGCCCAGAAGGCTGCCGGAGCCGCCGACGATGAGCATGGCCCAGATCTGGAAGGTCAGGATCGGGATGAAGTCGATCGGGCTGATGAAGCCGACGTAGCCGGTGTAAAGCGCGCCCGCCGTGCCCATGATGGCCGAGCCGATGACGAAGCTCTGCACCCGGACGGAGACCGGGTTCTTGCCCAGGGACCGCGCGGCCACGTCATCTTCGCGGATGGCGCGCAGCAGGCGCCCCCAGGGCGAGCGCACCAGCCGGGCCAGAAGCGCCCAGACCAGCAGCCCTATGACGACCACGAAGACAAGGTAGAACAGGTTGAAGGCCTGCACGGAGTCAAAGAGGCTCCAGAAGGGGCGCGGCAGCCCATAAAGTCCGTTGGCCCCGCCGGTCAGCCCGGCGGCGTTCAGGGCCACCAGCTGCACGGTCAGCCCGATGCCGAAGGTGGCGATGGCCAGGTATTCCTCGCTTAGCCGCAGGGTGATCAGGGCCACCACCAGCCCGGCCAGCGCGGCGGCCAGCGCCGCCCCGGCAAGCCCGACCAGGAAGGGCATCCCGAAGCCGCCGATCAGAGTGTCGCGCGCCGGGCCGGTCAGGATGGCACAGGCATAGGCCCCGATGGCGTAGAACCCCACCACCCCGGCGTTGAACAGGCCGGTGAAGCCCCATTGGATGTTCAGCCCCATGACGATGATCGCGTAAATCGTGGCGATGGTGGCGAAGAAGACGAAATAGGCAAGAAGACCAGTCATTTGGAACCTCCGGAAGAGCCTTTGAACAGCCCCCTGGGGCAGAGCCAGAGCACTAGGAGCAGCACGACGAAGGGCACGGCGATCTTGTAACCGGCCGGGATCCACAGCAGGGCGATGGCCTCGATCAGGGCGACGATGAAACCGCCGAACAGGGCGCCGACGACATTGCCGATCCCGCCAAGGATGGCGGCGGCGAAGATCGGCAGCAGCAGCTGGAAGCCCATGTCGGGGCGGATCTGCACGGTCATGCCGTAAAAGACGCCCGACACCGCCGCGAGGCCGCCGCCGATAGCCCAGGTCCAGAACAGGATCTTGCGGAAATGCACGCCGTTGATGGCGGCAAGGGCGGGGTTTTCCGCCACGCCGCGCATCGCCAGCCCCAGGGCGCTGTACTTGAGGAAGAGGAACAGCACGACAGAGACCAGCAGCGCCAGCGCGAAGACCAGCGCCTGATCCGGCATCACCCGCAGCCCATCGCCGATCAGCCAGGCGATCTGCAGGTCGTTGGAATAGTAATGCGCCGCGCCCCCGAAGATCAGGTGGATGGAATAGCGCACGATCAGCGCCACCCCGAAAGAGGCGAAGACCAGCGTGATGTGGTTCACCCGGCCCCGCAGGCGGCGGAAGACCAGGTAATCGATCGCCAGCGCCAGGGCGACGGTCAGCACGACCGCGATCACCGTGGCCAGCACCAGGCCAAGGCCAAAGCGGAACGGGCCGGTCTGGCCCGCATCCAGGCCCGTGACCGACAGGACGGCCAGGGCCATGTAGGCCCCCCAGGTCAGGTATTCGGCATGGGCGAAATTGGTGAAACGCAGGATGCCCATGACCAGTGTCACACCCATGGCGCCAAGCGCGATGATGGCACCGGTCGACAGCCCGTCGGCGATTGCCTGTATCATGCGGATTTCCTTCCGGCATTCCCAAGGTAGATGGCCTTTACCTCGGGGTTGTTGAGCATCTCCTGCGAGGTGCCGCTGATGCGGTTCTCGCCCTCGGCCAGCACGTAGGTGCGGTCCGAAACGGCCATGGCGCCCTTGGCGTTCTGTTCGACCATCAGCACGGCAACGCCGTCATCTGCCAGGCGGCGCAGCATGACGAAGACATCCTGGACGATGTTGGGGGCCAGCCCCGCGCTTGGTTCGTCCAGCATGACCAGGCGCGGCGCACAGAGCAGCGCGCGGGCCACGGCCAGCATCTGGCGTTGCCCGCCCGACAGGCTGCGCGCGGCGCTGTCGCGGAACTTCACCAGGTCCGGGAAACGCTCATAGGCCTGGGCGATGCGCTGCGCGGCCTGCTTGCGCGGCAGGGTATGCGCGCCCAGCTTGAGGTTCTCGTCGATGGTGAGCGTGGTGAAGATATTGGCGGTCTGGGGCACGAAGGCCATGCCGGCCTCTGCCATCTCTTCCGTGGGATGGTTGGTGATGTCGCGCCCGTCCAGCGTGACGCGCCCCTCGGTGATGCGCACCAGCCCGGCAATCGCCTTCATCGCGGTGGATTTGCCGGCGCCGTTCGGGCCGATGATGGTCACGAATTCGCCGGCGTCGACCTGCATGTCGATCCCGTGCAGGATCGGTAGCTCGGGGGAATAGCCCCCGATGACGCCTGTCAGTTCAAGCAGGGCACTCATGCCGCTTCCCCTCCCAGGTAGGCTTCGATGACCTGGGGATCTGCCGCCACCTCTGCCGCCGATCCCGCCAGGATCACGGAGCCGCGCGCCAGCACGACGATCGGGTCGCAAAGGGACATGACCATGTCCATGTTGTGCTCGATCACCAGGAAGGATTTGCCCTGTCCGTTCAGGGTCACGATCTTGTCCACCAGCGTGTCCAGCAGGCGGGGGTTCACGCCGGCGGCGGGCTCATCCAGCAGGATAAGCTCGGGATCCGCGATCAGTACCCGGGCCAGTTCCAGCAGCTTCTGCTGGCCGCCCGAAATCGAGCCCGCCGGCAGGTCCCGCACCGGGTCGAGCCCGCAGAAGGAGACGACGTCGCGCACCCGGTCGCGCAGCGCGCGTTCCTGCCGTGCCACGCGCCGCATCTGCAGCAGAGCGCGCCAGGCGGTTTCCCCGGCCTGCCCGGGGGCAGAGACCAGGACGTTCTCGAACACGCTCATGCGGGCGAAGGGGCGCGGGATCTGGAAGGTCCGCGCCACGCCGGAGGCGAAGATCCGGTTCGGGGACAGGCCGGAAATCAGCCTGCCCTCCCTGGTGATCTTGCCCGAGCTCAGCGGGACATTGCCCGTGATCGCGTTGAACAGCGTGGATTTCCCCGCGCCGTTCGGACCGATCAGCCCGGTGATCTGGCCGCGCGGCACCTCGAAGCTGGCCGCGTGGAGGACCTGCAGCTTGCCGTAGCTGACGCAGGCCTCTTCCACGCGCAGGATAGGCTCGCTCGACCCTTGGGGGGATGCCGTCGCGGTCATGATCCGCCTCAGCTTTCCAGCAGGAAGAAGGGGCGGCCGACGCGGGCTTCCAGCCGCATGTAGCGGTCCAGTCGCACACCGTCGATGTCCTGGCGGACGCATTGGATCATCGCCGCGATGGTCTTCTGGTCCGGCACTTCAAAGATCAGGTACCAGGTGAAATCCGGGGTGCTGGGCTGGCCGACCATGAACAGGTCGTCATCCAGCGTCGCCAGGGTCTTGGCGCCCATGTCGGCCCAGTCCGCGAACATCTTCTTCATGCGTGGCAGCACCTTTTCCCGGCGCTCCTCGCCGCTGGCGGTGAACCAGCCGTCGGTGGAGGCGCCCAGGAAGATGACGCGGTGAGGGGTGGGGATTTCCGGGGCCTGGAATTCTACAGCCATTTGCTTTCCTTTGGTTTTCTTGAAGTTGAGAGAGGGGGGGCGCGCCTAGCGCATCAGCACGCCGCCGTTCACGTCCAGCGTGCTGCCGGTGACGTAGCCATTGCCCGGATCGGCCAGGTAGACGGCGGCTGCGCCGACCTCGGTATCGCGGCCAAGGCGGCGGACCGGGATGGTGGCCGCCAGGCCGTCGACCTTTTCCTTGGGCATGGCGCGGCTCATCGGGCCTTCGATCGCCGCGGGCGCGATGCAGTTCACCGTCACGCCATTGGGCGCCAGCTCCTGGGCGAAGCACTTGCTCAGCGACAGGATCGCGCCCTTGCTGGCCGAGTAATGCCCGCCCGCCACGACGCCGCCACGCTGGCCGGCCAGAGAGGACAGGTTGATGATCCGGCCATAGCCCTTGTCGCGCATGATCCTGCCCGCGCTGCGGCAGCCCAGGAACAGGCCGCGCAGGTTCACCGCCATCACGCGGTCCCATTCCTCTACCGGGATGTCCCAGAGCGGCTTGGACAGGGTCATGGCGGCGTTGTTGACCAGGATCTCAAGGCTGCCCTGCTCTGCCATGACCTCGGCCACGGCGTTTTCCCAGGCGGCTTCCTCTGCCACGTCGAAGCGCTTGCAGGACACCCGCGTGCCATCGGCAGAGATGCCTGCCGCGGTCTTTTCCAGCGTCTCGGAAATATCGCAGAGCACCACGTGGGCGCCGGCCTCCCAGAGGGCCCGTGCCATGGCTTCGCCCAATCCCTGCGCAGCGCCGGTCACCAGCGCCGTATGTCCTGAAAGTCTGTCAGACATCAAAAATCTCCGTTCCGCACCAAAAATGGTATTTTTACCAGTCCGATACTGACGGCATGCGGGGGCTTTGCGTCAAGACTTTTAGTTTAAAATTAGACAAAAAGTGGTTTCTTGGATGTCTGTAATTCGACGAAATGTGATCTAATAGGCCAAAAACAAAGAGAAAAATGGCACCTGCAAACTTCAGCGCCGGGCCTGGCCAGGGCGCCGCCGGGACCCACCAGAGCAATACCTGCCCCGCAGAATCGTCTGTTTCTGGTCAAACAACTGTCCTCCATTTGATCAATGACACAGAGCTTAGCGGCATTTCAGTATAAAAATAGTCCGAAATTGATTGACAGCGCGAAGGCTTCCTTTCTACGGTGCAAGGATGTTCAGGCAGCGGACCTTGCACAAAGCGGGTCCCTGCGGCTGTGTCGGTACTTGCCCGGGATGGCCGGGCCCGTGCGATCGTATAGGGGGAAGAGATGTCCGAAGACCGCCCAAGCCCGTCGGCAAGACCAGGGCCTGACCGTCCGGGGATGCTGACCCGCATCCAGGGCTGGCTGGTGCAGCTTGCCCTTCTGTCCATGGTCGCCATCACCGTCGTCGACGTGATCGGCCGCTACCTGTTCAACTCTCCGCTTTCCGGCGCCTACGAGCTGACGCAGCTGCACATGACGGTGCTGATCTTCATCGGCCTGCCGATGGTCACGGCGCGCAATGCCCATGTGAAGATCGACTTCCTGAGGCCGCTTCTGGGGGCGCGGGCGCGCTTCGTGCAAGACTGCGTGGTCGGCGTGATCTCTGCCCTGGTGCTGGCGGTCCTCGCCTGGAAGTTGGCAGAGCTTGGGCTGCGCTTTGCCTCGCACGGGGATGGCACGATCTTTGCCAATATCCCCTTTGCGCCCTTCGCCTTCATCGATGCCGTTCTGGTGGCCTGCGCCGCGATCTGCGCGCTTGTGGTGCCGTTCCGCAACCGCGCCCAGCCGACGACGCCCCCCAAGACCAAGGACCTCGCATGACCATCGCCCTGATCGGCTTCGCCATCCTCTTCATCCTGCTCTTCCTTGGTCTGCCCGTCGGGATCGGCATGCTGCTGATCGGCACCACCGGCTTTGCCTGGATCATCGGCGGCCTGGACCCGGCGCTGCAATTGCTGGCGCGGACCGCCTGGACCAATACGACGCTCTATTCCATGTCTGTCCTGCCGCTCTTCATCCTGATGGGGGACGTGATCGGGCGCACCGGCATCGGCGGAGACCTTTACCGTTGTGCAAACGCCTTTGTCGGGCACTGGCGCGGCGGCCTGGCCGTGGCCACCGTAGGCGCCAGCGGCGGGTTCGCCGCCGTGACGGGCTCCAGCCTGGCCACCGCGGCCTCCATGAGCCAGATCGCCTATCCGGAGATGAAGCGCCACGGTTATTCGGATTCGCTGGCCGCAGGCGCGATCGCGGCGGGGGGAACGCTGGGCGTGCTGATCCCGCCCTCTGTGGTCTTCGTCTTCTACGGCATCCTGACCGGCAACGATATCGGCATGCTGTTCGTCGCCGGTATCCTGCCGGGACTCATCGGGCTGCTGCTTTACGTTGGCGCCGTGGCGGTCAGCGTGCGGCTGAAGCCCTCCAGCGGGCCGGCCGGTGAGAAAAGCAACTGGGCGCAGCGCCTGTCCTCCCTGCGACCGGTTTCTGCCGTGGCGGCGCTGTTCCTGCTGGTGATCGGCGGCATCTACCTGGGCGCCTTCACCGCGACCGAGGCCGCGGGCATCGGCGCGGGCGGCGCGATCCTGATCGCCTTCCTCAAGGGGCGGCTGCCCTGGCATGTCCTGCGGGCCTCCCTGCTGGAAACCGCCTTTACCACCACGGTCCTGTTCACCGTGATCGTCGGGGCGCTGGTCTTTGGCAACTTCATCAATGTCAGCGGCCTGCCGCGCGAGCTCTCCAGCCTGATCACCCAGTTCGAGCTCTCGCCCCTCTGGGTCCTGGCCTGCATCCTGGCGATCTACATGGTGCTGGGCTGCGTGCTGGAAAGCACCTCCATGGTGTTGCTGACGGTGCCGGTCTTCTACCCGGTTGTCACCTCCCTGGGGATCGACCCGATCTGGTTCGGCGTGCTGGTCGTCTGCATGGTCGAGGTCAGCATGATCACGCCCCCGATCGGCATGAACGTGATCCTGATCAACTCGCTGCTGCCCAGCGTCCCGCTGCAGCGCATCTTTGCCGGGGTTGCCGCCTTCGTGCTGGCAGACGTGATCCGGCTGATCATCCTGATCGCCTTCCCCCAGATTTCGACCTGGCTTCCCTACCTCATGTAAAAAAAGACCAACAGGAGAGAACATGAAATATATTCTGATGACCGCCGCCGCTGGCGTCCTGGGGCTGTCCGCGGCCACGGCGCAGGCCGACACCGTCATGCGGTTTTCCAACTGGCTGCCGCCGACCCATTACGTCACCACGGAGATCCTGGAACCCTGGGCCGCCGATATCGCCGCCGCCACGGACGGACGCGTGACGGTCGAGTTCCTCTCGGCGCTGGATGCGCCGGCGGGGCACTTCGACCTGGTGGAGACCGGCATCGCGGACGTGGCCTTCGGCGTCCATTCCTATACCCCGCAGCGTTTTGCCCTGACGGAGATGGCAGAGCTGCCCTTCATGGCGGATGATGCCACCGTGAACTCCATCGCCTACTGGGAAACCTACAACGAGTTCTTCGCCGGCGCGAGCGAGCATGACGGGGTGAAGCTGCTTGGCCTCTGGACGAGCGGTCCTTCGCAGTTCTTCTCTGACGATACCTTCCTGGACAGCCCGGAGGCCGCCAAGGGCATGAAGATCCGCATCCCCGGCAAGGTCGTCCAGCAGATCGCAGAGGAGCTGGCGATGGTGCCGGTCAGCGCCAGCGTCTCCGAATCCTACGAGATGCTGTCGCGCGGCGTCATTGACGGCCTGTTCCAGCAGAAGGAAAGCGTGGTCGCCTTCAACATGGATAAGTTCCTCAAGGCGGAAAGCGACGTGCCCGGCGGCTTCGCGCATTCCAGCCAGTACATGGTGATGAACCAGCGCACCTTCGACAGCCTGTCGCCCGAAGACCAGGCCGCCGTCGAAAGCGTCAGCGGCCTGGCTCTGGTCAAGCGCGCAGCGGGTGTCTGGGATGCCCATGACATGGCCGCTGCCGAGGAGCTGGCAGAGGCCGGCGTCGAGAAGCACGAGATTTCCGGCGAGGCCCTGGCAGAGATGAAAGAGCGCCTGAGCTTCATCGAACAGGACTGGATCGAACGCGCCAGCGCCAAGGGGGTTGATGCCTCTGCCGCGCTGGAAGTCATGCGCGCGCGCATCGGCGAGCTGGAAGGCGAGTGATCCTGGACGCCTGACTCGTAAGACGGGCTTTCAATGCGGGGCGTTCGGCGCCCCGCATTTTTCGTTTTTATCGCAGTGACTTGCGGCGGATGGAAAAGGGAAGGGGGCCGCGACCGGCCCCCATTCCCTCAGGCCATCTGGCCGACGGTTTCCGCGGCCAGGGCCAGCACCCGCTTCAGCACGCTTTCCTCGGATTCGCCCGGCTCGGCCCGGATGAAGGGCGTGCCCGCATCCTCAAGCGATCCCTCCATCATCAGGTTGTCGGACATGCCGTGGTTCTCCACCATCACGCCGGTCGACAGGCGCATCAGCCCGTCGTCGGCCTCGGTGGCGGTTTCACCGGCCCAGGCCTCGATCCGGGTGCGGTAGTCGCGCGGATCGAAGGTGAAGGCAAAGACCGGCTTTCCAAGGGCGGTCATGTAGCCCATTTCCCAAACCGTGCCGGGATCGGCCGCCGGCCCCCGGAAGGGGGTGAGGTTGACGATGCACAGGTCCGCGCTCCGCATCATCGCCAGGTTGTTGCGATAGATGGACAGGCCCGTGACCTCTCCTTCCAGCAGATCCTGGCCTGTTCCGGGGCCGGTGGGCACCAGCCCCGCCGCGCGGGTCAGCGCAATGCGGCGATCGGAAAGGGCGGGGAAATCCGGCAGGAAGACCTCTGGTCCGGCAAGGTAGACTTTCATGGCGCGTCCTTCAGCTCAGCTCAACTCGCCGCCGGCGATAGCATTCATCAGCTTGTCGCGGAAGGAGGTGTCGCGCTCGGTGACCTCGTTGGCGACCTGGCTGGCTTCGGTCATGAAGTGCTCATAGCCGCGCCCCATTTCCCAGCCGCGCTTGGTGTGCATGTCGATGGCGAAGTCTGGCACCTCGGGGGCCTTGTCGCGCACGCTCAGCTCCAGCTTGGCAAAGTTCGCCATGTCGTCGCTGGTCCGGTCCTTGGGCGCATCCGCGATCAGGCGCACCGCATGGGCGGCGAACAGGAAGCGGTCATGCAGCGGGCGGGGAATGCGCAGGTGCTGCTGGTAGCAGGTCTCCACCAGGACAGGCAGCATGGGATGACCCAGGCCCACGTCCTCCACCGCGATGACCTGCAGGCGGGACCAGAGCATTTCCTCCATCTGGACGGAGGTCAGGAACATCTCGTAGGCCAGCAGCAGGGCGGTTTCGCTGAGGCCCCGGCGCAGGCATTTCTGCAGACCAGAGATGACTTCATCGGCGGGCACGTCGTGATGGGTGCGCACCTTTTGCCAGGGATCGGCGGGCAGGGTGATCTTCATTTGATTTCCATTTCTACGAACTCAACGGTTTCGTCAGAGAGGTTGACGACATTGTGGCTGACCCCGCATTCGCGGAAGTAGGCCACACCGGCGGTGATATCGTAGGGATTACGATTGCCCTCGGCGTCGATCATGGTGAGCGTCCCCGAGATCGTCGGCGTGACGACATAGGGAAACGCATGGGTGTGCCACCCCGTCTCGCCCATGGGCGGGAAGGTGTAGCGGGTCACCTTCACCCGGTCATTGTCCTCGTAGACGGTGACCTGGGAAGGAATGAATGTGTCGGTCATTTGGTTAGCTCCAGCGGGCATTGACGCGCTTTTCGGCAAGCGTCGCCAGGGTGAAACACAGGACAGAGATGGCGGTGGCCACGACAGAGGTGCCAAAGGCGCGGTCCGTCTGGAAATCGGCGGCGGACTGGCGGAACATGTAGCCCAGGCCAGAGGTGCCCATCAGGAACTCGGCCACCATGGCCGACAGCAC
Source organism: Pseudooceanicola sp. HF7 (assembly GCF_011806405.1). GTDB lineage: Bacteria > Pseudomonadota > Alphaproteobacteria > Rhodobacterales > Rhodobacteraceae > Pseudooceanicola. The sequence goes on along the minus strand of NZ_JAATOW010000026.1, from coordinate 2,843 downwards.
GGCGGGCGGCGCGGACAGGCGCAGGGCGATCATCCAGCTTGGCACGGCAGAGGGCAGCACCAGCCGGATGAAGCGTTGCCAGGGCGAGGATCCGAAGACCCGGAACAGGTCCTCCGATCCCGGCGGCAGGGCGCGCAGCCCGGCAGAGGTAAAGACGAAGGCCGGGAAGAAAGAGATGATGACCACGATGGCCAGCACCGTCTTGACGTCATAGCCCAGCAGGCGGGCCAGGATCGGGATCAGCGCCACCACCGGCACAGAGGAAAAGATCAGCCCCAGCGGGATCAGGATCCCCGACAGCAGCCGAGAGGTCCAGGCCAGCACCGCGATCGCCGTGCCAAGCGCCATGCCCATCACCAGCCCCAGGGCGGCCAGCGTCAGGGTCAGCGCCGCGTTGCTCAGGTAGATGCCGGGGTTGGTGACAAGGTCCCGCACCACGTCCAGCGGCTGCGGCATGACGATGGCGTTCAGGTCCTTTGCCCAGACCCAGCCCTGCCACAGCAGCAGCACACCGATGACCCCCCAGTATTTCGCCAGGAACCCGCGCGCGCGGGTCGCAAAACCGGTCATGAGAACCTCCCGTGGACGAAGCGCTCCAGAAGCGACATCAGCCCGAAGGCGATGAGGGAGGCGGCAGAGGCGATGAAGACCGCGCTCCACAGAAGCGGGATCTGGAAGTTCTGCATGGCAGAGACCATCAACAGCCCCAGCCCGCGCGAGGCGCCGAACCATTCGCCCAGGATCGCGCCGATGAAGGCGGCGGGGGTGGCGTATTTCATCCCCGACACGATGGAGGGCAGAGCCGCCGGCAGGTCCAGCCGCAGCATCCGGGTGGATTTCGACGCCCCCAGCACCTTGAACAGGTCGCGGTGGTTCTGGCGGCTTTTCTCAAGGCCGGAGGTCGCGGCGACATAGATCACGAAAAAGACGTTGATCGTGGCAATCGCCATCCCCGTGACCTCGCGCGACAAGAGCACGATGAACAGCGGGGCCAGGGCAATGGGCGGAATGGCATTGATGGTAGAGGCCAGCCGGTCGATCCCGGGCTGCATGGGCTTCAGCGTGTAGGAGAGCATCGCGGCCCCCAGCCCGATCAGGAACCCCAGCAGATAGCCCCCCAGGATCATTGAGAAACTGGCCCCCATGGCCCGCCCGAACAGCCCGCGCCGGGAGGGATCGAAGAGGTATTCCATCACCGTGGAAAAGCGCGGCCAGGTCAGCCCGGCCAGCTTGTAAAAGCCGATTAGCTCCCAACCGAGCAGGAACAGCAGGATGCCCAGCACGCCAAGGGCCAGGTCCTGGATCTGGGGGCGGGACAGCCTCATGCTTCCGGCTCCAGCGCCAGGGTCAGCTTGTCCGCCATCGCGTGGAACTCCGGCGTGCGCTGGATCGAGGGATCGCGGGGCCGCGCGAAGGGGATCTTCATCTCCATCGCCACGGTGCCGGGCCGGCCCGTCATCACCAGCACGCGGTCTGCCAGGAACAGCGCCTCTTCGACCGAGTGCGTGACCAGCAGCGTCGTCACCTCGTCCTCGGCCCAGATGCGTTGTAGCTCCACGTTCATGTGGCGGCGGGTGACGGCATCCAGCGCGCCGAAGGGTTCATCCAGCAGGAGCACATCGGGCCGCAGCACCAGTGCCCGCGCAATCGACACCCGCTGGCGCATGCCCCCAGACAGCTGGCTGGGCCGCGCGCCGGCGAACTTGCCCAGGCCGACCAGCTCAAGCAGCTCTTTCACGCGCGTGGTATCCACCTTCTTGCCGGCGACCTTGTAGGGCAGGGCCACGTTGTCCTTCACCGTCAGCCAGGGCAGCAGCGCATGATCCTGGAAGGCCACGCCCAGCCGATGCGCGCGCGACAGTTCCGCAGGGTCCTGCCCCTCGATGGTGACGCGGCCAAAGCTGGCCTCTTCCAGCGCCGCGACCAGGCGCAGGATGGTGGATTTGCCGCAGCCGGACGGGCCCAGCAGGGCGACAAACTCGCCCTTGCCGATCTTGATGTCCACGTCCCGGACGGCGGTCAGCTCGGTCCCGTCGTCCAGGGTGAAGACCATGCCGACGTGATCGACGTTGATGGCGGTTTCAGGGCTCATGTGCGGGCCTTTCGGGCAGAGCGTGGAAACGGGCGCATGAAGGGTCTCCGGTTCGGGAAAGGTCAGGCGGTCAGCCGGTGGAAACGTTCGGTGATGATCGGCAGCCGCTCTTTCAGCTTCGCCTTGATCTCCGCGACATCCACGCAGGTCATCTCGCGGTTCTTCATCACCAGCGCGCCATCGACGATCACGGTGGACACATCGCGCCCCACCAGCACGTTGGCGGCGGTGAACAGCGGATCGTAATGCGGCGCGGCATCCATGCTGTCGGCGTCCGCCAGGATGATATCGGCCTTCTTGCCCACCTCCAGGCTGCCCACCGCGTCGAAGATGCCAAGCGCCCGCGCCCCGCCCACCGTCGCCACGCGCAACAGCTCCTCGAAGGAGATCGGCTCGCGCCAGTGGAAGGCAGCCGCATTCACCGCCTGCTGGCCCGCATGGGCGGCATGGGCCACCTGGAAGATATCGATCGTGCCGCCGCCGCCCGGCCCATCGGTGCCCAGGCCCACGTCCATGCCGCGATGCCACATCTCCGTCAGGCGATGCGCGCCGATGGAGTAATTGCCGAAGGAACAATGGCAGGAGGACAGGCGGTATTTCTCGTATAGATCCATCTCGTTATGGGACAGCATGACGGAATGGGCGCAGTGCAGCCGGTGGGACAGCACGCCCATCTCCTCCAGCCACTCGGTCGGGCGCTTGCCGAACTTCTCGGTGGTGTAGTCGATCTCGTAGCTGCCCTCGCAAAGGT
>NZ_JAATOW010000025.1 GCF_011806405.1 Pseudooceanicola sp. HF7 | reverse complement strand
AAAAAAAAAATGACGCGGATCAGCTCGGGCGAACAGACGATCACCTGGCGCAGGCTGAACCAGGCCGAAACGCGGTCATTGTCCTTCCAGCGATCGACCAGCCCGGTGTTCTTTTCCAGCGCCTCGTCATGGGTCTGAAGCATGTTGGCCGGGACCTCGGCGCCGATGTTTTCGGACTGGTTCACCGTGGACTGGCTGATAAAGCCGCGAATGCCCACATCCATCGCCGCGCGGCCGAATTCATCGGGATGCGGGCCACCGGCCTCGGCAAAGCAGGTCGTTCCAACCTGGATCATGTTGGTATAGGCGACGAGGCCGGACAGGTAGGCATCGTGCGGCTCAAGGCAGCTTTCCCAGGGGATCAGGTAGTTCTTCCAGACCGGCAGCTTCAGCGGACGCTGCCGCCCGATCTGCTGCAACTTGCCACGCAGAAGCTGCTGACCTGTGTGGAAATGCGCATCGATCAACCCCGGCATGGCGATCCTGTCCGTGCCGTCGATCACCTCATCGGCGACAAAGTTCGCCTCTGCCGTCTTCCCGATCCAGAGGATCCGGCCCTTGTCCACCGCGATGGCCCCATCCGAAAGAACGGTGCCCTCTGCATCCATCGTCACCACGTCGGCGTGACGGATCAGGATGTCGACCTTGCGCGGTTCACCTTGCGTCTGGGTCACAGCATCCCCCGCGTGTCTTGTGCGCTGAAGGGATCGACCTTGACGTCGAGGGGCGGCAGCAGGCCGGCGGCGGACCTGGCAGGGAAACTACGGCAGTCCATCTGGACTCCTTCCGGTTGGCATCGTTGGAAAAGACCCCCGGCCCTTGAGGAGCATGCGGGGCCGGGGGCAGGGGGCGCTGGTGGTCAGAGCCCCGCGGCAGCTTCCTTGGCAAGGGACAGGTCAAGAAGCTGGTCCACGGGCGGCACGGTGCGGCCGCCGGCCACGTCGGTCATGATGCCGTCGATCAGCGCGGGGTCGAAGACGAAGTAGGGCTCGCCCTCTGCCGGCGGGATAAGGTCGGTCTGAAGCTCCATCTGGCGGACCTGCTGGGCCTTCTCCAGCCCCAGGTCTGCGCCGTATTCGTTCACCACCAGGTCGGCCACCGCCTCGGGGTTCTCAACCGCGTAATCCCAGCCCTTCATGAAGCCGCGCAGGAAGCCCACGACCTTGTCGCGGTTCTCCTCCACGTAGTCGCGGCGCGCCACGATCAGCCCCTGTTTCACGTCATAGCCAAGATCGTCGAACAGGGTGGTGTGGAAATCCGTGCCCTCTGTCATCCCCATGTTTTCCAAGGTGATCGGCTGGTTCGTGGCAAAGGCGAAGTAGATATCGCCATCTCCTGCCACCAGCGGTTCGGGGGAAAAGCCGGTCGGCTTCACCTCGTACTCATGGGGCAGCCCGTTGATGTCCAGGATCGCATCGATGATCTCGCTGTCCTCGGGTTTTTGCGCCAGGTAGGTCTTGCCCACCAGGGCCTCGGCCTTGTCCAGCGGCAAATCCCCCATGGAGATGAAGGCCGCCGGGCTCTTGTTCCACAGCGCGCCCAACACGACGAAATCATTGCCGCTGGCGATGGCATCCAGCACCGGTAGCCAGTTGGCCGTCACGATATCGGCCGTGCCCGCAGAGAGCGACACCAGCGTTTGCGGGGCGTTCGGGCCGCCGGGGATGAAATCCACCGCAAGCCCCTCTTCGCTGAAATAACCCTGGTCCAGGCCGGCAAACAGCCCGCCCTGTTCGATGTTCGAGATCCAGCCATAGGCAAAGGTCATCTCGAAGGGGCTTTCCTGCGCGGGGGCGATCGCGGGCAGCGCGGCAAGGCTCAGCGCGGTCCCAAGGGCCAGCAGGCTCCGGCGCGTCATGCTGAAAGTTCTGGTCATGTCAGTTTCCCTGTGGCGTTGGTGGTGCACCTGTTGGGTGCTTGTCATGGCCCGGCTTTGTGCGGGGCTTACAACTACAGTTACAAACCGGGTCAACTCCTGTAATAAGAATTACAGAAAGAGGAGGCGGTTTCTTGGGAAAGGGGCAGGAGATGCCGGAAAATAGGGCAAAGCGCGTGCTGCCGGCGGGCTCTGAGGTGGCCGAGAAGATCGAGTCGATCTATCCGGAGCTTTCGGATGCGCTGCGAATCTTCGCGGATTTCGTGCTGTCGGAGCCGATGAAGGTGGTGCAGCTGTCGATCAACGACACGGTCCATGCCTCTGGCGTCTCGGTAGCCACGGCGAACCGCTTCGCCCGCCGCCTGGGCTATGACGGCTATCCCCAGTTCCGGGCAGAGGTCGTGCAGGCCTTTGAATACGTGCTGGCCCCAGTGGATCGGCTGCGCCAGCATATCTCGGCCGGGTCGACGGTGGCCGAACGGGTCACCGCCAGCTTCAACGAGGATATGGAGAACATGCGCGACGCGCTGGCCAACCTGGACATGACCCGGGTAGAGGCCCTGGCCCGCGCCATCGTGGAACGCGATCACGTCTATGCTCTGGGCTTTGACAATGCCGGCGCGCTGGCCTCGATCTTTGCGCATCGCCTGGCGGTGGCCGGGGTGCATGTTCAGACCATTCCGGGCGGTGGCGGTCGGCTGACGGCGGCGCGCGAACTGGCCCGCCTGCCCGAAGGCAGCATCGTCATGGCCATCGCCTTTCCCCGCTACATCCGCGACACCGTCGAACTGGCAGAGGTCGCGGCGCTGCGCGGGCTGACGGTAGTGGGCATCACGGATACGCAAAGCTCTCCGCTGGCGCAGATCGCCAGCTGGTCGATCTACCTGCAGGCCCGGCGCACGCTTGGATCGACCTCCGATTGCGCGATCCTGGCCTTCCTTGAGGCGCTCTCGGTCGTGATCGCCGCCCTGCGCCCCGGGGCCGATACCGCGTCAGAGGAATTCGCGGACCTCGGGCTGCCCTTCATCCTTGGCAAGGTCTCCGACAAGAGCTGAGGGCGGGGCGCTCAGCCCTCCGGCCCCAGCATCGGCAGCCCGCTCAGCCGGGCGACGCATTCGGCGGTATTGCGCACCTTCAGCTTCTCGAAAAGCCGGGCGCGATGGGCCTCCACCGTGCGCGGAGAGATCTGCAGCGTTTCCGCGATCTGCTTGCTCGTGCGCCCCTCCGTCACCAGCATCGCCACCTGCCGCTCCCGGCGGCTCAGGTCGACGATGGGCCGGCTGTCGGAGATGTCGATCATGCACCAGACCGCGCGGGCATAGGGGCTGGTGCGGTCGCGGGATTGCCCGTGGACGCTGCACCAGAACTTGCTGCCGTCGCGGCGCTTCATGATGCGTTCGTCGTGGTAGCTGCCGGTGCGCTTCATCTCTGCCAGTCCGATCTCTCCGATCCGGCGGTATTCATCGGCAGAGGGATAGAGCAGGGACAGCGACTGCCCCGCCAGCGTTCCGGGGTCATAACCGAAGGTCGCCTCGAAGCGGGCGTTGCAGGTCAGGATGGTCCGCTCCAGCGTCAGCGCCAGCCCGACCGGAGACAGTTGAAAAGCCTCTGCGTCCACATCCGGATGATCCGTCATTGCCTGTCCTGCCTGATACCCTGCCTGCCCTGCGCGCCCGTGCCCGGCATGGCCCGGACTCCAGCATTGTGCCAGCCCGCCGGCGGGTCAATCTCTTGTAGGGATCGGCTCTTGCAGGCCCCGGTTCTTTCAGGGATCGGGGCGCGGTTGCCGCCCTCCAGCTTACAGGCTGACCAGCGCCTCGGTGAAGAGCTCTTCGAAACGGGGGGCGTCGACCTCCGTGGCGACCAGCGCATTGGGCACCTGCTCTCCGGTGCGGCGGCGGTCCGGGATGACCTGCCCGCGGGTGATCTCCCCGGCGCATTCCACGTCGATCTGAAGTGCCTCGCAGGTCACGATGGACGGATCCTCCGCCACGGCCACCGCCAGCGGATCATGCAGCGCGCACCAGTCGATGCCGGGATATTGCCGCTCATAGGCCGCCAGGTAGAACCGCGCGGCCTCCATCACGTAGCCCGCCGCCGTGCCGCCCCGCTTGGCGATATCGGCCATCCTGGCCGCACTCAGCCGCGTCTTCATAGTGACATCCATGCCCACCAGCGTGATCCGCGCGCCCGATTGCAGCAGGATCCGCGCGGCCTCGGGATCATTGTAGAAATTCGCATCCGCCATCGGGCTGGGAATGCCCGGTACCCCGGGATGGGCGAGCGAGCCGCCCATAACCACGATCCCCTGCAGCTTTTCGGCGATATCAGGGGCCTTCATAAGCGCCTGCGCCACGTTGGTCATCGGGCCCACGGGCACCAGGGTGATCTCTCCGGGGGTGGCGCGGACCATCTCGATGATCAGGTCGGGGCCCCAGATCTCCTGCGCGGTGGCCTTGGGCAGCGGCATCTCGACCTCTCCGATGCCGTTGCTGCCGTGGATATGCTCTGCCGGGGCGACGAAGGGGCGCGTGAGGCTGCGCTTGGCCCCGGCGGCCACGGGAATATCGGGGCGGCCCGCGGCCTCCAGCACCTGCAGCGTGTTGCGCGTCGCCGCGCCCACGTCGATATTGCCATAGGTGCAGGTAACTGCGGCCAGTTCGATCCCGGGCCGGCCAAGCGCGTAAAGGAGCGCCATGGCGTCGTCGATGCCGGTGTCCACGTCCAGGATGATGCGGGTGCTCATGGTCTGTCCTCCTTGGTCAATGCCCTGCATCCCCCGGCAAGCCGCTGACGGCAAGGTGAAACTTCCTGCAGGGGCAGCAGCGCGCGCCGATGGCGCCACCCCCGGCCGGTAAAAGCCGCCCTTTGCGGCGGCGCGCGTGCAAGCGCCTGCCATCGCCGGTGAACACCCGGGTTTTCCCTTGCCGCTTCCGGGGTTTGCGCCTATAGCCGACCTAAACGGTCGGATATATCCCGACCCCGTCAGCCCCAGACCACCAGAAGTCCCTGTCACCCATCCGGCCTGCAGGCCGCCAGGCAGCCGGGCCGGACCCGAGATTGCGATGACAGCCTTTTCCACTTCCTTCCCTTCCGGGCTGGACGCGGGTGTGGGGGCACAGCCCTACCGCATCGGTGCGCTCAGCGGCACGGCCGCCCATTGGCACCGTGGCCCGTCAGAGGCGCTCTCGGCCCGGATCGCCGCGCTTCCCGCCCAGCAGATCGTGGCCGCGCTGCCCTTTGATCGCAAAGGCGACGGGGTGCTGCTCAGCGAACTGACCCCGGCCCTGCCGGACAACCCCGCCAAGGCCCCCGGCCCCCAGGCCCAACTGCTGTCCCATCGCCCGCTGCCCGCGCCAGAGGCTTACGCCGCCGCCGTGGCCGAAGCGACCCGCCGCCTGCGCGCGGAGCCCGATTTCCGCAAGGTCGTGCTGGCCCGCTGTCTTGAGCTGACCTTTGACCGCACCCCGGATATCGCCACCTTGCTGGAGGCGCTCTCCCGCCATCCGGTGGCGCTGCCCTACATGCTGCCGGTCCATGATCCGGCCAGCGAAACGCCCCGCCACCTTGTCGGCGCCAGTCCCGAGCTTCTTCTGGCCCGGGAAGGCAGCACCCTCCGCTCGCATCCTCTGGCCGGCTCCGCCCGGCGCAGCGGCGATCGCGCCGCGGACAGCGCGGCGGCTCAGGCGCTGAGCGGATCGGCCAAGGACCAGGGCGAACATGCGCTGGTGGTCGAACATATCTGCGATCTGCTGGCCCCGCTCTGCAAGGAGCTCCAGATGCCCCGGGGGCCGCAGATCTTCACCACCGATTCCATGATCCACCTGGGCACGCCGATCCGGGGCCTGTTGCGCGGCGATGATCACAGCGCCTTCGACCTGGCGCGCCTGCTGCACCCCACGCCCGCCGTGGGCGGCACCGACCTTGAAAAGGCCGAAGACTGCATTGCCCGGCTCGAACCCTTCTCGCGCGGGTTCTTCGCCGGGGCGGTGGGCCAGCAGGATGCCCGGGGCAACGGCGCCTTCCACGTGGCCATCCGCTGTGCAGAGATCGCCGGCACGCGTGCCCGGCTCTTTGCCGGGGCCGGGATCGTGGCCGATTCCGATCCGCTTGCCGAAACCGCAGAGACCGGGGCGAAATTCGGCACCATGCTCCGCGCCCTTGGCTGCGGTGACCTTGGGTGTGGCGACCTCAGCACCCCGCTCTGAAGACACCAGGAGACTCCATTGGCCCTGCCGAAGATCCCAGATTACGCGCTTCCCACGCAATTGCCCGCCCCGCGCGCGCCCTTCCGGCTGGACCCGTCCCGCGCGGCCCTGCTCGTGCATGACATGCAAAGCTACTTCTGCCGGCCCTACGGCGAAGACGGGCTGACCCGGCCCGAAAGCCCGCTGGCCCAAGCCGTGCCCAATATCGCCCGCCTGCTCGAGGCCGCCCGCGTCGCGGGTGTGCCGGTCTTCTACACTGCGCAGAAGGGCAACCAGTTCCGCCCCGATCGCGGGTTGCAGGCCGATATTTGGGGCCCGGGAATGCAGGCCATCCCCGAGCATGAAGAGATCATCGGCCCGCTTGCGCCTGCGCCGGATGACATCACCCTGGTCAAGCACCGCTACTCCGCCTTCCAGCGCTCCAACCTGGAAACATTGATGCGCGCGCGGGGCCGCGACCAGCTGATCGTGACCGGGATCTACGCCCATATCGGCTGCCTCTGCACCGCGACAGAGGCCTTCCAGCGCGATGTGGAGCCCTTCTTTGTTGCCGATGCCCTGGCCGATTTCGGCCCCGATCAACATGCCATGGCGGTGAACTGGGTCGCGGCCACCTGCGGCGTGCCGCTGCTGACCAGCGATACCCTGACCACCCTGAGCGGAGCCTGAGCCATGCAGCTGACCGGATTTGACGGCGCCCATGCCCTTGTCACCGGCGCGGCAGGGGGGATCGGGCTGGCCGCCACGCGTATCCTTGCCGCCTCCGGCACGCGGGTCTTTGCAACGGACCTGCCCGTCGCGCTGGAAGAGGCGCCAGAGATCGCCAATGTCACCTGGTCGCCGCTTGATGTGTCGGACCCGCAGGCGGTGACGGCGGCCATCGCCCGGGCAGAGGCCAGCGCGCCGCTGGACCTGGGCCTGCATGCGGCGGGCATCCTGCTGCTGGACAGCATGCTTGAGACCACGCCGCAGGATTGGCAGCGGGTCTTTGACGTCAACACCCATGGCACCTTCTACGTGACCCAGGGGCTGGGCCGGGTCATGGTGCCGCGCAAGCGGGGGGCCATCGTCTCTGTCGCGTCCAATTCCGCCGGGATCCCGCGCCTTGGGATGGGGGGCTACCCGGCCTCCAAGGCGGCGGCGATGATGGCGGTACGCTGCCTGGGGCTGGAGCTGGGCGAACACGGCATCCGCTGCAACGTGGTCGCCCCCGGATCAACGCTGACACCGATGCAGACCGCCATGTGGGATGACCCGCAAGCGGGGGCAGAGGCGGTGATCGCGGGCTCCCTGCCCGGGTTCAAGTCCGGCATCCCCCTGGGCAAGCTGGCCACGCCAGAGGATATCGCCCGCGCCGCGATCTTCCTGCTGTCCGAAGAGGCCGGCCATATCACCATGGCGGACCTTTACGTCGACGGCGGCGCGACCCTGCGCGCCTGAGCCTGCCGTTCCCCTGCCGCGCCTGCGCCGGGGGGCACGGTCCCGGTGGCCGCCCGCGCGCTTCCTGACAAATCAGGAATGTATTGCACGTTTAGATTGAAATTTACCATTCGGCGGCGGATAGTGGCCTGACTTGACGCAGGGTTGCCTTGGTGTGCGACCCGGCCCAGCCAATGATGCCAGGGAAGTTTCCGATGCGCCGTGTCCTCTCTCCGCTTGCCGCCCCCCTTGCCGCAGTCCTGGCGACCTGCCTGGCCGGACAGGGGGCGCTGGCCCAGGCCGGGCCGACCTGCCCGGCGGAACGGGCCACGCAGCTTTTGCCCGCCGATCCCCAGCTTTGCGCCGAACTTGCGCCGGTGATCCGCGATCCCGGCGCCCTCCCGCTTGAGGAGTACGAGGAAAAGCTCGGCACCTTCCTGCGGGCCTTCTGCCACCGCGACGCGGACTCGGGCTGGATCTCGGACAAGCACGTGCGCGACACCGGGCCCTATGTCGTCCACCTTGAGGACGGCGCCTACGAAGGGCAGGGGCTTGGCACCCACTCCCCCGTGGTGATCTGGTATTCGCCCGAGATGGCCGCCTGGATGCGCACCAACCGGACAGAGGCCGCCAAGGTCCCCAACCCCCCGGAAGAGGCCGCGGTGCCCGCCGGCGCGGTCATGGTGAAAGAGATGTATCCCTATCCGGCGGCAGATTGCGCGGCCACGGATGTGACACGGCTGCTGCCCGCCAATGGCGCGGCGGTCATGGTGCGCGCGCCGGAAGTGGCCCATGACGGCTGGGACCGGGGCTGGGTCGGC
>NZ_JAATOW010000024.1 GCF_011806405.1 Pseudooceanicola sp. HF7 | reverse complement strand
GGCGCGGGTGGGGCGGCCCCCGCGGCCCCCCAGGGGGGGCAGGGTGTCCGGGCCAGGGGGGGGGGCGGGGGCCTTCCCGACCCCTGCGGGGGGGGGGGGGGGGGGGGCGCCCCGGGCGGGCGGGGGGCCCCCCCGCCGCTGAACGCAGGGGGCCGGACCACGGGCCCGGGGTCATCCAGCTGACCTTTCCCAGCACGCCGCTGTCCGTGCGGCGCGGGCTGGAGGCGGTTCGCGCCGCGTTGAAACCGCTGCCGATGGACCCGGAAGAGCTGGGAACGATCGAACTGGTGCTGGCGGAGGCGCTGAACAATATCGTCGAACATGCCTATGAAGACACCCAGAACGGCTGGATCAAGCTGGATTGCCACTGCCAGGCCGACGGGCTGCATGTGACCATCCGGGACGAGGGGCGCGAAATGCCCGATGGCGCGCCGCCGATCGGGAAACGCGCGCCCCTTCCGCAGGAGCTGGACGCCATGCCCGAAGGCGGCTTTGGCTGGTTCCTGATCCGCGACCTGTCGCGGGACGTGCGCTATCACCGCAAGGATGGGGTCAACACGCTGTCCTTCCGGATCAACATCGACCTGCCCGTCGCCGGGGCCTGAGCGCCGGCGATCCGCGCCCTTATCCCGCCTTCACGGATCGAAACCCTCGGATTGCACGGGGAAGCGTCGATCCCGATCACGCCTGCCTCTTGACCTTGACCGCGCCGCCGCGCAGCTTGCGCCGGATAGAGGGAGGATGAGGTCATGCGCAATTTCACCAAACCGGGACGGTCCGGCGTCTGGGCGGACAACGGGATCTGTGCCACCTCCCATCCGCTGGCAGCCCAGATCGGTCTGGACGTCCTGAAATCCGGCGGCAATGCCATGGATGCGGCCATTGCCGGTGCCGTGGCGCTTGGCGTCTGTGAGCCGGCCATGTGCGGGCTGGCCGGGGATTGCTTTGCGCTGGTCAAACCGGCCGGCTCCGACCTGGTGCACTCCTTCAACGGCTCCGGCCGCGCGCCCGCAGGGGCCGATGCGCAGGTGCTGCGCAACCATGGCCTATCCAAGATCCCGGACAACAATGCCCAGGCGGTCACCCTGCCCGGCGCCGTGCGCGCCTTTGACACCATGTCCGCGAAATGGGGACGTATCGGCCTGGCCGACACGCTGGCCCCCGCGATCCGCTACTTTGACAGCGGCGTGCCGGTGCATGAGCGCGTGGCCCTGGACTGGGCCGAGGCCGCCCCGGGCCTGCAGGGTGCCGCGCATCGGCATTTCCTGCCCTGGGGCCATGCCCCCCGCCCCGGCGCGCGCTTCGCCCTGCCCGGCCAGGCAGAGGTCCTGCGCCGGATCGCCCGCGACGGCGCGAAGGCCTTTTACGAAGGCGAGGTCGCCGAAGACATGATCGCCGCGCTGCAGGCCCGTGGCGGCAGCCACACGGCCGAGGATTTCGCCTCTGTGGCCGTGGATGAAACCACGCCCATCAAGGGCAGCTACCACGGCGCCGATATCTATGAGCATCCGCCCAACGGCCAGGGTGCCACGGCGATCCTGATGCTCAACATCCTGTCGCAATTCGATATTTCCAGCATGGACCCGTTGGGCGCAGAGCGCGCGCACCTGGAAGCGGAGGCCGCGAAACTGGCCTATGCCGCGCGCAACACCTTCATCGCCGATGCCGCCCATGCCAGCGCGGACAAGATGCTGGACCCGGCCTATGCCACGGAACTGGCCGCCCGGATCGACCCGGAACGCGCAAGCGACCTGGACTCCCGCCCCGAAGGCCAGCCCCACCGCGATACGATCTACATCACCGTGGTGGATAAGGACCGCATGGCGGTGTCGCTGATCTATTCGGTCTTCAGCAGCTTCGGCTCCGGTATCGCGACAGAGAAATTCGGCCTGATGCTGCACAATCGCGGCTGCGGCTTCTCCCTGACGCCCGGCCATGCCAACGAGCTGGCCCCCGGCAAGCGCCCGCTGCACACGATCATCCCCGGCATCCTGGCAGAGAACGGCAAGCCCAACATGCCCTTCGGCGTCATGGGTGGCCAGTACCAGGCCAATGGCCATGCGCGCTTTGTCTCAAACATCCGGGACTTCGGCATGACCCCGCAGCAGGCGATCGACGCCCCGCGGGCCTTTGCCTCTGACGGGGTGCTGTCGCTGGAAAGCTCTTACGCCACGGAAGTTGCGCAGACGCTCAGCGACTTGGGCCACAAGGTGGATCGCAACGACGATCCCATCGGCGGCGCGCAGGCGATTCGAATCCACGACTCGGGCATGCTTGAGGCCGGGTCGGACCCGCGCAAGGATGGCTGCGCCACCGGCTACTGAGCCGGCAGGCTCAGTTCAGCTGGAAATGGAGGGGATAGGCGCCGTCCTGGAACGGACCGAAAAGATCGGGGATATCCGGGTGGTCCACCGGTTCGCCCGACAGGTCCTCTTCCAGATTTTGTTCCGACACATAAGCGACATAGTAGCTCTGATCGTTCTCCGCCAGCAGGTGGTAGAACGGTTGCTCGCGCGTAGGACGTGCGTCTTCGGGAATGGAATCGTACCATTCCTCGGTATTGTTGAATTCCGGATCGACATCAAAGATGACACCCCTGAAGGGGTGCTTCTTGTGACGGACGATCTGGCCCAGGTGATATTTTGCTTTGGTTGTCAGCATCGCTTCAAGCTCTTAGACCCCTTTACTAACGTCAAACCCTTGCAATTGTCCAACCGATAACCCGGAACCGGAGTACCCCCACTTGAGCCTTCTCCTGACTGTGCTGGAAATCGTCGCCCCTGTTTTTATCCTTGCGGCGATCGGCTTTGGCTGGGTGCGCCTGGGCTATGAATACAAGATGGACTTCGTCACCCGGCTGACGATGACCTTGTCCGTGCCCTGCCTGATTTTCATGTCCCTTGTGGGCACGGAACTGGACCCGAAAGCCGTCAGCGCGCTGTCCCTGGCGGCGGTGCTGTCTTACGGGGCACTGACCCTGGTGACGGCCGCCGTGCTGTTTGCGCTGCGCCTGTCGATGCGCAGCTACCTGGCCCCGCTGATCTTCGGCAACACCGGCAACCTGGGCCTGCCCGTGGCGCTTTTCGCCTTCGGAGAGACAGGCCTGGGATACGCGGTGGTGGTCTTTGCCGTCATGGCGGTCTGGAGCTTCACCTTCGGGGTCTGGGTCGTCTCAGGCGGGGGCTCGATCACCCGTGCGCTGAAGGAGCCGCTGCTTTGGGGCACCGTGCTGGGCGGGATCTTCCTGTGGCAGGGCTGGCAGGTGCCGGTCTTCCTGGGCAATACGCTGTCGCTGCTGGGCCAGATCTCCATCCCCGTGATGCTGCTGACGCTGGGCGTGGCGGTGGCCCGCCTGACGCCAAGCTCCATCCTGAAAGCCATGGCCCTGTCGCTGCTCAAGCTCGTGCTGTGCGTCGGCACGGCCTGGACCGCGGGGCGACTTTTCGGCCTGTCGGACGAGGCTTTCGCGATCCTGGTGATCCAGCTGGCAACGCCCGTGGCGGTGACATCCTTCCTGCTGGCAGAGAAATACGGCGCGGATTCAGACGCGGTCGCGGGGCTTGTCGTGGTCTCTACCCTGGTGGCTGTGCCCGCGCTGCCCATCATGTTGGCCGTGCTGCTTTGACATTTACGCCTTTGTCGTTTCGCTCTGCTCCTGTTTCGTGTAAAATATCTTAAAAAAACAGAGCAGCATTAAGAAGAACGAGAGGCAGATGGGCAGAAAGATCCTGGCGATCCTGTTCGTGCTCCTGACCGCATCCTGCGGCGGGCGCGACACGACCGCCCCGCGCAACATGAACGATGCCTGTTCCATCTTGGACCAGCGCCCCCACTACGCCCGCGCCTTCAAGCGCACGGAGCGCCGCTGGGGAGTGCCGGTGCATGTGCAGATGGCCGTGATGTATCAGGAAAGCAAATTCATCGGGAACGCGAAGACTCCGCAGCGTTTCGCACTGGGGATCATCCCGCTGGGCCGGGTCAGTTCGGCCTATGGCTACAGCCAGGCGCTGGACGGCACATGGGATGATTACAAGAAATCCACCGGCAAGCGCCGTGCCAAGCGCAATGACATCGATGACGCGGCGGATTTCGTGGGTTGGTACATGTCCGGCAGCTCCCGCAGCCTGGGCCTGCCGATGAACGACGCGAAATCCCACTACCTGGCCTACCACGAGGGCCGTGGCGGCTATGCCCGCGGCTCCTACCGCCAGAAATCCTGGCTGATGGATGTGTCCAACAGCGTGGCGCGCCGCGCGAACCTTTACCAATCCCAGCTGGCCTACTGTAACTAAGGCCAGCCGGATCCAGTCACGGGTTGAAGATAACGGGCGCTCTCAGCGCCCGTTGTCCTTTTGGAACTCCGAGCGCAGGTCGAACATGCTGTCGCCCAGCCGCTTGCCGACCTCGAGGTTGCCAAGGGCGACCGTGGTCGTTGTCCCGCCGTTGTCATGCACCACCCATTGGCGCAGCTCAATCGGGTCGGGTGTGAAGACCAGCTCGATATAGCCATATTCCGGGTGCGCCGGATCCTGCGCGCGCACCACCGTGGCGGGTCCGTCCTCTCGGTGGTCGGTGACCATGTTGGCGCGGGTCAGGTCCACCGTGTTGTCCAGGATCAGGCTGAGCGGAGTCTTGGACAGCGGGTAGGTATTGGGGCCGGCGTTGCTTTTGGGATCGTAGATCGCCACGGCCCCGCCCCCGGCCAGCACCAGGGAATCATTGGGGGCGGCATATTCGAACCGCATCCGGCCGGGGCGCTTGATATAGAGCGTCCCCGTATCGACAGAGCCATCCTGGTTGATCTGGGTGAATTGCGCCTCTGCCGTTTTCCAGCCGTTGAAGTAGTTCGAAAGCGCAGAGAGTGAGATCGGCTGCGCCATGGCCGGAACGGTCAGGGCAAGCAGGGCGGCGGCGGGCGCCAGCAGGCGGGTCAAGCGTGTCATGGACAATGATGTAATCCTCGGATCGGTTCCGTTCCAGTGAACAACGCTCACGGCCGTTCACGGGTCCGAACCCACGGCAAAAAGGCGCCGCCCTGCGACAGGCGGCGCCCCTTTGGTCATTTTTTCGGAAGGTTCCCCGGCAGGGGAGGGGGCCGTGGCCCGCCCCCTGCCGGCGGGATCATTGTTCGGGCACCAACACTTCGCGTTTGCCGACGTGGTTGGCCGCCGAAACGACGCCTTCGTCCTCCATCTGCTCCACCAGGCGCGCGGCCTTGTTGTAGCCGATGGCCAGCTTGCGCTGGATGTAGGAGGTGGAGCATTTGCGATCCTTGATCGCGATCGCCACGGCCTGGTCGTAAAGCGCATCCTCACCGCCGGTATTGCCGCCGGTGTTCAGGCCCAGCACCGCGTCGATGTCCGCGGACTTCTCGTCATCCGGGCCGTCGACCACGCCACCGATATACTCGGGCGGGCCGAAGCCCTTGAGGTAGTTGACGATTTCCTCGACTTCCTCGTCCGAAACAAAGGGCCCGTGGCAGCGGGTGATCCGGGAACCCCCGGCCATGTAGAGCATGTCACCCATGCCCAGCAGCTGTTCGGCGCCCATTTCGCCCAGGATCGTGCGGCTGTCGATCTTCGACGTCACCTGGAAGGAGATCCGGGTGGGGAAGTTGGCCTTGATCGTGCCGGTGATCACGTCGACGGAGGGGCGCTGCGTGGCCATGATCAGGTGGATACCAGAGGCCCGCGCCATCTGCGCCAGACGCTGGATGCAGGCCTCGATCTCCTTGCCCGCGACCATCATCAGGTCGGCCATTTCGTCGACGATGACGACGATATAGGGCATCTTCTCGGGCTGGCTTTCCTCTGTCTCGAAGACCGGATCGCCGGTTTCGTCGTCAAAGCCGGTCTGCACGGTGCGCGAGAACATCTCTCCCTTGGCGAGGGCATCGGCCACACGGCCGTTGTAGCCATCGATGTTGCGCACGCCCATCTTGGACATCTTGCGGTAGCGCTCTTCCATCTCTGCCACGACCCATTTCAGCGCCACGACGGCCTTCTTGGGGTCGGTCACCACCGGGGACAGCAGGTGCGGAATGCCGTCATAGACGGAAAGTTCCAGCATCTTCGGGTCGATCATGATCAGGCGGCATTCTTCCGGCGTCAGGCGGTACAGCAGCGACAGGATCATGGTGTTGATCGCCACGGACTTACCAGAGCCGGTGGTCCCCGCGATCAGCAGGTGGGGCATCTTGGCCAGGTTGGCGACCATGCTTTCGCCGCCGATATCCTTGCCAAGCGCCAGGGGCAGCTTCATGTGGCTGTCGCCGAAATCGCGGGCCGCCAGGATTTCCCGCAGGACGACCATCTCGCGGTTGTCGTTGGGCAGTTCGATCCCGATCACGGAGCGGCCCGGCACGGTGGAGACCCGCGCAGACAGGGCCGACATGGAGCGCGCGATGTCATCGGCCAGGCCGATCACGCGGCTGGCCTTGAGGCCCGGCGCGGGCTCAAGTTCGTACATCGTGACAACGGGGCCGGGGCGGACGCTGACGATTTCGCCTTTCACGCCGTAGTCGTCGAGCACGCTTTCCAGCATGCGCGCGTTCTCTTCCAGGGCCTCATCGGACAGGTGGTGCCGGGTGATGCTGTCCGGGTTGCGCAGCAGGCTGAGCGGCGGCAGGGCGTATTTCGCCTCTTCCGGGTCGAAGCCAGCCGGCGGCTTGGCCGAGGGGGAGGACTGCGTGGGCTTGGGCGCCTCGGGCTGGACCACGCGCTTGGGCTCTTCAGCAGAGACGCGCGGTGCCGGGGCTGCGGAGGCCGGGGCCGCGCGGTCGGCATGCATCGGTCGTTGCATGTCGTCGGGCAGCGGATCGGGGATATAGGCCTGTTCGTCCCGCTCGGGCGGGGTGCCAAGGCTCTCTTCCGGGTAGGCGCTGTCGTCCTCTTGCTCGGCTTCCATGGCCCAGTCGGGATCGGCGGTATAGGCGGTTTCGGACCCATCCGGCGGCGTCATGTAGCCCTGCGAGAGCTCAGCCGTCTCTTCATGGGCCGAGACCTGGACATGATCATAGGCCGGCTCGAAGGGCGCTTCCTCAACCGCGTCATGGCCGTGGGCCATGGGCGCGGACTGATCGGGAACCAGGCCGGCATCTGCCGCACCCACCGGGCGATAAGCCGGGCGGTTGGAGGTCACGGGCGGTTCGGGCGGCAGGCCGGATTGATCGGCCGCCACCATCGTCGGCTCTGCGCGCCGGGCATTGGGATCGAAGACCAGCGGCTTGGGGCCACGCGGGCGCCGCGCGCCATCGGGGCCGGCGGAATCGGTCTTGCGGATCACCGCGCGGCGCTGGCGGCTGGAGCGGACCGCATTGACGATCTTGGCCCGGATCCGTTCATCGCCGTGGTTGTCGTCATCTTCCGGGTAATAAAGCACCGGCTCATCCGTCACCAGCTCAGGCTCCGGCATCTCCGCCGGTTCGGCGCGGCGGATCAGGCGGCCCAGGAAGCTGCGGGTTTCGGGCTGCGGCTGGGGCTCTTCCTCGTACTCCTCATAAGGATATTCGGATGCGTAGCCTGCGGCCTGCGGATCCTGCGGGACTGACTGGTAGTCCGTTTCGTAGCCCACTTCGCCGGTCTCTTCGAAGACATCGTAGGGGTAATCATCCTGATCCTCCGCGTAGGCGGTGAAGGAGCGGGGCTGATAGGCCTCTGCCGGTTGCTGCCAGCTTTCTTCCCAGTCGGGTTCGGCGTCGCGGCGCGCCAGGCGGCGTTCGCGGCGGGCGCGATTGCTTTCCGCAGCGCGGGCGGCGGCCCGGTTCGCCGCAAGGCGGGAGACATGCCAGGTGCTCGCGGCGCCACGGCCCAGGATCTTGAGCAGGAAGACATAGGCCAGCACGATGCCGATCAGCAGCAGGCGGAAGCCCTGGCGGAACTCTGTCCTGGTGAAGCCCATGACGAAGAGGCCCAGCACGGCAGAGCCGATGCCCGTGATCAGCGCCAGCACGCGGATGCCCGCATCGATCGGCAGCGGCAGCAGGCCCAGCAGCCCGCCAAGCGCGGTATCCCCGAACAGCCCGCCCAGCCCGAAGGCATGGGGCCAACCGGGGCCGGTGTTCAGCGTTCCGGCATAGATCGACAGCAGCACGATGAAGACCGGCGCAAAGACCAGCCGGCCCACCGGCATGTGATCCGGGCGGTGCAGCGTGTAGCGCAGGCCCCAGATCGCGGCGAGCATGGCGATGGCCCAGCCCCCGGCGCCGATGATCATCACCACGGGCGCGGCAATGGCCGCCCCGAACCGGCCCAGCCAGTTCTGCACCGGCGCATCGCTGGCGGACATCATGGAGGGATCGTCCGGCGAATAGGATATCAGGATCGCGGCCAGTCCAAGACCCACGGCCAGCAAAAGAACCCCGATCAGCTCCTTGCCGCGTTTGCGCAGCGTCTCCTGCATGGAGCTGTCGAAAAGCGGGTCTCGACCCTTGGTCTGGTAAGCCATCTCGCCTCTCTCTCCCCTAGCTGTAAAGACAATCGCGCAGGGCGGTGAGCCCGGCGATCATCTCTTCTTTCGGTGCCACCATGGCGACGCGGATATAGCCATCGCCCGGATTGTCGCCATTGACGTCTCTGCTCAGGTAAGCGCCGGGCAGGACCCGGACGCCGGTGTCCTGCCAGAGCTTGAGCGCGGCGGCTTCACCATCCGGGACCGGCAGCCACAGGAAGAACCCGGCCTCGGGTCCCTTGTAGCCGGGCACATCGGCCAGGATCCGGTCTGCGGCAACGTATTTCTCTGCGTAGAGCGCGCGGTTCTCGATCACATGCGCCTCATCGGCCCAGAGCCGGGCAGAGGCATTCTGGATCGGTAGCGGCAGCGGTGCCCCGGAATAGGCGCGCAGCTGGCGGATGCGGTGCAGGCTTTCCGGCCCGCCGGCCACGAAACCGGAGCGCAGCCCGGGCACGTTGGACCGCTTGGACAGCGACTGGAACAGCACCACGCGTTCGGGATCCGCCCCTGCCGCCTGCGCCATGTCGAGCGCCCCGACGGGGGGCGCGTCGCGGTAAAGCTCTGAATAGCATTCATCCGCGAAGATCTTGAAATCGTGCTTTTCCGCCAGCGCCAGCAGGTCCCGCCAATACTCCGGCGTGGCCACGGCGCCCTGCGGATTCGTCGGCGTGCAGAAGTAGCAGGCAACGGCGCGGTCCAGGATATCCTGCGGCAGCCCGGCGAAATCGGGCATGAAGCCATTGTCCTTCGTGGCTGGCACGAAGACCGGCTCTGCCCCGACCGAGATCGCCCCGATCATGTAGACCTGGTAGAAGGGATTGGGGATCAGCACCACCGGCCGCTTGCCGTTCTTCTGCTCGGGGCACAGCGCCATGGCGGCGTTGTAAAGCCCCTCTCGGGTGCCGTTCAGCGCCATGACCTGGTCATCCGGCAGGGTCACGCCGTAACGACGGGCGATGAAGCCCGTGATGGCGCCGCGCAGTTCGGGCGTGCCATCGTTCGGCGGATAAGAGGCGAATCCCGCAGCCGTCGCGCAAACGGTCTCTGACACCCACTCCGGGAAGGGGTGCTTGGGTTCGCCGATGGTCATATGCAGGACCGGCCCGCCGGGCTCGAGTTTATCGAGCAGCGTGCGCAGACGCGGAAATGCATATTCCGGAAGGTCCGAAAACCGCTCTGGAAACATATGTACTGCCTCTTGAACCGGGATCATTTTCGCCCCGTTTGCCGGCAGGTTAGCTTAAAAAGGCGGGTTCAGTCCAGCGCCATGGCCGTTTTGCAACGCTTATGTTGCAGGCAGGACAACCCCTTCCGCCGCATGTGCCACACGGGCAAGCGCCTCTTCCCGCATCGGCTGGCCCATGAGCATAAGCCCGCAGCCCGCGTGGCCCGTGGGCAGGGTCACCGCAGGCAGGCCCATCAGGTTGCCGATCCGCGTGTTGCGCAGGGCCAGCAGGTTTTCCCGGATGTAGTAATCGTCATCGCTCAGCATGCGCTCGACGTCCGGGGGAAGGTTGGGGCCGGTCGGACACAGCACGGCATCGAAGCCCGCCGTGGCGGCCTGCCATTGCGCCCGCAGCGCGCCCAGCTTCTCCCAGCCGGCGATGTAATCGGGGGCGGAAACCTGCGCACCAGAGCGGAAGCGCTCCAGGATCTGCGGAAACATCTTGTCCGGCGCGGATTCGATCAGCTCTTTCCAGATCCCGTAACCCTCTGACGCGAATAGCAAAGCAGAGAGCGGCATGGCCTCGTCCAGTGCCGGCACGGTCAGCTCCGTCAGGATCGCGCCGGCCTCTTTCAGCCGGGCCGCGGCCTCATCGAAGGCGGCGGCGGGTTCGGGGCGGATATCGTCGAAGGCGACGTTGCGCAGCACGGCCAGGCGCAGGCCTTTCGGGCTGGCGCCTTTCAGGTCCGGGGCCCCCTGCCCTTCCAGTGCAGAGATCAGCAGTGTTGCATCCCGGACCGAGCGGGCCAGAGGGCCCACCGTGTCGAAGCGCCGGCACAGCGGATGCACCCCGTCGAGGGAAATCCGCCCCGAGGTCGTCTTGAACCCCACCAGGTCATTCCAGGCAGAGGGGATGCGCACCGAGCCCCCCGTGTCCGACCCGATCCCGGCAGGCGCCAGCCCGAAGGCGACCGAGGCCGCCGCCCCGGAGGAGCTGCCGCCCGGCGCCAGGGCCGCGTCATGCACGTTGGGCGGCGTCCCCGTGACCGGGTTGATGCCGATGCCGGAGAAGGCCAGTTCGGACATATGCGTCTTGCCCAGGCAGACCAGGCCGGCCTGGGTCGCATTGCGCAGAACTCGCGCATCCTCTTGAGGAACATGGCCTTTCAGCAGCGCTGTTCCGGCCTCTGTCGCGGTGCCGGCCGTATCGAAAAGGTCCTTCCAGCTGATCGGCACACCGTCCAGCGCATGGCGGCGGATGCCCAGGCGGGCGCGCTCCGCGGCGGCCTCGGCCTCGGCCAGGGCGCGGTCATGGGTGACGCGGGCATAGATGCGGTCGCGGTGCTCATGGCCGTCGATGGCCTCAAGATAGGTCCGCGTCAGGGCCACCGGGTCGATCTGCCCTGCCGCGATTCCCTGCCCCAGGTCCGCCGCCTTCATCCAGAGCCAGTCCTTCATCTTGCACCCCTTGCCAATCGGCCGCTTGCTGTTTTGCGCGACGGTAGCGGCGTCATGGCCCATGGACAATCCCGGCCGGGCGCACATATTTGCCCCATGAGCCATGACAGCGATCTTCTCATCATCGGCGGCGGGCTGAACGGCCCGGCGCTTGCGCTGGCCGCAGCCCGTGCCGGGCTGAGCGCCACGATCATCGACGCACGTCCCGAAGCCCAGCTGGAGGCCGCCGATTTCGACGGGCGCGCCTATGCGCTGGCGCTGGCCTCGGTCCGGTTGCTGAAGGCCCTGCGGGTCTGGGACGGGGTCGCGCAGAACGCCCAACCGATGCTGGACATCAAGGTTTCGGACGGTCACGCGGGCCGGGGGGCGGCGCCCTTCTTCCTGCATTTCGACCATGCGGAGATCGAGGAAGGCCCGATGGGCCAGATGGTCGAGGACCGCTTCCTGCGCCGCGCGCTGCTTGAGGCGATGGCGTCTAACCCCTTGATAACCTGCCTGAATGGCGAGGCTGTCACGGGCCAGGAGATCACGGCGGACAGCGCCTCTGTCACGCTGGCCTCTGGCCGGGTGCTGCGCGGGCGCCTGCTGGTGGGCTGTGACGGCAAGACCAGCGGGGTGGCCGCACGCGCCGGAATCAAGCGCCGGGGCTGGCCCTATGGCCAGACCGCGCTGGTTTGCGCGATTGCCCATGAGAAGCCGCACAACGGCGTGGCGCATCAGTTCTTCATGCCCCCCGGCCCGTTGGCGATCCTGCCGCTGCCGGGCAACCGCAGCTCTATCGTCTGGAGCGAGCGGCGCGCCACCGCAGAGGCCTTTCAGGCGCTGGACGACGCCGGCTACCTGGCCGCGCTGCGGCCGCGGTTCGGCGATTTCCTGGGCGAGATCTCTCTTGAAGGGAAGCGCTTCAGCTACCCGCTTGGCCTCTCCCTGGCAGAGCGGTTCAGCGGGGCGCGGCTGGCGCTGGTGGGGGATGCGGCCCACGGCCTGCATCCGATCGCCGGGCAGGGCCTGAACGCCGGCCTGCGGGACGTGGCCGCCCTGGCTCAGGTGCTGTCAGAGGCCCGCGACCGGGGCGAGGATATCGGATCCGAGCTGGTGCTGGGCCGCTACCAGGAATGGCGCCGGTTCGACACGATGTCCCTTGCCATGGCGACCGACATGACCAACAAGCTGTTTTCCAACGACAATCCGCTGCTGCGGCTGGGGCGCGACCTGGGGCTTGGCGCGGTTGGCAAACTGCCCAAGCTGCGCCGCAGTTTCATCCGCGAGGCTGCCGGCCTGACCGGGGATCTGCCGGAGCTGATGCGCTAGAACGCCCCGTGTGATTGGCGTGCAAGGCCCGCGGAACGCGCCACGCGCCATGGGCGCGCCGTTGCGACGGGGCCTCGATGGGCCCGGCGCGACGCCCCACCTAGGATCGCCATCACTGTCCTGCTTCAGGTCCGGCTGACACCAGTGATGCGCGGCGGGGGCTTTGGGATCAGGGGTTCAGCCTGCGGGCTTCATCGACCAGAAGGATCGGGATGCCGTTGCGGATAGGGAAGGCCAGGTCGGTCGCTTCCGAGATCAGCTCCTGCGCCTCTGCGTCGTAGCGCAGGGTGGTGTGGCTTTCCGGGCAGACCAGGGCCTCCAGCATCCGGCGGTCGAACAGGGCCGGGGTGGCGGTTTCTTCCGGGGTCTCGGTCATTGCAGCATCTCCTGGCCACTGCCGCCGCGCAGGGCATATTCCATCAGCGTCACAAGCGTTTCGCGGCGGGTCGTCAGAGAGGGCGCCTCCAGCAGGGCCTGTTTCTCTTCCGGTTCGAAATTCAGCAGCATGGACAAGGAGTTGATCAGCAGCTCATCATCCGCATCGGTCAGGGTTTCCCAATCCGTGGACAGGCCCTGGTTGACGAAGAAGCGGTTCAGCAGGTCCATGAACCCGGCCCGGCCAAAGTCGGGATCCTCTTCGCTGTTGCCCAGGTCCTTGTCGAAACCGCCCCAGTCGACCTCGAAGCGGCGATAGGGGGCGAAGCCGCTGCATTCATCGCCCAGGCGATAGCGCGAGATCCCCGTGAGGGTGATCATGTAGCGGCCGTCTTCCATTTCGGAGAACTGCGTCAGCCGGCCCGCGCAGCCGATATGATGCAGCCGGTCCTCTGCCCCTTCCGGGGTTTCACAGGGCTGGATCATGCCGATCAGGCGGTGCGGCGTCTTCAGGCAATCCTCGAACATCGCCAGGTAGCGCGGCTCGAACAGGTGGAGCGGCAACCGCGCCCGGGGGAGCAGAAGGGCTCCGGGAAGCGGAAAGACCGGGATCACGTCGGGCAGGTCTGCAGGCTTCATCATGAGGGAAATCTAACCCGGAAGCGACTTCGGGAAACCCCCTCAGGCGAAAATCATGGAAGAGAGTTTCCGGCGGCCGTTCAGCGCGATCGGATCCTGCGCGGTCAGCGCATCGAAGATGGTGAAAAGCTGTTGTTTCGCAGCAGCTTCGTTCCATTCGCGATCCCGGCGGAACAGCTCCAGAAGCTCATCGACAGCGCCCTGCACATCGCCCGTGGCATGCAGCGCAAGCGCCAGGTCGAAGCGCGACTGGTGGTCGTCCGGGTCGGCCTCCACCTTGGCGCGCAGGTCGGCGACGGGGCCGGCATCGGCGGCCTGCTTGGCCAGCTCCAGCTTGGCATGGGCCGCTTCCAGTTCCGGCGCCGAGGAGATCTCTGCCGGGGCGCCGTTCAGGATCGCCTCTGCCTGCTCCAGGTCGCCCATGGCGATATGGGCGCGCACCAGGCCGCCATAGGCCGGGGCGTTCGCGGGCTCTTCCTGGAGGATCGCGGCAAAGGTCTGGGCGGCATCTTCCGCCGCACCTTCGGTCAGCATTTCTTCAGCAGCGGCAACGGCTTCTGCCAGTCCGCCGTCATCGCCGTCCCCGGCCATGCCGGCCAGTTTCTCGACAAAGGCCTTGACCTCGGAGCCGGGCAGCGCGCCCTGGAATCCATCGACCGGCTGCCCCTGGAAGAAGGCATAGACCGTGGGGATCGACTGGACCCGCATCTGGCCCGCGATCATCTGGTTTTCATCCACGTTGACCTTGGCCATGCGGACCTTGCCACCCTGGGCATTCACCGCCTCTTCCAGGGCCGGGCCAAGCTGCTTGCAGGGGCCGCACCAGGGCGCCCAGAAATCGACGATGACCGGCACTTCCTGGGAGGCTTCGACAACCTCCTGCATGAAGTCCGCTTCGGTGACATCCTTGACGTAGCCGCCTGCGGGGGTGGTCTGGGGTCCGGTTCCGAGCTCGATCATGGGGCGCTCCCTTGGGTCTGGTTCGCAGAACTATATGGACCCTCGCCGCCTGTTTTCCAAGTCGTTACCGCCCCGCGCGGTAAGAGGTCGGGGGGAATCGGCCCCGGGCGGGGGTTGAGCGCTTGTTTACGGGGGTTAATGCCCGTTTTGCCACGTCTGTATCGCGTCGGTTTTACGTCGGTATCACGTCGGTATCCGTGTCGGTGCCGGGCAGAGGTTAACGGGCCGTGCGCTGCCCCGGGCGCAGCGCGCGTGCCGCGGGCCCGGAGCGCGCAGGCCCCGCCGCCGCGCGGGAGGCGCAGCCGACAACGGCGCAAGACCCCTCGATGGGGTCGCGGGGCGTCCGGCGTTGCAAATCCGCACATCGGCCCTCACACGCGCATCGCTTGCCTTTGGCGCCAAGAGGCGGCTATCTGGCCTCAATGGCCTGACGTGGGGGGCGGAGCGGCCGGAGATGGCCGAGGTATCGGCCCCGAAAACGCCCCCAATCGACCCGGATCGCTGATCCGGATCGAGACGGGCCCGGAAAGACCGTGCAATGCCCCAGACGCCAGCGACAGACGCCGCCAGCCCAGAGATCCCGCAGGACGCCCCTCTTGAGGCCAGCGCCGCACAACCCGGCGCGGCCCCTGCAAGCCCACCGGGGCCAATCGGGCGGTCTGTCGGCCTTGTGCTGGCGCTGGTGGTCCTGGGCGTGGTGCTGCGCAGTTTCACCGATTGGGCCTGGCCCGACCTGATGGCCAAGGGTGGCACCCTGCTGGCCGTGGCGCTGCTGTCGCTGAGCGCGACCTGGGGGCGGCGCACCTTCGTCCTGATCGGCCTGGCCCTGGCCGCCTACATCTTTGCCGTGGCCGAGGATCCCGGGGCGATCATCGGCCCGGCCCTGAGCCAGGCCAGCTTCATCACCGCCTTCTTCTGCGCCCTGGCCACGCTGCGCCACACCGCCGAGATCTCAGGCCCGATCACCCGGGCCGCCATCTACCTGGCCCAGCAACCGCCGGGGCGGCGCTACACGGCGCTGGTGCTGGGGGCACAGGTCTTTGCGCTGGTGCTCAATTACGGCTCCATCTCTCTGCTGGGCACCATGGCGCGCGGGTCCGCGGCGCGGGAAAAGGATCCGCTGATCCGCCAGGTGCGCACCCGGCGGATGCTGCTGGCCGTGCATCGCGGCTTTGCCGCCAGCCTTGTCTGGTCCCCGCTGAGCTTCGCCATGGTGATTTCGACCACCGTGGTTGCCGGGGCCAGCTGGGCCAGCGTGCTGCCGCTTGCGCTGGTCTCTGCCGGGTTGCAGACCGGGGTCGGCTGGCTGCTGGACCGGCTGGTGAAGACGCGCGTCCCGGCATCGCGCATTCCACCCTACGTCAAGACAGGCTCTGCCACCGCGCTGCTTCCCGTCCTGCTTCTGCTGGTGCTGGTCGCCACGCCCGTCTTCATCATCCATTCCGCCTTCGGCACCTCTGCCGCCCTGTCGGTGCTGGCGGTGGTGCCGGTCATTGCCGCGCTCTGGCTGATGGCCGAGGCCGGGCCCGGCAAGCGCCTGCCCCAGATCCGCTACCACGGCGGGGATTTCCTGTTCCGCGAGCTGCCCGGCTACGGCGGAGAGATCATCCTGCTGGCCATGGCGGGCTTCCTGGGCAGCGGCGCGGGGGCCATGCTGGCCCCGGCCCTGGCCGAAAGCGGCCTGCACATGGAGCTTCTGCCCCCCTGGCTGCTGCTGCTGATTCCGATCTGGCTGATCCCCATCGGCGGCCAGTTCGGCATGAACCCGATCCTCTTCGTGTCGCTCTTCGGGCCCCTGCTGCCCGATCCGGCCGCCATCGGCATTGCCCCGGCCGCCATGGTGCTGGCCCTGACGGGGGGCTGGGCGATTGCCGCCGTGACATCGCCCTTCACCGCATCGGTCATGCTGATCGCCCGGCTGGGCGATGTCACGCCCGCCGATGTGAGCTTCCGCTGGAATGGCGTCTTCGCGCTGAGCGTGGGCGCGCTGATGTCCGCGCTGGTGCTGATCATCGCCTGAGCGGGGATAGCCCGAGCCGGCACGAAAAAGGGGCGCCGCCGATGCGCGCCCCTTGTCGGTTCCTTGTCAGCCCTCAGGGGAAGGCCTGACCCCTTGGGTCAGAGATCGAAGGTCGCGAAGACCGGCGCGTGGTCAGAGGGCTGTTCCCAGCCACGCACGTCGCGCAGGATCCGCGAGGAATGCGCGGCATTCGAGATATCCGGCGTGGCCCAGATGTGATCCAGCCGCCGGCCCTTGTCCGCCGCGTCCCAGTCCGGGCTGCGGTAGGACCACCAGGAATAAAGCCGCCCTTCGGGGATGTCCTGCCGGGTGATATCGACCCAGTTGCCGGCCTCCTGCGTCTCTGCCAGCTGGGCGACCTCGACCGGGGTGTGGGAGACGACCTTGAGCAGCTTCTTGTGGTCCCAGACGTCATCTTCGCGCGGCGCGATGTTGAGATCCCCGACCAGGATCGCCTTTTCCGGCGCCTCGGCGCGGAACCAGTCGCGCATCTCCGTCAGGTAATCCAGCTTCTGGCCGAATTTCACGTTGATCTCCCGGTCCGGCTTGTCGCCACCGGCGGGGACGTAGAAATTGTGGATGGTGACGCCATTGGGCAGGCGCGCGCCCACGTGGCGGGCATGGCCGAGCCCGGCGAAATCCTTGTCGCCCATGTCCTCGAGCGGCAGCTTGGACAGGATGGCCACGCCGTTGTAGCCCTTTTGCCCGCGGGCGACCATCTGGGTGTAGCCAAGCGCGTGGAAGGCCTCGAGCGGGATCTTGTCCACCGGGGATTTGCATTCCTGCAGGCAAAGCACGTCGGGCGCGTCCTGCTCCAGCAGCTTGCAGACCAGCGCCTCGCGCAGGCGGACGGAATTGATGTTCCAGGTGGCGAGGGTGAAGGTCATGGCGTTCTCCGGGTTGTGCGCCTTTCGGTAGCATCCGAGGCGGGGCAGGAAAACCCGGCTTTCGCGCTTTAACCGGGTGGCAAGGCAATGGGCGTATCGCCTGTCTTCAAGAGAGTGAGCCCGTGCCGAACATTGCCCCGATCCTGCTGTTCCTCAGCCTTGCGCTGTCAGGCCCCGTTCTGGGGCTGCTGTCGCTGCCCCCGGCGCAGAGCGGGCTGGTGCTGGTTCTGTCGCCGCCCTGGGTGGATCGCGGGGCGCAGATCGACCGGGCCGGCGGCCATGGCGTGGGCCCGTTGCAGACCCCGCTGGCCACCCTGGTGCAGGCAGAGGCTTCGGATTTCGGCGACCGGCTGCGGGCGGCCGGCCCCTTCATGGTGGTGGATGGCACGGCCATCGCCCAGTTTTGCGGAGTAGACGGATGAGCAGTGAAAGCGACTTCGACCGGGCCCGGCGCATCGCCACCGGAAACGTGGGCCTGCTGGCCATCGGGCTGGTCGTGCTGGCGCCGGTCGCGGCCCTGATGGCCGGCAACCCGGTGCTCCCGGTGCTGGTCTTCGCGCTGATCATGGCGGGCGGCGCGGGGTACGGGCGCGCCACGCCGGGCGCGGCGGGGCGCATGATCGTCGGGCTGGCGCTGATGGGCCAGGCCATGGGCTTTACCGCAGCACTTGCGGGCACCGGCTGGCAGATCGACAGCCACATGCTTTTCTTTGCCCTGCTGGCCGTCACCATGACCATGGCCGATCCCCGGGTGATCGTGGCCTGCGCCGGGCTGATCGCGCTGCACCACCTGGTGCTGGCCCTGGCCATGCCGATCCTGATCTATCCGACGAACGCGGACCTGCTGACCAACCTGGAACGCACGGCGCTGCACGGGGTCATCTTGGTGATGGAGGCCGCGGTGCTGTTCACCTCCGTCCGCAACCGGATCGCGCTGGACGCCCGCGCGGCAGAGGCGGACCAATCCTCGCGCGCGGCCATGCGCCGCGAACGGGAGATCAGCGCCCGCGCCGCCCAGGCCCAGCAGGTCGTCGTGGACGGGCTCGGCAGGGCGCTGAACCGGCTGGCCCACAGAGATCTCAGCGCGGTGATCGACACCACCTTCGATGAGACCCACGACTCCCTGCGCCAGGATTTCAACCGCGCGGTGAAGGAGCTGCGCGAGACTGTGCAGCAGGTGATCCGCAACGCCCAGGCGGTGTCGACCGATGCGGATGCGATCGCCGCGGCCTCCAACAACCTGGCCCAGCGGACAGAGCGCCAGGCGGCCTCGCTGCAGGACACGACCAACGCCATCCAGGAGATCAACACCAACGTCCGCGCCACTGCGGAGGCCGCGCGCAGTGCCAGCCAGGCCGCGGATGCGGCGCGCGGGCAGTCCCAGGCCTCGGACGACGTGGTGCAGCGCACGGTGCACGCCATGGCAGAGATCGAGACCTCTTCTTCGGAGATCTCCAATATCAGCCTGGTGATTGAGGATATCGCCTTCCAGACCAACCTTCTGGCGCTCAACGCCGGGGTGGAGGCCGCCCGCGCGGGCGAGGCCGGGCGCGGTTTTGCCGTGGTGGCGACAGAGGTGCGCGCCCTGGCGCATCGGTCCTCCACCTCTGCGCGGGAGATTTCCGGGCTGATCGCCACCTCCAACGAGCAGGTGAAGAACGGGGTCAGCCTGGTGAACGAGACCGGCGAGGCGCTGCAGAAGATCTCTTCCGCCGTGCGCAACGTGGCAGAGCTGGTGTCCCAGATCGCGGCCTCTGCCAATGAGCAGTCGGGATCCCTGGCCCTGATCGACCAGACCATGAAGGAGCTGGACCATGTGACCCAGCAGAACGCCGCCATGTTCGAGGAAACCAACGCCGCCTCAACCGCCCTGAACCGAGAGGCCGAAGAACTGAGCGCGCTGATGACCCGCTTCCAGACCGGGGACAGGCTGGCCCCGGCAAGCTTCGCGGCCCCTGCCCCTTCGTCTGCCCGATCCCCGTCCTCTGTCCAATCCCCGGCCCCCGCCGCCCCGCGCATGGCGGTGAATGCCCCGGCCCCGGCGCTTTCGGAGGAATGGGACGAGTTCTGATCCGGCGCGGGCGAATTTGATGCACCCTCCCTGCCCGTCCTGTTTGCTTCAGGGCGGGATCGGCACAGCAAAGGGATGAGGTTGGGACCAGGGCAGAAGCGCCACTACCGTCGCATTCCGCCGTGGATTCAAACCCCGCAGATGCGCGGCTTTTTCCCCCTGTCGCGTGACAACGGGCCGCACCCGAAATGGCCCCGAACCATGGCTTTCAGCGCGCTTTTCGCCGCCAAAAGTCCGCTCCACCCCGCTCACCGGCATGTTTCCGCTGCTTGAAAACACGCCCCGACGGGCCGTCATGACCTTGATGCAAGAGAGCGAGGCGACGCTGATTCGCGTCAGGCTTGTGGGCCCTGCCCCTTCGCGCGACGCGCGCACAACAGGCCGAAACCCCTTAAATCCTTGGACCGCATAAAAAAAACCCGGGCTTAAAGCCCGGGCAGTCCAACAGGGAGGTGCATATCAAACCCGGATATGCGCGGGATAGTTCCATAGGAACATGCTCTCAACATACATTTTCCGGAGCACTTCGGAAAGTAGGGAATACCCTACGCGACCAGGCGGTAGCCTCCGGATTCCGTGACCAGCAGCCGCGCATTGGAGGGATCGGGTTCGATCTTCTGCCGCAGGCGGTAGATGTGGGTCTCAAGGGTGTGGGTCGTGACCCCGGCATTGTAGCCCCAGACCTCGTGCAGCAGGACATCGCGGGCGACCACGCCATCGGTGGAGCGATAGAGGAACTTGAGGATGTTCGTCTCTTTCTCCGTCAGGCGGATCTTGCGCTCATCCTCTGTGACCAGCAGCTTCATGGCCGGGCGGAAGCTGTAGGGGCCAAGCTGGAAAACCGCGTCCTCGCTTTGCTCGTGCTGGCGCAGCTGAGCGCGGATGCGGGCCAGCAGGACCGGGAACTTGAACGGCTTGGTCACGTAATCGTTGGCCCCGGAATCCAGCCCCAGGATCGTGTCGGCATCCGAATCATGGCCCGTCAGCATCAGGATCGGGCTTTTCACCCCCTGCTTGCGCATCAGGCGGCACAATTCGCGCCCGTCGGTATCGGGCAGACCCACGTCCAGGATCACCAGTTCGTATAGGCCTTCCTTGACCTTCTGCATCGCCCCGGAACCGGAGCTTGCCTCGAAGACATCGAAGTCCTCTGTCATGACCAGCTGCTCGCTCAGCGCTTCGCGCAGGTCATCGTCATCATCCACCAGCAGGATCTTCTTCAGCTGTGCCATCACGGGGCCCTCCTATTGCCGTGACTGGCAGATGCGCCTGCCCGGGGCTTGCGGCAAGATATGCTGCAATTGTCTCACGCTCTCGTGTTGCCTGACGGGGAAATGTTTCAAATCCCTGCGCCCGGGGCTATGGAAAGGGCTCTGGAACGGGAATATCGCATGAGTCTTCTCCCCTCGGTCGCCGAATTGATCGCAAGAGCCCGCGCGGACCTGCGCATGGGGGTTCCGGTGGTGCTTGCCGATGCCGGGCAAGGGGCGCTGGTCATGGCGGCAGAGACCCTGTCGCAGGAGCGGCTGGACGATCTGCTGGCCCTGCCGGGTACGGCGGTCCTGGCGCTGACGGCACGGCGGGCGGAAACCCTGAAGGCGCGCGCCTATGACGGGGACCTGGCGCGCCTGCCCCTGCCGGAAGAGGCAGAGCCGGGCTGGATCCGCGCCCTGGCCGATCCCAAGGATGACCTGCGCCACCCGATGAAGGGACCGCTGGTGGCCCTGCGTGAGGGGTCGGCGGACATGCACCGCATCGCGATCAAGCTAACGAAATCGGCCCGCATCCTGCCCGCGGCCCTGGTGCTTGAGATCGCCGATCCGATGGGCTTCGCCGCCGCCCATAGCCTGACCCTGCTGCCCGCGGGCCCCACGGCGGCCCAGCTGGACCAGGCCAGCGCGATGTACCCGGTGGTCTCCGCCCGCCTGCCCCTGGCCGTCTCCGAGGCCGGGCGCCTGCATGTCTTCCGCCCCGAAGACGGCGGAGAGGAACACTACGCGGTGGAAATCGGCCGCCCGGCACGGGACAAGCCGGTGCTGGCGCGGCTGCATTCGGCCTGTTTCACCGGCGACGTGCTGGGCAGCCTAAAATGCGATTGCGGCCCCCAGCTGCAGGGGGCACTGACCCAGATGGGCGCGGAAGGCGCCGGCGTGCTGCTCTACCTCAACCAGGAAGGGCGCGGCATCGGGCTGGCCAACAAGATGCGCGCCTATTCGCTGCAGGACCAGGGCTTCGACACGGTGGAGGCCAACCACCGCCTCGGCTTCGAAGACGACGAGCGCGACTTCCGCCTGGGCGCCGAGCTGCTGCAACGCATGGGCTTTTCCCAGGTGCGGCTGCTGACCAACAACCCCGCGAAGATCGCCATGATGGAAAAGGAAGGCGTCCACGTGGTGGAACGCGTGCCCCTGAAGGTCGGTGAAAACGCCTTCAACAAGGGCTACCTGGCCACCAAGGCCCGGAAATCGGGCCATCTTCTGTGAAACTGGCGCTGACGCCCATGGGCCTGCGCGCGGGCAAGAGGCTTTATCCCTGCAGCATCGGGCGGGGCGGCATCCGCGCGGACAAGCGCGAAGGGGACGGCGCCACGCCGACGGGGCGTCTCAGCATCGTGCAGATGTGGTACCGCCCGGACCGGATCGCGCGCCCCACCGCCTGGGCCCGCACCATCGCCCCCGTGGACTTGTGGTGCGACGCGCCCGATCATGCGGAATACAACCACCACGTCCGCGCGCCCTTCGCTGCCAGCCATGAACGCCTGCGCCGCGCCGATCCGCTCTATGATCTTGTCGTGGTGCTGGACTGGAACTGGCCCGAGGCCACGCCCGGCGCGGGCTCGGCCATCTTCCTGCACCAGTGGCGCCGCCCGCATTTCCCGACAGAGGGCTGCCTCGCCCTGCGCCGCGATCACCTGCACGCCCTCGCCCCCTGCCTGACCCTGGGCGACACGGTCGAGATCCGCGCGCGCTGATCGCTTTTCTTCTTGCCGGATCACTCTGGGGGGAACGGCCCGGGGACCCCGCGGAGGGGGCCACGGGCCGTGGGGGGCAAAGCCCCCCGGCGCGCCGCTAGTCCCGCGCCCCGAAAATGGCAGAGCCGACGCGGACATGGGTCGCGCCAAAGGAGATCGCCTTCTCGAAATCGCCGGACATGCCCATCGACAGCCCCTCGAGCCCGTTGCGGGCCGCGATCTTGGCCAGCAGGGCGAAATGCAGGCTGGCTTCCTCCTGCGCGGGCGGAATGCACATCAGCCCCTTCACGGGCAGGGACAGGGCGCGGCATTCAGCGACGAAGGCATCGGCCTCTTGCGGCAGCACCCCGGCCTTCTGCGGCTCTGCCCCGGTGTTGATCTGCAGGAACAGGCCCGGGCAGCTGCCGGTCTCATCGGCGATCCGCGCGATGGCAGAGGCGATCTTGGGCCGGTCCACGGAATGGATGTACTCTGCAAGCTCCATCGCCTGGCGGACCTTGTTGGATTGCAGCGGGCCGATGATGTGCAGCTCCACCCCCGAAAAGGCCTCCCGGTAGGCGGGCCATTTGCCGGCGGCCTCCTGCACCCGGTTTTCGCCGAAGACCCGCTGGCCCTCCTCCAGGACCGCGCGCACGCGCTCTTCGGGCTGCATCTTGGACACGGCGATCAGCGTCACCC
The DNA here is from genome assembly GCF_011806405.1 of Pseudooceanicola sp. HF7. Classification (GTDB taxonomy): domain Bacteria; phylum Pseudomonadota; class Alphaproteobacteria; order Rhodobacterales; family Rhodobacteraceae; genus Pseudooceanicola. The sequence goes on along the minus strand of NZ_JAATOW010000024.1, from coordinate 45,006 downwards.
CGGCAGGGTCACGCCCGGCCTCTGTACAGGCCTTTTCGATGCGGGAACGGATCTCTTGAAGCGACATGGGCAACCTCTCTGCTCGCGCGCTGTTTAGCGGCGCGACAAGGGAACATCAAACCGCCGCAAAGGAAAAGGGGCACCCCCGAGGGAAGGTGCCCCTACCGACCCGGCCCGATCGCCTGACCGGTCCGAATCGAAAAGGGGCAGATCCGAAGATCTGCCCCCATGATGGTGTTCAGCTTCTGGGATCAGAAGTTGAAGACAACACCGAAGTCAGCTGCGTCTGCACCTTTGACGTGGCCGATTGCGCCGCGCAAGGATGCGCCGCCGCCGAGGTCGTATTGTGCGCCCAGGCCGTAGTTGTCGTCATCGTTGGGGTCGATGTTGGAGATGCCCGGAACGTTGCCGTAGAAGCCGGAGATCGACAGGGCGGAGCTCACGTCGTAGGAGCCGCCGAGGCCGTATGCATCACCATCCGGGCCGTTGTCGGCGTAGGAGATGTTCCAGTCAACGCCAGCCAGCGAACCGGAGACAGCTGCTGCCCATTCGGTTTCGTAGGCGTCGCCGTCCTGGTAACCCAGAGCGAAGGTGTAGCCCGAGAAGGTGTACGCGACATACATGTCGGTGTTCTCGGATGCCGGGATGTAGGAGATGTGTGCTGCGAAGCCGTCCATCTCGTACAGGGCTGCAACAGCCTGGTCGCCGCCAACGGTGTTGGAGCCGTAGCCGGGGATGTTGTCGGAGGCGGGGGAGATGAACTCGAGGCCAACGAGACCCGGTGCCGGGTAGGACAGGCCGGGCATGTTGTCGAGTGCGTAGTCGACGTTGCCCATTTCGAAGGTCAGGCCTTCGGAGCTCACCCAGAATTGCGGGTCGTTGAAGCCGTAGCCGCCGTTGGCGCCGTTGCCGTTCATGGTCTCACCGTTGGAGGTGATCCGCATGCGGACTTTGGCGCCGAACTGGATGCCGTTGTCGGCTTCGGTGGTGCCAGCGATGTCGAATTGGAAGCGGCTGTGCAGTTCCCAATCTTCACGTGCAGCGTCGCCCGTGTAGACATCACGCTCTTCGACGTAGGTGACACCGAAGCGGCCCAGGCCGGAGAAGGCCAGATCTGCGGACGCAGCGCCGGCGCCGAAAACCAGCGCGGTCGATGCGAAGAGAATTTTTTTCATCGTGTTTCCCTCGGTTTCTCAATCAGCCCCAAAACGGGGAATCCGATTTGGGTATGAAGGGTCTTTCGCTCTTTTTGCCTTTTCATTGCAAGCGCACCGCGCCCGGCAGGTGCACAGGGGCCGGGGAATGGTGCAACTCTGCCACAGTCTGGGGCCACAGGGGGCCCGTATCTGCGAAATGAAGCCCTAAGAGCCATGCAAGAGCGGTTCCGCGCCCGCGGGAGCGCAGCGCGAATCCGGGAGCGTTCCAGGCGGGAAATCATGGCGCCGGAAGGGGTTCGTGTCTTTTCGCAGGCAGGCGTGACACCGGGATCGCCGCAAGACTCGCCAGTGCTGCGCGCGCGGGTTTCGATCCCGCAGACCCGCGCCGGAAGCGGCTTTCCGGGGCCGGGGCGGGGCATTTTCCGGCGCTCCCGCAGGGGAAGGCCGCATGTTCCCCGCTTCGGGTCACCGCCGCCGGGCCGGGCCGCAGGTTCGGGATTCGGCCCCGGGACTCGCCCCCGGCACCCTGGGAGCGGGAGGCGGATGTCCTGCCGGGGCGGTGCACGGAAAGGTGCCGAGGCAGGCAAAGGCAGGCGGCGCGATGAGCGGCAGCAGCCCCTGCCGCGGGCCGTCCGGGGAATGATCCTTGCTCCCCCTTCCCCGCTTCGTTAGATCAGGGTGGATAGCTGGCACGATGTGCCGATGGAAATGAGGCATGGCATGACGTCTTCTCGCGCTTTCGGCCTGGCAGCCGTGACCGCCCTTTTCGCGCTGGCCGCCTGCGGCACGACCACCCCTGCCGGGTATGGCGCTGCAAGCGAAAGCAGCCAGACTCTGGGTCCGACCCTGAACAACCCCGAGGAAGCGCGGCCCGACAGCACGATCTGGGACCTGTTCAGCCAACGGGATGACGGGACCAAGATCAGCGTGAACCGCTACCTTTGGAACGCCTCGCTGGATGTGCTGGACTTCCTGCCGGTGCAGGAGGTCGATCCCTTCTCCGGCGTGATCACCACGGGCTACGGCACGCCGCCTGGCGGTGGCCGGTCCTACCGCGCCACGATCTACATCTCCGACCCGGCGCTGGAAGCGCGTTCGCTGAACGTGGCGCTGCAGACCAGCGGTGGCCGCGCGGTCGATGCCGGCACGCAACGCGCGGTTGAAGATGCGATCCTGACCCGTGCGCGCCAGATGCGGGTGCAAGATCGCGGCATGTGAGCCGCAGCATCCTGCCCGCCACCAGATAGAGAAAGCCGCCCCCGGGGCGGCTTTTTTCATGTGCTGACAGCGGGTTTTGCCCGGATCGTCTGAGTTCGGGCCGCCGGGGTTCAGACCGGCGGGGGTGGCGGCGCGGGCATCTGTGCAAGCGCCTGGACCCATTCCAGCTGGCGGGGCAGGCACTTGGTCTTCAGGTCATAGCTGTCCCGGATCAGGTCGCGCGCCGCTGCTCCCAGGCGGGCCCGCGCCTCTGGATCCTCCAGCAGGTCGCAGACCTGGTCCACCAGCGCATCGCCGTCGAAGAAATCGACCAGCCGCCCGGTCCGGTCATGGCTGAGCACCTCGCGCACGGGCGCGGTGTCTGAGGCGACGATGGCGGCACTGGCGGCCATGGCCTCCATCAGGGACCAGCTGAGCACGAAGGGATAGGTCAGGTAGACATGGACCCGCGCGACCTGAAGCATGGAGAGGAAATCCTCGTAGGGAATCCGGCCCAGGAAATGGACCCGCGCCCAATCCGCATCCGGGATCTGGCCGCGGACCTCTTCGATGTAGACCTGTTTCCAGCTCTTACCCTTCGGGGGGGACGATCCGTAGGACAGCCCGTCGCCGCCAGTGATCAGCACCTGGGCATCGGGCCGTTCGCGCAGCAGGCGCGGCAGGGCGCGCATGAAGACATGGTAGCCGCGATAAGGTTCCAGGTTGCGGTTCACGAAGGTCACGACCTCATCCGCGCGGGTCAGCACGCGGCCATCGGGCAGGGTGAAACTGGCGGAGGGGTCCGGGCGGACCTCATCGGTGTCGATCCCGTCATGCACCACGGTGATCTGGTCGCGGAACCGCTCCGGAAAGGTATCGGCCTGGAAGGCGGTCGGGCTGAGACCGGCCTGCGCGGCGTCGAAGCTGACCTGGTTGTGAAGGTTTTTCATCCGGATGCGCGGCGCTTCGGGAAGGTTCACGGGCGCGGGAAACTCCGGATCGAAGCCGGAGTGGGGATAGTCGATGCGGTGGTAAAGCTCGCAATAGATGCCCAGGCGCGCCTCCGGCCAGGCATCGCGCAGGAACATCGACTCGCCCCAGCCGGGGTGGGCGATGATGATATCGGGCTGGTAGCCGGATTGTTTCAGGCGCAGGGCGGCGCGCAGGCAGGCCTCGGCGCGGGTCACCTTGCTGTCCATGTCCAGGATCCAGGGGTGCACCTGCTGTTCGTCCCGCCGGTCGATCCGGTAGGGCAGGATCTGCACGCCGTTCCATTCCACCGGCTTCTTCACCCGCAGCGTCAGGGCCGTCACCCTGTGCCCCTGCCGGGCCAGCGCCACGGAGAGATGCTTGAACTGGCCGGGGAAATTCTGGTGGATGAAGAGGATGTTCACGCCTGCGCTCCCTGTTTGCGGTCAGCCTAACCTCTTCCCCACTGGCGAAAAAGCCGCCCATTCACCCAAGGCGGTCTTTAAATCGCTGGACCCTTCCCCTTTGCCGCCCTATCAACCCGCCCCGAGAAGCCCATCACGAAAGGGAGCGTCCATGTCGCGCTATACCGCCGCCGAAATCGAACCCAAATGGCAAAAGGCCTGGGAAGAAGCCGGCGTCTTCACCGCAACGCGGGAAGGCGGAAAGCCGAAGTACTACGTGCTGGAGATGTTCCCCTATCCCTCGGGGCGCATCCATATCGGGCATGTGCGCAACTACACGATGGGCGATGTCATCGCGCGCTACAAGCTGTCCACCGGGCACAACGTGCTGCACCCCATGGGCTTTGACGCCTTCGGGATGCCGGCCGAAAACGCCGCCATGGCGAACGGCGGCCACCCCAAGGACTGGACCTATTCCAACATCGACACGATGGTCAGCCAGATGAAGCCGCTGGGCTTCGGGCTGGACTGGTCGCGCATGTTCGCCACCTGTGATCCGGAATACTACGGCCAGCAGCAGGCGCTGTTCCTCGATTTCCTTGAAAAAGGCCTGGTCTACCGAAAGAACGCGGTGGTGAACTGGGATCCGGTCGACATGACCGTCCTGGCGAACGAGCAGGTAGAAAACGGGCGCGGCTGGCGCTCCGGTGCCGTGGTGGAGCGCAAGGAGCTCACCCAGTGGTTCTTCAAGATCTCCGACTTCTCCGATGATCTGCTGAGCGCGCTGGACGGGCTGGACAACTGGCCGGCCAAGGTGAAGACCATGCAGGCCAACTGGATCGGCAAGAGCCGCGGCCTGCAATTCAGCTGGGATCTGACCGAGGCACATGAAGGCTTTGAGCAGATCGAGGTCTATACGACCCGGCCCGATACCCTGATGGGCGCCAGCTTCGTCGGGATCTCTCCCGATCACCCGCTGGCCAAGGCGCTGGAAGCCAAGGATCCCAAGGTGGCCGAGTTCTGCCTTGAGGCGCGCAAGGGCGGCACCACCGAAGAAGCCATCGAGACGGCGGAAAAGCTGGGCTATGACACCGGGCTGACCGTGTCCCACCCGCTGGACCCGGACTGGAAGCTGCCGGTCTGGATCGCCAACTTCATCCTGATGGATTACGGCACCGGCGCCATCTTCGGCGTGCCCGCCCATGACGAGCGCGACAACGAGTTCGCCACGAAATACGGCCTGCCCATCACCCCGGTCTTCGAGCCGGTCGAGGGCGATTACCCCGCCAAGGGGGCCTTCGTGCCGCCCAAGCCCGACCGCGTGCGCTTCACCCGGCCCGTCGCCGGCGCAGAGGTCATGACCGGCAACGAGGCCATCGATGCCGCCGTCGAGTTCTGCGAAGGCAAGGGCATCGGGGAAGGCGTGACCAAGTTCCGCCTGCGCGACTGGGGCCTGAGCCGCCAGCGCTACTGGGGCTGCCCGATTCCGGTCGTCCATTGCCCTGAGTGCGGCGTGGTGCCCGAGAAGAAGGAAAACCTGCCCGTCCAGCTGCCCTATGACGAGGGCGGCAAGCCGATCGACTTCTCCGTGCCCGGCAACCCGCTGGACCGGCACCCGACCTGGCGTGACTGCGCCTGCCCGGCCTGCGGTGCCCCGGCACAGCGCGAGACGGACACGATGGACACCTTCGTGGACAGCTCCTGGTACTTCGCGCGCTTCACCTCTCCGCGTGCAGAGACACCCATCGACATGGCCGAGGCCGAGTACTGGATGAACGTCGATCAATATATCGGCGGCATCGAGCACGCGATCCTGCACCTGCTTTATTCCCGCTTCTTCGCCCGTGCGATGAACGAGACCGGCCACCTGCCGCAAAAATCGCGCGAGCCCTTCGATGCGCTCTTCACTCAAGGCATGGTGACCCACGCGATCTACCAGACCGAGGGCAAGGGGGGCCGCCCGGTCTATCACTACCCGGAAGAGGTCGAGCTGCGCGAAGGCAAGGGCTTCCTCAAGGATGGCCGCGAGGTGGAGATCGTTCCTTCGGCCAAGATGTCCAAGTCCAAGAACAACGTCGTCGACCCGGTGGCGATCATCGACCAGTACGGCGCCGATACCGCGCGCTGGTTCGTGCTGTCCGACAGCCCGCCGGAGCGGGACGTGGAATGGACGGCAGCGGGCGCGGAAGCGGCCTCCAAGCACCTGGCGCGGGTCTATCGCCTGGCCGCGGAACTGGCGGATGCCCCCGCGAACGAGGCCGAGGACGGTGCGCTGCTGCGTGAGACCCACAAGGCCATCCATGACGTGACCGGCGGGATCGAGAGCTTCGGCTTCAACGCCGCCATCGCCAAGCTCTATGCCTTCACCAATACCATTGCCAAGTCCAAGGCCGGCTCTGCCGCCAAGGCCGAGGCGCTGAAGGTGCTGGCGCAGCTGATGTCGCCCATGACCCCGCACCTGGCAGAGGAAATCTGGACGCTGCTGGGCGGCGAGGGCCTGATCGCCCATGCCGACTGGCCGGTCGCGGATCCCGCCCTGCTGGTCGAGGATACCGTCACGCTGCCGATCCAGGTGAACGGCAAGCGGCGCGGGGAAATCAGCGTCCCGAAAGACATGGACAAGGCAGAGGTTGAAAAGCTGGCGCTTGAAGTCGAGAATGTGAAACGGACGCTGGACGGGGCCCAGCCGAAGAAAGTCATCGTCGTTCCCGGACGGATCGTGAATGTGGTCATCTGACCGACGCAAATTCCTTGCTTTGCTGAGCGCAGGCGCCCTTGGGGCCTGCGGCTTTACCCCGACCTATGGGCCGGGGGGAGGGGGCTATCCGCTGGTCAACCGGGTGCGAATCCCCGCACCGGATTCGGGCGACAGCTACGTGCTGGTGCGCGAGCTGGAGCAGCGCCTGGGCCGGGTAAGCGCGCCGCAGTACGATCTGGCGCTCAAGCTCAACGTGTTCGAGCAAAGCCTGGCCGTGACCAGCGACAACACCACCACGCGGTTCAACGTGGTGGGCAACCTTGATTACAGCCTGACGGAAACGGCCAGCGGGACCATCATCGGCTCCGGCAAGGTGAATTCCTTTACCGGCTATTCCGCGACCGGGTCGACCGTGGCGACTCTGGCCTCGCAGGGCGATGCCCATGAGCGGCTAATGGTGATCCTGTCGGACATGCTGGTGGCCCGGCTGACGGCGGATTTGGCGCGCTCCGGGACTGCTTCCGGACCTGCCGGCCAATGAAACTTGCGACCAAGGAAATCGGCCGCTACGCCGCCCGGCCGGAACCCGACCGCGCCGGGATCCTGCTTTACGGCCCCGACGCGATGCGCATCGCGCTGCGCCGCCAGGAGATCGTGGCGAACCTTGTCGGCCCGGAGGGCGAGGCAGAGATGCGCGTCTCCCGTTTCCAGGCCACGGACCTGCGCCGCGACCCCGAAGTGCTGAGCGTGGCCATCCGGGCCCAAAGCTTCTTTCCCGGGCCCCGTGTCGTCTTCGTGGAAGGCGTGACCGAGCAGCAGGTGAATTACATCCTGCCCGCGCTGGCCGAATGGCAGCCGGGCGATGCCCAGCTGGTGGTGGCCGCCGGCCAGCTCAAGGCGACCTCAAAGATCCGCAAGGCCTTCGAGGCCCATCCGAAGGCCTATGCCTGCGGGATCTACGACGATCCGCCCTCTCGAGAAGAGGTGGAGGCGACGCTGTCCAAGGCCGGGCTGGTCAAGCTGCCGCCGGATACGCTGCGGTCCCTAACCGCGCTGGCCATGGTGCTGGATCCCGGCGATTTCCGCCAGACGGTGGAGAAGCTGGCGCTGTACAAATACGGCGACGACACGCCCCTGACAGAGGCCGAGATCGCGCTTTGCGCCCCGGCCTCGACCGAGGCGGGGCTGGACGAGATCCTGGATCACGTGGCCGATGCGCGCTCTGACCAGATCGGGCCGATGATGCGGCGGCTGAAGGCGCAGGGCGTGCAGCCCGTGGCGCTTTGCATTGCCACGCTGCGCCATTTCAAGACGCTCTATGCCGTGGCCGCCCATCCCGATGGCGCGGGGGCGGGTATCGGGCGGTTGCGCCCGCCGGTCTTCGGGCCGCGCCGCGACAAGGTCCTGCGCCAGGCCCAGGGCTGGGGGGCGGCCAAGCTGGAAATGGCGCTTGGCGTGGTGACCGAAACGGACCTGTCCCTGCGCTCTGCCGGGCAGGCCGCGCCGGACATGGCGCTGGTGGAGCGGATGCTGATCCGCCTGGCCATGATGGGGCGCGCGCGCTGAGGTTTCATGCCTCCGGCGGAAGTATTTCCGGCCAGATGAAGGATCCTGCGTGCCGTCACGTTTCGCTGGATCGAGCCGACCTCCCGACGCAGGGTCAGCGAAGGAGGAGACCTTATGTATCATGTCATTGGCGGTGCGCAGAACCGGACCTTTCGGGTCATCTGGATGCTGGAGGAGCTGGGTGAGCGCTATGAGCGGACGGCCTGCCATCCGCAGGAGGCAGTCGTGCGGCAGCACTCCGTTCTGGGCAAGTTGCCGGTCCTGCTGGTGGACGATGTCCCGCTGACGGACAGCACGGCGATCCTGACCTTCCTGGCCGATCGCCACGGGCGTTTCACCGCCCTGCCCGGCACCCTGGCCCGCGCGGCGCAGGACGGGATCACCCACCAGGTGCTGGATGAGCTGGAGGCCGGGCTTTGGCTGATCGCGCGGCACGCGTTCATCCTGCCCGAGGAGCGCCGCATCCCGCAGGTGCGCGAGGTGGCCCGCTGGGAACTGGAACAGCGATTCGAGATGCTGGCGCGACGCCTGAAGGGGCCCTACCTGATGGGAGAGTCCATGTCCGTGCCCGATTTCATCGCGCTGCATTGCATCAACTGGGCCGTCATTGCCAAGGTCCCGCTGCCGGAGGCCTTGGGCGATTACGCCGAGATGCTGCGCCAGCGCCCGGGCTATCAGCGGGCGGTCGCGGCCGACAAGGCCGCCGAGGCGCAGCTTCAGGCGGTCTGAGCCCAGGCCGCCGCCGCGCGCCCCGCCCAGAGCCCCGTGGCCAGGCAGGCGGTCAGCAGGTAGCCGCCCGTCGGCGCATCCCAGTCCAGCATCTCTCCGGCGGCAAAGGTGCCGGGGCGATCGCGCAGCATCAGCGCCGGCGTCAGGCGGTCAAAGGGCAGCCCCCCGGCGGTGGAGATGGCGCGCGCGATCTCCTGCGGGCCCTCAAGCGGCAGCGGCAGGGCCTTGACCAGCGACGCGAGGGCCTGGGGATCGGCGGGCAGCGGGCGGGCCAGTTCATTCACCAAGGCGCGCTTCACGGGATCGAGCTTCAGGGCCTTGCGCAGCCGGTTCGACAGGCTTTCCGACGCCCGCCCCCGCGCCAGCCGGCCGGCGATCTCTTCCCTGGTAAGGTCCGGTGCGAGGTCGATTTGCAACATCGCCCCGTCGCGCAGGGGCCTGGAGAGGGCATAGATCGCGCCGCCCTCCACGCCGCTGGCGGAAAGCACCCATTCGCCGCGGGTTTCCTTGCCGCCGGCGCTGAGGGCCACGGCCTTGAGCGGGGCGCCGAAATGGGGCTGCATATGGGGTGACCAGCTGCGGCGGAACCCGCAGTTGGAGGGCGCGAAGGGAGTCACCGGGCCGATCACCGGGGCTAGCTGCGCGGCCCAGCTTCCGTCAGAGCCGAGGCGTGGCCAGCTGGCCCCGCCCATGGCCAGCACGGTGACATCGGCCTGCACCACCTGCTCGCCATCCGGCGTTGCGAAACGGCAGCCCCCGTCCGTGAACCCCTGCCAGTCCCATCGGGTCCGCAGCACGACACCCTGCGCCGAAAGTCGCGCCAGCCAGGCCCGCAGCAGGGGAGAGGCCTTCATGCCGGTCGGAAAGACGCGCCCCGTGGAGCCGGTGAAGAGGCTTTGCCCCAGCCCCTCGGCCCAGGCGCGGACCTGCTCCGGCCCGAAATCGGCCAGCGCGGGGGCCAGCAGCGGCGCCGCCTCTTCATAGGCGGCAAGGAAGGCCTCGAAGCCTTCGTCCTTCGTCAGGTTCAGCCCGGATTTCCCGGCCATCAGGAACTTGCGCCCCATGGTGGGCATCTTTTCCGCCAGGGTGACGGAGAGCCCCGCCGCAGAGAGCGCCTCTGCCGCCATCAGACCCGCAGGGCCGCCCCCTATGACCAGTGCCGTTGCCATTGCCGTTCCGCTTGCCTGCCTGAATTCCTGCCAGCCTGAAAACTCCGCCTGCCTGAAAATCCGGGCCGGGCCAGACCTGCCATAACGTATCGGGCATATCCATCCCAGCCGCTATCTGGCCGACCGGTCCGCTGGCAGGAGTAGCCGCGCGCGTCGATGGTGGCGTGCCCTGTGGACAGCGCCTACGAGCAGAGCGCGGGGGGTAGGGTCAGTCGCACATCGCCTTGATCGCCGCCATATGGGCCGGATCCGCGGCAAGGGCATCTGCCGCGATCTCCTGCGCGGCGGCCAGGGGATCCTCTGTGATCCGGTCGACCAGGCCGAAGGCAAGCGCCTCCTGCGCGGTGATCCTGGCCCCGCCCAGCAGGATCAGCCGGGTGCGCGCGGGACCGATCAGGGCCCGCATCCGCTGCGGATCGGAGGGCTGCGGCAGGAACCCCAGGCGGGCCACGGGGTAGAAGACCTTGGCCCCCGGCACAGCCAGCCGCAGGTCGCAGGCCAGCACCATGCCCAGCGCACCGCCCGCCGCCGTGCCGTTGAGCGCGGCAATCGTGAGCCCCGGATGATCCGCCACCGCGGCAGAGACCTCTTCCCAGAGCGGAGAGGTCGCCAGCCCGGCACGGGCCGCCTCAAGATCCGCACCGGCCGAAAAGACCCGCCCGGCGCCGGTCAGCACTAGGCAGCGGGCCGCGCTTTCCGCCCGGATCGCATCGCGCAGCGCTTCCAGCATGGGGCCGGTCAGCGCATTGGCCTTCTCCGGCCGCTCAAGGGTCAGGACGGTGAGCCCATCGACCGGAGAAGACCGCCCGATCATGCGATCACGCCGATGGTGCGCCGCAGCTCTTCGCTGCGCAGGCTCAGTTCCTCGCCCAGGTGCGCATCGGCTTGCGGGCCGCACATCCACAGCAGAAGCTTCGCGGGCCACTCGGGGGGAATGTGATCCTCCCATTCCAGTTCGGAGACCGCGTTGACGCCGCTGGCCTTGATGTCGCGCTGCATCTGGGTGGCCACGGTGCCGGGGGACATGCCCATGACCCGCAGTCCCTTGTCCGCGTATTCCAGGTGAGCCGAGCGCGTCAGCATCGCCGCCCCGGCCTTTGAGGCGCAATAGGCCGACCAACCTTCCAGAGCGTTATGCGCCGCCCCGGAGCTGACGGTCAGGATGGTGCCGCCGCCTGCGGCCTCCATCACCGGGATCGCCGCGCGCATCCCGTTGAAGACGCCCTTGATGTTGATGTCGATGACATGGCCCCATTCCTCGGGATCGGCCTCTGCCAGGCCGGCGATGGGTTTGAGCACGCCGGCGTTGTTGATCAGCACGTCGATGCGGCCGAAGGCGCTCATCACCTTTTCCAGCGCGCCGGCCACTTCCCAGAAGCGCGACACGTCGCAGGGGATCGCCACGGCCTGGGGGCCGATTTCGCCTGCCAGCTCCGCGATCGGGGCTTCGCTGCGCGCCAGCAGGGCGACATTGGCCCCCGCCTGCGCGAATGTACGGGCCGCGGCGGCGCCGATGCCCCGGCTGGCCCCGGTGATGACCACGGTCTTGCCTGTCAGATCCGTCATGAAATCTTCCTTTCCGGGAGGTCTGTTCCCGTCAAAACATCTGTTCAAGAGCTAGCGAAACCACCGCGCCGGGTCCAGAGCGGCGCATGCGGCGACAACGGACAGGCACAGCCTGCCCGGCGTCCCCTTGCCGTCAAGCGGCGCCGAGAAGCCGACCGGGGCGCGCGCTGCTTGACGGGCGGGCAGGCTGCGCCACATCAATGAGGGAAAACCCAAGGTCACCCAGCATGTTTCACCCCCGCCGCCTTCTGCCTGCCCTGCGTGCCTTCGGCGCGGCCGGCGCGCTGAGCCTGGGGCTGGTCGCCCCCGCCGCCGCGCTGAGCCCAGATGAGCTTTGGCAAGCCTGGCAGGACCAGCTGGAAGAGGCCGGGTTCACCATCACCGCCCGCATCTTGCATGAAGACGACCTGCTGATCCTGGACCGGCTGGCGCTGACCCTGCCCCGGGGACCTGAACCGGATGCGCCGCGCGGCTTCGCGCTGGAACTGCGCGGGCTTCAGCTGCGCCAACTGGCTGCCGGGCTGGTGCAGGTCGAACTGCCCGCCGCCCTGCCCTTTTCCGTCGATACCGCGCGCGGCACGGATGTCTGGCGTGGCCAGGGCCGGCTGTTGCAGGACAAGTTCGTCATGCGGGTCCATGAAGCGGAAGACGAGCTGGTGCATGACTTCACCGCCGGGGCGCTGAACCTGAGCCTGGATGAGCTGGTCACCGACGGCGTTGCCCATGAGGATGCGGTCCGGGTCATCGCCGAGGATCTGTCGGGCAGCATCCGCATTGGCGACGGGTTGGCACGCCGGACAGAGATGCGCAGCGTGCTTTACGATATCGACCTGCCCGCCGCCGATCAGCGCGACCGGGTCCGGGTCTCTGGCCGGATGGAAGGGCTTGAGGCCGCGGGGCGCACCGATCCCCCGGCCATCGCCGCTGCCGGGCCGGGCGTGTCGCGGGAAAGCCACCTGACTTACGCGAGCGGCCAGATGCAGGCCGAGCTTCTGGACGAAGAGACCACCTTCGCCCTGTCCACCGCCAGCGGGGGCGGCACGCTGACCGCGATGAGCGATGGCAGCCGGATGGAGGTCTCTGCCCACAACCGCAACATGGCCTTCGCAATTGAGGGCGACGCGTTGTCCCTCCCGCTGAGCGGAAAGATCGGAGACCTGGGCCTGAAGACCGCGGGCCCGGTGACCAGCGATATCGCGCCCTCTCCCTTCTCGCTGGACCTGCGGCTGACGGATGTCACACCGCCTGACATGTTCTGGCCCTTCATCGACCCCAAGGGCGCCATTCCCCGCGCGCCGCTTTCCTTCAGCGCCTCCATTTCGGGAATGAAGCAGGCCGCAGAGGTGGGTGAAGGCGTGGCCCTGGCGGATCTGCCGATGACCGGGGCGGGGCGCGTCGTCCGGCTTGATGTCGACGACCTGTCGCTGACCGGCGCGGGCGCAAGGATCGGCGGCAAGGGGTCGTTCACGCTCGACCCCTCGCAGCCAAGCCGTTTCGGCCCCTTCCCCAAGGCCGAAGGCCGGCTGGACCTGCGCGGTGACGGGCTGATCGCCCTGCTGGAGAAGCTGGGCGACAGCGGGGTGATCCCCTCTGCCCTGGTGCTGGCCGCGCCGCTCTACCTGTCGATCTTCGCCGAGCAGGAGGGCAATGCGGATATCCTGACCACCATCCTGCGCCTGACGGCTAACGAGAGTCTTCAGGTCAACGGGCGCACGCTTATCCCCTGATCCCCCACCCGTCCGACCGCGCCCGCCAGCCCGCAACAGCGGCCCCTTTGTGCAGGCTGGCTTGATCCGCTGCGCCGCAGCGGCTAGGCAGGTCAGGACCAAAAGACGAAGGCACCCATGTCCCATTCCCTTTCCGAGCTGAGCCAAACCCTTCTGGATGCTGCCCGCGCTGCGGGGGCCGACGGCGCGGATGTGATCCTGCGCCAGGGAAGCTCGGTTTCCATCGACGTGCGCGACGGGGTGCTGGAACATGCCGAACGCGCCGAAGGGGTCGAGGCCGGGCTGCGTGTCTTCATGGGCCAGCGCCAGGCCTGCGTCTCCGGCTCCGACATCCGGGCAGAGACCTTTGCCATGATGGCCGAACGGGCCGTTGCCATGGCGCGCGAAGCCCCGGAGGACGCCTATATCGGGCTGGCCGATCCCGATCAGCTGTCCGCCCGCCGCAGCGCGGACGGTCTTGAGCTGCATGATCCCGCGCCGGAACCTTCGCCCGAGGAACTTCAGGAAGACGCCCGCCGCGCCGAGGCCACGGCGCTTGGCTACGATGGGATCTCACAGGTGCAGTCGGCCTCTGCCGGCTATGGCGCAAGCGAGGTCTACGTGGCCGCCACAAACGGGTTCGCCGGGGGTTACCGGCGCAGCTCACGCTCGACCTCCTGCGTGGCGATTGCCGGGACCGGCAGCGAGATGGAGCGCGACTACGACGGCGACAGCCGCGTTTTCCAGTCTGACCTGCGCAGCCCCGAAGAGATCGGCGCGAAAGCCGCCGAACGCGCGCTAGAGCGCACAGGGGCCGTCGCGCCGAAGACCGGCGCCTACCCGGTGCTCTTCGACGAACGTGTCGCGGCCAGCCTGATCGGCCACCTGTGCGGCGCGGTGAACGGGGCCGCCGTCGCGCGCGGCTCTTCCTTCCTGGCGGAGGCCCTGGGCAAGGGCGTGCTGCCCGCCGGCATGAGCCTGACGGAAGACCCCTTGCGCCCGCGCGGCCCGGCCAGCCGCCCCTTCGATGCCGAAGGCCTGACCGTGCAGCCCCGCAAGATCGTCGATGCAGGCGTTCTAACCGGCTGGACGCTGGACCTGGCCAATGCCCGCAAGCTGGGCATGGCCCCGACGGGCAACGCGGTGCGGGGGCTGTCCTCTCCGCCGTCGCCCAGCAACTGGAACCTGGAACTGACCCAGGGCGACAAGTCGCGCGAGGAGCTTATGAAGGAAATGGGCACGGGGCTGCTCATCACCTCTCTCATCGGGCAGACGATCAACCCCAATACGGGCGATTATTCCCGCGGCGCGGCCGGCTTCTGGGTCGAGAACGGCGAGGCCGTGCGCCCGGTGAACGAATGCACCATCGCCGGCAACCTGCGGGACATGCTGCTGTCGCTGATCCCGGCCAATGACGCGCGCCTCTGGCGTGGATCCGTCGTACCGTCGCTGCTGGTCGAAGGAATGACCATTGCCGGATCGTGACGGGCGGCAGAGCACGCCGACCGAAGACCTTGACCTGCTGAAGACCGCCGCGCGCGCGGCCGGCGAAATCGCCATGAGCTATACCACCGGCACGCTGGACATCTGGGAAAAGCCCGATGACCAGGGCCCGGTGACCGAAGCCGACCTGGCCGTGAACGAGGCCCTGCGCAACTGCCTGACCGAGGGGCGCCCGGGCTATGGCTGGCTGTCCGAGGAAAGCCCGGATGACACCGCCCGGCTGGCCCGGGACCGGGTCTTCATCATCGACCCGATCGACGGCACCCGCGGCTTCATGAACGGCGAAAGCGCCTGGGCGCATTCCCTTGCGGTGGCAGAGCGCGGACAGGTCATTGCCGCGGTCGTCTTCCTGCCGGTGAAGGACCAGATGTTCGCCGCCGCCCGCGGCGCGGGCGCCACGCTGAACGGCACGCCCATCGCCTGCACCCCGCAGGCAGAGACGCAGGGCGCGACGATCCTGGCCGCCAAGCCCAATTTCGCCCCCGCCCAGTGGAACGGCCCGGTTCCCGGTTTCGACCGCCACTACCGCCCAGCCTTGGCCTATCGCCTGTCGCTTGTCGCCCAGGGGCGCTTTGATGCGATGATGACCCTGAGGCCCAGCTGGGAATGGGACATTGCCGCCGGCAGTCTGATCGCAGAGGAAGCCGGCGCGCGCATTTCGAACCGGGATGGAGAGCGGCTGACCTTCAACTCCCCCACCGCCTTGCTCAATGGCGTGGTAGCGGCCGGACCCAAGTTGCATGCCGGTATCCTGGCCGCGCTGCGCCCTTCGCGGCCGGTCGAGCGGCCCGATCCGGACCAGCCGCCGCCCTTCGAATGATCGCGGCTCAGAGGCTGTTGGAAAGACTTCGGTAACCTGCGCCGGCCTAGACCGGCAAGGCACCGCCCGCCGCCCGCTCCCGGGCGGCAGCACACCAGAGCCCGGCCTTGACCCCCGGCACCAATCTGCGCAGTTTGCCCCAAGCTGCCGCTGCATCCGCAAAGGAGAATTCCATGCCGCAACGCCTGCATCTTGTCTTCGGAGGAGAGCTTGTCGATCCCTCCAAGAACGTCTTCCGCGATGTGAACGATATCGATGTCGTGGGCATGTTCCCGGATTACGCATCGGCCTATGACGCCTGGAAAGCCGCCGCGCAGAAGACCGTGGACAACGCCCACATGCGCTACTTCATCGCCCATATCCACCGGCTGCGGGACGAGGAACTCGAAGCCTCCTCGACCGAGGAGTTGAGCTAAGAACACCATGGCAAGAGGAGGCGGGCTTGCCAGGGCGCTGAGCCGCCGGGGCAGTGAGCCCCGCGGCGGTGGCAAACCGGACCACAGGCCAGAGGGCCTGCTGGTCTGGCTGGTCGTGCCCGATCCCGATCGCCAGCCGGCAGCGGAACTGCTGGCAGAGCTGATGATCGAACGCATCGCGGGCGACGGCGGCGAGGTTTCGGTGCTGATCAGCCTCAGCGGATCCCCCCTGCCAGGGCCGGATGACCCGAACCTGCAATACGCCCCCATCCCGGCCGAGGAAAACGCGGAGATCGACGCCTTCCTGTCCCATTGGCAGCCCGACCTCGTGGTCTGGTTCAACGGCCACCTGCGGCACATGCTGCTTTCCGCCCTGCGGCGCATGGACCTGCCCGTCCTGCTGGCCGGGGCCGAGGAAAGCGCGATCACGGAACCGCGCTGGAGCCTGCGCACGGGGCAGGCCCGACGCGCCCTGGGCGGCTTCACCGCGATCCACGCCGCCACCGCGGCCGCCGCCCGGCGGCTTCAGCGACTGGGCGCCAGCGGCGAAAGCATGCGGGTCTCTGCCCCCCTGCAGGAAGGCGGGATCGCCCTGCCCTGCGATGACGCCGACCGGGATGAGCTTTCCGCCCACCTGGCCGGTCGCCCGCTCTGGCTGGCGGCGATGGTCTATCCCGGTGAACTGGCCCATGTGCTGGATGCGCAGCGCCGTGCCAGCCGCATGGCCCACCGGCTTCTGCTGGTCGTGGTGCCGGACAACCCCGAGGACAGCGATGCCATGGCCCGTCAGCTGGACCGCGAAGGCTGGCGCTACCAGCGCTGGTCCGACGGCGACTATCCAAGAGAAGACTGCCAGGTCCTGCTGGCCGATACGCGCGGAGAGATGGGCCTGTGGTACCGCCTCTGCCCGGTGACCTTCATGGCCGGCTCGCTTCTTCGCGGAATGAAGGGGCATGACCCCTTCGAACCCGCCGCCCATGGATCCGCCATCATCTACGGCCCCTATGTCGCCCGCCACCTGCCCGCCTACACCCGCCTGTCCCAGGCCGGTGCCGCCCGCATCGTGCGCGATTCCGAAGGGCTGCAAACCGCGGTCAGCCTGCTTCTGGCCCCCGACCAGGCCGCCGGCATGGCCTCTGCCGCCTGGACCGTGTCGACCGAAGGGGCCGAAGCCACGGACCGGGTGGTGGACTGGGTGATCGGAGAATTCGAAGAACGGGGGATGTTCTAGATGCGCGCACCCGATTTCTGGTTTCGCGACCCCAGGCGCCCGGGCACGGCCGCCCGGCTGCTGGCGCCGCTCGGCGCGTTTTACGCCGCCGGAACCGCACGGCGGCTGAGCAAGGCATCGCCGGAGGATCCCGGGATACCGGTGATCTGCATCGGCAACCTGAACGCGGGCGGCACCGGCAAGACCCCCACGGCAATCGACCTGCTGATGCGCCTGACCGCGCGTGGATTGACCCCGCATTTCCTGTCGCGCGGCTATGGGGGCACCCTGGAAGGCCCGGTCCAGGTCGACACCCGCCGCCACGACGCCAGCCAGACCGGCGACGAACCCCTGCTGCTCTCTGCCTTTGCGCCCGGCTGGATCACCACGGATCGCAGCGCCGGCGCCCGTGCAGCCGCCCAGGCCGGGGCAGACGTGATCGTCATGGACGACGGTTTCCAGGATCCCGCCCTGCGCAAGGCGCTTTCAATCATCGTGGTCGACGCGGAAAAAGGTTTCGGCAATGGCCGCTGCCTGCCCGCCGGCCCTCTGCGCGAACCGGTACAGACAGGCCTTGCCCGCGCGGACCTGCTGCTTTCAATCGGCGCGGCCGAGGCCCAGTCAGACTTCCAGGCCCGCTGGGGCGCGCAGATTTCCCTGCCGCACCTGTCAGGACGGCTCGCGCCGCTGAAAATGGGCATGGACTGGAACGGGCTCAGGGTGCTGGCCTTTGCCGGCATCGGCCACCCGGAAAAGTTCTTTGCCACCCTGCGCGCCCAGGGCGCAGAGGTCCTGCACGGAGAGGCGCTGTCGGATCACCAGCCCCTGACCCCGGCGCTCATGAGCCGGCTGGAGCGCGACGCCGCTGCCCTTGGCGCCCAGCTGGTGACCACCGAAAAGGACGCGGTGCGCCTGCCACAGGACTATCGCCAGAAGGTGCTGACACTGCCCGTGCGCCTGGAAATCGCCGAAGACCAGGCGCTGACCGCCGCCCTGGACCGCATATTGCCCGGCTAGCGGACGCCCGAAGCCCCCATCGAGGGGCCTTCGGCCGTTGTCGGCTTGGCGCCTCCCGCGCCCTTTTCTTCTTGCCGAAAAACTCCCGCCGGAGGCATCGCAACAGCCGTGGCCGGGCGCGCCTCCGGAAGGTCCGGGGGCCGTCAGACCAGCCCTTCAGCCGCGAAGAGCGCCTTCAGGTCCGCCTCGGGGCGTGCCCCGTAGTGGCTGATGACTTCCGCCGCGGCGACGACCCCCATCTTGCCGGAGGTCACCAGGTCTGCCCCGGTCGCCAGGCCGTAAAGGAAACCGGCCGCGAAAAGATCCCCGGCGCCCGTCGCATCCACCGGCGTGATCGCATGTACCGGCACCACGGCCTCTTCCTCACCGCGCACCAGCACCACGTCGCTGGAAGAGCGGGTGCAGACGATCAGCCCGCTCTCACGTGCCGCGGTTTCCAGCGCCAGGCCCAGGTCGTCGGTCTCATAGAGCGATTTCCACTCGTGCTCGTTGCCGATCACGTAGTCCAGCTCCGTCACGAGGCGCCGGAAATCCGCCCGGTGACGATCGACGCAGAAGGGATCGGACAGGGCGATACCCGCCATGCCGCCGGCCGCACGGGTCAGCCGTGCCGCGGTTTCGAAGGCCTGCTTGCCCTTGGGCTTGTCGTAAAGATATCCCTCAAGGAACAGGATCCGCGCATTGCCGCAGACATCGTCCGGCACATCATCCGGCCCCACCTCTGAGGAGATCCCGAGGAAGGTGTTCATCGACCGCTCGCCATCGGGCGAAACGAAGATCATCGAGCGCGAGCTGGGCAGATCCCCACCGGCCACCGGCGCATTGGGGAAATCGGTCCCCGCCGCCTGGGTCTCGGTCGCGTATTCGACGCCCACCGCATCATCCCGGACCTTGCCGACGAAGGCGGTCTTCAGTCCCAGATTCGCCACGCCGGAGATGGTATTGGCCACCGATCCACCGGGGATCTGGCGCCGGTTCTCCATCCCGTCGTACAGCTGCTCCGCACGGTCCTGTTCGATCAGCTGCATGATCCCCTTCTCGATCCCCATCCGGGACAGGAAGGCATCATCGCTTTGAGAGATCACGTCCATCACGGCATTGCCGATGCCGATCACGTCATATTGGGTCATAGAACTTTTTCCTCGAATTCGCAGAGATCGCGGATCAGGCAGGTTCCGCACTTCGGCTTGCGCGCGGTGCAGGTGTAACGCCCATGCAGGATCATCCAGTGATGGGCGTGGAGCTGGAAATCCACGGGAATATTGTCTTCGATTGCGCGCTCCACCGCGACGACATCCTTGCCCGGCGCGATGCCGGAGCGGTTGCCAAGGCGGAAGATATGTGTGTCCACGGCCTGGGCCGGAAACCGCCACCACATGTTCAGCACCACGTTTGCCGTCTTGCGCCCGACACCGGGCAGCCCCTCCAGCGCGGCGCGGGAATTGGGCACCTCTCCGCCATATTGATCGACCAGAATGCGCGCCATCTTGATGACGTTCTTCGCCTTGTTGCGATACAGGCCAATGGTTTTGATATGCTGAATGAGACCCTCTTCTCCGAGGGCCAGCATCTTTTCCGGCGTATCGGCGATCGGGAAGAGATCCTTCGTCGCCCTGTTGACGCCCACGTCCGTGGACTGGGCAGACAGGGCCACGGCGACCAGCAGCGTATAGGCGTTGGTATGATCAAGCTCACCCTCGGGCTCCGGGCTGACGGCCTGGAAACGGGTGAAGATCTCTTTCAGTGTCGGGTAGGGCAATTGACGAGCCATGCCGGATCATTGCCCGGAAATTCCAAAGGCAACAAGCCGGTTTAACTTCGCAGAAACCGGAATGTCACACTCTGGCTCCGGAGGTGCACATGAACGATTCCCCAACCCCCATCTCCGGGCTTGGTCCCGGCACGATGGTCCTGACCCTTGAAGGCGAGATGCCCGTGGAATGGCTTGCGCCGGGTGACCGCCTGGTCACGCGGGACCATGGCTCAAAGCCCATTCTGCATATCTCGCGCCTGCGCCGCACCCCGGAAGGGGGGGCGCTCCCCGCCCCCATGACCTTCCATCCGGGCGAGGTCGGTCCACAGGGCGAGTTGACCGAGAAGCTGCGCGTCGCGCCGGGCCATCGCGGGCTGATCCGCCACCCCCAGCTGCACGAGGTGTTCGGCACGGAACAGGCGCTTGCCCGTTTCTGCGATATGTCCCGCCGCAACAGGGCCCGCAAGGACCCCACCCTGGGGGGCCTGACCTACCACCTGATCATCATGGAGCATCACGAGGTGATCAATGCCGGCTCTCTCTGGGTGGAAAGCACGGATGCAGAGATGGCCGCCAGGCTGGACCTGCCCCCTGCGGTGCTGCGCGCAACGAAGCTTTTCGCCGATGCCGAGCACCCGCCAGAAGGCTACACCCCCTATCCCGTCCTGACCCCGGACCAGGCCCGCGCCTTCAGGGAGCTCTGTCCGCAGGAAGTGTCTCTTCTGGATCTGCTGACGGCCTGAACCAGACCCTCCTGAACCGCTGCAGTCACCTTTGCGCAAAATCCGGGTCGCGGGACAGCGGGCCAGCCTGATACGCTTGCGGGGAACCATCCGGGACCCACGCCATGACTGATGCCGCCCTGACACCTGCCGCCGCTAAAGATACCGCCCTTGCTGCCCAACCGGCGCAAACGGAACAGGCCTACCATTATGCGCTCATGCGCCGAGCCATCGCAGAGATCGATGCCGCGGAAGCGCCCCTGGGCCTGGATGAGCTTGCCACGCGGATGGGCATGAGCCCGGCGCATTTCCAGCGCATCTTCTCTGCCTGGGTCGGCGTCTCTCCGAAGCGATACCAGCAATACCTGACCCTGGACCACGCCCGCAGGCTGCTGGCCGACCGCCACACCACGCTGGAGACCGCCCTGCAAAGCGGCCTGTCCGGGACCGGGCGGCTGCATGACCTTTTCCTGCGGTGGGAAGCCATGAGCCCCGGTGATTTTGCCGCCGGCGGGGCGGGGCTGGATATCCGCTGGGGCCGCTTGCAGACGCCCTTCGGCGAGGCGCTGGTCATGGCGACGGAGAAGGGGATCTGCGGTATCGCCTTCCTCGCCGAAACCGGCTTTGAGGCCGCCTGGCAGGACATGACATCGCGCTGGCCCGCCGCCCGCTACCTTGAGGATCCGGACACCGTGCTGCCCCTGGCCCGCCCGGTCTTTGCCGGCAAGGGTGAGACCCGGTTGCACATGCTGGGCGCCCCTTTCCAGATCAAGGTCTGGGAGGCGCTGCTGCAGATTCCCTCTGGCCATGTGGCTACCTATTCCGACATCGCCCGCAGCATCGGCTCCGACCGGGCGGTGCGCGCCGTGGGCACCGCCGTGGGCCGCAACCCGGTCAGTTTCCTGATCCCCTGCCATCGCGCCATCCGCAAAAGCGGCGGCCTGGGCGGCTATCACTGGGGCCTGCCCGTGAAACGCGCCATGCTTGCCTGGGAAAGCGCCCGCGCGGACACCGGACCTCACGATTGAACACGATAGCGGAATTACGCCGAAGTTCGGATCGTTTCCCTTTGGGACTGCGAGGAGGATGCGGTATCTGAGGATCATACGAGGCCGCTTCGCTGAGCGGTCATGAAAGGATGAGGCGCAATGACCCTTTTGAGAACCAAGACGATCGCTGTGGCGGGCTCTGCCCTTCTGCTGCTGGCAGCATGTGAAAACCCCGACGACGGCTACCGCAACACGCGCACGGGCGCGGGCACGGGCGCCCTGGTGGGCGGCGCGCTTGGCGCGATCGTCAGCGACGACCAGGGCAAGGGCGCAGCCATCGGCGCCATCGTGGGCAGCATGGCCGGCGCGGCCATCGGGTCCAACCTGGACAAGCAGGAAGCCGAGCTGCGGCAATCCATGGGCAACAACGTCCAGATCACCAACACCGGTGACCGCCTGATCGTGACCATGCCGCAGGACATCCTGTTCGCAACCGACAGCGCCACGCTGACCGGCACGCTCAGCTCCGATCTGCGCAGCCTGTCGCAATCGCTGAACCAGTATCCGAACACCACGGTGCAGGTCATCGGCCACACGGACAACACCGGTTCTGCCAGCTACAACCTGGGCCTGTCGCAGCGCCGGGCCGCCTCTGTCGCCAATACGCTGATCGGCTACGGCGTCTCTGCCGGCCGTCTGCAGGCCATCGGCCGGGGCGAAGACCAGCCGCGCGCGTCCAACCTGACGCCCGAAGGCCGTCAGCAGAACCGCCGCGTGGATATCGTGATCCTGCCCAACGCCTGATAGGGCACGGGACAATCGCTCAGGCCCCGTCCGCCCAACCGGCGGGCGGGGCCGTTTCTTTTCAGGGCAGCGGCATGACAAATCTGCGTTAACCTGCGGTTCACCATGTCCACCGGATTTAGTTGATTTGACATGCACTCATGGTGAAAAAGGGTGCATGGTCACATTCCTTTCGCACCTCGTGCAGCACGGCACCGATTACGAGCGCTTCGAAGAGATCGAAGGGCAGATCCTGAGCATCATGGCAGAGTACGGGGGGGAATACCTTTTCCGGCTCAAGCACCATGACGGCTCTGGCGAAAGCCACCTGGTCACCTTCCCCAGCGATGCGGATTTCGAACGCTTCCGCGCCGATCCCCGCCGCCTGCAGCTGCGCGAAGAGATGGGCCAGCATCAGACCTCGATCAAGCTGACCCGCTGCACGGTGCTGTGAACCGCTGCGCGCCCTAGCTGCCCCGATAGGTGGAATACCCGAAGGGAGAGATCAGCAGCGGCACGTGGTAGTGGCTTTCCGGATCGGAAATGCCGAAGCGGATCGGGATCACATCCAGGAAACGCGGCTCTTCCGCCGGCACGCCACTGGCGTCCAGGTAGGCGCCGGCGTGAAACACCAGCTCATAGTTGCCGGGCAGGAAATGCGCGGCGGGCAGGATCGGACCATCCGTCCGGCCATCCTGGTTCGTCACCATGCGCGCCAGCTCATCCCGGCTGCAGCCGGTCAGGCGATACAGGACGATCTCCATCCCCGCGGCTGGAAGACCCTTGGCCGTATCAAGAACATGCGTTGTCAGGTAGCCGTCGGCCATTCCTGTCCCCTTCCCGGAAATTCCCCTTGAAACCCCGAAGCACCCGTGAAGGAATGCTCCGGCCTGCGGCGACGCCCAGAAGGCGCCCCCGAATTCGAGACGGAGACAAGCACATGAACCGCTACCCGCGCAACATGATCGGTTACGGCCCCACCCCGCCGGATGCGAAATGGCCCGGCGGTGCAAAGATCGCGATCTCTTTCGTCCTGAATTACGAGGAAGGCGGAGAGAACAACATCCTGCACGGCGATCCCGCATCAGAGGCCTTCCTGTCCGAGGTGATCGGCGCGGTGCCATGGGAAGGCAAACGCCACTGGAACATGGAATCCGTCTATGAATACGGCGCGCGCGCCGGGTTCTGGCGGCTGCACCGGCTGTTTACCGACGCGGGGATTCCGCTGACAGTCTACGGCGTGACCGATGCGCTTGCCCGCAGCCCGGAACAGGTCTGGGCGATGCAGGAAGCCGGATGGGAAATCGCCAGCCACGGCAAGAAGTGGATCGAACACAAGGACATGCCGGAGGCAGAGGAACGCGCCGTGATGGAAGAGGCCATCGCGCTGCACAAGGAGGTGGTGGGGGAACCTCCGCTGGGCTGGTACACCGGCCGTTGCTCCATGAACACGGTGAAGCTGGCCGCTGAACTGGGCATGAAATGGGTCGCGGACACCATCGATGACGACCTGCCCCACTGGGAAAGCTACGATAACCACGAAACCCTGGTCATCCCCTACACGATGGACACCAACGACATGCGCTTTGCCGGCCCCGCCACCTTCGGCGGGCAGGAGGAGTTCTACGAATACCTCAAAGCCACCTTCGACGTGCTCTATGCCGAGGGCGAGGCAGGCAGCCCGAAGATGTTCTCCATCGGGATGCACTGCCGCCTGCTGGGCCGTCCGGGCCGCATGGCCGCGCTGAAGAAGTTCATCGACTACATCCAGAGCCACGAAGGCGTCTGGTGCCCCCGCCGCATCGACATCGCAGAGCATTGGGCGAAGGAACATCCGCCCGTGCACCCCGACATGGTGCCCTCGCAGATGGAAAAGGACGCCTTCGTCGCCGCCTTCGGCTCGATCTACGAACATTCCCCCTGGATCGCCGAGCGCGCCTGGGAGCTTGAGCTGGGGCCGGTGCATGACCGGGCCATCGGGCTTTGGAACGCACTGGCGCGGATCTTCCGCACGGCCTCTGAAGAGGAACGGCTGAGCGTGCTGACCGCCCACCCGGACCTGGCCGGAAAGCTGGCCGCGGCCAAGCGACTGACGGCGGAAAGCAGTGGCGAACAGGCCAGCGCGGGCCTGGATGCGCTGACCGATGAAGAGCGGACGTTCTTCGAGAAGGCCAATGCGGATTACACCGCGAAATTCGGCTTCCCCTTCATCATCTGCGTGAAAGATCATACCAAGGCCACGATCATGGAGGCCTTCCCCGAACGCATCGCGCATGACCGCGAGACGGAGTTCGCGGAAGCCTGCCGCCAGGTCGAACGCATTGCCTACCACAGATTGAAGGACCTGCTGCCGTGACCTCTCGCAGCTACTACACCCCCTGCGGCGGCCTGCCTGGCCAGGATGAAAAGCACTACGATCCGGCGCGGTTCACCACCGCCTACGCGGTGATCCCGGCCACCTGCATGACCGATATCGTCACCTCTTTCCTGCCCGGCTGGGAGGGGTGCCGGGCTTGGATGATCGCCCGCCCGCTGTCGGGCTTTGCCGAGACGTTCTCTCAGCTGATCGTGGAGCTTGCTCCCGGCGGTGGCTCCGATACGCCGGAACCCGATGCCGAGGCGGAGGGCGTGATCTTCGTCACCGATGGCACGGTCGAAGTGACGCTAGACGGAGAGACGCGCGCCCTGACGCCCGGCGGCTATGCCTATCTGCCCGCGGGCAGCGCCTGGTCCGTGGCGAACCGGACAGAGGCCACCACCAGCTTCCATTGGGTCCGCAAGCGCTACCAAGTCGCCCCCGGCATTCCCGCGCCGGAGGGGTTCTTCAGCCATGACGACGATCTCGCGCCCATCGCCATGCCGGACACCAACGGCGCCTGGGCCACGACCCGCTTCGTGGATCCCACGGACCTGCGCCACGACATGCATGTGAACATCGTCACCTTCCAGCCCGGCGGCCGCATCCCCTTTGCGGAAACCCACGTGATGGAACACGGGCTTTACGTGCTTCAGGGGCGCGCGCGCTACCTGCTGAACACCGACTGGGTCGAGGTCGGGCCGGGCGATTTCATGTGGCTGCGCGCCTTCTGCCCGCAGGCCTGCGAACAGATCGGCGATGAGCCCTTCCGCTACCTGCTCTACAAGGACGTGAACCGCCACGCGGAGCTGACCCTGTGAGCCTGCAGATCACTGCAGAGCCGCTGACGGCCGCGGCCTTTGCCCCCTTCGGCGATGTGCTGGAGGTTGCAGGCGATTACGACAAGCTGATCAATGCCGGGCTTTGCGAACGGTACCATGACCGCGCGCAGCTGGATTTCGGCCCGGATGGCCGGGCCGGCATCAGCCTTTTCAAGGCCGTGCCGCGCAGCTTCCCCTATGAATGCGCCCTGCTAGAGCGCCATCCGGAGGGCTCCCAGGCCTTCCTGCCGATGTCCGAGGCCCCCTGGATGGTCATCGTGGCCCCCGATCTGGACGGTCAGCCCGGTGGCCCCCGGGCCTTTCTGCCCGAGCCCGGCCAGGGGGTGAACTTTCACCGCGGCACCTGGCACGGAGTGCTCACGCCTTTGGCAGAACCGGGCCTGTTCGCGGTGGTAGATCGGATCGGAAACAGCGCAAACCTCGAAGAACACTTCCTAAAAGAGCCGTTCACGGTATTGTCATAAGGCAGCGCCTTCCCCGGAAGATGCCGCTGCCACCAGACAGATTTGGCAATTTCAGGGGACATGAAATGGCAGGAAGAATACTCGGGACGAAGGAACAGCTTCGGGATCCCAACTACATGCCACCGCTGGCGGACGCGGTGCCGCTGGGGATCCAGCACGTGCTGGCGATGTTTGCATCCAACGTGACGCCGTCGATCATCATCGCCGGGGCCGCGGGCTTTGGCTTCGGGTCGGACCAGGGGGCGCTCGGCTTCCCGGACATGACCTACATGATCCAGATGGCGATGCTCTTTGCCGGGATCGCGACGCTGTTCCAGACCATCGGCCTGGGGCCTGTCGGAGCACGGCTTCCGGTGGTGCAGGGCACCTCCTTCGCCTTCCTGCCGGTGATGATTCCGGCCGTGGCCGGGCTGGGCGTGGACGGGATGCCGGGCCTGATGACCGGCGTGGTGATCGGCGGTTGCTTCCACTTCTGCATCGGCTTCTTCATCGGGCGCATCCGCTTTGCCCTGCCCCCGCTGGTGACCGGCCTGATCGTGCTGATGATCGGCCTGGCGCTACTGAAGACCGGTATCCAGTATGCCGCCGGCGGGGTGCCCCTGGTCGGCAAGCCCGAATTCGGCACGCTTTCCATGTGGTTGCCCGCGCTGGTGGTCATCGTGGTCGCCCTTACGCTGAGCTTTGCCACCACGGGGCTGCTCTCTGTCGCCTCGGTGCTGATCGGCATCCTGGCGGGCTACATCGTGGCCGCGCTCATGGGCCAGGTCAGCTTTGCCAATGTCGGCCGCGCGTCCTTCTTCGATCTGCCCATGCCGTTCAAATGGGGCTTCGGCTTCGATCCGGCGATCATCGTGGGCATGTGCTTCATGGCCGTGATCTCTGCCATCGAAACGGTGGGCGATACCTCCGGGATCACCAAGGGCGGCGCGGGGCGTGAAGCCACCGACAAGGAGATCGAGGGCGCGACCTTTGCCGATGGCTTCGGCTCTGCGCTGGCGGGGGTCTTTGGCGGGCTGCCCAATACCTCGTTCTCCCAGAACGTCGGGCTGATCGCCATGACCGGCGTGATGAGCCGCCACGTGGTGACCATCGGCGCGGTCTTCCTGATCGTCTGCGGGCTGGTGCCCAAGGTGGGTGCGGTGATCAACACGGTGCCGATCAACGTGCTGGGCGGCGGCGTGATCGTCATGTTCGGCATGGTCGCGGCCTCTGGCATCAACATGCTGTCGGACGTGAAGTGGAACCGCCGCAACATGATCATCCTGGCCGTGTCGCTTTCTGTCGGTTTCGGCCTGCAGCTTGAGCCGACGGCGCTGCAGCACCTGCCGCACACCCTGCAGATCCTGGCGACCTCCGGCCTGCTGCCGGCGGCCCTGCTGTCGATCGTGCTGAACCTGCTGCTGCCGCAGGAAACCGCGGAAGAGCACGCCGAAGAGGTCGGCTGAGGCTGGCTGGCCTTTGGCCCGGAACAGGAAAGGCGCACCCGGTGGCGCGCCTTTTTTCATTTGAGTTTATTGGCAAGAAGAACGGGTCAGGTGCTTTCGATCGCGATGGCGATGCCCTGGCCGCCACCGATGCACATGGTCACCAGTGCCTTGCCGCCCCCGATGCGCTTGAGCTCGTAAAGGGCCTTCACCGTGAGGATCGCGCCGGTGGCCCCGACCGGGTGGCCAAGGGCGATGGCGCCGCCGTTGGGGTTCACCTTTGCCGGGTCCAGCCCGAGGGACTTGGTGACCGCAAGGGCCTGTGCCGCGAAGGCCTCGTTGGATTCGATGACGTCGAAATCCGCGGCGCTCAGCCCGGTTTTCTCAAGCAGCTTTTCCACCGCGGGGATCGGGCCGTATCCCATGACATCCGGGCGCACCCCGGCATGGGCGTAGCCCAGGACGCGCGCCAAGGGCGTGAGGCCTCTGGCCTCGGCAACCGAGGCGCGGGCCAGCACCAGCGCCGCCGCCCCGTCATTAAGGCCGGAGGCATTGCCCGCCGTCACGCTGCCCTCCCTGCGGAAGGCCGGGCGCAGCTTGGCCAGGGCCTCTGCCGTGGTGGCGGGCTTCACGTGTTCGTCAGTGTCGAAGGGCACGACCTGGCGCTTCACCTTGACCTCGACCGGCACGATCTGATCCTTGAAATACCCCGCCTCCATGGCGGCGGCGGCACGCTGCTGGCTTTCCAGGGCGAAGGCATCCTGCTCCTCGCGCGAGATCTTCGTCTCATCGGCGACGTTTTCCGCCGTCGCGCCCATGTGGCCGGTGCCGAAGGGACAGTTCAGCGCCCCCAGCATCATGTCCTGGGTCCGGACATCCCCCATCTTCGCACCCCAACGCTGATCGGGGATGATGAAGGGCGCGCGGCTCATGCTTTCCGCGCCGCCCGCCAGAGCGAAATCCGCATCCCCCAGCAGAAGCGACTGCACCGCGGAAACCACCGCCTGCGCACCTGATCCGCAGAGCCGGTTCACGTTCATCGCCGGCGTCGTCTCGGGAATGCCCGCCTGCATGGCGGCCACGCGGGACAGGTACATGTCCCGGGGTTCGGTGTTGATGACATGGCCAAAGACCACGTGCCCTACCTGTTCGCCGTCCACCCCGGCGCGCTTAAGCGCGGCCTTTGCGACAATCGTACCCAGGTCGATCGGCGGCACCCCTGCCAGGCTGCCCCCGAAGGTGCCGATGGCCGTGCGTGCACCGCCCAGAATGACGATATCTTCCATGAAAGCCTCCCTCTTTTCCGCCCTTTTCTAGCAAACCCGCCGCTCCAGCGGGGCGGTGACGTTTCGTTACGAGGTCACGGCCTGCGGATGTTCGGACCTGGCCAGCGCCACGCGGCCCTCTTCCGCAAGCACGAAGACCTCTTCCCCGTCGATGGCCGCCGCGGTCAGGTGGCGGGGCGGCAGCGCGCCGGCGCCTGTATCCAGCGAGACCCGGTTGCCGGCCCAATGGGCGTGGTCCATCACCGTATGACCATGGACCACCGTCCAGGGCAGCGGCGCGGGATGATCCAGGAAGCCGTCGCGGATCCAGATCAGGTCCTGCTCTGCCTGGTCGGCCATCGCCACGCCGGGCCGGATGCCCGCGTGCACGAACAGCCATTGGCCGCGCTCGAGGTAAAGCGGCATGGAATCGATGAAATCCACGTGGGTTTGCGGGACCGCCGCCTGGGCCTCTGCCATCATCCGGGGCAGGTCGCCATCGGGATCCACGCCGTAGCTGCGCAGGGTCTCAGGCCCGCCCAGGCGGTAATGGGTCCAGGGGATCCCGCTCTTGATCGCCGGGTCGTGGATTTCGCCATTATGCAGGAAACGCCGGAACATCGTGTCATGGTTGCCCCGGATCGCGGTCCAGCGCTGGCCCTGCGCCATGGCGGAAGAGATCCGTTCGATCACCCCCCGGCTGTCCGGCCCCCGATCACAGAGATCGCCAAGGAAGATCAGCTCATCCGCGCCGCCCGGCCCAAGGTTCGCGCCGTCCTGGTCGATCCGTTCCAGCGCTGCTTCCAGCATTCCCGTCTGGCCGTGGATATCGCCGATTGCATAGATCGTCATTCTTCCGCTCCGCTGCGTTGCAGCGGAAAGGGACCATGGATCGCGGCAAAAGACCAGACCCGGCGCGCCCGTCGCCCCCTGCGCCGGAAATCGCCCTACCCCTGTACCTGAGACTTCTTTGCGAAATCAGGGAAACGTGCTTGTATACCGGTACGTGAATACCTTTACGCACACAAAGCCACGGCACCGCAGAGTGACCTGAGCCAACGGGGGACATAAGTCCATGAACGGTATTTCCTACGCATTCTTCCTGCTCGCGGCGATCTTCGCCTTTCTCGGCATGGCCCTGGGCATCCAGATGTCTGCCTCTCACGACCATACGCTGACGCCGGTCCACGCGCATATCAACCTGATCGGCTGGGTCACCCTGGCGCTTTTCGGGGTCTTCTACCAGATCGTGCCGAGCGCCAGCAGCGGTATGCTTCCCAAGATTCACCTGGCCGTTGCCCTGCTGGGCACGCTGGTGGTGCTGCCGGGCATCTACCTGGCCGTGACCGGCGGGGGAGAGACCGCGGCGAAGCTGGGGTCGGTCCTGACCATCCTGTCGATGCTGATTTTCATATTCGTCGTGGCCACCCGGGGCCGCGCCAGGGCCTGAACCGCACCGCCTGCGGGATGGTTGCCCAAGAGTGGGCCTTTGAGCCCAAATGAAAAGGGCCGCCCCAGCCGGGCGGCCCTTTCCTGTTCTGGAAATCCCTACGGGATCAGACAGTGAATTCCAGCGGGCGGATCTGCTGGAACATGCCGGTGTCGCGCAGCGCCTTCATGGCATCCGGCTTGGCCTTTTCGTCCAGGTAGAGCAGCGCGATGGCCTGCGCCCCCGTCGAGGTCCGCCCAAGCGTGAAGTTCGCGATGTTCTGACCGTTCTGGCCCAGCGTCATGCCCAGCGTGCCGATGACGCCCGGAACGTCTTCGTTGGTGGTGTAGAGCATGTGCTCGCCCACTTCGGCGTCGATGTTGATGCCCTTGATCTGGATGAAGCGCGGTTTTCCGTCGGAGAAGACGGTGCCGGCGATGGACCGCTCCAGCGAGGGGGTCTTGATCGTCACCTTGACGTAGCCGTCGAAGGTGCCGCTTTTCGACTGGCTGGTGGTGGACATCTTGATGCCACGCTCCTTGGCCACGACCGGGGCAGAGACCAGGTTCACGTCCGGGTTGGCCTTCTTCATGATGCCCGCCGTCACGGCGCAGGTCAGCGCGGGCAGGTTCATCTCTGCGGCGACACCATCATAGAGGATGTTGATCGCTTCGATCGGCTCGTCCGTCAGCTGCCCGATGAAGGAGCCCAGGTGACCGGCCAGCGCGACCCACGGCCCCATGACCTTGGCTTCCTCGGCCGTCATGGAAGGCATGTTCAGCGCGTTCTCGACAGCGCCGTCCAGCAGGTAGTTGGCCATCTGGTCGGCAACCTGCAGGGCCACGTTTTCCTGTGCCTCGGTGGTGGCAGCGCCCAGGTGCGGGGTGCAGACCACGTTGGGCAGGTTGAACAGCGGGTTTTCCTTGGCCGGCTCTTCCTTGAAGACGTCGAAGGCGGCACCGGCGACATGGCCGGATTTCAGCAGCTCTGCCAGGGCCTCTTCGTCCACAAGGCCACCGCGGGCGCAGTTGATGATCCGCACGCCCTTCTTGGTCTTGGCCAGGTTTTCCGCCGACAGGATGTTCTTGGTCTGCTCGGTGAAGGGCACATGCAGGGTGATGAAATCGGCGCGCTTGAGCAGGTCTTCAAGCTCGACTTTCTCGACGCCCATCTTGTCGGCCTTTTCCTGGCTCAGGAAGGGGTCGTAGGCGGCAACCTTCATCTTCAGGCCCAGGGCACGGTTGCAGACGATGCCACCGATGTTGCCCGCGCCGATGACGCCCAGGGTCTTGCCGGTCAGCTCGACACCCATGAACTTGGACTTTTCCCACTTGCCCGCATGGGTGGAGGCAGAGGCCTCGGGGATCTGGCGGGCCACGGCGAACATCATGGCGATGGCGTGTTCCGCCGTCGTGATCATGTTGCCGAACGGCGTGTTCATCACGATCACGCCCTTCTTGGAGGCCGCTTCCTTGTCGATGTTGTCGGTGCCGATGCCAGCGCGGCCGATGACCTTGAGGTTGGTCGCATTGGCCAGGATCTTGTCGGTCACCTTGGTGGCGGACCGGATGGCCAGGCCATCGTAGTTGCCGATCACCTCGGCCAGTTTTTCCTTGTCCTTGCCAAGGTCGGGCTGGAAGTCGACCTCGATGCCGCGATCCTTGAAGATCTGGACGGCGGCGGCGGAAAGCTTGTCGGAAATCAGGACTTTGGGGGCCATGTCAGGCGCTCCTTCAAAGGGTATGTCTGGGGAAAGAGGTGCGTGGAGACCACGCACCCTACAGGTCACGTCAGGTAGGGTGCGTGCTTGCACGCACCGCCGGGATCACGCTGCTTCGGACTGCTCTTCGATGCAGGCTTCGAAGGCCCACTTCAGCCAGAGCGTCAGCTTTTCCACGTCGGCCGCTTCGACGGTGGCACCGCACCAGATGCGCAGGCCCGCGGGGGCGTCGCGATAGGCACCGATGTCGTAGGCGGCGTTGTAGGTATCCAGCTTCTTGGCCACGGCCTTGGCGAAGGCGGCACCGTCCTTGATCCGGTCGTCCGTGAACTTCAGGCAGACCGAGGTGTTGGAGCGCGTCGCGTCGTCTTCGGCCAGGTTGGCGATCCAGTCATGCCGGTCGCAGAAGTCCCAGAGCACCTTGGCGTTGGTATCGGCCCGCGCCATCAGCCCTTTCAACCCGCCCACGGAACGGCCCCAGTCCAGCGCGACCAGGTAATCTTCGACCGCCAGCATGGAGGGGGTGTTGATCGTCTCGCCGCGGAAGATGCCCTCGATCAGCTTGCCGCCCTTGGTCAGGCGGAAGATCTTCGGCAGCGGCCAGGCGGGGGTGTAGTTTTCGAGGCGCTCGACAGCGCGGGGGGACAGGATCAGCATCCCGTGGGCCGCTTCGCCGCCCATCACCTTCTGCCAGGAGAAGGTCGTCACATCCAGCTTGTCCCAGGGCAGGTCCTGGGCAAAGGCGGCAGAGGTCGCGTCACAGATCGTCAGACCTTCGCGGTCTGCCGGGATCTTGTCACCGTTGGGCACACGCACACCAGATGTGGTGCCGTTCCAGGTGAAGACGACGTCCGTGTTGAAATCGATTTCGGCAAAGTCGACGATCTGGCCGTAGTCGGCGGTCTTGACCTCTGCATCGATCTTCAGCTGCTTGACCACGTCGGTCACCCAGCCGGCGCCGAAGCTTTCCCAGGCAACCATGGTTGCCTTGCGGGCGCCCAGCATGGACCAGAGGCACATCTCGACAGCGCCGGTGTCGGAGGCGGGCACGATGCCGATCTTGTAATCGGCGGGCACGCCCAGGATCTCGCGCGTCTCTTCGATCGCGGCCTTCAGCTTGTCCTTGCCGATAGCGGCACGGTGGCTGCGGCCCAGAGCGGCGTCAGCAAGCTTGTCGAGGGAATAATGGGGGATCTTGGCACAGGGGCCGGAAGAAAAACGCGGGTTAGCCGGCCGCGTTGCCGGATGGTCGTTTGCCATTTCTGGTATCCTTACAGATAAGCGCCCTTCGTTGGGGAAGGGTGTCCCGCCGCTGCGTATAGGGGCGATTCTCTGGTCACGCAAGACAGGAGATGACGCAGGAAGACCCCGCCCCGTCGTTTTTGGACCGCGCGCCCGGAGGCCTGTAGCCTATCGGAAACCTGCACACGGGAAGGTTGCGCGGGCCGCTTCGGCTCTCTCGCAGCCCTGCCGCCTGCCCGTTCCGCAGCGTTTCGGGCGAAAATGCTCCGATTTTGGCCCCTGGGTCACCGTTTTTTCAATACGTCCCGGTTGAGAAGCACCGCCTGTGCGGTGTACACAGCCTGATCTTTACGCCCACCCTGGAGAGCCGCCCGTGTTCGCAAAACTCTGGAATAGCTACCTGCTGCCCCTTCTTGGACGTCCTCCGATGTTCCAGGCGGCGGCGCTGTGCTATCGTGGCAGGGGCGCGGATATGGAGATCCTGCTGATCACCTCGCGGGAGACCAAGCGCTGGATCATGCCCAAGGGCTGGCCCAAGACCGGCACCGATGCCGCCGGCACCGCGCTTGAGGAAGCCTGGGAAGAAGCAGGGATCAAGCAGCGCTCCATGAAGCCGATCTGGATCGGGCGTTACCATTACGACAAACGGCTGGACGGCGGCCTGCCCGCCCCGACGGACGTGGATGTCTACGCCGTGGAAGTGGCCCGGCTGCTGGACGATTACCCCGAATCCGGCGAACGCGAACGTCGCTGGGTCCGGCCTGAGGAAGCCGCCAAACTCGTGGCTGAAGAGGATCTCAAGGACCTGCTGCGCGCGGCCCCTGAGCTGATCGCGGCCAGGATCGAGGGACGCCAGGGCCACTAGGCCTGCCCCTCTCCGACAGATCGAAGGACAGACCTTGCCCCAGAACAACCAGCCCCCCGCCTGGGAAACGCTAGACCGGGACCTGAACAGGCTTTCCCGCCTTGAGATGGCCTCCATGTATGCGTCGCGCCCGCTGATCGGCGTTGGCGCTTCGCTGGTCTTCGTGACCGTGGCCGCCCTGGCCGCCGCCGTGCTGTCGGGCGGGACGCCGCAAAGCCTGGTGGTGATCGTCGCCGCCGCCTTCGGGGCCTACATGGCGCTGAACATCGGCGCCAATGACGTGGCCAACAACATGGGCCCCGCCGTGGGGGCCAATGCGCTGTCCATGGTCGGGGCCATCGCCATTGCCGCGATCTGCGAAAGCGCCGGGGCACTGCTGGCTGGCGGAGACGTGGTTTCCACCATCTCCAAGGGGATCGTGGCCCCGGAAAGTTTCATAGATGCCAGGGTCTTCATCTGGGCAATGATGGCCGCGCTGCTGTCTGCCGCCATATGGGTCAACCTGGCCACCTGGATCGGCGCGCCGGTCTCCACCACCCATGCGGTGGTCGGGGGCGTCATGGGCGCGGGGATCGCCGCGGCGGGGCTGACGGCGGTCAACTGGGGCTCCATGAGCGCCATCGCCGCCAGCTGGGTGATCTCTCCGTTGCTGGGGGGCATCATCGCGGCGGCCATGCTGGCCTTCATCAAGTGGAAGATCATCTACGTCGAGGACAAGATCGCCGCCGCGCGCAAGTGGGTGCCGGTGCTGATCGGCCTGATGAGCGCGGCCTTCGGGGCCTACCTGGCGCTCAAGGGCCTGAAGCATGTCATGAAGATCACCATGCCGCTGGCGCTGCTGATCGGCGCGGTGGCAGGCGTGGCCTTCGGCTTCATTTCCGTGCCGCTGATCCGTCGCCAGTCCGTGGGGCTTGAGAACCGCAACCGGTCGCTCAAGGTCCTGTTCCGCCTGCCTCTTATCATCTCTGCCGCGCTGCTGTCCTTTGCCCATGGGGCCAATGACGTGGCCAATGCGGTGGGGCCGCTGGCGGCCGTGGTCTATGCCCATGACAGTGCCGGCGTCGCCGGAGAGGTCTCCATCCCGATCTGGGTGATGGTCATCGGCGCCGTCGGGATCTCTGTCGGGCTGATGCTGTTCGGCCCCAAGCTGATCGGCATGGTCGGCAACCAGATCACCAAGCTGAACCCGATGCGGGCCTATTGCGTGGCGCTTTCGGCGGCGGTCACCGTGATCGCGGCCTCCGCGCTTGGGCTGCCGGTCAGCTCGACCCATATCGCGGTGGGCGGTGTCTTCGGCGTGGGCTTCTTCCGGGAATGGTACATGTCGCGGCGCGGCTTCTCCGAAGGGGCGCCGATGCCCCGCCAGGAACGCGCCCGGCGCAAGCTGGTCCGGCGGTCGCATTTCATGACCATCGTCGCCGCCTGGGTCATCACCGTGCCTGCCGCCGCCGTGCTGTCGGCCTGCTGCTTCATGGTGCTGCAGGCGATCGGCTGACCCTCTGGAGCTTTGCGGCGGCCCGTGCTTTATGGCCGCCAGCAACAGGAGACCGCCCATGTATGTCGCAACGCTGCTCACCGCGCCCGGAGAGATCCTGGACGCCACGCTGATCTCTTCGCTCAGCAATGCCTGGGGCGGGGCCAGCGCGCGCTGGCTGGCAGCCGAAGAGGCGGCAGAGTTCGAACTGCCTGAAATTCCTGACAATTTCCGGGATGTCTGGGCACAGCTCCAGGGCCAGCGGATCGACCTGTGCATTCAGCCCGTGGCCGGGCGGAAGAAGAAGATGCTGCTGGCGGACATGGATTCGACCATGATCCAGCAGGAATGCATCGACGAGCTGGCCGATGAGGCCGGCGTGGGCGCGCGGGTCAAGGATATCACCGCCCGCGCCATGAACGGAGAGCTGGATTTCGAGGGCGCGCTGACTGAGCGCGTGGGCCTGCTGAAGGGTCTGCCTGTCTCCGTCATCGACAAGGTCCTGGCAGAGCGGATCACCCTGATGCCGGGTGGGCCGGAACTGCTGGCGACGATGAAGGCCAATGGCGCCTATTGCGCCCTTGTCTCTGGCGGTTTCACCATGTTTACCAAGGCGGTAGCGGAAAAGCTGGGCTTTGATGAAAACCGCGCCAACACCCTGCTGACCGAGGGCGAGCAGCTGTCCGGAAAGGTCGCGCGACCGATCCTGGGCCGCGATGCCAAGGTCGCAGCGCTTGAGGAGATCACCGCCAGGCTGTCCCTTTCCGAGGGGGATGTGATCGCCGTGGGCGATGGGGCGAATGACCTTGGGATGCTGCTGCGGGCCGGGTCCGGGGTGGCGCTGCACGCCAAGCCCTCGGTCGCGGCGGAATGCGAGCTGCGGGTGAACTTCGGCGACCTGACCGCGCTGCTCTATCTTCAGGGCTATGCGAAGGGCGATTTCGCCGCCCCCTGATCCCCTTTGGTTGTGCAGTGATGCAGGGCGCCTTCCAGGCGCTTTTTCGGCGTCGGTGCCCCGTCTGTTTCATGTCGGTATCGCGTCGGTATCACGTCGGTGCGCAGCGCACGGTGGGGTAAGACCCTGTTATGTGCGTGGATGCACCGTGCTTCGGCAGTCGAAAGGCCCGCTGCCGGCACCGCCTGGACGGGAGGCGCAGCCGACGACGGGCGCGGGCCCCTCGATGGGGCCAAGGCCGTTTCCGCCCGTTCCTCTTTCACGACCCTCTATATTTCACCACTAAGTTAATTAACGCTTGCTCGAAACAGGGAATCGCCGCAGGCTTTTCCCATGACCCAATTGACCCGCGCCTTTGCCGCCCTCTCCGATCCCACCCGCATGGCGCTGGTGGAGACGCTGATCGCCCGGGGTGAACTGCCCGCCGGGGTGCTGGCCGGAGAGGCGGAAATTTCCGCGCCCGCGATCTCCCGTCACCTGAAGGTTCTGCGCGAAGCCGGGCTGATCGCCCAGCGGGTCGAGGGCACGCACCGCTATTACACCGCCCGCCCCGAGGCGCTGGCCGCGATCAGTGGCTGGTGCATGGGCCATCGCGCCTTCTGGGAGGGCAGCCTTGCGCGGCTCGACAGCCTGCTGGCGCTTGATCCCGAAGGAGAGGATCCATGAAGGACAGTGAAAGCCACGACCTGGAGCTGGTCCGCGACTATCCCGTCACCCTGGACCGCCTGTGGCGCGCGGGGACTGAGCCGCTGCAGGTGGTGCAATGGTTCGGCCCCGAAGGGGTGTATATCCAGGCCTGTGACATGGCCTTCCAGTCCATCGGCCCCTGGTCCTGTACCATGGTTGGCAAGGAAAGCGGGCAGCGCTTCAAGCTCTCCGGCGTGGTCACCTCGGTCAGCCCGCCAGAACACGGCAAGAGTGACGGCGATAAGGGTGACGACGGGAGGGGCCACGTGGGCTTTACCTGGGCCTGGCATGATCCGCAGGACCAGCGCGGCCCGGAAAGCCACGTGATCTTCACCGTGGAGGCCACCGAAACCGGAGCGCGCCTGCGCCTGAGCCATCGCGGGCTGCCAAGCCTCGAGGCGGCGCAGGATCACTCCCGCGGCTGGCTCTCCACACTCCGGAAGATGGATTATTTCCTGTGCTCGCCGGGCGTTCTGGCAAACTGAGGCAACCCAAGGGAGGATTCGCATGACCCAGTATCTTTTCATCTACAAGGCTCCTACGAGCCAGGTCCCCAGCACCCCGGAGGAGCAGCAGGCCGCGATGGCCGCCTGGGGCGCCTGGATGGACAAGGTCGGGCCCAATGTCGTCGATGCCGGCAACCCGGTCGGCACCAGCTGGACGGTCAATGCCCATGGCGCCAAGCTTGGGGGCAACACGCCCCCGGTGATGGGCTATTCCATCCTGGAGGCGGCAAGCATCGAAGAGGCCTGCAAGCTGGCAGAGGGCAACCCGATGCTGGAGTCGGGCGAGATCGAGGTCACCCCGATCGTGCCGATCGAGATGTGAGACCCCGCCGACATGCCCGAAGCCCGGGCCCGGAACGGAAAAGGCGCGCCCGGTGGCGCGCCTTTGTCTTTGAGTATTTATGGCCAGATGAAGGGGATCCGGTGCCTCAGGCGCCGTAGGGCACCCAGATCGTCTTGACCTCTGTCGCGGCGTCGAGGAATTCGCGGCCCTCCCCTTCCGGGCCGAACCAGTCGCGCGCCTTGGCGTTGTTCACCCAGGTGCGCTTGAGGTTGCCGGCGCTGGCCTTTTCGATGGTCGCGGAGAGGTCCGTGGAAGAGAAGCTCCAGACCGCATCGATATCCATGTGGGCGGCCATGACCGGGGCCAGCTCTGCGTGACTGCCGGTGAGGATGTTGACCACGCCGCTGGGCACGTCGGAGGTGTCGAGCACCTGGTAGAGATCGGTGGCCACCAGCGGGCCCACCTGGGAGGCGGCCAGCACCACCCGGTTGCCCATGGCGATGGCCGGCGCGAGGGTGGAGATCAGCCCCAGCAGCGGCGCCTCGTCCGGGCAGAGCGCGCCGATGACGCCGACGGGTTGGCGGGTGGCCAGGGCCATGCCCCGGATCGGGACGGCGCGCAGGTCTCCGGCGTATTTGTCCGCCCAGGCGGCATAGGTGAAGAGGCGGGAGATGGCCGCCTCTACCTCGGTCTTGCCGTGGCGGTCACCGTGGAGCGCATCGAGCTTCGCCGCGAATTCGGGCGCGCGGGCTTCCAGGTTTTCCGCAAGGTAGTAGAGGATCTGGGCGCGCAGGTGGCCGGTGGTGGCGCTCCAGCCCTTGGCGGCATGGGCGGCTTCAACGGCGTTGCGCAGGTCCTTGCGGTTGGCGACGGGCACCTCGCCCAGCACCGCGCCGGACTTGCCCCAGACCGTGCGGGTATAGCCGCCGTCCGGGCGCGCCTGCTTGCCGCCGATATAGAGCTTCGCCGTGCGGTCCAGCCCATCGGCGGCGCCGGGCTTGCCGCTGTAGGGCTCTTGCGGTTTCAGCGCCTTCCGGGTGGCGGCGGGCCGGGTGTAGGCCATCAGCCCTTCCCAGCCGCCTTCGCGCCCGAAGCCGCTTTCGCGCAGCCCGCCGAAGCCCGCGGCGGCGTCGAACATGTTGGTGCCGTTGACCCAGATCACGCCCGCCTGCAGCTTCGGCGCGAGGTCGAGCGCGGTATTGATGTTCTCCGACCAGATCGAGGCGGCAAGACCGTAGCGCGTGTCATTGGCCAGGGCGAGGCCCTCTGCCGGGGTGCGGAAGGTCATGGCGACCAGGACCGGGCCGAAGATCTCTTCCTGCATCAAGGCATCGGAAGAGGACAGGCCGGTGATCAGCGTGGGCGGATAGAAGCAGCCCTGGGGCGCGGGGCCGGGCTGGAAGACCTCGGCGCTGGTGCCGGCGACGAGGCTCTGGATGCGCTCCAGTTGGACGGGGTCGACGATGGCGCCCATGTCGATGCATTTGTCCAGCGGATCCCCGATGCGCAGGTTTTCCATGCGGGTCTTCAGGCGGGTCAGGAAGGTGTCGGCGATGCCTTCCTGGACCAGCAGGCGGGAGCCGGCACAGCAAACCTGGCCGCCGTTGAACCAGATGGCATCCACCAGCCCCTCGATGGCGCTGTCGATATCGGCATCTTCGAAGACCAGGAAGGGGGACTTGCCGCCCAGCTCAAGCGTCAGGGCCTTGCCCTGGCCCGCCGTGGCTTCGCGGATCCGGCGCCCCACCTCGGTGGAGCCGGTGAAGGCCACCTTGTCCACACCCTCGTCCGCGACCAGCGCCGCGCCGACCGCGCCATCGCCGGTCAGCACGTTCAGGACGCCCTTGGGCACGCCGGCCTGCACGCAGAGCTCAGCAAGCAGCAGCGCGGTCAGCGGCGTGTACTCGGCCGGTTTCAGCACCACCGTGTTGCCCATCGCCAGCGCCGGCGCGACCTTCCAGGCCAGCATCAGCAGCGGGAAGTTCCAGGGGATCACCTGGGCGCAGACGCCAAGCGCGGCGCGCTCGGGCAGCTCTGCCTCCATCAGCTGGGCCATGCCCGCGTGATAGTAGAAATGCCGCGCCACCAGCGGCACGTCGATATCCCGCGCCTCACGAACCGGCTTGCCGGAATCGAGCGTCTCCAGCACCGCGAAGAGGCGCGCGTGTTTCTGCACCAGGCGGGCCAGCGCATAGAGTACGCGGGCGCGCGCCTTGCCGCCCGCCTTCTCCCATTTGCCCTGCGCCGTGCGCGCGGCCTTCACCGCCGCCGCGATATCCGCGTCCGAGGCCTGGCTGACCTGGGCCAGCACCTCGCCGGTCGCGGGGTTCTTCGTCTCGAACAGCGCGCCCGGCGCGGTGAAATCGCCGTTGATGAACTGCCCGAAGCCGCCCTCGTGACGGGCGATCCAGTCCAGCGCCTCGCCGGCCGCTTCCGGGGCGGGGCCATAGTCCATGGTCTCGAAAATGTCCTTGATGCTCATGCCAAAGCCCATTTTCTACCGGACAATGTCAAACGGTTTTGTTTTCTCAGCCACTCTGCCGCCCAACGCATGTCGTACTGCCAAGTGTAAAAAAGATCCCCAGAACCTCTCAGATCCGCTTCATGCTTTTCCCAGATTACTTTCGCAACTTCAGCCACCGATGCCTCACCGCCGAGCTGTTCCACTGCATCAAAAACCCATTCCTGCAGATCAGACTTCACCGCCATAGCACCCTCCACTTTGTTTGGATCGAAAGTTTCATATCCCAGCACTCAGCTTGCCGCGTGCCGCCAGCTTGCCGAATAGGCGCCGGTCACGTGGTGTTCCAGCTGGCGCTCGATATCCCCCAGAAGGGAGGAGGCGCCGAAGCGGAACAGGTCGGGGCGCAGCCAGCGGTCGCCCAGCTCTTCCTTGATCAGGCTCAGGTAGACCAGCGCATCCTTCGCCTTGGAGATCCCGCCGGCGGGCTTGTAGCCCACGCGGAAGCCCGTGCGGTCATGGTATTCGCGGATCGCGCGGATCATCACCAGGCTGACGGGCAGCGTGGCGTTGACGCTTTCCTTGCCGGTGGAGGTCTTGATGAAATCCGCCCCCGCCATCATGCAGACCAGGCTGGCCTTGGCGACGTTCTGCAGCGTGCCCAGCTCCCCCGTGGCCAGGATCGCCTTCACGTGGGCGTCGCCGCAGGCGGCGCGAAACGCCTTCATCTCATCATAAAGCGCCTGCCAGTTGCCAGTCAGCACGTGGCGGCGGGAGATCACGATGTCGATCTCCTCGGCACCGGCTTCAACGCTTTCGCTGATCTCTGCCAGCCGCAGGTGGAAGGGCGAAAGCCCCGCCGGAAAGCCGGTGGACACCGCGGCAACGGGGATCCCCGTGCCTTCCAGTGCCTCATGCGCGGCGGGCACCATGTCATGGTAGACGCAGACCGCACCGGTGGTCAGGCCCTGCATCCCCAGCGCATCCAGGATATCGGCGCGCACGGGCTGTTTCGCCTTGGCACAAAGGCGGCGCACACGGCCTTCGGTGTCATCGCCCGCCAGCGTGGTCAGGTCGATGCAGGAGATCGCGCGGCACAGCCAGGCGGCCTGGAAATCCTTCTTCACGGAGCGCCGGCCCGGCAGCGTGGCCGCGCGACGTTCGATGGCAGAGCGGTTGGCCCGCGCCGCCGAAACCCAGCTCAGGTCCAGCGCCATGCCCGGATTGCGCGGCTCTGCCGGCGGCAGGGTGGCCAGTTCCGTGGCGCTCCCGGTCGTCTTGTCTTGCAACATGGCTGCCTCCTGTCTCAACGGCATCTTGCGCGGACATTCCCACGACAGGCCCCCTCGCGCAAGCGGCGGCAGGAAGCGGGGCCGTTGCGTCAGTCCGGCGGGCTTTGTGAATAGTGGTGCTGCGGCAGGGCCTTGGGCCGTATGCCCCCTGCCCGGCATAGAGACAGAACGAGGACCCAGGTCCGCGCCGGACCTCCGCTCAGCCGGAGACGAGGAAGCTTTTCGCCAGCGCCTTGAAGCCTTCGCGGGCCAGCAGGTCATCGCGGGTTTCCGTGACCGGCACGTAGAGCCCCTGAAGCGCCTTCAGGTAGGCCTGCGCCAGGTGTCCCTGCCCCAGCAGCACCGCCTGTTGCCCCAGCCAGAGGTTCTTGGCCGCGGCCATCTCTCCGCCCAGCATGGCGCCCAGCATCTGCCCGGGGGTTTCGGCCTCTCCCAGAAGGAAGGGCAGGCGTTCGGCGCTGGACATGGATTCATCCGTGCCTTCCGGCGCGGCCTCAAGGCAGCCAAGCGCCCCGGCGATGCGCCCGGTCAGGCTGGTTTGCAGGTGAATGGCCTCTCCTGCGGAAAGGGTCACCCAAAGCGTGGTTTGATCGCAGACCACAAGGGCCAGCCCATCCCAGTTGGGGTTCAGCGTCTGGAAGCCCAGCAGGCGCAGACGCGCGCCAGAGGGCACGCCGCCCAGCCCCGGCAGGTGCAGCCCGGTGCGGCTGCGCTGAAGCTGTTCGGGCAGAAGCCGCCCGGGCAGCGGTTCGGGCGGCACGCCTTCGTGCCCCACGACGAAACGCCGGTCCGTGGGGAGTGTGCGCATCTCGCAGGGGCCATCGGCATCCCAGCAACGCTCGCCTTCGATTTCCAAACCCAGCCAGTCCATGGCACCTGAGTAGGACAAGCGGCAGGTCGCGGTCAACAAGGGCGCGCGTCTGGTCGGGCAAACAGGCGGGCCGAGGGCCTGGATTGGCCCTAATCCGTGGGGGATGCGGCCCTGCCCTAGCCCAGGTAGCGGCGCAGGGCCTCTGGCGGGTTGTCCAGCATGGCCCGCGCGGGTTGCGGCGCATGGGCCGTGCCGGCATCCACCAGCACCAGGTCCTGGGCGATGCGGCGGGCA
Source organism: Pseudooceanicola sp. HF7 (assembly GCF_011806405.1). Lineage (GTDB taxonomy): Bacteria > Pseudomonadota > Alphaproteobacteria > Rhodobacterales > Rhodobacteraceae > Pseudooceanicola. The sequence goes on along the minus strand of NZ_JAATOW010000024.1, from coordinate 2,262 downwards.
TCGGCGGGGTCATGGCTGACCATCAGCAGCGTCGCGCCGGTCTCTTCGGTCAGGGCCTGCACCAGGTCCAGCATTTCAAAGCGCAGGGCCGGGCCGAGGGCGGCAAAGGGTTCATCCAGCAGCAGCAGCGGGCGATCCTGCAGCAGCACCCGCGCCAGGGCGGCGCGGCTTTGCTGCCCGCCCGAAAGCTCTGCCGGGCGGCGGCGGTCCAGCCCGCCAAGGCCGACACGCGCCAGCGCGGCCTCCACGCGGGCGCGGTCCTCTGCGCCAAGCCGCAGCGCCGGAGAGATGCCAAGCGCCACGTTGCGGAAGATATCGAGGTGCGGCAGCAGGTTGCCATCCTGGAACAGCATGGCCACAGGCCGCTTGCCGGGCCGCAGCCCATCCAGCGGGCGGCCATCCCAGAGCACCTGTCCGGAGGCCTGCGGGAAGAAGCCCGCGATGGCTGAGAGCAGCGTGGATTTCCCCGCACCGGACGGGCCGATGACCGCGGCGCGGCGGCCTGCGGGCAGGCGCCAGTTGGCGGAAAGGCGGAAGTCGCCCTGTTCGATCAGCACATCGGTCAGCTCAAGCATGGTGTCCCCCACGGTCGAAGGCCCAGAAAATGCCGAAACTGAGCAGAAGCAGGATCAGACCGGCGGCAGAGGCGGCCTCGGTCCGGTAGGAGCCCATGAGACGGTACATGAGCAGCGGCAGGGTTTCGCGCCCCGGGGCGCCGAACAGGGTGATCACGCCAAGGTCCCCCATGGAGAGCGCCCCGGCCAGCCCGGCGCAGAAGCCGAGCGGCGCCTTCATGCGCGGCAGGGTCAGCCAGCGCAGGCGGGCCAGCCCGGCCAGGCCCAGCTGATCGGCAAGCCGGCCGTAGTCGCTTTCCACCCGCTCGTAGGCGGGGGCGAGCATGCGCAGGCAGAAGGGTAGCGCCATCAGCGTGTTGACCAGCACGGTGACCGGCATGGCCAGGGTGCCGGGGACGAGGAAGGGGTTCACGATCAGGAAGTAGCCGGTGCCCAGCACCAGCGGCGAGAGCGCCAGCGGCAACAGGCCGATGGCCTGGATCACCCGGCTCATCCCCGCGGCAAGGCCCAGCGCCAGCGCCGTGGTGGTCAGCGCAGAGGCAAGGGAGACCAGGATCGAATTGCCCATGGCGGGCCAGATCGTGGCAGGCAGGTCCTTGAGCCCGGTCAGCCCGGCCAGGGCCACGCTGACGACCGGGGCCAGCAGGAAGAGCGCCGTGGCCGCCAGGACCAGCGCGTCGCAGGCCCGGCGCCAGCCCCCCGGCGCGTCCCAGCGCGGCAGGGCGCGGTCCAGCCCGGCGCCGCTGCCGTCCATCCGCGTGACCGCCAGCGCCAGCACCGCCGCCCCGGCGACCAGCGTGGTCTGCATCAGCGCCAGCATGGCCGCGCGGCCAAGGTCGAAATCGAACAGGAAGGCCTGGTAGATGGCAAGCTCCACCGTGGTGGCCTTCGGCCCGCCGCCCAGGATCAGCGCCACGGCGAAACTGGCCAGGCAAATGGCGAAGATCGCCGCCAGCGTGCCGGGGATCACCTGGCGCAGCATGGGCCATTCCAGCAGGCGGAAGGTCATCTGCGGCGGCAGGTCCAGCTGGGCGGCCAGGCGGAAGCGCTCGGCCGGGATGGCCTGCCAGCCCTGCAGGATCATCCGGGTGGCCAGCGGCATGTTGAAGAAGACATGGGCGATGACCACGCCGTGCAGCCCGTAGATGCGGAAGGGACCCAGGCCCAGCGGCGCGGCGGCGCGGTTCAGCAGGCCCTGGGTGCCGAAGACCGCCAGCAGGCCGACGACGGCGACCACCACCGGCAGGATGAAGGGCGCGCCGGTCAGCGCGACAAGCGCGGCGCGGCCCCGGAAGCGGCGGCGCGCCAGGGCGCGGGCCGCCGGCAGGGCCAGCAGGACGGAAAACAGCGCCGAAAGCGCCGCCTGCAGCAGCGTGAAGCGCAGCGCGGCCCAGTCCGCCGGACCGGGCAGGCTTGCACCCCCGGCCCGCAGGAAGATCGCGGCGAGCGGGGCCATCAGCAATGTCAGGAGCGCCGCGGAGGCGACGCCGCCAATGGCCCGACCCATGTCAGCGTGCCAGTGCGTTGCGCCATTCCTCCAGCGCGCCGGGGCGGGCGCTGTCGGCAGCTTCCGGGGTCATCAGCAGGGCGTGTTCGGGATCGACCACCTGGTCGAAGGCCGCGGGCAGCCCCTCTTCGGGCATGACGGCGGGGTACATCCAGTTGGTGGTGGGCAGGATCGCCTGCG
>NZ_JAATOW010000023.1 GCF_011806405.1 Pseudooceanicola sp. HF7 | reverse complement strand
CATGACCGTGACGAACTTGGCGTGATGATTGTGCCGGTCGGCCCGGCCGGTGCCACTGGAGAGGTCGTCGAGGATCCCGAACTGCTGGGCGCGATCCGCGAAAGGCTGGCCGCGCTGGCCGCTGGGGCCACCGGCAGCTCTACCCGCATCGGGCGGGCGCTGGTCATGGCAGAGCCGCCCTCGCTCCCCGATGGCGAGATGACCGCGAAGGGTAACCTTAACATCCGCAAGGTTCTGACCCGTCGGGCGGACCTGGTGGACCTGCTTTACAAGGGCGGCTCTGCCGTCGTCGAAGTTTGAAGGGCCAGACATGATCGACCTTGAAAAGATCCGCGCGATCGACATCCACACCCATGCGGAAGAGCCCTGCGGCTGCCACGCGGATGACGGCTATGACGACCTGCAGGCGACGATGGCGAAGTACTTTCGCGCGCCCTGGTCCCATCCGCCGACGATCCAGGAAACCGCAGCCCATTACCGGGAACAGAACATCGCCGCGGTGATCTTTCCCGTGGATGCGGAGCGCGAGACCGGCTACCGGCGCTACAAGAACGAAGAGGTCGCGCAGATCGCCGCGGAGAATGCCGATGTGCTGATCCCCTTTGCCTCCATCGACCCCTGGAAGGGCAAGATGGGCGTGCGGGAAGCGCGGCGGATGATGCGTGAGTTCGGCATCAAGGGTTTCAAGTTCCACCCCACCATGCAGGGCTTCTATCCCAATGACCGCATGGCCTATGCGCTTTACGAGGCGATCGAGGCCGAAGGCGGCATCGCGCTGTTCCACACCGGGCAGACCGGCGTTGGCTCCGGCATGCCCGGGGGCAACGGGATGCGGCTGAAGTATTCCAACCCGATGTACATCGACGATGTGGCGGTGGATTTCCCGGACCTGAAGATCATCATGGCCCACCCCTCTTTCCCCTGGCAGGAAGAGGCGCTGGCCGTGGCCCAGCACAAGCCAAATTGCTACATCGACCTCTCCGGCTGGTCGCCCAAGTACTTCCCGGAGATCCTGGTGAAATACTGCAATTCGATCCTGAAGAAGAAGGTTCTGTTCGGCTCTGACTGGCCGATGATCACCCCGGAGCGCTGGCTGTCCGATTTCGAGAAGATCGCGATCAAGGATGAGCTGCGCCCCGATATCATCAAGGGCAATGCGGCCCGGCTTCTGGGCATGGCGTGATGCGGTTTCGGGCCCGGCTTTGCCGGGCCTGAGCCTGTTCGGGTGACGGGGCCGGCAGCCCCCCGAACCGGCCTTTGAAGAAAAATCCTTTTTGCGGTGAAACTCTTCCGGGTGGGGCTCCGTGGGTTCTGGCATAGCGGGTCAGACGGCCCGCCGAACAAAACTCGGAGGATATGATGTTCAAGAAACTTGCCCTGACTGCCGCAATTGCCGCCACTGGAACCGTTGCCATGGCCGCCAACCCCACTGTCGGCGGCGCGCCGATGCTCGCGGAAAAGACCATCGCCGAAAACGCGAGCGCGGCGCCCAACCTGTCCACGCTTGTCGCCGCCGTGAAGGCCGCTGGCCTTGTGGACACGCTGATGAGCGACGGCCCCTTCACCGTCTTCGCCCCCACCGATGGCGCCTTCGGCATGATCTCCGAAGCCTCGCTTCAGCAGCTGCTGATGGAAGAGAACAAGGCCCAGCTGCAAGAGATCCTGACCTGCCACGTGGTCGCGACCGAGGCCTTTTCGACCGATATCGCCGGCATGATCGCGGATGATGGCGGCATGCACGTGGTGCCCACGGTCGGCGGCTGCATGCTGGACGCCTACATGGAAGGCGGAGAGCTGAAGCTGAAGGATGAGAACGGCCGCATCGCCACCGTGACCACGGCGGATGTGGATCAGGCCAACGGCGTGGTGCACGTGATCGACCGCGTCCTGCTGCCGGCTGGCCAGGCGGGCTGAGCGCCTTTCCTCAATGGTGTCGTGTCAGGGCCGTCCTTCGGGGCGGCCCTTTCGCGTCAGCCCAAGGCGCGTTTCATGGCCGGGCGGTCCGAGCGGGCCAGGAAGACGGGCTTCTGGTTGCAGCGGTGACGTTCGACCATCCGGCGGGCCTTGTGCCCGGTGGCCAGCGGGCGGGCCGAACCGGCGTGGGTTTCCGCACCGGTTGCCGCCAGCAGAGCAGACCGGATTTCCGCGCGGTTGCGTGGCGACATGGCCTCCATCGCCTGGGTGCCTGTCAGAAGCGTCTCTGTCGGGGCGCCCTCGGCAAAGACGATCTCATGCCGGTCCAGCAGCAGGTGGTAATATTCAACCGGCCGCGAAGCACCGCAAAGCGTGATGCCGGGCAGGGCGGTCAGCATATGGGCCGCGACCAGCACCTCTTTGAAGCCGAAGACGCGTTCCGCAATGCGCGAGCGGATCAGCATCCTGTGCTGGCGTGAAACGACAAGCGTGCGTTCCGGATAGCCCTCACCCAGGGCGCCGGCCTGGATGCGGACCGGGCGCAGGGTTTCCCGTTGCGCCAGAGCAGAGGGGTGAAAGCGGCTGCCGCCGATCCAGCGGATTGGCTGCGCGCCGTTGTCCTGCGTCGTGACAAGATCCCCGGCGCGCAGTTCCTCCACCCGGCGCAGGCCACGGGGGGTCAGGATCCTTGTCCCCCGCGTGAAGCAGAGCGGGACGGAATCGGTCGGATCGGTGCCGGGCGTCTGGGAGGGGTTCTGCGTCTCCACGCTTTCCGGGGCGACGGGAGAGAAGTTCTTGTCCAGCTCGTCGATGTAGGTCGAAACATCCGTGCCATCGGCGACCGGCGCCGGGCTGTAGAGCCTGCCGGTCATGTCGTTGAGCGGCGGTTCCCCGTCAAAGAGCAGCTGGTCCCCGCCAAGGTTGAGGCCGATCCCCTGGTTCACCGTCGCATCGGCGAATTCGCGGGGGTCGATCAGGCCGTTGCCGTTGTCATCGATGATGCGCAGCGCGGCGCCGTCACTGGGGTCGATGGTTTCCGTGGCCCCATAAAGCGCCATGGTCACCAGCTGGGAATCGCCCTGCACGATGCCGTTTTCGATGATCGTTCGAAATGTCTCTAAAAAACTCGCCATTGTGATCCGCCGCGTTCTGCTGCCCTTGGGGAGCCAGATCCGCGACTAGCCTATTGGTTGAGTTTATAGAGTAATAGTTTTTTCCAGCCGGTAAGTGTTTTGACTAGTCAACTGCGAGGCCGGCTTGCGCCGTCAAGCGCAGGAAAAGGCGGCCAACCGGTCCAATGCCTGTTTCGATGGCGTCAGCTGAGCAGACGGCGGGCGATGACCTGGGCCTGGATTTCCGCAGCCCCTTCGAAGATCGACAGGATGCGCGCGTCGCAAAGCAGGCGCGAGACTGGGTATTCCAGCGCAAATCCGTTGCCGCCGTGGATCTGCAGGGCGTTGTCGGCACAGCTCCAGGCGATCCGGGCTGCCAGCAGCTTGGCCATCCCGGCCTCAAGATCGCAACGGCGGTCGTTGTCCTTTTCCCAGGCGGCAAAATAGGTCAGCTGGCGGGCGACCATGATCTCTACTGCCATCATGGCCAGCTTGCCGGACACGCGTGGGAACTGCATCAGCGGCCCGCCGAAGGCCTTGCGATCCAGGGCATATTGCAGGCCGGCATCCAGGGCGGACTGGGCCACGCCGATGGCACGCGCCGCGGTCTGGATCCGGGCGCTTTCAAAGGTCTGCATCAGTTGCTTGAAGCCCTTGCCCTCTTCGCCGCCCAGCAGGTTCTCACCCTTCACGTGGAAGCCGTCGAAGCCCAGTTCGTATTCCTTCATGCCCCGGTAGCCGAGCACCTCGATCTCACCGCCGGTCATGCCGGGGGTGGGGAAGGGGTCTTCCTCGGTGCCGGGGGTCTTTTCGGCCAGGAACATCGACAGACCACGGTGATCCGTGCTCTCGGCGTCCGTGCGGGCCAGCACTGTCATGACATGGGTGCGGGCAGCGTGGGTGATCCAGGTCTTGTTGCCGGTGATCTTGTAATCGCCATCCGCTCCCTTCACCGCCCGGGTGCGCAGGCTGGCCAGGTCGGAGCCTGTGTTGGGCTCCGTGAAGACGGCCGTTGGCAGGATCTCTCCGGAGGCGAGGCCGGGCAGCCATTTCTCTTTCTGCGCATCGGTGCCACCGCAAAGGATCAGCTCTGCCGCGATCTCAGACCGGGTGCCAAGGGAACCCACGCCGATGTAGCCGCGCGACAGCTCTTCTGAGACCACCACCATGGAGGCCTTGGACATGCCGAGGCCGCCGAAATCCTCCGGGATGGTCAGGCCGAAAACGCCCATTTCCGCCAGCTCGTGGATGACTTCCATCGGGATCAGCTCATCCTTCAGGTGCCAGTCATGGGCATGGGGCGCGATCTTGTCCTGGGCGTAGCGGCTGAACTGATCGCGGATCATCTCAAGCTCTTCGTCCAGGCCGGTGGCGCCGTAGCTGGACAGGCCCTGGCGTTCCACGATCAGCTCTGCCAGGCGGCTGCGGGCGGCCTGGTTGTTGCCCTTCTCGCAGAGGGTCGCCATCGCGGTGTTGGAGGTATGGGCCAGTTGCACCCGGGTCAGGCCCATGTCCTGCGGGCGCAGGATCTCGTTCTGGGACATCGGGATGCCGCCATGGATCTGGGCAAGGTATTCCCCGAAGGCGATCTGGTGGATCAGCCGCTCGATCTCGCCGAACTTCCCTTCGGCAGAAAGTTTCTCTGCCCAGTTCTGCATCTGCTTGAGCGCATAGACATAGGTGGCCAGCCAGGCAAGGCCGTGGGTCGCGCTCTGCTCTGCCTCGACCGCCCGGGCAGAGACGCGGCCATCGCGTTCGACGCGCTGACGGACATCGTCACGGGCCGTCTCAAGCAGGAAATCCACGGGGCCGAGGGCCTCTGCCGTCAGTTCCAGGAGATCGGGAAGAAGTGCCGTCATGCCTGCAGCCTGGTCCAAGCTCAGCTCCTGTCCGTCATGTGCCATGATCATCCTATCCCTTTTTCGCTGCAGCGCCACTTCGCAGTTGCAGCGTAATATATTTACCCAATACAACCTGTCAAATGATCTTTTATTTCGCATCCGTTTTCTCCTGTGGGTTCGGGCGGCCCCGGTGTAAGCAGTTGTGATGGACGCTCTTTTCCCCGATCTCGGCCTGATGGCCCTTGTTGCCTGTTTCGCGGTGGCCCTGCTGGCCGGCGTTGTGAAAGGCATGGTGGGATTCGCCATGCCGATGATCATGGTCTCTGGCCTGGGGCTGATCGTGGGGCCGGAATGGGCGCTGGCCGGGCTGATCCTGCCCACGCTGTGCACCAATGTCTGGCAGGCCTTGCGCCAGGGATGGCGCGGGGCCTGGGCGGCCATCACGCGGTTCCGCGTCTTCCTGTCCGTGGCCTTCCTGGCGCTGATCGTCTCTGCCCAGGCGGTGAACCTGATGCCGGGCTGGCTGATGCAGGCGCTGATCGGCCTGCCGATCCTACTGTTCGCGCTCAGCCAGCTGCTGGGCTATCCACTGCGCCTGGGCTCTCCGCCGCCGCGGCGGGTCGAGGTGGGCGTGGCCCTGCTGGCGGGGCTGGTGGGGGGCTTTTCCGGTGTCTGGGGGCCGCCGACCGTGGCCTATCTGACCGCCATGGAGACCCCCAAGAAGGAGCAGGTGCAGCTTCAGGGCGTGATCTACGGGCTGGGGTCTGTCGCGCTGTTCGGGGCCCATATCGGCTCTGGCGTCCTGCGGGCAGAGACGCTGCCGTTTTCGCTGATCATGGTGCCGGTGGCTCTGGCGGGCATGTGGATCGGCTTCAAGGTGCAGGACCGCATCGACCAGCGCGCCTTCCGCCGGGCGACGCTGGTGGTGCTGCTGGTCGCGGGGATTTCGCTGATCTGGCAGGCGGCGCTGCGCTTTGGCTGAGCCGCCTGTGGGCGGTCAGGAAATGAAGGTGTTTCCGAAGCAGATATCGATGGCGTCCGGCGCTTGCGCGGGGGGGACCACCTGGAAGCTCTGGCGCATCATCAGCGTGTCTTCCTTGTAAAGCTCCATCGACCAGAGGCCGGGCTGGAGCTCTCTATCATATTCGAACTGGAAGCTGCGCACGCCCCAGCCGGTGCCGATATTGGGATCCCAGCTTTGCATGGTCATGTCGCTGGGCCCGTAGGCGGGGTGTTTCACGACCATCCGGTAGCCATCCGCAGGGGTGCCGGGCGCCAAGCGGATCCTGACGCCGAAGGAGATGCCCAGCTGGGCGGGGACCAGGCGGTCATGCACAGCGACGCGCTGGTCGCCTTCCATCAGAAGGATGTAGCCGCTTTCGGTCTGCGGCGCAGGGGCCGTGCCAAGGTTGTCCATCGGGCAGTAGATGCCGGCCTCTTCCATCTGGACGGGCGCGCGGACGAAATCATGCTGGGGGACGGCAGGGGTCTTCACCTCGGCAAGGGCCGGGGGTGCGGCAAGCATGACGCCTGCCATCGCGATCCGAAGTTTCGCGTCGAAAACCATTGCGAACGTAACCTCCCCAGAGTGCGACAGGGGCCGGGGCATTCCTGATCCCGGGCCGGTCGCGGCCGGTTTCCCGGCCTGTGCCTCTGTAGATGCGTCCTTCGGCCCCTTGGGTCAAGCAACGCTTTGTTAAATATGACAACGCCCCGCCGGTCAGGGCGGGGCGTCTGAAGCCTGGTGATCTCTGTTGCGCCCGGGCGGTGCCGGGCCGCAGGGGTCAGCCGATCGCGGCGGCTTTCACGTCTTCATCGATATGCGGCAGGTATTGTTCGAAGTTCTCGGAGAACATCGAGACCAGCTTGGCGGCCTGGGCATCGTATTCGCCCTCGTCCGCCCAGGTCTTGCGCGGGTCCAGCAGCACGTCGGCCACGCCGGGGACGGAGACCGGAACCTCGAAGCCGAAGTTCGGATCCTTGCGGAACTCCGCCTCGTTCAGGGAGCCGTCCAGCGCGGCGGTCAGCAGGGCGCGGGTTGCGCGGATCGGCATCCGCGAGCCGGTGCCGAAGGCGCCGCCGGTCCAGCCGGTGTTCACCAGCCAGCAGGTTGCGCCGTGCTTGGCGATCTTTTCCTGCAGCAGCTTGCCGTAGGCCTCGGGCCGACGCGGCATGAAGGGCGCGCCGAAGCAGGTGGAGAAAGTCGGCAGCGGTTCCACGACACCACGCTCCGTGCCCGGGGTCTTCGAGGTGAAGCCCGACAGGAAGTGGTACATCGCCTGCGCCGGGGTCAGCCGGCTGATCGGCGGCAGCACGCCATAGGCGTCGCAGGTCAGCAAGATGATGTTCTTGGGGTGGCCGCCAAGCGCGGTGTCCGACGCGTTGGAGATATACTCCAGCGGGTAGGCGCAGCGCATGTTCTCTGTCAGCGAGCTGTCCTTGAAGTCGAGGTCATAGGTCTCTTCGTCGAAGACCATGTTCTCGATCACGGTGCCGAACATGGAGCAGGTCGCGTAGATTTCCGGCTCTGCCTCGGCGGAAAGGTTGATCGTCTTGGCGTAGCAGCCGCCTTCGAAGTTGAAGGTGCCGCGATCGGACCAGCCGTGTTCGTCATCCCCGATGAGCACGCGGGAGGGATCGGCAGACAGCGTGGTCTTGCCGGTGCCCGACAGGCCGAAGAAGATCGCCGTGTCCACCGGGTTGCCCTTGGCATGGTTCGCGGAGCAGTGCATCGGCATGACGCCCTTTTCCGGAAGGATGTAGTTGAGCAGGGTGAAGACGGATTTCTTGTTCTCGCCGGCGTATTCGGTGCCGCCGATCAGGATGGTCTTCTTTGCGAAGTTCAGCGCGATCACCGTATCGGAACGGCAGTCGTGCTTTTCGGGATCCGCCTTGAAGCTGGGGCAGTTGATGATGGTGAAATCGGCCACGTAATCCATCAGCGCGTCACGATCGGGACGGCGCAGCAGGTGGCGGATGAAAAGGTTGTGCCAGGCCAGTTCGGAGACCACGCGCACGTTGATCGCATAGGCCGGGTCCGCGCCACCCACGAGGTCCTGGACGAAATAATCCTTGCCCTTCATGTGCGCGAGCATGTCGGCATGGAGCGCATCGAAGCCCTCCGGCGACATTTCGGCATTGTTCTCCCACCAGATGTGATCTGCCACATCCGGCGTATTGACGACATGTTTGTCCTTGGGGGACCGGCCCGTGTATTTGCCCGTCGTGACCAGGAACGTGCCACCCTTGCCAAGCGTACCTTCGTCACGCTTCAGAGCGGCTTCGATCAGTGCGGGCTCCATAAGGTTGTAATAGACATCGCCCAGACCCTCGATGCCTTGATCCTCGAGCCGGAAATGCGGGTTCACCCGTCCAAATGCCATTAGTCAAACTCCTGTAGCCGCTCCGTTTGCGGCAGTCCTCCTTTTCCGGGACGACGCGGTGGGGGCCCGGAACCGGGGCAGTAGGCCTCGATATGGGCGCTCTTAACACGCTTGATCTGACTGTGAACAGCGCGGCCTCGGAGGTTAGCGCAACCATTTTCGGTTTAGCGCAACCACTTGCGGATTGTTGCGCGAAGCGTCTGCGACCAAGGCGGAATTCAGGCCGGGCTAAGACATTTTCGCCACATTGGTTTTAGCGCCAAAACCGATTCGGCGTAAGTCGTTGCCTGCATGGGCGGAAAACCAAATACTGTGGGCAAGCCCTGGGCCTGCGCGCCCCAGAAGGAAGCCCGAGATGCCCAAGATCGCCCTGGTGGACGATGATCGGAATATCCTGACCTCTGTTGCCATGACGCTGGAGGCAGAGGGGTTCGAGGTGGAAACATACTCTGACGGGCCCGCCGCCCTGGCCGCCTTTGACCGGGCAATGCCGGACATGGCCGTGCTGGACATCAAGATGCCGCGCATGGACGGGATGGACCTGTTGCAGCGCCTGCGCCAGAAAAGCCAGATGCCGGTGATCTTCCTGACCTCCAAGGATGATGAGATCGACGAGGTGCTGGGCCTGCGCATGGGGGCGGACGATTACGTGAAGAAGCCCTTCAGTCAGCGCCTTCTGGTGGCCCGCATCCGGTCGCTGCTGCGCCGTGTCGAAGCGGTCGCGGGCGCCGATGTGCCCGAAGGCGAGGACACGCAGGTGCTGGAATGCGGCCCCCTGCGGATGGACCCGCTGCGCCATGTCGTGACCTGGAAGGGCGAGGGGGTCACGCTGACCGTCACGGAATTCATGCTGCTTCACGCGCTGGCCGAACGGCCCGGCTTCGTGAAGACGCGCGACCAGCTGATGGACGTGGCCTATGACGATCAGGTCTACGTGGATGACCGCACCATCGACAGCCACATCAAGCGCTTGCGAAAGAAGCTGCGGGTGGTGGACCCGGATTTTGCGGCGATCGAAACGCTGTATGGTATCGGCTACAAGTATAACGAGGATTAAGCGCGCCTGCGCGAAAGGAACCCAATGCGCAAGGACGTCTCCCTTGCCGGAGCAGAATTGACCGAACCGGGTGACAGGGTGGCGCAGGCGGTGCCGGAAAAAACGCGCGAGAAGACCGGGGCAGGGAAGACCGGGGCAGGCATGAAGGCGGGCGCGGGCATGGGGCCCGGCTCGGGCACTGACCTTGCCGATGATCCGGGGCCGGGGGGGCGCTGGTCGCGTCTGTCCTCCAAGGGGTGGAGGTTGCGCCGCTCGAAGCTGACCTGGAAGATCGTGCTGTTCAACCTGGTGGCGCTGAACATCCTGGCGGCGGGGATCCTGTTCTTCGGCGCGCCCCGTGAAAAGCTGCTTGAGGAACACCGCCGCTCGATCCGGCTGGAGACCCGGCTGATCGCGGAGGTGCTGGGCGCGCGCCTGGCCTCGAGCGGAGAGCTGGATCTTGCGGGGCTGGACCTTCATGCCGGAGAGCTGCTCGCCGTGCTGGGCCGGGACGGAGAGGTCCTGGCGCAGCGACAGACGCGACCGCGAGGCGACGACCCGGCGGGCACGACCGGGCTGACGGACGGTCTGCGCGCCCTGGGCAAGGGGCTTGGCGCGCTCTGGCCCAATGCCACCGCCCAGACAGCACCCGATCCTCTGGCAGAGGCCCGGATCCTGATGGGGGATCTTGCGGCGCGCGGACCGCAGAAAACCCTTTCGAGAGAGACAGAGGGCGGGGTTTTCACAGCACTTGCCCCCATCCTCACGGGAGAGGGGCTGGCGGTGGCGGTCTCTGGTCCCGTTTCCGACGGTGATGCCGCATTTCGGGCCGAACGGGAGCGGATCCTGCGCATTTTTCTGGTCGCGACAGTGGTGTCGATCCTGCTGAGCTTCGTCCTGGCATCGACCATCGCAGGGCCGCTGGCGGAGCTGGTCGCGGCGGTGGAGCTGGGTGTGCGCAACCGCGGGGTGCGCCCGGTGGCGCCGGGGCGTGTGCGCATTCCGGACCTGACGCGGCGCGGAGATGAGATCGGCGATCTCTCCGGCGCGCTTAGGGGCATGGTGGATGCGCTCTACGACCGCATCGATTCAAACGAGCAATTCGCGGCCGATGTGGCCCATGAGGTGAAGAACCCCCTGGCCTCCCTGCGCTCTGCCGTGGGGGCGCTGCGTTTGGCAAAGCGCGCCGATCAGCAGGAAAAGCTGCTGGACGTGATCGACCACGACGTGCGCCGGCTGGACCGGCTGGTCAGCGATATCTCTAACGCATCGCGGCTGGACAGCGAGCTGGTGCGCGAAGAGGAAGAGGAATTCGACCTGCTGGCCCTTGTGCGCCAGCTGGGCGACCACCTGGGGGACCAGGCCTCGGAACGGGGGATCGACCTGTTCACGGACTTGCCGAAGGACGCGATCCGCCTGCGCGGGCTTGAGCCGCGGCTGGCGCAGGTCTTCGTCAACCTGGTGACCAATGCGATCAGCTTCTGCCAGAAGGGGGATGCGATCCGGGTCTGGGTGCGCCGCCGCGAGAACCGGGTTCTGCTGGTGGTCGAAGACACCGGCCCCGGCATCCCGGACGAGGCCCTGTCAAAGATCTTCACCCGCTTCTATTCACACCGCCCGGAGGGGGATTTCGGCAACAACTCCGGCCTGGGGCTGGCGATCAGCAAGCAGATCGTGGAGGCCCATGGCGGCGTTATATGGGCAGAGAACATCCGCCCCACGGATGCCGATGTAACCTCGGCGCCGCTGGGCGCGCGCTTCGTCGTGGGATTGCCGCTGTGAGCGCGCGGCAGGGGCTGCATGCCAGTTGCGTTGCGCTGGATCCGGACCGCGCGGTCCTGATCCTTGGGGCCTCCGGCAGCGGCAAGTCCTCTCTGGCGCTTGAGCTCATGGCGCGGGGCGCGCAGCTGGTCGCGGATGACCGTGTGGACCTGCGCCAGGAGGGCGCGGCGCTCTGGGCCAGCGCGCCGCAGACCATCGTCGGCAAGATTGAGGCACGAGGGGTCGGCATCCTGAACGCCCGCGCCTTGGCGGGCGCGCGGGTCACCCTTTGCGTCGACCTGGACCAGCGCGAAAGTGAACGCCTTCCGCCGCAGCGCAGCAGCTTTTTGCTGGGGGTTTCTTTACCATTGCTTCACAATACTGGCACGGCCGCATTCCCTGCGGCGATTCTGCAATATCTGCGGGAAGGACGATTCGCATAGACACGCCAGGCGTGTGGTCATCCACCTTCCCGTACCTAAAATATCGGCACATATGCCCAACGGACCCGACATGCCCAGCCAGACCGCCCGGCTCGTCCTTGTGACGGGACCGTCCGGTGCCGGCCGCTCCACCGCGATCCGCGTGATGGAGGACCTGGGCTTCGAGGCGATCGACAACCTGCCGCTGTCCCTCTTGCCCCGTCTCCTGGACGGCCCGCCCCTGCGGCGGCCGCTGGTGCTGGGGATCGACACGCGGAACCGGGACTTTTCGACCGTGGCGCTGATGGATTGCCTGGACAGCCTGGGCCAGATGCAGGGCAACCCGGTAGAGCTGCTCTACCTGGATTGCCGCGCTGATGTCCTGTCCCGCCGCTTTTCAGAGACCCGCCGCCGGCATCCGCTGGCCCCGGAAGAGACGCCCGAGGACGGGATCGCACGGGAGTTCGATCTGCTGGGGCCGATCCGGGACCGGGCCGACGTGCTGGTCGATACCTCCGAGATGACGGTTCATGACCTGCGCACCGAGGTCGACCGGCTGTTCGCCGCGCCCGACGGGCGGGGGCTGGCCGTGTCCATCCATTCGTTTTCCTACAAGCGGGGCCTGCCGCGCGGCATCGACATGGTCTTCGATGTGCGCTTCCTGCAGAACCCCTATTGGCAGCCGGAGCTGCGCGGCCTGACGGGCATGGACCCTGCCGTTCAGGCCCATGTGGCCGCGGATCCGCGCTTTACCCCCTTCCTTGAAAAGGTCACGGACCTAACATTGACCCTGCTTCCTGCCTATATTGACGAAGGTAAGGCGCATCTGGCCATCGGCTTCGGTTGTACCGGCGGTCAGCATCGTTCCGTCACTTTGGCCGAAAGGCTGGGCCAGGCCCTTGCGGAGGCAGGCTGGCAAGTGGCAATTAGGCACCGTGAACAGGAACGGCGCAAGGCCAGCGGAGGGGAGGCATGACCTTCGCCCCGCAAGCTGAGGGAAACCCGGCATTGATCGGAATAGTCATCGTGGCCCATGGCGGGCTGGCCAATGAATACAAGGCCGCTGTAGAGCACGTCGTCGGGCTCCAGCCGGGCCTGCGCGCGATTTCCATCGGGGCGACTGTCGACCGTGCGGAAAAGGAACGCGAGATCTGCAAGGCCGCGGACGAGGTGGACCAGGGCCAGGGCGTGGTGGTGGTGACCGACATGTTCGGCGGCTCGCCCAGCAACCTCAGCCTGCTGGCCTGTCGGCCCGATGACCGGCGGATTCTGTATGGCGTCAACCTTCCGGCCTTGATCAAGCTGGCCAAGTCGCGTCATAAGTCTCTGCCGGAGGCTGTTCGCGTCGCCACGGAGGCAGGGCGCAAGTACATCGACAGTCGGAACCTGAGCGGAGGCTGAAGACCATGCGGGACGCCGTGTCGAGGACGTTGACCATCGTCAACGAAAAGGGGCTGCATGCCCGCGCATCGGCGAAATTCGTTGAAGTGGTTGAAGGTTTCGACGCCCAGGCCGAGGTCAGCCGCGACGGCATGTCCACCACCGGCGACAGCATCATGGGGCTTTTGATGTTGGCAGCGGCCAAGGGAAGCTCTATTGAGATCGAAACCTCCGGTCCCGACGCGGAGGCTCTTGCGGATGCGCTGCAAACCCTTGTCTCCAACCGTTTCGGCGAGGACATGTAGCGTGACCCTCTGCCGCTCAGGCTGAAGAACAGTCGGCGGATCCTTGGAACTGAAGCGCCCTTCGCGGGCGTGGAAAACGACAGGTGACGGTCCTTTGGTAGACAGCTCGCAAACCACCCGTGCAGGCCGCGCGAAGAGCGAGCCGGTCACGTACAACAAGTATGACCGCCGTTCGCTGACCTATTCCAACACCTTCGACGACCCCGTGCAGCGCAACTTCATCCGCACAATGGAGTGGATGACGGGCAAGCTGACGATCCTGCGGCTGATCCGCAAGTTCGAGAAACAAGGCGCGCCCCAGGGCCAGGCCTTCTGGAAGGCCTGCCTGGACGTGATGGGTATTCCCGTCGAGACCCCGCAGGCCCAGCTGGAACGTATCCCGCTGGATGGCCCCGTCGTGGTGGTGGCCAACCACCCCCATGGCATGGTCGACGGCATGATCCTGGCAGAGCTGATCGGCCGCCGCCGCCTGGATTACAAGATCCTGACGCGGTCTGTTCTGACCGGCATCGACGAGGTCGCCTCCAGCTACATGATCCCGGTGCCCTTCCCGCATGACCCCGAAGCACAGCGCAAGATGGTCGAGATGCGGGCCAAGGCCATGGCCCACCTCAAGGAGGGCGGCATCGTGGCGCTCTTCCCCTCTGGCGTGGTGGCAGCGTCCAAGACGATGTTCGGCCCCGCGATCGAGGCCGAGTGGAACGTCTTCACCGGCCAGATGATCCGCCGCTCCGGCGCGCGGGTCGTGCCGATCCACTTCACCGGGGCCAATTCGCGCTGGTACCAGATGGCCAACCGGGTCTCTGCCACCCTGCGCCAGGGCCTGCTGCTGCATGAGATCGTGCACAGCCTGAACGCGCCCCAGGCGCCGATTATCGGCCATCCTGTTGGCGATGAGGCGATGGAACGGCTGAAGTCCGATCCGCGCGGCTTCATGGCCTGGCTGCGTGAGCATACGCTGGGCCTTCAGGCCTGAGGGCCTTTCCCGCAGTATCCTAGCTGAAGAGCGCACCGCCTGGGCGGCCTTGCCGGGTTTTTTCCGATAGACAGACACGCGCCTGCGTGCCCGGGCCAATTGACCCGGTGCCGTTTGCTTTTACTGGCGGCGCAGCAGGCGGAAGGCCTCTGACGCGAGCCAGCCGGAGAGCACCGCGATGAAGATCGCCATGATCGCATAGGCCCAGGCATGATCGTTGGCCAGCGTGTACAGCCATTGTTCCAGCCCGACCTTACCGACCTTCAGGGCAGTGGTGTAGTTGCTGACAACAGCGCCCTCGCGGGTCAGGTAGACATCGACCTCGTAAATCCCGACGGTCAGGTTCGAGGGCAGGGCGACACGGGTGCTGAACAGGGTCTGCTCATCAAAGCGCACGCTGTCTTCAAGCAGCTGGAAGGTGCCGTCGGCTTCCTTGATGCGGATCAGCGCGTTGACGAAATTGTCCTCGTCCGTGACGTTCTCATCCGAGATCACGGCGCGGATGGCCCGCGGGATGGAGACCCGGTGGCGCAGGTCCTCTGTCGCGCTCAGGCTGTCGGCAAGCGGGCTGGAGGTCGCCACGGCGTAGAAGCTGGGCGCGGAGCGGATGATCACCTTGTCGGTGTTGACCCAGATCCCGGCCACACGGTCCTTGCGCAGCACCGTCACCGGCTTGATGGGCCCCTGGACAGAGACGATCACCTCAAGCGGCTCGGGCGAGGGCGGGCCGGCGCGCTTGATCGCTCCGAAGATCAGGATCTCTGACCCGTTGAAATCCGTGGTGATGGAGACGCGGTTCTGGCTCAGCCCCAGCACGACCTCTTCATCTTGGGCCCGCGCCGTCAGCGGCAGGAGCAGCAGCACCAGGCAGAGGCTGGCAAGGCAGAGGGCCGTCCGGCAGAGGGGCGCGAGGCGGCTCATTTCAGCTCCTCCACCGCGTAGATCTCGGCCGGGCGCAGGAAGAGGTCCAGCGCCAGCTTGCCGCAGACCGCCAGCACCAGGATGGCCAGCAGGATGCGCAGCTGCTCTGCCTTCAGCTTGGCGCCGATGCGGGTGCCGAACTGGGCCCCGATCACCCCGCCAAGCAGCAGGAACAGCGCCAGCGCCACGTCGACCGTCTGGAAGGTGACCGCGTGAAGGAAGGTGGTGAAGGCCGCCACGAAGATGATCTGGAACAGCGAGGTCCCGATCACCACCTTGGTGGGCATGTGCAGGATGTAGATCATGGCGGGCACCATGATGAAGCCGCCCCCCACGCCCATGATGGCCGAGAGCACGCCGACGGCGAAGCCCACCAGCAGCGGCGGAATGACAGAGATATACAGGCCCGAGGTCCGGAAGCGCATCTTGAAGGGCAGGATATGCACCCAGCCCCGCTGGCTGCGCTTCTTGACGGGCACGGATTTGCCGGCGCGGCGGATGGCGTTGATGCTTTCCACGAACATCAGCGCGCCGATGGCGCCCAGGAAGACCACGTAGCAAAGGTTCACCAGCAGATCGACCTGGCCCAGTTGCTTCAGCCAGTTGAAGACGGCCACGCCAAGCGCGGCCCCCAGTATGCCGCCGATCTGCAATATCCCTCCCATCTTGAGGTCGACGTTCTTTCGCTTGAGATGCGCGAAAAGCCCGGAGACGGAGGAAGCGACGATCTGGTTGGCAGAGGTGGCCACGGCGACGGCCGGCGGGATGCCGATGAAGAAGAGCAGGGGCGTGATCAGGAAGCCTCCGCCGACGCCGAACATGCCGGAAAGGATTCCGACAAGACCGCCCAGCCCCAGAAGGAGGAAGGCATTGACCGAAACCTCGGCGATCGGGAGATAGATCTGCATATCTTTTCCTAGCCGTTCGTCTGTTACCGGGCAATGAAATGCTGCCGCTGACCTGCCCCACCGGCAGTATTTGTCCGGAGCGGAGCGGTCCATGCAAAAAGCCCGCGCGGCAGGGCCGGCGGGCTTTCAGATGCGCAACTGCGGCTTTTCGGCTTCTAACGTTCCTTGACGTAGGGCTGTCCGCCGGCGCGGGGCGGCACGGCGGCCCCTACGAAGCCGGCCAGGATGATGATGGTCAGGATGTAGGGCAGGGCGGACATGAACTGCACCGGGATGACCATGAAGCCCAGGTCGATGTTCTGGTAGCGCAGCGCCACGGCCTGCAGCAGCCCGAAGAGCATAGTGGCCGACAGCGCGTACCAGGGCCGCCACTTGGCAAAGATCAGCGCTGCCAGGGCGATGTAGCCCCGGCCTGCGGTCATCTCGCGGACGAAGCCGGCTTGCAGCGCGGTGGCCAGGTAGCTGCCCGCCAGCCCGCAGAGCACGCCCGCGATCAGGATCGCGCTGTAGCGCAGCCGCACCACGGAAATCCCGGCGGTGTCCACGGCGGCGGGGTTTTCCCCCACGGCGCGCAGGCGCAGGCCGAAGCGGGTGCGGTAGAGCACCCACCAGGTCACCGGCACCATCAGGAAGGCGACATAGACCAGCACCGAATGGCCGGAGATCAGGTCGTAATAGATCGGCCCGATGACGGGAACGTCGCGCAGCGCCTCTGCGAAGGGCAGGGTGATGTCATGGAACCGCACGTCGCCAAGCGCGGGGGTCCGGCCGCCCTGCTGGAACCAGCTTTGCGCCACCAGGACCGTCAGCCCCGAGGCGAGGAAGTTCAGTGCCACCCCGGAAATCAGCTGGTTGCCCCGGAAGGTGATGGAGGCCAGCCCGTGGATCAGCGAGAAGATGATGGAGGCGACGATGCCGGCCAGCAGCCCGACCCAGACGGAACCGGAATAATAGGCCATGGAGGCAGAGAAGAAGGCGGCGGCAAGGGCCTTGCCCTCAAGCCCGATGTCGACGATCCCAGCGCGTTCGGAAAACAGCCCCGCTAGGCACATCAGCAGCAGGGGCGTGCCCAGGCGGACAGTCGAATCGAGGACCTGGAGGAGGGTAGCGAAATCCATGGATCAGTTCTCCGATACGGCAATTTTCCAGGCGGCAAAGCAGAAGAAGGTGCCGAGCGCGCCTTCGATCCAGCGACGGCCGGCCACATAGGCGGAACGGACCGGAGCGGCCGAAAGCAGCAGCGCCCAGGCCGCGTGACAGACGAAGGACATGGCGAAAGCGCCGGTGAAGAAGACGGCATAGGTCAGCGGACCTGCGCCCTCGGTTGCGCCGATGGCGGCGATGGCCAGCCAGAAGGCGATGGCCTTGGGGTTGGTGGCCTGCATGAGCCAGCCGGCGGCAAACAGACGGGCAGAGCCGCCGGGCAGGGCGGCGGGGGTCAGCGCGGGCGGATGCGCCGCGCGGCGGAAGGCCCCGTAGGCCAGCCACAGCAGGTAGGCGGCCCCGGCGATGCGCAGCACCTCCATCGCCCAGGCGGCCTGGGCCAGCAGCAGGCCGACGCCCAGCATGGTCAGAAGGTTGATGGTGGTGGAGCCGAAGGCGATGCCGGTGGTGGCCGTCAGGGCCGCGCCGCGCCCGCGTGTGGCGCTGATGCCCAGCAGGAAGGCCACGGCCGGACCGGGAGAGATCGCCGCCACCAGCAGGATCGAATAGGCCGCAAGGATGCGCGGCAGATGGGCGATGAGATCTTCCATCAGCCCTCCTTCCGGCGCAGGGCGATGAAGACGCGCTCCAGCGGCCAGCGCACCATGTTGTCCAGCGCCCCGGTGAACAGGATCACCAGCGCTTGGATCACCACGATCAGCTCACGCGGGATGGAGGTCCAGAGGGCCAGTTCCGCCCCGCCCTGGTAGAGGAAGCCGAACAGCAGGGAGGCCAGCAGCACGCCGAAGGGGTGGTTGCGCCCCATCAGCGCCACGGCGATCCCGATGAAGCCCGCGCCTTCGGCGGAGTTCAGGATCAGGCGCTCTGCCTCGCCCTGGGTGGTGTTGATGCCCATCATCCCGGCCAGCGCGCCGGAGATCAGCATGGCGATCACGATGATCCGGAAGGGAGAGATCCCGGCGTATTTCGCGCCGCTTTCCGAATGCCCCTGCGAGCGGATCTCATAGCCCAGCTTGGTGCGCCAGATCAGCAGCCAGACCAGCAGGCAGGCGATGAGCGCCAGGAAGAAGGTGATATTGGCCGGTGAGCCACGGAACAGGATGTTGTCCGCGCTGGAGAACATCGACTGGAAGGTGGGCAGCTGCGTGGCCTCGGGGAAGGTGGCAGAGGCGGGCTCCATCGCGCCGACGGGCTTGAGCTTGTTCACCAGCAGGTAGTTCAGCAGCGCGGAGGCGATGAAGTTGAACATGATCGTGGTGATCACGATGTGGCTGCCGCGCGCCGCCTGGAGGTAGGCCGGGATAAAGGCCCAGGCCGCCCCGAAAAGACCCGCCGCCACGGTCGACCCGATAAGGGCCATGGACCAGTGCGGCCAGGGGATGAACAGGCAGCAGAGCGCCACGCCGAGCGAGCCGATGACCGCCTGGCCTTCGCCGCCGATGTTGAAGAGCTTGGCGTGGAAGGCGACGGAGACTGCGAGGCCGGTGAAGATGAAGTTGGTGGCGTAATACAGCGTGTAGCCCCAGCCGGCAGAGCGCATCAGCGCGCCGTCCACCATCAGGGTGAAGGCCTCTACCGGGTCTTCGCCGATCGCCAGGATCGCGATGGCCGAGAGCACGGCGGCCAGGAAGAGCGAGATCAGGGGAATCAGGACCACATCGGCCCAGGCCGGCATCTTATCCATTCTGTTTGTCCCCTTGCTTTGCCGTCATGTTTTCTTCCACGGCCTTCCAGTCTTCCTTGCCGGGATCCCCGGCGATACCTGCCATCAGCAGGCCCAGTTCGCGTTCGTCTGTTTCCGCGGGATTGCGGAAGCCCATGATCTGGCCGTCGAACATGACGGCGATCCGGTCAGAGAGCGACATGATCTCGTCCAGCTCGACAGAGACCAGCAGGATCGCCTTGCCAAGGTCGCGCAGGCGCACGATTTCCTGGTGGATGAATTCGATCGCGCCGATGTCCACGCCGCGCGTAGGCTGGCCCACCAGCAGCAGGTCGGGGTTGCGCTCGATCTCCCGCGCCAGGACGATCTTCTGCTGGTTCCCGCCAGAGAAGCTTTTCGCAGAAAGGTTCGGATCCGGGGGGCGCACGTCGAAGCGTTCCATGGCGCCTGCGGCTTCCTTCTGGATCAGCGCGTTGTTCATCAGCGGGCCGCTTTGCCATTTCGGGTCGCGGTGATAGCCGAAAACGGAGTTCTCCCAGGCAGCGAAATCCATGATCAGGCCTTCGCGCTGGCGGTCTTCGGGCACATGGGCGATCAGCGCCTCGCGCCGGGCCGCCCCGTCAGAGCCGCTGCCAGACAGGGCGATGGGCGCGCCGTTCATGGTGATCTCGCCGGTGCCTTCCATGATGCCGCCCAGCACATGCATCACCTCTGACTGGCCGTTGCCGGCCACGCCGGCGATGCCAAGGATCTCTCCGGCGCGGATGTCGAAGGAGACGCCCTTGACCCGTTCCACGCCCTTGTCGTCCGTGACCCGCAGGTCCTTGACCGACAGGACGGTCTTGCCGGGGGTCGCGGGCACCTTGTCCACGCGCAGCAGCACCTTGCGGCCCACCATCAGCTCTGCCAGCTGTTCGGGGCTGGTTTCCGCTGTCTTCACCGTCGCGGTCATCTCACCACGCCGCATGACGGAGACGGTATCGGTGATCTCCATGATCTCACGCAGCTTGTGGGTGATCAGGATGACGGTCTTGCCCTCCTTGCGGAGGTTGTCGAGGATCCGGAACAGGTGGTCGGCCTCTGCCGGGGTCAGCACCCCGGTGGGCTCGTCCAGGATCAGGATGTTGGCTTCGCGGTAGAGCGCCTTGAGGATCTCGACCCGCTGCTGGTGCCCGACCGATAGCGCCTCGATCAGCGCATCGGGGTCGACGTGCATCTCGTATTCTTCCGCAAGCTGTTTCAGGGACTTGCGAGCCTTGGAAATGGAGGGGCGCAGGAAGGCGCCGTCTTCGGCCCCCAGGATCACGTTCTCCACGACCGAGAAGTTCTCCACCAGCTTGAAGTGCTGGAAGACCATGCCGATCCCGGCGGCAATGGCATCCTGGCTGTCATGGATCGCGGTCTTGCGGCCGTTGATCCAGATCTCGCCGGCGTCGGCCTTGTAGAAGCCGTAGAGGATGGACATGAGGGTCGACTTGCCCGCCCCGTTCTCACCGATGATGCCGTGGATGGTTCCCGGCATGACGCGAATCGAGATGTCCTTGTTCGCCTGGACCGGACCGAAGGCCTTGGAGATTCCCTTCAGTTCGATGGCGGGGGCGGTATCTGTCATGGATGGCGTTCCGTGGATACGAATGTTCTTGGGGACAATGGCTTATGCGCCAATGGCGGAGAGGGTCAAACAGAAACAGGGACCGCGCGCCACGCTGTCCCTGCGCAGGAAGTGACCCCTGGTTGGTTGACCCCCTGGAAGGGCAGGCGGGGCCCTAAGGCCCCGCCGTTCCGGATCAGAAGTTCAGAGCCGGGCAGGAATCGTCGGAGGTGTAATCATGCACCGACAGCTCACCGGATTCGATCTCTGCCGCTGCGGCGTAGACTTCCGAAAGGGTGGTGAAGGGGATCAGCTGCTCGTTGAAGCCATCCAGCGCGAAGCCGACGCCGCGGTTGGACAAGTCCTTGACGACCGCACCGGTTTCCAGGTCATCGCCGGCGACCATGGCGTCATAGACGGCGTTGTCCACGCGCTTGAGCATGGAGGTCAGCACGGAGCCCGGGTGCAGGTAGTTCTGGTTGCTGTCCACGCCGATGGAGTAGACGCCCTGGTCCGCTGCGGTCTGCAGGGAGCCGAGGCCGGAAGCGCCGGCTGCGGCGAAGATCACGTCGGAGCCTTGCGAGATCTGGGCCGAGGCGAGCTCAGAGCCCTTCACGCTGTCGGTCCAGGCGGTCGGATCGGTGCCGACCATGTTGGAGATGACGGTGATATCCTCGTTCACGGCCTTGGCGCCCTGGGCGTAGCCGCAGGCGAACTTGCGGATCAGCGGGATGTCCATGCCGCCCACGAAGGAAACGGTGCCGGTTTCAGAGGCCAGGCCCGCGATCATGCCGACCAGGTAGGAGCCTTCATGTTCGGAGAAGCCCACGGAAAGCACGTTGGGGTTGGCTTCCGGGTCGACCCAGCCGTCGATGGTGACGAACTTGGTTTCCGGATAATCGGCCGCGATGTTCGCGATCGGGGTGGAGAAGGAGAAGCCGGTGGTGATGACCGGGCTGAAGCCCTGCTCTGCGAAGCGACGCAGCGCCTGTTCACGCTGGGCTTCGGATGTCAGCTCGATGTCCTTGAACTCGCCGCCGGTTTCGGCCGCCCAGCGGGACGCGCCGACGAAGGCCGCTTCGTTGAACGACTTGTCGAACTTGCCGCCCAGGTCATAGATCAGCGCGGGTTCCGCGGCAGCCATGCCGGCGGTCAGGGCCAGCGCGGCGGCGGAGGCACTCAGAAATTTGGTAGTGAGGGTCATTCGTCTCTCCCAGTTGCTCGGCCGGTTTTTTCGCCCGCGGCCTTCATGCTTTCGGATCGGGGTAGTTTAGGGCAAAGCGCCTTGCGGTGGTCAATAGCGTTCATTGACCAATTGGTAGAGAATTACCTTCCGTCCCGCAGGGTCACCCAAGTTGTTTGCACATGATTTCAGCGTCGATCAAGCCACCATCGGGTGTGCGGTAATACCGCGGGCGCCGTCCGGCGGTGATATAACCGGCCCCGGTATAGAGCGCGCGGGCGGCCAGATTGTCTGCCGCGACCTCCAGAAAAGCGGATTCGGCCCCTTTCTCAAAGGCCTGGCGGGCGAAATCGGCCAGGAGCGCCAGCCCGATTCCCTGCCGCCGGGCGGCGGGATCGACGGCGATTGTCAGCACTTCGGCCTCATCCAGCACGCAGCGCCCCAGGAGGATGCCCTGGGGGCGGGTGATGAGAAAAGAGGCGTCTTCGCCAAGCAGAGAGGCAAATTCATCCGCGCTCCAGGGGCGGGGCGTGATGAAACAGGCGGCATGGAGCCGGGCCAGGGACTGCGGAGTCCAGTCGCTCACGGGATGATCCGGGGCGGGGCATCGCGGGGCGGCGCGGCATCGGCGGGACGCAGGTAGAAGGGGGCCGGCGCGGGGGCGTCGCCTTGCCGGGTGGCGGCGACGCGGGCGATGGCCGGCGCGGGGTTCTGCGCGCCCTCTGCGGCGCCCAGCAGCGCCATGCCGGGCCGGGTGAGGTCAGGCGGAATGTTCCCCGCGGGGAAGAGTTGCGCTGCCCCCGGGCCCTCGTGGGTCCAGAGCTGGCCATAGAGCTGGTCGCGCGGGGCGGGCAGGGTTGCCAGCGCCGGACGGGGCGCATCAAGGACCAGGCTTTCAAAGCCGGTGACGCCGATCGCCGGGATGCCGAGGCCAAGCGCCAGCCCGCGTGCCAGCGAGACGGAGATGCGCAGCCCGGTGAAGTTTCCCGGCCCCGTCCCCACCGCCAGCGCGGTCAGGTCGGCCCAGGTCATGCCCGCATCGGCCAGCATCCCTTCAAGCAGGGGAACCAAGTGTTCGGCCTGACCTTTGGCCATGGAATCAAAGCGTTGGTCAAGGATCTCTGCCCCGGAAAGCAGCGCGGCGGCGCACCAGTGGCCGGAGGTGTCAAAGGCCAGGATCCGGGGAGTGTTCATCCGTCACAGCTTTCCGAAATGCCCTGACGGGCCTTTGTTCTTGGCCCTGCCGTTCAGATCCCGAAGACCGCAAACGGGGCAGGGGAGCTTGGGCAGGGGCCCGGAATGACACCGGCCCGCAAGCGGGCCGGAGAGGGTCTTTGCGATGTCTCAGGCGGAGGCGTCAGACCGCGACGGGGCGGACTTCCGTCACCTCGGGGATGTAGTGGCGCAGCAGGTTCTCGATCCCCATCTTCAGCGTCAGCGTGGAAGAGGGGCAGCCGGCGCAGGCGCCCTGCATGTAGAGGTAGACGATGCCGCGATCAAAGCCGTGGAAGGTGATGTCACCGCCATCCTGGGCCACGGCGGGACGCACGCGGGTATCAAGCAACTCCTTGATTTGCGTCACGATTGCGCCGTCGGGGCCGTCGTGATCCGCATGGCCGGAGGCCGGGGCGGGCCCGCCTTCTTCCATGACCGGGGCACCGGACTGGAAGTGTTCCATGATCGCGCCCAGCAGGGCCGGTTTCAGGTGGTCCCATTCGATCGAATCCGCCTTGGTGACGGTGACGAAATCGGTGCCGAAGAAGACGCCGGTCACACCGTCCACGGAGAACAACCGCTTGGCCAGCGGGGATTTTTCACCCGCGTCGGGGGTGGGGAAATCCGCGGTGCCGGCGTCCAGCACGGTCTGGCCGGGCAGGAACTTGAGCGTTGCGGGGTTCGGAGTGGATTCGGTCTGGATGAACATCTGCGGACCCTTTCTGTCTGGCCTCCGATATGCGCTTTCGCAGCCAATCTGTCAAGAATTGGAACGATTCTAAATCAGGCCGTCGGTATCGCGTCTGTAATACATCGGTATCACGTCGGTATTACGTCGGTGCGCAGCGCGCGACAGGTTAAGGGCGCATTAAGTTAAGGCCGCGTGCGCTGGGTGGGGCAAGAGCGCCCCGCTGACTGGTCCCAGACTGGCATCGGGTCACTGCGCCAGGTCGATCAGCTCATGCAGGGGGCCGTCCGCGGGCAGCGCGGGCACGGGCTGGCTGCCGTCGCGCATCCCGAAGGCCATCAGAAAGGCGCGGCCCCTGTTGGCGTCATCCGCGGCCAGCACCAGCAGCAGGTTGCTGCCCGGCGCATCGGGGTCCGGGAAGGAGTGGTAATAGTTGTAGCGCTCCAGCGCGCGGCCACTGGTCACCCGTTCGCCGTTCGCGGTTTCATCGTGCCCGGTGTAGAGCGGATCGCGGACCTCGAGCAGCCAGTCGTGCCAGGAGCCGTCATCGGCCAGCCCCACCAGCAGCATGTTGATCGGCGCGCTGTCCAGCTGGGCGGCGACCTCCCGATCCGGGTCATAGGGCGGGATCAGGTCCAGCGGGGTCGAGATCGTCTTGTCGATCTGGCCGTAATACTTGTCCGCCCAGCCGTTGCCGTCCCATTCGGTGACGTAATCCCACAGCACCGTCCCGGCTTCGCGGTTGGTGGGCACGACCTTTTCGGCCTTGCCTTCGACGATGTCGAGGAGCGAGGGCGTGGGAATGCCGCGCGCGTCTTCGGCATAGGCTTTCAGCGCGCGGTCCTCTGGCTCTGACCATGTGCCATCGGGGGTGCGGCTGAAGTGGCCCGTCAGCAGCAGGGCATATTCCAGCTGGAGGATCTCTTCTGAAGAGAGCCCGTCGGCGCTGAAGGGCGCTTCGCCCTGGGAATAGCCGGTGGCGGCCTGTCCGGGGATGGCCTGGCTGAGCAGCGGCAGGGCAAGGGCAAGCGAGAGGGCCAGGGGGCGAAGGCGTGTCATGGCGAACCGATCCTGATCAGGGAGGGGGGCACCGGAAGTCTACGCAGGGGAAACCCATGCGGGAAGCCTGCCCCTGCGTAAAGGGGCCTGCCAGTCTGAGGGTCTTGCCAGTCTTGGAATGATCTGATGCGCCTGCGGTGAGGGGCCTTGGGGCCGCCGGGGGCGGAGGCGATCAGGTGATCGCTTCCAGCCGTTCCTTGGACAGGTCTTCCGGCACGATGGTCACCGGCACGGGCAGGGAGCCGGCATTGCGGCTCATGTGGCTGACCAGCGGGCCGGGGCCGGACTTGTTGGCGGCAGCCCCCAGCACCAGCACGCCGATCTCGGGGTCTTCACGGATCTGGGTCAGGATCTGCTCATAGGGTTCGCCTTCGCGGATCACCAGCTCAGGCTCGATCCCCTGGCGGTCGCGCATCCATTTCGCGAAAACCTCGAAATGGGCTTCGATGCGTTCGCGCGCCTCGGCGCGCATGATGTCACCGACACCGATCCAGTGGTTGAATTCTTCGGGCGGGATGATCGACAGGATCGCGACCCCCCCTTTTGAATGCGCGGCGCGCATGGCGGCAAAGCGCATGGCGTTCAGGCATTCGCGGCTGTCATCCAGGATGACGAGAAACTTGCGCATGGCGTCCCTTCCTTCGGATCAGGATGATGACGCAAAGCCACGTCACGGGCAACGGTAAAGGCGCGTGCCGGGGCCGGGCAATGGATCGCGGCCTGTTCCGGGCGAAAGTGGCAGGGGATGACGCGGCCGGGCAAAGGGGCGATTGACCGGCAGGGCCGGGCCGGGCTACAGGGGCTTTCGCGCGGAGGGCCGGATGGCCGCGGGTCTTGCGATCCGAGGAAAGTCCGGACTCCACAAGGCAACGGTGCCGGGTAACGCCCGGCGGGGGCAACCCCAGGGATAGCGCCACAGAGAACAGACCGCCCTGATCGGCCCCATTGGGGCCAGGTTCGCAAGAACGGTCAGGGTAAGGGTGAAACGGTGCGGTAAGAGCGCACCGCGGGACGGGTAACCGGACCGGCATGGCAAGCCCCACCGGGAGCAATGCCGAATAGGGATCTCACGCGGGTCCGCACCTTCGGGCGCAGTCGCCGCAGGGCCGCCTTGGCCCGGAGATCCGGGTTGGCAGCTAGAGGCGCAGGGGTAACCCTGTGTCCAGACGAATGGTCATCGAACCGGTTCCGGAGACGGGCCGGGGAACAAAATCCGGCTTACAGGCCCTCCGCGCGTCTTTCATCTGTTTCCATCTGGCCCCGGTCGGCCGGGCCCAGGCCCGGACGGGGCTCAGACCCCGTTTTGGGGCGAGAATTTCGCTATTTTCGAACGCGTTGGTGGGAACCCGCCTGCGCGCCCTGCCTGCATCGGCCAAAGGGCGCTCAGCCCCCGTGAGCGGTGGGAACGAAGGGCAGGATGCGGGGTTGAGCCTGCATCACGGCGCCAGACCAATGCGCCCTTTTCAGGAGGAGAACACAATGACCCGTTTCTTCAAGACGACCAGCAGTGCCGCCCTTATCGCAATGCTTGCCGCCGCGCCTGTCGCCGGCTTTGCCCAGGCGGCTGATGACGCCACGCTTGTGCCCGAATCCGCCACGGAAGCGCCGGCCGAGAACACCGACAGCCAGATGAACGAAGACGGCTCTCCGATGCCCGAGGAGAACATTGCTGAAACCGACGATGGTACCATGCCCGGCGGCACCATGACCGACAGCGCAACGCCCGAAAGCGAGATGGTCGAAGGCGCCCCGGTGACCGATGATCCCTTCGCCGGTGACGCGGATGCCAATGACATGGCCGAGACCGAAACCCCGGCCAAGCCTGTCGATGGCCAGATCACCATGCAGGACGAGGACACGATCCTTGCCGCGGACCTGATGGGCGCGACCGTCTATACCGACGATGACGTCGTGGTCGGCGATATCGACAACCTGATCATCGGCCTGGACGGTTCCGTCCGTGGTGCCGTGATCGGTGTGGGTGGCTTCCTTGGCATCGGCGAGAAACACGTCGCCGTCGAGATGGCCAGCCTGGAAGTGATTGCCGATGACGAAGGCAACCCGCGTCTGTTCACCTCTGCCACCAAGGAAGACCTGACCGCGGCCGAGGAATTCGTCAGTGTCGAGGATCAGGCGCGCGAGGCCGAGAATGCCTCCATGCAGCAATCCGGCACCGGCATGGGCACGATGGACGCCGCACCGGTGGAGTGACACCGGCCGGCATCGCCCCGCTTGGCGGGGCGTGATCGAGGGAAAGGGGTGGCTTAGGCCGCCCCTTTTTCTTGTTCGGCCGGGAGGGGGAGGGGCTTTTGCGGTCGCGCAGGGGCGGCGGCTGGTCCATATGCGGCCTTAGCTTGGTCTTGTCTTGGGTATTGTCCTGGGCGCGGCACGTGGCGTTCCGGTGTCTTCCCGGTGTCGTTGAGGCTTTTTGCGTGAGAATCCCGGATTCAGCGGTTGACTCATGGCGCGCGGCGGGTAAAAGGCGGGCTTCAAGAGATTTCGCGGGTGGCCGAGGTGCGCCTGCTGTAGGAGAAGCAAAATGGCGAAGCCGACGACCATCAAGATCCGTCTGAACTCGACCGCGGGCACGGGCCATTTCTACGTGACCAAGAAAAACGCGCGGACCATGACCGAAAAGATGACCGTACGAAAGTACGATCCCGTGGTGCGGAAGCATGTCGAGTACAAGGAAGGCAAGATCAAGTAAGATCTTAACACCTTGAAGACCATGCAAAAGCCGCGCCGCAGAGCGCGGCTTTTTCATTTTCGGGCCGCACTCTGTCTCTCTCTTCCACAGCCCAGAGACATGGAGGTCCATTATGGCTGCCCTCGAACCCACGCCGGATCTTTGCCGGTCGCCTGACCGGCGGGATCCGCCCCCAGACGAACACTGTCGGCCACCGGTTGCCGCCCCGCCTGAGGACCTGCCGGAGCTGAGCGTTTCGGAGGGGGGCACGGCCCTTCTGTCCGCGCCGCTTCTGGCACCCGGTGCCGGAACTCCCCTGACGCAGGCTGCGCCTGCGGTCCCGGCGCTGTCGCAGCGCGAGGACCTGATGATCCGGCCCGCCATGCCGGCGGATACGGAAGCGGTGAGCCGGATGCTTGCCCGGTCCTACAGGGCGCTGCTGGCGCCGGATTACGACCCGGGGCTTCTGCGCGAGGCCCTGCCGCTGATCGGACAGGCCCGGCCAAGCCTGCTGACCTGTGGCACCTATTTCATTGCAGAGATTGACGACCGAGTCCTGGCCGCGGGTGGCTGGACCGATTTTTCGCCCCATGGCGCCGCAGGCCGCGCCGGAGAGGGGCATGTGAGACATGTCGCCGTTGATCCCGATGCCGTTGGGCAGGGGCTGGGGCGCAAGATCATCAGCCGGGTCCTGCGCTCGGCACGGGCGGCGGGGGTGACGACCCTGCATTGCCAGTCCACCCTGACGGCCGAGGGGTTCTATGGTGCGCTGGGCTTTACCCGCCGCGCCGGGGTGGATGTGCGCCTGCCGACGGGGGTGTTGTTCCCCGCGGTCCAGATGCGGTGGGACGCAGCTGGATAGGGCAGGGCTTGCTGCCGGGGGCGGGAGCCTCCGGCGGGAGTTTTTCGGCAAGAAGAAGGATGGGGCGGTCGCCGGGTGGCGGGCGGCCGGGAGGGTGGCTGGCCGCTGGTGTCGGCGGCTGTTCCGGTGCGGTGCCCTGGTCGTGGGGGCAGCGGCCCCCTGGGGCGCTGACGGGCAAGGCCCCCTCGATGGGGGCATCGGCCGTTGCTCCCGGATGACATGAAAAGGGCCGGTCCAGCGGACCGGCCCTTGCCGTTTCGCACATGCCCTGTCGGGTCATGCGGTGTTAGGGGGCGTGGCGCGGATTATTCGCGCTGGCCGAAGAACTGCAGCAGGAACATGAACATGTTGATGAAGTCCATGTAGAGCGAGAGCGCGCCCATGATGGCGGCCTTGCCGAGCCATTCGCGGTCGCCGCTGTGGGCCATCTGCAGGTAGGTGTTCTTGATGTTCTGCGTGTCGTAGGCGGTGAGGCCCGCGAAGATCAGCACGCCGAGCGCGGAGATCGCGAATTGCAGCGCCGAGGAGGCGAGGAAGATGTTCACCACCGAAGCGACGAGCAGGCCGATCACGCCCATGATCAGGAAGGTGCCCCAGCCGGAGATGTCACGCTTGGTCGTGTAGCCGTAGAGCGACAGGCCGGCGAAGGCGATGGCCGTGATCAGGAAGACCTGGGCGATGGAGACGCCGGTGAAGACCACGAAGATCCAGCTGAGCGACAGGCCCATCACCGCCGCGAAGGCGTAGAAGAAGAGCTGTGCGCCGGCGGCGGACAGGCGGTTCAGCATCGCGCCGAAGGCGAAGACCATGATCAGGGGGGCGAACATCACCACCCAGCCGATCAGGTTGGGTTGCAGAGTCTGCGGATCGCGGAAGACCGAGAGCAGCTCCGGAGTGGAGCCGACGGCCCAGGCGACGAGGAAGGTCAGCAGCATGCCCACGGACATGGTCCCGTAGACCTTGTTCATATGGGCGCGCAGCCCCTCGTCGATCGCAGCGGTCCGGGTCCCGGCCGCGGAGCGCATCGTGTCGAATTCAGCCATTTAAGCCTCCGATTGAAATCCCTTACCCCCCTTCGGGGACATTCTGGTCCAATATCGGTGAGCGGGGCGGTCTTTTCAAGAATTACACGCGAAGGATGTGACTGAATCGTCCCTGCCTGACGCGAACGTGAAAAAAGCCCCGCAAAACGGGTCCGGGGCAGCGCCGGGAGGGGGCAAACCCTTTGGCGCAGGACCATTTTGCGGGGCAGGAGGCCCCCGGAGGGGCCTGTGAGCGCCCGGGTGAAGGGGCGTCACGGGGAGCATGGCCGCGCCGGGGCGGGGGGTGATCCCGCGGCGGGCTGTCGGGGAAGGCTGGCGGGCCCTGGGGCTGGCCTTTGGGCGCGCGATCGTAGGGAGGCAGGGGCGCGGGCGCCCTTTGCCTGTGGTCCTTGCCGATCACCTGGCGCCGGTCACCTTGGACGGGTCAGCGCCAGCGGTTCGGGGCGTCCCAGGCGGGGCGGGCGGATTCGCGCCGGGCCTCTTCGGGGCTGATGCCGATGTCGCGCAGCAGCGCCTCGTCCAGGTGGTGCAGGGCGCGGCGTTCGCGGTGGATGCCCATCATCAGCATCACGCGGCCGAACAGGGACTTCGGTTTGCGGGTCTGAAGCTGCGCCGGTGCGGATGCGATCCAGGAAGTGCTCATGTCTCTGTCCTTTCTTGTTCGTGATGCGAGTCGTTGAGGTGATGATTTCTGTTGATGTGTATGCCCTGTCATGATCAATATTGAAAATGAATGTTCCTGAGAACTTCCATCAAGGAGTGTGATGAATGCGAAATCTCGACATGACCTCCCTGCGCAGCTTCGTGGCCGTGGCCGATCATGGTGGCGTGACCAAGGCGGCGGGGATGCTGAATTTCACCCAATCCGCCGTCTCCATGCAGCTCAAGCGGCTGGAGGAGATGCTGGGAATCGACCTGCTGGACCGGTCGAACCGGCGCGTGTCGCTGACCGCCGCGGGGGAGCAACTGCTGAGCTATGCGCGCCGCATGGTGGAGATGAACGACGAGGCCATGGCGCGGCTGACCAGCAAGAAATACGAGGGCGAGATCATCATGGGCGTGCCCCATGACATCGTCTACCCGGTGGTGCCGCAGGTCTTGCAGCAGTTCTCGGCAGAGTTTCCGCGCATGAAGGTGCAGCTTCTGTCGGCCTATACCACCCAGCTGAAGGAGCAGTTCGACCGTGGCGAAGTGGATATCATCCTGACCACGGAGGCCGAGCCCGATGCCCGCGCCGAGGTGCTGGATGAACGCCCGCTGTGCTGGATCGGCGCGCCGGGGGGCCATGCCTGGCGGCAGCGCCCGCTGCGCTATGCCTCCGGGCGCAACTGCCTGTTCCGCCCTGGCACCATCGCGGTGATGGAGCAGGCCGGGCTGGACTGGGAAAACGCGGTGGACACTTATTCCGACCGCACAATCGAGGCGACGGTTTCCGCCGACCTGGCGGTGACCGCGATGATCGAAGGCACGGAGCCGCAGCAGCTGAGCCAGGTGCGCCACGGCGGAGAGCTGCCGGACCTGGGGATGCAGAAGATCTCCATGTATGTGCAGGACCGCTCCGCGCCCGAAGTGGCCCGGCGCGTGGCGGAGATGCTGCGCCTTGGCTATGCCGGGCAGCGCCAGGGTGGCCAGCGGCAGCAGCGCGATGTGGCCTGAGGGTTGGGCCTGAGAGCTCCGGCAAGCGGGCGGGGCCGGATATGTGCCGGCCCGCGCCGCCTGCAGGGCGCGGCGGCTACATTGTGATCACGACCTTGCCGGCGGCTTCGCGCCGTCGCAGCACCTCGAATCCCTCTTCCACCCGGTCGAGCGGGAAGCGGTGCGAGATATGGGGGCGAATGCGCCCCTCTTGGTACCAGTGCATCAGCGTGGCAAGGCTGTCGCGGGCCAGTTCTGGCCGAATCCTGAAGTAGGGCGCCCAGTAGAACCCCAGCAGGTCGATGTTCTTGACCAGCATGTGATTGGGTTTGACCTCTGGCAGGTCGCCGCTGGCGAATCCGATCAGCAGGATGCGGGCCTCGGGATTGCAGGCGCGGAAGGCATCCTGGGACAGCTGCCCGCCCACCGCGTCATAGACCACATCCGCCCCGCCAAGCGCCTTGAGCTCTGCGCGCAGATCGCAGGTGCTGCTGTCGAGGAAATGATCGGCGCCGGCCTCGCGCGCGATGACTTCCTTTTCCGCGCCCGAGGCCACGGCGATAACCCGCGCACCCAGGATCTTGCCGATCTCTGTCGCGGTCAGCCCTACACCCCCGGTTGCACCAAGGACGACCAGCGTTTCGCCTTCCTTCAACCGGGCGCGGTGCGTCAGGGCAAGGTGGCTCGTGCCATAGGCGACCTGAAGGGCCGCAGCCACGTCCATGGGCATCCCGTCGGGCAGGGGGACGGCCCGTTCAGCGGGAAAGACCCCCTGTTCAGCAAGGCCGCCGGCGCCGCAGAAAAGTGTCACACGCGTGCCGGGAGCCAGCGCGACACCGGGCCCACACGCGGAAATTGTGCCTGCAACCTCCATCCCCGGGGTGAAGGGCGGGGTCGGCGTATCCTGGTAACGGCCCTTGAGCATCAGCAGGTCCGCGAAATTCAGGGCGCATGCCTCAATTTCCAGCAAAACTTCCCCAGGGGAAACTTCGGGTGCGGCGATCTGTTCCAGTTCGGGCGGCGCGTCGAAGGTCCTGCAGACAAGGGCTTTCAACTGACATACCGCCATTGTCGTGTGTTTTCTGAAAGATAGATCATCCAGTCAAATTTCCCGCTTGACGAAAATACTCGGGAAACGTTGCTGCAATGCGGAATGTGTTTCAAGTCCGTGATCGATTTGTGAAGTCAAATATACTTGCGGCTCGTCCGAGAATTGAGTTAACCAGATCGTCAGTCAGCTCTTTCGGGAGCCTAAAACTTGCTTACAAATGTAAAGCTGTTACGATCAATTTCGCGCTGTAGGGATGTGCTGCGCGTCAAATGCAACCAAGACCTGCACAGGCTCGGCGCCGGCTCCCCCAACGCCAGCCGCTTTACAGGTCACTTCAGGAGCCGCGAATGACTCATCCAGTAGATGTCCACGTGGGCAAACGTGTTCGCCACCGCCGTTGGCTGGTCGGCATGACTCAGCAGCAACTTGCAGAGCGCGTCGGAATCAAGTTCCAGCAAATCCAGAAATACGAGACCGGTGCCAACCGCATCAGCGCCTCCCGCCTGTGGGATATCGCCGACGCGCTTGACGTTCAGGTCAGCTTCTTCTTCGAAGGGCTTGAGGCCGAAGGTGCCGCATCCGGCGGGGGCAATGTGCCCGCGGACGTGATGGGCGACAAGGAAGCCCTGGACCTGATCCGCTCTTACTACGCGATCCCCGAGAACCAGCGCCGCCGCCTGTTCGAACTGGCGCGCGTGCTGAGCGACGTCGCTTGAGTTGAGCGCCGTCGCGCGTTAGCCCTGTTCCCAAACTTGGGCCCGCCTGATCGGGCCCGGACACCGGCAAGAGCCGGCGAGGGGGCAGAATGGACGCGCTACAGACAGAGCTACTTGAGACTGCACATGAGATGGCCGACGCCGCAGGCGCGGCCATCTTGCCGTTTTTCAGGCAGGCGAACCTGTCGGAGGACAACAAGCTGGCGAGGGGCTATGACCCCGTGACCGAGGCCGACCGCGCCGCCGAACAGGCCATGCGCGCCGTGCTGGCCCGCCGCCGTCCCCAGGATGCCATCCTGGGAGAGGAATTCGGCAGCACCGAGGGCGAGAGCGGCATGACCTGGGTGCTGGACCCCATCGACGGCACCCGCGCCTTTGTCAGCGGCACGCCGACATGGGGTGTGCTGATCGGCCTTTCCACCCCGGAGCAGGTCCTGCTGGGCATGGTGGATCAACCCTATATCGGTGAGCGTTTCTGGGGCGGTTTCGGCCTGGCGCAGATGCGCGGCCCCCATGGCCAAGGCCCCCTTGGCACCCGCGCCACAAGCGATCTGTCCCAGGCGGTGCTGTTCACAACCTTCCCCGAGGTGGGCAGCAAGGAAGAGGGCGCGGCCTTCCGCGCGGTGGCCGAGAAGGTCAAGCTGACCCGCTACGGGATCGATTGCTATGCCTATGCGCTGGTCGCCTCTGGCCAGGTGGACCTGGTGATCGAGGCGGGTCTGAACGCCTATGACATCCAAGGTCCGATCGGCGTGATCGAGGCCGCGGGCGGCGTGGTCACGGATTGGCAGGGCGGCCCGGCGCTGAACGGCGGGCGGGTGCTGGCGGCCTGCAATCCGCAGCTTCATGCACAGGCACTGGACATTCTGACCGCGATGACAAGAATGTGAGGCCATGGACAAGCCTCTGCTGATCCGCGGGGCGGATCACATCTTGACGATGGACGACCGGCGAACCGAGCTTTTCGGGGCCGATATCCTTATCTCCAACGGGATCATCCGGGCCATCGGCCCCCGGCTGGACGTGCCGGATGCGGAACGGATCTGTGCCGCGGGCTGCATCGTGACGCCCGGGCTGGTGAACACGCACCACCATCTTTACCAGACGCTGACCCGCGCGGTGCCCGGCGGGCAGGATGCGCTGCTGTTCGGCTGGCTGAAGACGCTTTACCCGATCTGGTCGCGCTTCGGCCCCGAGGACATGCATATCTCTGCGCTGATCGGCCTGGCGGAGCTGGCGCTTTCGGGCTGCACGCTCAGCTCCGATCACCTGTATCTGTATCCCAATGGCGCGCGGCTGGAGGACACGATCGAGGCGGCGGCGCGGGTGGGCCTGCGCTTTCACCCCACGCGGGGGGCCATGTCCATCGGCGAGAGCAAGGGCGGCCTGCCGCCTGACAGCCTGGTTGAGGACGAAGCCGCCATCCTGAAGGATTGCATCCGGGTGATCGACGCCTTCCACGACCCGAAGGAGGGATCGATGGTGCGCGTGGGCGTGGCGCCCTGTTCGCCCTTCTCCGTCAGCCGCGAGTTGATGCGCGATGCCGCCCTTCTGGCGCGGGACAAGCGGGTGATGCTGCATACCCACCTGGCCGAAAACGATGAGGATATCGCCTATAGCGAGGCCCAGTTCGGCTGCCGTCCTGGGCAATATGCCGAGGATCTGGGCTGGACCGGCGACGATGTCTGGCATGCGCATTGCGTGAAGCTGGATCCGAAGGAGATTTCCCTTTTCGCGCGCAGCGGGACGGGCGTTGCCCATTGCCCCTGTTCCAACTGCCGGCTCGGCTCCGGCATCGCGCCGGTGCGGGCGATGCGGGATGCCGGCGTCAAGGTGGGGCTGGGCGTGGACGGATCGGCCAGCAACGATGCGGGCAACCTGGCGGCAGAGGCGCGCCAGGCGATGCTGTTGCAGCGGGTCAGCCGCGGCGCCGATGCCATGTCCGCCCGAGAGGCGCTTGAGATCGCCACACGTGGCGGCGCGGATGTGCTGGGCCGGCCCGATTGCGGGCGGCTGGCGGCGGGCAAGCGCGCGGATGTGGCGATCTGGGATGTTTCCGGCATCGAGAGCGCCGGCAGCTGGGATCCGGCGGCCTTCCTGCTGGCCGGCCCGATGAAGGTGAAGCACCTGATCGTCGAGGGTCGCCAGGTGGTGCGCGATGGCCGTATGCCGCACCTGGACCTGCCCGTGCTGATCGAGGAACAGAACCGCCGCGCCCGGGCGCTGGCGGGCTGAACCGGGCCTGACCCTGATCAACCGGGCGCGCGCTTCACGGCGGGCCGCCCGTTTGAAGGGCGATCAGGGGGCCCAGTCGGAGGCGGTCATCGCCTCTTGCTCTTCCAGCTCGTTCTGGCCCTGGCGCACGCGGCGCATCATGTCGAGGATCATGGCAGAGATCATGCCGATGTAGATGAAGCCGTTGATCGCCTCTACCCCGCCCAGCAGGCGCCATTCCTGGGGCATGGCCACGTCGTTGAGACCGAGCGTGGTGAAGGCGACGATGGAGAAATAGAGCGCATCGGCGATATCGTTGAAGATGCCCAGCCACATGTAGCACCAGGCCCAGGCCCAGACGTTGAAGATCACCTGCGCAAGAGAGATCGTGACCGTCAGCGCCAGCATGGCCATCAGCCGCGGCGAATGGGGATCGCGCAGGAACCAGGGGCGCAGCCGGCGCACCAGGCTTTCAAGGCCGAAGAAGGTCATCATGGACAGCATCATGGAGGCGGTGACCATGAGAAAGCCGACCGCCAGCGTGGGCAGCATCGCCATGAGGTGGCTTCCGTATTCGGGGTCCATCAGCCAAGTGCCTTTCTGCCGCCGATCCAGACCGCGCGCAGCGCCCGGTCGTCGCCCATCATGATCGTGGGGAACAGGGCCTCCCACAGGTCATTGGCGCGTCGGGACCGTTGCGCGATTGCCTCTGTCGAGGCCAGGTCGAGCACGATGATATCGGCCTCCGACCCCGGGGCAAGGGTGCCGATCCGGTCCGCCATGCCCACCGCGCCGGCGCTGCCGGCCGTGGCCAGCCAGAGCAGCTGGGCCGGGTGCAGCGCCACGTGGCGCAGCTGCGCGACCTCGTAGGCGGCGGCCATGGTGCGCAGCATGGAGAAATCCGACCCGCCGCCGGTATCCGTGGCCAGCCCCACGCGCAGGCCTTCGCGCTTCAGCCCCTGCATGTCGAACAGGCCCGAGCCGATGAAGCAGTTGGAGGTGGGGCAGTGGATCAGCGCCGCGTTCACCTCTTTCAGGCGGTCGATCTCTCGCTGCTCAAGGTGGATCGCATGGCCGTAGAGCCCGTTTTCGCCCAGCAGGCCATGGGCTTCGTAGGTATCCAGGTAATCGCGGGCCTCTGGATGCAGCTCCCGCACCCACTGGATCTCATCCGTCTGTTCGGAGAGATGCGTCTGCATCAGCACCTCTGGATGTTCGCCCCAGAGCGCGCCGAGCGCGGCAAGCTGATCCGGCGTGGAGGTCGGCGTGAAGCGCGGGGTAATCGCGTAGGAAATCCGTGCCTGCCCGTGCCATTTTTCCAGCAGCGCCTTGCTTTCGTCATAGGCGGTCTGGGCGGTGTCACGCAGGCTGTCGGGCGCGTTGCGGTCCATGCAGGTGCGCCCGCCGATGACCCGCTGCCCGCGTTTGGCGGCTTCTGAGAAGAAGGCTTCGACGCTGGCGGAATGGATGGTGCAGAAGCTGACCATGGAGGTCGTGCCATGGGCGGTGGTCAGGTCGAGGTAGCGCGATGCGATCTCTGCGGCGTACTCGGGATCGGCAAAGCGGCTTTCCTCTGGGAAGGTATAGGTGTTCAGCCAGTCGATCAGGCGCTTGCCCCAGCTGGCGATCATCGCGGTCTGGGGGTAGTGGACGTGGGAATCCACGAAGCCGGGCAGGATCAGCCCGTCCCCGTGATCTTCGACCTGCGCATCGGGATAGGCGGCGGCCAGGCGGTCCGCCGGGCCCCGGTCCAGGATCTCTCCGCCCCGGATCGCCACCGCGCCCCGGGTTTCGATCAGCGTCACCTCTTCGTGGGGCTGGGCGAAGGGGTCTCCGGTGAAGTCCAGAAGCTGACCTTTGAGCAGGATCGTCTTGGACATCGCGGGTCCCTTTCCATTGCGCCGAACCAACCGGATTCGCTTTCATCGGCGATTACATTATCTGTCTGCCCCCGGGGGGTAAATTCCACCTGCGCCATTGTTTAACCAAGCCGGGTCACACTATGGTCCCGGTGACCAGGAAAGGGCTGCCCATGACCGAGACCGAGCAGGATATCGAGAAGACCTCCGGCCCCGGAGCAGAGCCCGAATTCAGCCCGGATCCCGAGACCGAAGAAGAAGGCAGCTATTCGCTGGACCGCAAGACGGTCGCGGCGATTCTCTATGCGGTGGACGTGGGCGACCGGGAGCAGCTGGTCGAGCTGATGGAGCCGCTGCACGCGGCGGACATCGCCGACGTGCTGGAACAGGTCAACGCCTATGACCGGCGGCGGCTGATCGAGCTTTACGGCAAGGAATTCGACGGCGAGATCCTGTCCGAACTGGATGAATCAATCCGGGAAGAGGTCATCAGCCTGCTGACCCCGGATGTGCTGATGGACGCCGTCCGCGAGCTTGATTCCGATGACGTGGTCGACCTACTGGAAGACCTGGAACAGGATCAGCAGGATGCGATCCTGGGCGCGCTGGAAGACAGCGACCGGGTGGCCGTCCAGCAGGCGCTGACCTTCCCCGAGGAATCGGCCGGCCGTCTGATGCAGCGCGAGGTCGTCGCGGTGCCCGAGCTGTGGAGCGTCGGCCAGGCGATAGACTTCATGCGCGAACGCGAGGATCTGCCGGAGCAGTTCTACCACGTGATCCTCTGCGATCCGCGGATGAAGCCCGTGGGCCACGCGTCCCTGGGCAAGCTGATGGCCAGCCCGCGCGAAACGGCGCTGACCGATATCACCGAACCTTCCTTCCGCACCATTCCGGCGATGCAGGACGAGGGCGACGTGGCCTATGCCTTCAACCAGTACCACCTGATTTCCGCCCCCGTCGTGGACGAGGACGAGCGTCTTGTCGGGGTGATCACCATCGATGACGCCATGATCGTGCTGGACGAGGAACACGAGGAAGACATCCTGCGCCTGGCCGGTGTGGGTGAAGGCAGCCTGAACGACCGGGTGCTGGACACCCTGCGCCAGCGCCTGCCCTGGCTTGCGGTGAACCTGGTGACGGCGATCCTGGCCTCTCTCGTGATCTCGATGTTCGAGGGCACGATCGAGCAATTCGTGGCGCTGGCGGTTTTGATGCCCATCGTGGCCTCCATGGGCGGCAACGCAGGCACGC
The DNA here is from genome assembly GCF_011806405.1 of Pseudooceanicola sp. HF7. GTDB lineage: Bacteria > Pseudomonadota > Alphaproteobacteria > Rhodobacterales > Rhodobacteraceae > Pseudooceanicola. The sequence goes on along the minus strand of NZ_JAATOW010000023.1, from coordinate 38,641 downwards.
AAAGCATGACCGTCGCGGTGCGGGCCATTGCCACGAAAGACCTTACCGGGTCGAACGTCTGGCGGGTGATCCTGCGCGAAGGCGCGGTGGGGATGCTGAACGGCGGCGCCTTTGCGGTGATCATGGGGGTGATTGCCACGATCTGGTTCGGCAGCACGCTGCTGGGCATGGTGATTGCCGTGGCGATGATCGTGAACCTTTTCGTGGCGGCCATCGCGGGCACCATCGTCCCGGTCATGCTTGAGAAGATGAAGGTCGATCCGGCGCTGGCCTCGGGGACCTTCGTGACCACGGTGACGGATGTGGTGGGCTTCTTCGCCTTCCTGGGCTTTGCGGCGATGGTGCTGCTGTGAGCGCGCTGGCGGCGCGCAAGGCAGAGGCCCGCAAGGCGGCCTTCGCCCGGCGCAAGGCCGCCCATGAGGCCGCCGGGCCGGGGCGGGGCGGCGTGCTTTCGTCTTTCCTGGCGGGCTACCGGGGCGTGCCCCTGGCGGGCTACCTGCCGATCCGCACGGAGATCCCGCCGCTGGCCGCCATGGAAGAGGCCGCGGCCCATGGACCCGTCGGCGTGCCGGTGGTCGAGGGGCCGGGGCAGCCGCTGCGCTTTGCCCTTTGGGAGCCGGGCTGCGCCATGGAGGAGGGGGCCTTTGGCGTGCTTGTTCCGGTGCCGCAACTCTGGATGCAGCCAGAGATCCTGATCGTGCCGCTGGTCGCCTTTGATCGCGCGGGCTATCGCCTGGGCTATGGCGGGGGCTTTTATGACCGCACGCTGGAAAGGCTGCGGGCCCAGAAACCGGTCCTGGCGGTGGGCTATGCCTATGGCGCGCAGGAGGATGCGGACCTGCCGCTGGAGGCCACCGATCAGAAGCTGGACCTGATCATCACCGAGGCCGAGGTCATCACCCCGTAAAGACCCCCAGAGGCGTTTCTTGCAGGGGTCTTACCGGAGCGGCGGCGCGCCCTGCTGGCGCTTTTCCGGGAGGGGGCGGGCCGGGATCCGGTGCCTTGGGGGCGATCCCTTGGCGGGCCGTCGATCATCGGGGTTGGGCGTCATCACTCCCGTTATGCCTGTGGCCTGGAGGGGGATTTCGTGTCCACGGGTTTCTCCCCTCGCAAGGCGCAGATTTCGATCTACATCCTGCCGGACTACGCGACTTGGAACGTCATTACCCGAACGTCCCGCGCCAGGCGCAGGGAACCGGGGGCCGGTGTCGGACGATTGTCCGATGCCAAGGAGAAACCATGCGTCTTTATACCTGTACCTGCGGCAACCGCCTGTTCTTCGACAACACCCAATGCACCAGCTGCGGGCGTCAGACCGGATGGTGCCAGACCTGCAAGGCTGTCACCGCGATGGAGCCGGAGGGCGATCACCTGCGCTGCCTGGGGCCGCTGGGCTCTGACGGGTGCGGCGCGCAGGTCGTGCCCTGCCGCAACTACGCCGAGGAGCAGGTCTGCAACCGCACCGTGCCCCTGGGCGGGGATGCCTATTGCGATTGCTGCGCGCTGAATGAGACGGTGCCGGACATGTCCGTGGAGGGCAACCGTGCGCGCTGGGCGCGGCTGGAGGCGGCCAAGCGGCGGCTGATCTACGCGCTGGAACGGCTGGGCCTGCCCTTTGGCGCAGAGACGAGCCCTCCGCTCAGCTTCGCCTTCATGGGCGATCCGCTGGACGACGGGCTGTGGCGCAAGGCGGGCGAGGCAGAGCGCGTCTATACCGGCCATGCCGAGGGGCTGATCACCATTAACATCCGCGAGGCCGATCCGGCGGAGCGCGAACAGATCCGCGTCGACATGAACGAGGCCCACCGCACGCTGATCGGCCATTTCCGCCACGAGGTCGGCCATTACTACTGGGATGTGCTGGTGCGCGGCCAGTGCGAGGACCAGTTCAAGGCGCTCTTCGGGGATCATGAGAACCCCACCTATGGCGCGGCGCTGGAACGCCATTACGCCAAGGGCGCGCCCAAGGGCTGGGAAGAGCATTACATCAGCGCCTATGCCACCATGCACCCCTGGGAGGACTGGGCCGAAACCTGGGCGCTGTACCTTGATATCGCGGCGGTGCTGGACACGGCAGAAGAGCTGGGGCTGATCCCGATGCAGCAGGAGCCGACCTCTGTCGATGCGATGCTGCGCCGGTACCGGACGCTGGGCCTGGTGCTGAACGAGCTGAACCGCGAAATGGGCCTGCTGGATTTCGCCCCCGCCGTGATCACCCCGGCGGTGGCCGGCAAGCTGGAGTTCATCGACCTGGTCGTCCGCCGGGCCGCCGGGCAAGGCTGATTTCTGGACAAAGGGGCGGGGTTGTGACAATTGGCGGCCAACAGGAGTCATGCTTATGTCCGCCATCGTCACACGTTTCGCGCCCAGCCCCACCGGCTACATCCACGTCGGCAACCTGCGCACCGCGCTCTTCAACTTCCTGATCGCCCGGAAATCCGGCGGGACCTTCATCCTGCGGATCGACGACACGGATCCGGAGCGCTCCAAGCAGGAATACGTGGATGCGATCAAGGAAGACCTGGAATGGCTGGGCCTGACCTGGGACCGCGTGGAGCGCCAGTCCGAGCGGCTTGACCGCTACGCGGAGGCCGCCGACCGCCTGCGCGAGATGGGCCGCTTCTACGAGGCCTTCGAAACGCCGATGGAACTGGACCTGAAGCGCAAGAAGCAGCTCAACATGGGCAAGCCGCCGGTCTATGACCGCGCCGCCCTTGGCCTGTCCGATGACGAGAAAGCCAAGCTGCGCGCCGAGCGTGGCGATGGCGTCTGGCGGTTCAAGCTGGACCAGCAGCGGATCGAATGGGCCGATGGCATCCTGGGCGATATCTCCATCGATGCGGCCTCTGTTTCCGATCCGGTGCTGATCCGCGCCGACAAGCAGGTGCTTTACACGCTGGCTTCCGTTGTCGATGACACGGAAATGGGCGTGACCCATGTCGTGCGCGGCTCTGACCACGTGACCAATACCGCGACCCAGATCCAGATGATCGAGGCGCTTGGCGGCACGGTGCCCAGCTTTGCCCACCACAGCCTGCTGACCGGCCCCCAGGGCGAGGCCCTGTCCAAGCGTCTTGGCGTGCTGTCGATCCGTGATCTGCGCGCCCGCGGCGTGGAGCCGATGGCGCTGCTCAGCCTGATGGCGCGCCTGGGGTCTTCCCAGCCGGTGGAGCTGCGCGAAAGCGTGGAGGAAATCGCGGAAGGCTTCGACCTGGACCAGTTCGGCTCTGCCCCGACCAAGTTCGACGAGAACGACCTGTTCCCGCTGACCGCCCATGTGCTGCAGGGCCGCTCCCTGGCGCAGGTCAAGGACCGCGTGCTGCAGGCCGGTGTGCCGGAAGACCAGGCAGAGGCCTTCTGGACCGTGGTGCGGGACAACATCACCGTGCTGTCGGATGTCGACGGCTGGTGGAAGATGTTCTCTGAAGGGGCCGAGCCGGTCATCGAGGAGGAGGACCGCGAATTCGTCGCAGAGGCGCTGGCGCTGCTGCCGGAGGGGCCATACGATTCCGAGACCTGGGGCAAGTGGACGGCCGAGGTGAAAGCCGCCACGGGCCGCAAGGGCCGGGGTCTGTTCATGCCGCTGCGCAAGGCGCTGACCGGCCAGGCCCATGGCCCGGACATGAGCCAGGTGCTGCCGCTTCTCCAGGTGATCAAGGCCAAGCAGGGCGCATAAGCGCTCTCGGGCCGGGCTGCCTGGGGCAGACGGTTAGGGCGGTGGGGTGCACCCATCCTGCGGATTTAGCGAACGGCGGCTCCCTTGGGGGCCGCCGTTTGCGTTTCTGCCGGTCGCGCTTCAGGCCTGGAGGAGGGGGCAGGCAAGCCTGTCCAGCCAATGGTCCACCAGCGCCAGCTCCTGCGGGGTCAGGGGCTGGGCGCGGGGGTAGGCGGGATCGGCGCGGTCCTGCAGCACCGGGGCCTCCCAGCCGTCCGTGGTTTCAAAGAACCGTGCGACGCCCGCTTCGCCGAACTCTCTGAGATAGCCTTGCACGACCACGTCGAGATAGCTCAGCAGGATCGCCGTGGGCTCTGGTGCGGGGGGATGCTTGTCTTCGGGGATCGTGTAGATCGCGACCTCTGGCGGGGGCGCAAGGTCATGGCTGACATCCGCCGTCAGCACCCGGTCATAGGCGAATTCGCGTTCGTCTAGCGCGGCCCAGTCGGCGCCCGGCACGGCGGCCACCAGCCCCTCGATCCGGGTGCCGGGGGCTGGCACGGCGGTGAGGATCGCGAAGGGCCGCAGGGCGGTGTGGCGCCAGACACGTCGCCAGCCCTCTGCCACCGCGGGGCGCGCGCCGCCGTAGACATGGGTCCGGCGGTTGACCAGGCTGCCATAGCCGAAGAAATGAGGATCTGTGGCGTGCATTACGTGTTCCATTTGATGCAGGTCAAATACACCTTGTTCGTATCGGGTCACAGTATGATCGGGTGTGATCCTGCCGGCAAGCTGGCCCCCGTGCGCCGCGCAGATCGGACCACCGGCCGCGCGGGCGGTGGCGCATCCGGCAGGGTAGGGGCTGTTTGGCCGAAAGGAACAGAAGATGCGTTTGACCAAACGAACGAACATCTCCATGCGGGTGCTGATGTATTGCGCGGTGCACCAGGATCGCCTGGTCACCAAGAGCGAGATCGCCGAGGTCTGCAACATCTCGGAAAATCACCTGGCGCAGGTCATCAACCGGCTGGGCCAGCTTGGCTACCTGAAGACCCATCGCGGGCGCAACGGGGGCATGGCGCTTGGCCGTTCCATGCATGAGATCCGGGTGGGCGACGTGTTTCGCGCGGTGGAAGGCACGGTGCCGATCGCGGAATGTTTCGCGGATGACGAGAACACCTGCCCGCTGATCGGGGCCTGCCGCCTGCGCCTGGCGATCGCCCGCGCGACAGAGGCCTTCTATGCCACGCTGGATGAATCCACCCTGGGCGAACTGGTCGAGGAAAACGGCGGTCTTGCCGAACTCATGACCCCTTTCGCCTGCGCGGGCTGATATTGCGACCGGCCCGTCGCAGCGGGCTTGCACTGTTGCGGGAGCGACGCTATCCAGACGCCACCGACACGGGAGAATCCGGCGCAAGCCGGTGCCGAAGGAGCAACCGCCCCGGAAACTCTCAGGCTTCAGGACCGGTCGGTACGAACACTCTGGAGAGAGGCCCGGTCCCGGGTCCGCCGAAGGGATAGCGATCTCAGGCAAAAGAACAGAGGGGGCATCCTGCGGGACCGCAAGGTCGCGCGCGTGATGCCCGGACGCTTGCCGTCAGGGCCGAGGCCTGGAGAGACGGATGAGCGAGACGACAGATGCCCTTCTACACCTGCCGCTGAAAGCCCTGCACGAGGAGCTTGGCGGCAAGATGGTGCCCTTCGCGGGCTACGAGATGCCCGTGCAATACCCTATGGGCGTGATGAAGGAGCACCTGCATTGCCGCGCCGCAGCCGGGCTGTTCGATGTCAGCCACATGGGGCAGGTGGTGCTGAAGGGGGCCGATCCCGAGACCCTGGCGCTTGGCCTTGAAAGCCTGATCCCGGCGGCGGTGCTGGGCCTGGGCGAGGGCCGCCAGCGCTACGGCCTGCTGACCAATGACGCCGGCGGCATCCGCGACGACCTGATGTTCGCCAACCGGGGCGATCACCTATTCGTCGTGGTCAATGCCGCCTGCAAGGCCGCCGATATCGCCCATATGCAGGACAGCCTGCCCGGCATCGAGGTGGTGGAGATCACCGATCGCTGCCTGCTGGCCCTGCAGGGCCCCGGCGCAGAGGCGGCGCTGGCCGCGCTGGCGCCCGAGGTGGCCGAGATGCGCTTCATGGATGTGCGCACGCTTTCCATCGGGGGCGCGGAATGCTGGATCTCGCGCTCGGGGTACACCGGTGAGGACGGCTACGAGATTTCCGTGCAGGCCGAGGAGGCCGAGGCGCTGGCCCGGGCCCTGCTGAACCAGGAGGGCGTGGCGCCCATCGGGCTGGGCGCGCGTGACAGCCTGCGGCTGGAAGCGGGCCTGTGCCTTTACGGCCATGACATCACCGAAGACACCACCCCCGCCGAAGCCGCGCTGCACTGGTCCATCCAGAAGGCGCGCCGCAATGGCGGGGCGCGCGCCGGGGGCTTCCCCGGGGCGGAAAAGATCCTTGCGGAGCTGGAAACCGGCCCCGCCCGCCTGCGCGTCGGCCTGCGCCCGGAGGGCCGCGCGCCCATGCGCGAAGGCGTGACGCTTTTCCACGAGGATGCAGAGGTGGGTCAGATCACCTCTGGCGCTTTCGGACCCAGCCTGCAGGCCCCGGTGGCCATGGGCTATGTCCCGGCGCATCTTGCCGCGGCCGGCACGGCGCTGGAGGCGGAGCTGCGCGGCAAGCGGCTTCCGATCCGCGTTGACAGCCTGCCCTTCATACCTGCCAACTTCAAACGCTGACAGACAGGGAATCGACCAGATGAAATTTACCGAAGAACATGAATGGCTGCGCCCCGAAGACGACCTGATCGTCGTGGGGATCACCGAACATGCCGCAGAACAGCTTGGCGACATCGTCTTCGTCGAGCTGCCCGAGGAAGGCACGGAAGTGGCCAAGGACGACGAGGTCGTCGTGATCGAAAGCGTCAAGGCCGCCAGTGACATCCTGGCGCCGATCGACGGCGAGATCGTGGAAGTGAACGAAGTGCTGGTGGAGGACCCCTCCAAGATCAATGACGACCCGATGGGCGACGCCTGGTTCTTCAAGATCAAGCCGTCCGATCCGTCCCAGATGGACGATTACATGGACGAGGCGGCCTACGCGAAGTTCATCGCCTGATCCGCGGGCTACGGCCCTACGCGAGGCGCATTGGGCGCCTCGCCCCCTTCCTTGACAGCCCGGAGCATTCGATGCCCTTCACCCCGACCGAATACCGCCCCTACGACTTTGCCAACCGCCGCCACATCGGGCCATCGCCCGCCGAGATGGAGGCGATGCTGAAGGTCATCGGGACGGACAGCCTTGACACGCTGATCGGGGAAACGGTGCCCAGGCAGATCCGCCAGGCCCAGCCGCTGGACTTCGGGCCGGCGCTGTCCGAAGCGGATCTGCTGAAGTTCATGCGCGGGGTGGCGGGCAAGAACAAGGTGCTGACCAGCCTGATCGGGCAGGGCTACCACGACACGATCACGCCCCCCGCGATCAAGCGCAACATCCTGGAAAACCCCGCCTGGTACACGGCCTATACGCCCTACCAGCCGGAAATCTCCCAGGGCCGGCTTGAGGCGCTGCTGAACTACCAGACCATGATCTGCGACTTGACGGGGCTGGATATCGCCAATGCCTCCCTGCTGGATGAATCCACTGCCGCCGCGGAGGCGATGACCATGGCGCAGCGGGTGGCGAAATCGAAGGCTGGGGCCTTCTTCGTCGACGTGAACTGCCATCCCCAGAACATCGATGTGATCCGCACTCGGGCCGAGCCGCTGGGGATCGAGATCATCCTTGGCGAGCCCGCGGAGCTGGAGGCCGAGAAGGTCTTTGGCGCGATCTTCCAGTATCCCGGCACCCATGGCGAGCTGACCGATTTCACCGAGCAGATGGAGGCGCTGCACGGTGCCAAGGCCGTCGGCATCGTCATCGCGGACCCGATGGCGCTGTGCATCCTGAAGGAGCCGGGCGCGATGGGCGCGGATATCGCCGTGGGCTCCACCCAGCGGTTCGGCGTGCCGCTGGGCTATGGCGGCCCGCACGCGGCCTACATGGCCTGCCGTGATGCCTACAAGCGCTCCATGCCCGGGCGGATCGTGGGCGTGTCCATCGACGCCCGGGGCAACCGCGCCTACCGGCTGGCGCTGCAGACCCGCGAACAGCATATCCGTCGCGAGAAGGCCACGAGCAACGTCTGCACGGCGCAGGCGCTGCTGGCGGTGATGGCGTCGATGTACGCGGTCTTCCACGGGCCGGAGGGGCTGAAGGGCATCTCCCAGCGGATCCATCGCAAGACCGTGCGCCTGGCCAAGGGCCTTGAAGGGGCGGGCTTCGAGGTTGGTCCCAAGGCCTATTTCGACACGATCCACGTGGAGGTCGGCGCGCTGCAATCCGCAGTGATGAAATCCGCGCTGGACGAGGGGCTGAACCTGCGCCGCGTGGGCGAGACGAAGATCGGCATCACGCTGGACGAATGCACCCGCCCCGCCACGATCGAGGCCGTCTGGCGCGCCTTTGGCTTGTCGATGCCCGGCGCGGCGGCGGAAGGCCCCTATGATTACCTGATCCCCGATGCCCTGGCGCGCGAAAGCGCCTACCTGGAGCATGAGATCTTCCACATGAACCGGGCCGAAACCGAGATGATGCGCTACATGCGCCGCCTCGCGGATCGCGACCTTGCGCTGGACCGGGCGATGATCCCTCTAGGCTCCTGCACGATGAAGCTGAACGCGGCGGTGGAGATGGAGCCTATTTCCTGGCCCGAGTTCTCCTCCCTGCACCCGTTCTGTCCGGCGAACCAGGCGGCGGGCTACGGCCAGCTGCTGTCGGATCTCTCTGCCAAGCTTTGCGAGATCACCGGCTACGCGGCCTTCTCCATGCAGCCGAACTCGGGCGCGCAGGGGGAATTCGCCGGGCTGCTGACGATCCGCAACTACCACAGGGCGCGGGGCGAGGCGCATCGCAACATCTGCCTGATCCCGACCTCGGCCCATGGCACGAACCCGGCCTCGGCCCAGATGGCCGGCTGGAAGGTCGTGCCGGTCAAGGCGCGTGACAACGGCGATATCGACCTGGGCGACTTCCTGGAGAAGGCCCAGAAATACGCCGATGACCTGGCGGCCTGCATGATCACCTATCCCTCCACCCACGGGGTCTTCGAGGAAACGGTGCGCGAGGTCTGCAAGATCACCCATGATCACGGCGGCCAGGTCTATATCGACGGGGCCAACATGAACGCCATGGTGGGCCTTGCGCGCCCCGGCGATATCGGCGGTGACGTGAGCCACCTGAACCTGCACAAGACCTTCTGCATCCCGCACGGTGGCGGCGGCCCCGGCATGGGCCCGATCGGCGTGGGCGCGCACCTTGCCGAACACCTGCCGGGCCACGTTGCCACGGGCGGCTCCGGCGCGGTGGCGGCGGCGCCCTATGGGTCGCCCTCGATCCTGCCGATCTCCTGGGCCTACTGCCTGCTGATGGGCGGCGAGGGGCTGACCCAGGCAACCAAGGTGGCCATCCTGAACGCCAATTACATCGCCGCCCGCCTCAAGGGCGCCTACGAGGTGCTCTACAAGGGGCCCCAGGGGCGCGTGGCCCATGAATGCATCCTCGACACCCGCCCCTTCGGAGAGGTCGGCGTGACGGTGGATGACATCGCCAAGCGGCTGGTCGATTGCGGCTTCCACGCCCCCACCATGTCCTTCCCCATCCCGGGCACGCTGATGGTGGAACCCACCGAAAGCGAGACCCGCGCAGAACTGGACCGCTTCTGCGACGCCATGCTGGCGATCCGGGAAGAAATCGCGCAGGTCGAGGAGGGCAAGGTCAGCGCGGAGCACTCCCCGCTGCATTTCGCCCCCCATACGGTAGAGGATCTTGTCGCTGCCGACTGGGACCGCGGCTATTCCCGCGAACAGGGCTGCTTCCCCCCCGGTGCCTTCCGGGTGGACAAGTACTGGCCGCCGGTCAACCGAGTCGACAACGCCTGGGGCGACCGCAACCTGACCTGCACTTGCCCGCCGATGAGCGACTACGCCGAAGCGGCAGAGTAATGGCAAGACCGCCGCGCGCCATGGCATCCGGGCGCGCGGCGTCGACCCGCGTGCCTACGGCCACGCCCCCGCCCGCCGCGCCTGTCAGACCGGGCCCCGCGCGGCAATCGTCGCAGGGGCCCCTGTCTTCACCTGGCTGAAAATACTTCAGGGGGAGTCTCCGGCACGGAGGCGGGGGGCGGCGCCCCCCTGACCCGCCGCCGCAGGTGCCGTTGCCCCCGGCAACGAGACACCCTCGCAGCACCGCAAGCCCCCCTGGCTCACCCCGGAGCCTCAGGCCACCCGCTCGCCTTCTGCCGCTACGACTTCCAGTCGCACCATGGTCTGGTTCAGCAGCATGTAGGCGATCTCTCCAAAGGTCGCGGGGCCGGTGAAACTGCCGGTGCTGCGCCCTTCCAGCCCACCGTGGACGTAGTTCAGGATGCAGTTGCAGGCCAGCTGGCTACCCCCGTCGCCGCTGCACTGGCGGGCGAATTCCTCCGGGTAGGGAAGCGCCAGGGGGCGGGCAAGGCGATATTCCACGCCGGCCATGACCGGAGCGTAGAAGGACACGCCGCTTTCGGCGCTGACCTCCCTGAAAGAGACATTGACCAGCGCGCCAGCGTAATCGGCCACCAGCGGCAGGCGGGTGTCGATCCCCTGCTCCGTGAGATAGGTGGCCAGGTCCACTTCCTGCCCGCCGACAAGGGCAGTGCGCGCGGAAAACCCGGTTTCGGTGAAGGTAAAGCTGCGGGCCGGATCCGCGTCCTGGTCAAAGAGGGTCACGATGTCGATCCGGGCCATCCGGTCGGGCGGCAGGGCCAGGTGCATGATCAGGGCGCCATCGGCATGGGCCCTGCCGGTGGTGCCGTCGATGACCAGCGGTAGCACGGCGGGCTCCGCCTCCAGCAGCCTGCCGGTCACCCAGCCCATCAGCGGCTGATCGAACAGGCCCTCATAGCCCGGCCCGTCGATGGCAAAGCGCTGGTGCGCGGTGGAAAAGGCGGGGATCAGCACGAAGCTCATGCCGTTGCCAAAGCGCCCCGAGGTCAGAGAGGGCAGCTCTGCCGCTGGAACGTGGCGGATCAGGCTGTCCGTGGCACTGGGGATCTCTGTCACCATGACGCGGGCACTGTCGCAGATCCCGCCCTCTTCGGTCAAGAAATAGCAAGCGGTGCCGCCGATCCAGTTGCCGCAGGGCAGGGCGCGCAGGGCCTCTTCGCTGCCGGCGATGACAAGGGGCATGCCCGAAGGCCCCCCGTCGCGGATCTTCTGCGCGGCCTGGCGGACCGTCAGCATCTGGGTCTTCATGCGGCTCTCCGGATGACATCCGGCAGGTCGTCGCGCACGGCCGGATTGGTGTTGAAATACCCATGCAGCAGGGCCACGGCCTCTGGCATGGAGGCGGGTACATTGCGTACCTGGACGCGCAGCCGGGCAACCAGCATCCGCGTCCCGAGCGAGCACCCCTCAAGCCGCCAGCTGTCCAGCAGTGCGACGGTCCAGCAGGGGTCGTAAAGACTGGGTATGTTCAAAGGTCCGCTCCGTCTTGGGGATGCGGACAAAGTGTTGTGAGAAGATTACCGCGGCCTTGAAAGATCGCGACAAGTCTATCTTCTAAAGTTTGACCTAATCCCGGCCGCGCAGTACCTGCGCTGGACGGGCCGAGAGCGGCCGCCAGGCAAAGGCCAGCCCGGCCAGCAGGTTGGCGGCCAGGCCGCCCAGCACCACGGCCAGGGCATTGGGCCAGATCACGGAATAGCTTGTCTCGAATACGTAGTGGCAGACGGCCCAGCCACCTGCGATGCCCGCGCCCAGGGCGATCACCCCGGCGCTTGCGCCCAGCAGGGCCGCGCGCAGGGCCAGGCTTTGCAGGATGCGCGCCCGCGTCGCCCCCAGCACCTTGAGCACGGCGCTTTCATAGACCCGGTCCCTTTCGCCCGAGAGCGCCGCGCCGATCAGCACCAGGAAGCCCGTCAGCAGCGTGGCAAGCGCCCCGTAGGAGGTCGCCGCCGCGATCCCTTCCAGCAGCGCGCTGACGCGGTCGATGGCGTCGCGCACGCGGATGGCGGTGATATTGGGGAAGCTGCGGCCCAGGTCGCGCATCAGGGGTGCCTCTGCCGCGCTATCGGCGTAGATCGTGGCGATCCAGCTATGGGGCGCGCCGGAGAGCGCGGCTTCGTTCATCACCAGGATGAAGCCCATGCCGGCGGTGGAAAAATCGACCTCTCTGAAGGAGGTGATCGTGGCCTCTATGTCGCGGCCCAGCACGTTGACGGTCAGGGTGTCGCCAAGGCTCAGCCCCAGTTCGGCGGCCTCATCGGCGGAAAAGCTGATTTGCGGCGCGCCGGTGAAATCGGGACCCCACCAGCTGCCGGCGGTCAGGCGCGTGTCCTTGGGCATGGCCCCGGCATAGGAGATCCCGCGATCCCCGCGCAGCACCCAGTGATCCCCGGCCACCTCCTGGGCCGGCGCGCCGTTGATCTGGGTGATTACGCCGCGCAGCATGGGCGCGCGGTCCACGCGGCTAACGCCGGGGTCTTCTTCGACGCGCGCAAGGAAGGGATCCATCTGGTCGGGCTGGATATCGACCACGAAGTAGGAGGGCGCGCGGTCCGGCAGGTCCTGGGCGATGGCGCGGCGCATGTTGCCGTCGATCTGCCCGACGGAGGCCAGCACCGAAAGGCCGAGGCCCAGAGAGAGGACCACCGCCGTTGCCTCTGTCCGGGGGCCGGAGATGGCGGCCAGCGCCCAGTGCAGCGCCGGGCGGCCCCGACCCAGGCCACGGGCGCGGCGCGCCAGAGCCTTGATGCCTGCCGCCGAGAGCGCCAGCAGCAGCAGCGCGGCCAGCAGGCCCGCCGCCGCCCAGAGGGTCAGCCGGGCGCTTTCCGACAGCAGCGCCGCCGTGCCGATCAGCAGCCCCACCAGCCCCAGGATCGCCAGCGCCATCGGCCGTGGTGGCAGCCCGGGACCAGAGGCCCCGGCATCGCGGAACAGGGAGGCGGCGCGGATCTGCTGGACCCGGGCCAGCGGCCAGAGCGTGAAGATCAGCGCGGTCAGAAGACCATAGAGCGCGGCCTCCAGCAGGGCGGCGGGGAAGATGCCGAACTGTGCGGGCACGGGCAGGCGGGCCGAAAGAACGGGCGCCAGCGCCAGCGGCACCAGCGCGCCCAGCACCAGCCCGATCACGATGCCCAGACCGGCCAGCGCGCCGATCTGCAGGAAATAGGTCAGGAAGATCACCCGCCGCTCCGCCCCCAGGGTGCGCAGCGTGGCAATGACCGCGATCTTGCCCGAGAGGTAGGCCCGGATCGCGGCAGAGACCCCGACCCCGCCTACGGCCATGCCTGCAAGCCCAACCAGGATCAGGAAGGCGGCCAGCCGGTCCACGAAGGTGGCAATGCCGGGGGCGCCGTTGCGGGCATCGCGCCAGCGAATGCCGCTGTCCGCGAAGTGATCCCGCGCGGCGGTTTCCAGCGCCTCCAGATCCGTTTCCGGGGCCAGCAGAAGCCGGTAATGGCTGTCAAAGAGCGTGCCGGGCGCCAGCAGCGCCGTGCCCTGCAGCGCATCGCGCAGCACCAGTGTGCGTGGTCCCAGCGAGAACCCGGAGGCATTGGCATCCGGTTCGCGCGTCAGCGCGGCCATGAGGGTGAAGGTTTCCCCGCCCAGCTGGAAGCTATCGCCGGGCGCAAGGTCCAGGCGGTCCATCAGCACCGGCTCCATCACCGCGCCGGGGGAGCCATCGCGGCCCGCGAGCGCCTGGGCCAGGGGCATGGGCGGATCCAGCGCGACCGTGCCGGTCAGGGGGTAGGCGCTGTCCACGGCCTTGACCTGGGTCAGGGCGCGGTCATCGCCCAGGCTGGCCATGGAGCGGAAATCGGCGACCTCTGACGTGGCCAGCGCGCGTTCCTCAAGCCAGGCGCGTTCCTGGGGCGTGGCAAAGCGGTAGGTCAGGGAGACCTCTGCATCGCCGCCCAGCATGGCGGCCCCTTCGGCGGCTAGCCCGGCCTCGATCGCGGAGCGCACGGAGCTGACGCCGGCAATCGCGGCCACGCCAAGCGCCAGGCAGGCGATCAGGATGCGGAAGCCCGAAAGACCGCCGCGCAATTCGCGGGCGGCGAAACGGGCGGCCAGGCGCAGGTCGGCGCGCAGGCTGCTCACTCTGCGGCCTCTTGCGCAGGGGGGGTGTCATCCAGCCGCCCGTCCCGCAGGCGGATCACGCGCGAGCATCGCGCGGCCAGTTCCGGCGCATGGGTGACCATGATCAGCGTGGCCCCGTGCCGGTCGCGCAGGGAAAACAGCAGGTCCATGATCGCCGTGCCATTGGCGCCATCGAGGTTGCCGGTGGGCTCATCGGCCAGCAGGATCGCGGGCCGGGGGGCAGAGGCGCGGGCCAGGGCGACGCGCTGCTGTTCGCCGCCCGAGAGCTGCGCGGGGTAGTGATTGGCCCGCGCGGCCAGGCCGACCGTCTCAAGCTCTGCCAGGGCGCGGTCGCGGGCGTCGCGGTGCCCGGCCAGTTCCAGCGGGGTTGCGACGTTTTCCAGCGCGGTCATGGTGGGAATGAGGTGGAAGCTTTGGAAGACCACCCCCATATGTTCCCTGCGGAAGCGGGCGAGCGCGTCTTCGGACATGGCGGTCAGATCATGGCCCAGCACCTCGACCCGGCCGCCGGTGGCGCTTTCCAGCCCGCCCATCAGCATGAGGAGAGAAGACTTGCCAGACCCGGAAGGCCCGATGAGCCCCAAAGTCTCACCCCGCGTGACGGACAGGTCGATGCCGTGCAGGATCTCTACCCGGCCCGCATTGCCATCAAGGGCCAGCTGGGCCCCGGTGAGCGTCATCACTTGGTCATGCATGGCGGGCCTTCGCGCTGTTGGGTCCAGTCTTGCATATGGGCGGTCTGTTCTGCGGGGCAAGGCGGTCGCGACAATGTTAGGCGTTTGTGCCGCCATGTGGGCGGTGGCGGCAGAGGCAGAGCCGGTGACCCTGCTGGCGTTCGGGGACAGCCTGACACAGGGCTACGGCCTGGAGCAGGGCAGCGGGCTGGTGCCCCAGCTGGAGGACTGGCTGAAGGATCAGGGGCGCGAGGTCACGGTGATCAATGGCGGTGTCTCTGGCGATACCACAGCTGGCGGGCTGGCACGGATCGACTGGTCGCTGACCCCGGAGGTCGAGGCGCTGATGGTGATCCTGGGCGGCAATGACCTGTTGCGGGGCACCGATCCCGCCACAGTACGCGCCAACCTGGAGGGGATCCTGCAGGCTGGTGCTTCACGGGATCTGCCCATGCTGCTTGTGGGGATGCAATCGGCGCAGAACTTCGGGGCCGATTACAAGGCCGCCTTCGATGCGATCTACCCGGAGCTGGCGGATCAGTTCGAAACCGTCTTCGTACCCAGCTTCCTTGGCCTGCTGAGCGACAGCGGCGATCCAGCGGATCTGCGCGGGCACATGCAGCCGGACGGGATTCATCCGTCCGCTCAGGGCGTGGCCCGGATCGTCGAGGCGCTTGGCCCCTCTGTTCTGGAGGTTCTGGACCGGGTGCCGGACAAGCGCTGAGCCGCGCATCGGTGCACCGGGCTTCGTCGTTCCGGCGGATCCAGTGGATGGCGGCCCCTGTCCGCCCGTGCTCAGTCGACCTGAAGGTTGATCGCTGATTCGCGGCCGTCGCGGCCTTCCTTGATCTCGAACCGCACCCGCTGGTTGTCCGACAGGCCGGTCAGGCCCGATCGTTCCAGCGCGGTGATATGGACGAAGATATCTTTCTTGCCGCCTTCGGGTGCGATAAATCCGTAACCTTTCACGGAGTTATACCATTTGACGACACCGTTGTTCATTTCCGATGGTCCTGCCGAGGCGCTGCCCACGGTATGTGGCAGCCTGGCTTCGTCCTTGGCCGGTCGGGCAGGGGGCAGTCGATGACGCCCGTCTAAAGCTGTAACGATGCATATTAACTGTGCATCCGAATCGACCTGTTGAGCAAGTATTAACGTTTATATGCGTGTTTTGCCGGCCCGATATGCGGGTGGCGCGCCTGTCAACGCTGTTGCCGCAGGCGCTTTCGGGGAGCTTTCCAAGCCCCTTTGACGATCCCTTCACGCAAGTGCCCGAGCTGGCCTAGAGCGCGAAGAAATCCCGGATGTCATCGAAGAGACGCCGCGAGGTTTCATACAGCAGGTGCCCCTGTCCGGGGTAGATCAGGAACTGTTCTGCCTGAACGCGGGCGGCGAAGGTCTGGGTGGCCTCGACCGGGAAGACCGGGTCCGCGCCGCCGTGGAAGAAGCCGATTCTTGTGTCCGAAAGATCCCTGTCCGCATCCAGCCGCCAGGTCATGAGGCTGGCCGAATGGGCCAGCGACAGCTTGAGCGAGGGGCGCACCATGACCGCGCGGACCTCTTCCGCCTCAGACTGCGACAGGCTGGCGGTGGCGCTGTCCTGGTAGTGTTCGCGCCCATAGAGCAGGGTGCGGTAGTTTTCCGTCAGGGCCGCGTCCGAGCGGGTGGTGCCGACGCGCAGCATCGCCTCTGCCACGTCCACCGCGCCGCGCAGGGAGGCCATTATCGCCGAGGGCATCTCTGCCGCCGAGGAGATCAGCGCCATGGCCTGCGGCGGCGTGGTCAGCCGCTCCGCCGTTTCGATGGCGATGGGGCCACCGGTGGAATAGCCGATCACGTAGACCTCGTCCGGGTCGAGGTCATTGACGTAATCCGCGATCAGCTGGGCAGAGCCGTCCATGTCGACCCGGTGATCCTGGGGCAGACCGTCCATGCCGGGGAAGCGATAGGCGACCACAGTGGTATCGGGCAGATGCCAGTCCAGCGCCGGGGCGAAGATGTTGACGGATTCGAAGGCCCCGGGGATCAGCAGGATCACCCTGTGGATGCCTTTCCGGGCCTGTCCGTCCTCCAGCATGGGGAAGACCCCGGCGCGCTCTGGCCCCGGAAGGGAGGAGCAGGCGGAAAGGATCAGCAGCAGAAGGGCGGGAATGAGGCGGTGCGGCATTGTTCGTCCGGTCAGGCGGCGCTGGTGGGGCGGGACCAAACGCCGGGGGCCGGCGCGGGGTTCCGCCCTTTCGGCGCGGGAATGCGCGTCCTATATGTCAGCTGGCAGACGGGAGACAGGGCATGAGCAACCAGACGGCGGAAAAGCGGACAAATGCGAAGCAGGCGGCACGGAAGCTGACCTGCCTGGACTGCGGCCAGGTGAACCGGGTGCCGGAGGCGCGGCTGTCCGAAGCACCGAAATGCGGCACATGCGGTGCGCAGCTGATGCCGGGCAAGGCGGTGGAAATCGACCTTGCAACGCTGGAAAAGGCCGCTCGCAACGACGAGGTGCCGCTGGTTGTGGATTTCTGGGCCCCCTGGTGCGGCCCCTGCCGTATGATGGCGCCCGAGTTCTCCAAGGCGGCCGGAACGCTGCGCGGTGAGGCCCGTCTGGTCAAGCTGAACACGGAGGCCCACCAGGCCGCCAACCAGCGTTACCAGATCCGGGGCATTCCCACGATGATCGCCTGGTCCGGCGGGCGGGAGCGCAAGAGGCAAGCGGGCGCGCAGCGCGCGCCCGGCATTACCTCTTGGGTGAAATCGCTCTGATTGCGCCCCGGGCCAGTTGCCGAAAGCGCAGCGCGGGTCAGGATTGCAGGACCGTGACCTTGGTGCCGATCGGCACTTCGTCGTAAAGCGCGATCACGTGTTCATTGATCATCCGGAAACACCCGCTTGAGGCATTGTGGCCGATCGACCGTGGTTCGACAGTGCCGTGGATGCGCACGTAGGTGTCCTTGTTCCCCTGGTAGAGATACATGGCGCGTGCGCCCAGCGGGTTGCCGGGGCCACCCGGCATGCGATCATCGTTGCCCTTGAACTTGCCGTAATGGGCCGGGTCGCGCTCGATCATCTCAGCGGTCGGGCGCCAGGTGGGCCATTCGACCTTGCGCTTGATCGTGGCGGTGCCGGTGAAGCCCAGGCCCGGGCGAGCCACGGCGATGCCGTAGCGCATCGCCTCTCCCGGGGCGGTGACGTGATAGAGGAAATAGGAGCGCGGCAGGATCACGATCTCTCCGGGTTGGTACTGCGGAGAGAAGCTGACCTTCTGCGGCATCAGGATCTGGGGCGTTTCGGCGGCGTGCAGAAGCGCGGGGGCAAGGGTTGCGGCGGCGGAGGTCGCAAGGAAGTGTCGGCGGCTGATCATCGTAGTCCTCCTGGCAGAAAGGATGCACTGCTCAGTCTATCGGGCAGAATGGGTGTGAAGACGTAAGCTATTGCAAAAGTTTAACCGGAAAAGGGTGATTCGCCGTGAAATCTCTTGCAAATACGGGACGAATGCCCGGCATCAGCGTTTCAGCGGCGTGCGGGACCGCGCAAACGCGGCTCTCCCCTGATCGCGCAGCAGCCTTGCAGATGGAAGGGAAAAATTAAGTCTTTCCCCGGTATCGAAGGCTTATACCCAAGGACAGCCGGCGCGTGAGAACCGCGTGGCGGCGCATGGCCAGAAGGCGTGACAGAATGGAAGTGACGGCAACCAAACTGCCAGAGGTACTGCTGCTGACCCCGAAGCGCTTCGGCGACAGCCGGGGTTTTTTCAGCGAAAGTTGGAACCGGCGCAGTTTTGAACGCGCGGGGATCCACGTGGATTTCGTGCAGGACAATCATTCGCTGTCGCAAAAGGCCGGAACATTGCGCGGCTTGCACTACCAGGCCCCGCCGCACGCCCAGGGCAAGCTGGTGCGCTGCGGGCGCGGGCGCCTGTTCGACGTGGCGGTGGATTTCCGGCGTGGCTCTGCCCGGTTCGGGCAATGGGTGGGGGTCGAGCTGAGCTTCGAGAACGGTCGTCAGCTTTGGATTCCCCCGGGCTTCCTGCATGGCTTCGTCACCCGCGAGGATGACACCGAAGTCATCTACAAATGCACCGATTACTACGCGCCGGAGGCCGATGGCGCGATCCGCTGGGATAGCCTGGGGATCGACTGGGGTGTGCTGGACCCGGTGCTGTCGGACAAGGATGCCGCCGCCCCGGCCTGGGGCACGGTGCAAAGCCCGTTTGAACTGGAGGGCGCGGCATGAAGATCCTGGTCACAGGCGGCGCGGGGTTCATCGGCTCTGCCGTGGTGCGGCTGGCGATCGCGCGCGGCTACGCGGTGGTGAACCTGGATGCCCTGACCTATGCCGCCTGCCTTGAGAACGTCGCCAGCGTGGCCGATCACCCGAATTACTGCTTCGAGCAGGCCGATATCCGCGATTCCGCGGCGCTGAACCGGATCTTTGCGCGCCATGCGCCGGATGCGGTGATGCACCTCGCCGCCGAAAGCCACGTGGACCGCTCCATCGACGGGCCGGCGGCCTTTATCGATACCAATGTCACCGGCACGATGACCCTGCTCCAGGCGGCCCGCGCCCATTGGCAGCGCGCGGGACGTCCAGAGACATTCCGGTTTCACCATGTTTCCACGGACGAGGTTTTCGGCTCTCTCGGGCCGACGGGCTATTTCACGGAAACCTCGCCCTATGCGCCCAACAGCCCCTATTCGGCCTCCAAAGCGGCCTCTGATCACCTGGTGCGCGCCTGGTCGGAAACCTATGGGCTGCCCGTGGTCCTGTCGAATTGTTCCAACAATTACGGGCCCTTCCACTTCCCGGAGAAGCTGGTGCCTGTGGTGATCCTGAACGCCTTGGCCGGCAGGGAAATCCCGGTTTACGGCGCGGGTGAGAACGTGCGCGACTGGCTTTACGTAGAAGATCACGCAGAGGCGCTGCTGGCCGTTCTGACCCGTGGCGTGCCCGGGCGCAGCTACAACGTGGGCGGCAATGCAGAGGCGCGCAATATCGACCTGGTGCGGATGATTTGCGCCTGCCTTGACCGCGAGCGTCCCGGCGCCGCCCCCTATGCGGGGCAGATCCGCTTCGTTGCGGACCGCCCGGGCCATGACCAGCGCTATGCCATCGACGCCACCCGCATCCGCGAGGAGTTGGGCTGGCTCCCGACTGTCACCCTGGAACAGGGGATCGGCCGCACGGTGCGCTGGTATCTTGAAAACGAAAGCTGGTGGCGGGCCCTGCAGGCGCGTGACGGCGTCGGACGGAGGCTTGGTGTCGCATGAGGGTATTGGTCTTCGGAGCGGACGGGCAGGTGGGCCGCGAATTGCAGCGCTTTCCCCAGGTGACGGCCCTGAGCCGGGCAGAGGCGGACCTGGAGAAGCCGGGCGCCTGCGCCGAGGTGATCGCCGCGACAGAGGCGGACGCAGTGATCAATGCCGCAGCCTACACCGCCGTGGACCGGGCCGAGGAGGAAGAGGCCTTGGCAACCCGGATCAACGCCGCCGCCCCCGGCGAAATGGCGCGCGCCTGTGCGGAGGCGGCGCTGCCCTTCCTGCATGTCTCGACCGATTACGTCTTTGACGGGCGGGGCAGGATGGCCCGGCGCGAAAGCGCCCGCTGTCATCCGCTGAACGCCTATGGTCGCAGCAAGCGGGCCGGGGAGCGCGCCGTGGCCGCAGCCGGCGGGCGGTGGGCGGTCCTGCGCACCTCCTGGGTGTTTTCCGCCCATGGCAACAATTTCGTCAAGACCATGCTGCGGCTCTCCGAAAGCCGGTCGGAGCTGAGCGTTGTCGATGACCAGATCGGCGGGCCGACCCCGGCGGCGGATATCGCGCGGGCGCTGATCTCTCTCGGGCGGGCCCTGGGCGGCGGGCATCCGGGCGGGATCTATCATTTCGCCGGCCAGCCCGCAGTCAGTTGGGCCGGTTTCGCGCAAGAGGTCTTTGCCCGCGCGGGCCGCCCGGTCACCGTCACGCCAATCCCCACCGCGCAATACCCGACCCCGGCGGTGCGACCGCTGAATTCGCGTCTGGACTGCGGGCGCATCACGGAGGACTTCGGCATCGCGCCGCCGGACTGGCGCCGGGGGCTGGATGCGGTCCTGCAAGAGCTGGAGGCAACGGCCACATGACCGAACGCAAGGGGATCATCCTGGCCGGGGGCACCGGCACGCGGCTCTACCCGATCACCATGGGGGTGTCCAAGCAGCTGTTGCCGGTCTTCGACAAGCCGATGATCTATTACCCCCTGTCGGTCCTGATGCTGGCCGGCATCCGCGAGATCGCGGTGATCACCACGCCGGAAGACCGCGCGCCTTTCGAACGCCTGCTGGGCGATGGCAGCCAATGGGGCCTGCGCTTTACCTATATCGCGCAACCCCGGCCGGAGGGGCTGGCCCAGGCCTACCTGCTGGCAGAGGATTTCCTGGACGGCGCGCCAAGCGCCATGGTCCTGGGCGACAACCTGTTCTTTGGCCATGGCCTGCCCGAGCTGATGGCCTGCGCCGATGTGGCGGAATGCGGCGGGACGGTCTTCGGATACCGTGTGGCGGATCCGGAACGCTATGGCGTGGTCGATTTCGAGGCCGACGGCACCGTCCGCCATATCGTGGAGAAACCCGCCCGCGCCCCGTCCAATTACGCGGTCACGGGGCTGTATTTCCTGGATGGCAGTGCCCCGGCCCGCGCCCGCCGGGTGACCCCTTCGGCGCGCGGCGAGCTTGAGATCGTCTCGGTCCTGGAAAGCTACCTTGAGGACGGCAGCCTGCGGGTGGAGCAGATGGGGCGCGGCTATGCCTGGCTGGATACGGGCACCCATGCCAGCCTGCTGGACGCGGGTAACTTCGTGCGCACCCTGTCCGAACGACAGGGCCAGCAGATCGGCAGCCCGGATGAGATCGCCCATGCCAATGGCTGGATCGATGATGGCGCGCTGCTGGAACGGGCCGGGCTGTTCGGCAAGAACGGCTACGGGCTTTACCTGCGCGACCTGGTGGAGCGCCGCTGAGGGGGCGACCGTCACGGTGGTCTCAGGGAAGATTTACGGTGCTCTCCTAGCCTCCGGCGGCAAACCTGATCCAGGAGAGGCCCCATGCCGGACATTTCTGCCATCCTTTCGCTGCCCTATCTCATGCCGTCGCAGGCCCAGAAGCACGTGACCCACAACGAGGCGCTGCAACTGCTGGATACGCTGGTCCAGCTGGCGGTGAGTGACCGCGACCTGACCGCGCCGCCCGCCAGCCCGGCAGAGGGCGAACGCCATATCGTTGCCAGCGGGGCAAGCGGTGACTGGGCGGGGCAGGATGGCGCCATCGCCACGCGGGACGGGCTGACCTGGATCTTTCAGGCGCCGAAGCCCGGGTGGCGGGCCTATGTGCTGGATGAGGACCAGGTCGTCACATGGCGCGACAATGCCTGGCAGGATGCGGGCGATCTGCCCATGCAGGTTGCAGAGCTTGGCGTCAGCGCCACTGCCGATGCCACCAACCGGCTGAGCGTCTCCGCCCCTGCGGTGCTGTTCAGCCACGCGGGTAACGGCCATCAGGTCAAGATCAACAAGGCCGCCACGGGCGAGACCGCCAGCCTGCTCTACCAAAGCAACTGGAGCGGGCGGGCAGAGATGGGGCTGGCGGGAAGCGATGCCTTTTCGATCAAGGTGTCGCCCGATGGCAGCAGCTGGACCACGGCGCTAGAGGTCGACCCGGATGAGGGCACGCTGGGCGGTGCGGCGGTGCAATCGCATGCCGGCGACACCACGGCGGGGCGGCTCATGCCGGTCGGGGCTTTCGGGCTGGGCGACAGCGCGGGTGGGCTTGCCGCGCCCTCTGACGATGCGGACCTGTGCCTTGCGGCGGGGATCTACAGCTTCACCGCCTCTGGCAGCAATTGCCCTGAGGGCGACCCGTCCGGGGCAAGCCTGATGGTCCTGCGCGGCGGGGCCTCTTCCGCGCGTCAGATCTACGTGGCCGAGGATGGTCAGCGGGTCTGGTGCCGGGGCTATGCTGCCAGCGCCTGGGCCGAGTGGGTCGAACTGTTCACCCAGGCCTCCGTGGTGGGCACCGTATCGGAAAGCGCGGGCAGCCCGACGGGCGCGGTGGTGGAGAGCGGCTCCAACGCCAATGGCGAATACATCCGCTGGGCCGATGGCACGCAGTTCTGCACCAATGGCAATGCGGCGATCGTCACCGACCCGGCCAGTTTCACCGGCACCGTCACCTCCATCGACGGGGGCAAGCTAAAGATCGGGCGCTGGTTCTGATACCGGGCCTGTCCCGCAAGACGACCACCCGCCGTGCGCGCCGTCGCGCGGCGGGTTTTCGCGTTGCCGCCTAGCGGTTCAGGATGTGGCGATGTGCCCGGCTCAGGAATAGCAGTCCAATGGCCAGCAACCCCAGCCCGATCCCGGTGACATAGAGCGGAGAGGCAAAGGCGGCGTCATAGCCGGGATAGAAGCCCCGCCGCAGGATCCCGATGAAATGCACCGCCGGATTGTACCAGAGCACATCGCGCCAGGGCGACGGCACGCTTTCGAAGGTGAAGAAGATGGTCGAGATCAGGAACATCGGGCGCATCAGGATCGACCAGGCGTGGATCCAGACCGGGAAGAGCCCCTGCAGGAGGCAGTTCATGACGCCCACGCCCAGGCCGACCAGGGCAGCCAGCCCATAGGCCGCCAGGATCGCGGAAAGATCCAGCACCGCGCGGGTGTCGAAAAGGGCCAGGATGCCGCCCAGCACCAGCAGCCCGACCATGAGCTGCGTCACCAGGTTCAGCAGGAAGCGCGCCAGGATCGCATCCAGCCAGGTCACCGCCGGGTAGGCCAGCAAGGGACGTGAGAAATCAAGGCTTTGCGCCACCTTGGAGGAGAGATGCGTGAAGAGGAGGAAGGGCAGCATCCCCGTTGCGTAGAACAGCGGAAAGCTGACGCCGAGCGCCGGGGCGCGGAAGCCCATCGAGAAGATGAAGGACAGCAGCGCGATCCCCGCCACGGGTTCGATCACCGCCCATAGGTAGCCCCCGGGCGAGCGCCCATAACTGGTGGCCATTTCCCGCAGCACAAGCGCGCCGATGGTGCGCAGGCCCGCCAGTGGGCGGCGATGCGGCGTCAGGGTGCCCTGCATCTTCTGTTCTGCCTCCTTGGGATCTTTACGATTTGTGATCCTCTCGCCCGTAGTTTGGCGGCGAACAGTGAACAAATTGCCAAGTGCAGAGTGACACAACAGATCCGCCCCCCAGTCCCCGGAACCGAAGTCCCCGGAAAAGCCGAGCCAGCAGCAGCCGGTCGGGCAGGGCCTGCGAGGCCAGCCGGACCCGGTCACGCGGCGGCTGCCGCAAAGGCCCGGTCGCCGGGGGCCGCCGCGCAAGCCCGCCCGCCAGCTGCCGCACCTGCCCCCCAGCCAGCAAGCCAGCCGGCGGCCAGGCCCGCGCCGCCGACGCCGCTG
The DNA here is from genome assembly GCF_011806405.1 of Pseudooceanicola sp. HF7. Lineage (GTDB taxonomy): Bacteria > Pseudomonadota > Alphaproteobacteria > Rhodobacterales > Rhodobacteraceae > Pseudooceanicola. The sequence continues at coordinate 14,701 of NZ_JAATOW010000023.1, read as the reverse complement.
CGCCAGGTGCAGCAGAACCTAGTGGCTCCGCCCGCCGCGGCCGCACGCCCCCGGCGGCGGCATCTGGCCTTGCTGGTCTCCCTCTTGGTGGCGGTGGTTGCTCCGCTGGGGCTCACTGCCTGGTACCTCTGGGGGCGGGCGGCGGATCAATATGCCTCTACCGTGGCCTTTTCCGTGCGGGCCGAAGATCAGAGCCCGGCGGTCTCTCTGCTTGGCGGGATCTCCGAGTTTTCCGGGGCCGGCACGCGGGATGCGGACATCCTTTACGAATACCTGCAAAGCCAGGAGCTGGTAGAGGAGATGGCGGCAGAGCTGGACCTGGCGGCGATCTGGTCCCGGCCCGGCTGGGACTGGGGCGATTCCCAGGCCGATCCGGTCTTTGCCTATGATCCCTCCGGCGCGATCGAGGATCTGTTGGCCCATTGGCAGCGCAAGGTACGCATTGAATACGACAGTGGCACGGAGCTGATCGAGGTGCGGGTGCTTGCCTTTGCCCCGCAGGACGCCCAGCAGATCGCGGAACGCCTGCTTGAGAAAAGCTCTGCCCTGATCAATCGGCTGAGCGATATCGCCCAGGGCGACACGATCCGCTCCGCGCAGGAGGATCTGGAGATCTCCCGGGAACGGCTGCGCGCGGCGCGTGTTGCTGTGACGGAGTTCCGCAATCGCAACCAGCTGGTCGATCCGGAAACGGACGTGGCCAGCCAGGCCGGGCTTCTGGCGCATCTGCAGCAACAGCTGGCGGAAGCGTTGATCGATGCCGATCTTCTGGCCGGGACCACGCGGGCCAGCGATCCGCGGGTGAAACAGACCGCCCTGCGGATCGAGACGATCGAAGCGCGGATCGCGGCGGAACGTTCCAAGCTGGGCATGGATGGCGGCGCGGCGGGCGCGCGGCTAGCAGAGGTCATGGGGCAATACGAGGAACTGGTCGTGGATCGCCAGTTCGCGGAGGAAAGCTATACCTCTGCCCTTGCATCCTTCGACCTCGCCCAGGCAGAGGCCCGACGGAAGAGCCGATACCTGGCCGCCCATGTGGCCCCCACGCGGGCAGAGACATCGCGCTTTCCCGAGCGCGGGCTGCTGCTAGGGTTTGTCGGACTTTTCCTGTTCCTGACCTGGCTGATCCTGGCGATCACGGTCTATGCGCTGAAGGACCGGCGCTGATGATCCGGTTTGAGAACCTGTCGATGGTCTACCGGCGCGGCGGCACCAGGAAGCTTGTGGCGCACCAGATCAACGCGACCTTCCCCTCGGGGCGTGCGGTGGCGCTGCTTGGGCGCAACGGGGCGGGAAAATCGACCCTGCTGAAGATCATCGCGGGCACCCTGAAACCAACGGGCGGGCGCGTTTCGTCGACCGGCTCTATCTCCTGGCCGGTGGGGTTCGCGGGGTCCTTCCACCCGCATCTGACGGGGATCCAGAACACGCGCTTCGTGGCCCGGATCTACGGGGCGGACAGCAGAGAACTGGTCGACTTCGTCGAGGGGTTTGCAGCACTTGGCGGCCATTTCCGCCTGCCGGTGCAGACCTATTCCGCCGGGATGCGATCGCGGCTGGCCTTCGGCGTCTCCATGGGCTTGCCCTTTGACACCTACCTCGTGGACGAGGTCACATCGGTTGGGGATGCTGCCTTTCGCGCCAAGAGCGCAGAGGTCTTCCGCGCCCGGATGGAGAGGGCCGGGGCTGTGGTGGTCAGCCATTCCATGATCCAGGTGCGGGAACTTTGCGACATGGGCGCGGTGCTGGAGAACGGAGAGCTGACGCTTTACGACGACCTTGAAGAGGCAATCGCCCATCACCAGCATGTCATGGCGGGCGCCGCCTGAGCCCCCCATGCCTTTACTAAGCACCTGCTTTTACGAAGAGCCCGAGGGCGCAGGCCGGGCGCATCGAACGCCCGGCCTGCGTCGGGGGCCAAAGCCCCCGGAGCTTGTAGCCGGCGCAGGGTCGTCAGACCATCAGGTCGAAGCCCTTGGTCAGGTCGTCATAGGCGCGCAGCTGGCCAATGAGACCCTGCATCTGCTCGATGGGGATCATGTTGGGCCCGTCGGACGGCGCATTGTCCGGGTCTTCGTGGGTTTCGATGAACAGCGCAGAGACACCCACGGCCACGGCGGCCCGTGCCAGCACGGGGGCGAATTCGCGTTGGCCGCCGGAGGTCGTGCCCTGGCCACCGGGCTGCTGCACCGAATGGGTCGCATCGAAGACCACCGGGTAGCCCGTGCGCGCCATGGTGGGCAGGCCGCGGAAATCGGTGACAAGAGTGTTGTAACCGAAGCTGGTGCCCCGGTCGCAGAGCATGATCTTCTCATTGCCGGTCGAGGCAATCTTCGAGGCCACGTTGCCCATGTCCCAGGGCGCAAGGAACTGGCCCTTCTTCACGTTCACCGCGCAGCCCGTCTCACCTGCGGCAAGCAGCAGGTCGGTCTGGCGGCAGAGGAAGGCGGGGATCTGCAGCACGTCCACTGCCTGACCCACGGGCCCGCATTGATGCGCGTCATGTACATCGGTCAGCACCGGAACGCCGAATTCATCGCGGATCTTGGACAAGATCGACAGACCCTCTTCCATGCCCAGCCCACGGGTGGTGGAGATGGAGGAGCGGTTGGCCTTGTCGTAGCTGGACTTGAAGATGAACTTCGTGCCGGTGGGCGCGCAGGCCTCGGCGATCTTCTCGGCCATCATGCGGGCGTGATCCAGGCTTTCCAGCTGGCAGGGGCCGGCGATCAGGGCGAAGGGTTCGTTGCCGCCGATGGCGATATCGGCGACCTGGACGATCTTGCTCATTTGGCACCTGTCTGGGTTTGAGTGGAGGCATGGATCTGCTTCAGGGCGGCTTCGATGCGGGGCACGTCGGCCGGGTTGTTAAGCTCCCAGAAGACGCGGCCGCGGGCTTCGACCTCCACACAGCGCACGGGCACGCCGGTTTCAAGGAAGCGCAGCTGCTCCAACCCTTCCAGCTGTTCCAGCGGGGTGGCGGGCTGGGCGACATAGGCGGCCAGGGCATCGGGGCGATAGGCGTAGACGCCAACGTGGTGGAAGACAGGCACCGGGTCCGGCAGCTTTTCCGGATCCACGAAGGGGATGACTTCCTTGGAGAAATAGAGCGCATTGCCGGTCACGCCGAAGACGGCGGTGGTGCCGCCGACGCGGCCGTTGCGGCGGTCTTCAAGGAAGTTGGCATAGGTCTGGGGATCGCAGCGCAACACCGGCGTGGCCATGGGGGCAGAGGGATCCGCCTTCATCGCCGCGATCAGCTCTTCGACGAACCAGGGCGGGGTCAGGGGCGCATCGCCCTGGAAGTTGACCACCAGGTCGGCGTCGATCCCGCTCTTGGCCAGGGCGTCGGCGCAGCGTTCGGTGCCATTGGCGCACTCTTCGGAGGTCATGACCACATCGGCGCCGAAGGCCCGCGCGGCCTCTGCGATGCGGTCGTCATCAGTGGCCACGTAGACGGCATCGACACCGGCGATGGAGCTTGCCGCTTCCCAGCTCATCTGGATCAGGCTCTTCCGGCTGCCATCGGGCAGGGCCAGGGTTGCCAGGGGCTTGCCCGGGTAGCGGGTAGAGGCATATCGGGCGGGGATGAAAATCACGGTCTTCATATCGGGATCCGTCAGCAGGGTCACATCACGCCGGCGCGCAGGAAGTCATGGACATGCAGCACGCCCAGCGGGCGGTTCTGTGCGTCCACGACCAGCAACGCACTGATCTTGCGGTCATTCACGAGGGCCAGCGCCTCTGGCGCAAGCATGTCGGGGCCCACGGTCACCGGGGTCTTGTTGGCCACGTCCAGGGCAGGGCGTTGCATCAGCCCTTCCATGTTCCGGCGCAAGTCACCATCGGTAATCACGCCGACAAGCACGCCGTCGCGGGTCAGCCCGGCAATGCCGAAGCCCTTGGAGGTCATGGTCAGCAGCACGTCATTCATACCGCTTTCGACGTCGATCACCGGAAGGCTCTCACCCCGGTGCATCATGTCGCCCACGCGGGTCATCTGCGCGCCCAGCTTGCCGCCGGGGTGGTAGATGCGGAAATCCTCGGGCAGGAAATGGCGCTCTTCCATCAGGGCCACGGCCAGTGCATCGCCCAGGCCCAGGGTCAGGGTGGTCGACGTGGTGGGAGCCATGCCGATGGAGCAGGCTTCGGGCAGCGCCGGCAGGGTCAGCCGGTAATCCGCCGCAGCCATCAGCGTCGACTCGGGGCGCGAGGAGATGCCGATCACCGGGATCGAGAAGCGCTGAGAATGGTAAACAAGGTCGCGCAGCTCAGCGGTTTCCCCGGAGTTGGAGATCAGCAGGCAGATGTCCGCAGGCGTCACCATGCCGAGATCCCCGTGAGAGGCCTCTGCGGGGTGGACGAATTGCGCGGGCGTCCCGGTCGAGGCCAGGGTGGCCGCGATCTTGCGCCCGATATGGCCGGATTTGCCGATGCCGGAAACGATCACGCGGCCCTTGGAGGCCAGGATGCGTGCCACGGCGGCGCTGAAATCTTCGGGCATATGGGCAGCCAGATGCGCAAGCGCATCAGCTTCGGTCTGCAGCACCCGGCGGGCGGTGGCAAGCAGCGTGTCATTGGGAAGGGAGGGGTCCAGAGGCTCGGCCCTGCTCGGCATGTCAGGTTACTCCGATCGGGCCGTCAGGCGGCCATTCCGATAAGGGCCTGAGAGTTAGCATGAACTTCGCGGCAAGGCCATAGGGGGTGACCCCCGTCGGCGGCATCCACGGTCGGGGCCAAGGGGGCACGCTGGCTGAAGGTGAAAGCGGGCGGTACATCCCCATATACCGCCCGGTTTCCTGTCATGTCGGTGAGGGGCGATTGGCTGGGCTTGAATTGCCTGGCGACCCCGGAAGGACTCGAACCCTCAACCTGCCGATTAGAAGTCGGCTGCTCTATCCAGTTGAGCTACGGGGCCATGGCCAAATGCTTCTCAGCGATATGGTCCCGATTTGCAAGTGCTCAGCGCGCCCTAGGTAAGAAGCGACACCAGAACCATGATGAGCAGAATCAAGGCGATGGCCGCACCAGTGAGCCAGAGAGACGGCAATTGGTGGGGTAGTTTTTGCGCGTAACATTTCCCGCAATGCTTGCCGAAAAAACGCATTTTGTGCCCGCAGTCGTGGCAGGTGAATACTCTAATAGTCATGTCCCGTTTTAATCCCCAGAATGTGCACTAAAAATTTACCGGGCTTTTTCTGGCTTACTGATGCCACGCCCGTTTCGGAGTCGATTGCACGCGGGCACCTTGCTGATGTTGATCTTGTTTTGCAATAGGAAGCCAATGCGCTAAGCGGGAGCGCCCGTTTGACTGTGGCTATTAGGCAATAAGACATGCCCGTTCAAATCATGCGCGATCAAGTATGCGTGTCAATCAACCAGATAGGGTTTTCACGCGCACGTTGGGGCGTGGTGATTGGAATCTGCTTATGGGATATGCAGAGAAGGCGTTAGTGCGTATTAAAGTGGAGATTTAAATTGGCGGCATAGATTTATTGCGCGAAAATCTTCGCGCAATTGATTCCCCGCTGCCCGCGCGGAATGAATGGAGGCGTCTGAAGGACTTATCCGGGAGTGGCCCGGGCGGTTGGGAGCGAACGTATAAAAGGGGCGCGGCAGCCGCAGCCTGTAGATCGGGATCTAGCTAGAGCTAACGCGCAATTTTTTTGATTTCTTATAAGTTATCAGACTAGCACCCAAGGTTCCCAAGCGTCAAGATGGGCTCAAGTCGCCAGCATCAAGCGCGATCCTGCCGCTTCGCTTTCTGATGCCCTCATCCGGTACCTTGCCAGATTCCTGAGGGTGCGGGCAGGCGTTGTCGTTGGATTCCAAGCGTGTCGCTTAGCGAGGCGGTGCGAGTGGTGACTTTATAGCACGGAACTTTCGATCCGGGCTCGATCGCGAAGGGCTTCGTGGTCAGCACGGAGGGTGTTTAGGATTGCCCGCGGATCGATTGCGTTGGCTCGCCGGTCAAGCCGGTCAAACAGCGCTCCATCGTAGGCAAGAGGCCCTGCAAGGTTTGCAAGTGCTCCGGTTTTAAGCGCGTGGCCCGGAGGGAAGCTCGGGGCGCTGTTAAGGAGATCATGCAGGAAGTGGGGCTTAACCTCACCCTTCACCGGGTTTGCGCACCAGAGCCCAAACTGGCGGTGTATTCCGCAGAGGCAATCTCGAGTTCGCGAAGGAACCCGTCAATGATGGGTCGTGACACGCGCTGCTTGCGATAGGCAACGCCAACGGACCGCGTCCAGGCAGGCGAGCGCAGCAGGGGAAGCGGCGCCAGTTGCGCATTTTCGACGGAGGTGTAGGCGCTGGAAGTTGTCAGGTAGCTCAGCCATGGCGAGCCCGCGAGCATGGACACCTGAAAGCGCGAGGATGTCGTCTCGCACACCGCTTTCGGCAGTGGAAGCTGCGCCTTGCTGAACAGCGAATCGAGGGCGAGGCGATCAGGGTCAGGACGCGCGGGCAGGATCCACTGAAAACTGGTCAAATCACTGAGAGAGAGCCGCTCCCGTCGCATGAGTGGATGTGCGACGTCGGCCACGATCTGCATCGGACTGTTCAGAAGGGCCCGGTATTCCAGCTCTTCATCCGGAAAGTCGTGCGGTCGGGACATCACGGCGACATCGATCGATCCCTTCAGGAGCTGCGCCTGGAGGGCGGGTGAGAGTTCCTCGTAAAAGTTCAGATCGACTTCGGGGGATTTCTCGAGGAAGCGGCGGGCCGCGGTGGGCACGACACCGCGAACGGTCGTGGCGATCGAGCCGACCCGGAGGCGGCCGCGCTTTGCGCCCAGCATGGCGTCGATCTCGGTGCGGGCTTCCTCCGTCAGGGCCAGGAGCACCTCTCCGTACTGGATCAATCGCTCGCCGTACTCAGTTGGTTTCACGCCCCATGGTCCACGGTCCAGAAGGCGGACACCGACGGATTGCTCCAGGACGCGGATGCCCTTGCTGACCGCCGGCTGTGTCGCGTTCAGCTTGTCGGCTGCGATGCGGAAGCTCGAGTAACGAGCCGTGTATACGAGGTAGCGAAGCTGGCGAATATCCATGCGGCACGATAACCAAAAGTCATCTTAAACGCCAGATTAGTTCATTGCATGCCTTCGGGGTATCGCTTCAGACTAGGCGTATCGACGCGAAAACCGGAAAAAGTCAGCAGGTGAAGGCGACGGCGACAAGTCGTCATGGCCATGTCTTTTGCTCATCGAGTTTTCGTTATTGATCAACAGGGAAAGGGCCCGCGTCGAAGATCCGACGCCCGCCCATAAGGAAAAAAGAATGAGCTTCACACGTTCGCATCTCTTCGCGAGTACTGCCGCGCTTCTGCTGGCCTGCTCGCCGGTCAGCGCCGAAGATCTGGTCATCGGCACCAAGTCTGAACCGTCCTCGCTGGACCCGCAGTTCCACGTCCTCTCGCCGAACATGCAGGTCTCTCTCGCCATATTCGAACCGCTCGTCCGCCAGGACGCGCAAGGTGCGATCGAGCCGCTTCTGGCCGAAAGCTGGGAACTGGCCAGCCCGACGGAATGGGACTTTCATCTCAGGGAAGGGGTGACCTTTTCGGACGGCACGCCGCTGACCGCGCAGGACGTGGTCTTCTCGCTCGACCGGGTGGCGAAGGTGCCGAACAGTCCCACGCCCTTTACGCTGTTCACGCGGCAGATCGCCGGGGTCGAGGCGCTGGATGATACCACGGTACGCATCACCACGAAGCAGGCCTATCCGAACCTGACGGTCGACCTGGTTAACCTCCCGATCATGTCGAAAGCCGCCGCTTCCGGGGACGCGCCCGAGGGGCGGACCACCACCGAACTCAACCGTGGCGAAGGGCTCATCGGCACCGGGCCGTTCACCTTCGTGTCCTGGCAGAAGGGTGCGGACCTCATACTTGAAGCGAACACGTCCTATTGGGGCGAGGCGCCGGACTGGGACCGTGTCATCATGCGGCCAATGACAAATCCGGCAACGCGCTCGGCAGCACTTCTGGCTGGCGACATCGACATGATGGAGGACGTGCCCACCGGGAGCGTTGGCCAGATCGAAGGCGATGCGAACGCGAAGATCGTCTCGGGCCCGCCCGCACGGGTCATCTTTATCGCCCTGGATCAGGAACGGGACGACAGCCCGGGGATCTCCGGAACGGACGGCGAAAACCCCCTCAAGATCAAGGAAGTCCGCGAGGCGCTTTTCCGGGCGATTGATCGTGAAGGGATCGCGAGCCGTGTCATGGGGGGCGCCGCCGTACCGGCCGGCAGCCTTGGAACGCCGAACATGTTCGGGACCAGTGCAGATCATGAGGTACCCGCCCCCGCAGACCCCGAACGCGCAGCGCAACTGCTTGAGGAAGCCGGGTACGGCGATGGGTTCTCAATCACTCTCGGCTCGCCCAGTGGGCGCTACGTCAACGACGCCCGTGTTGCGCAGACGGTTGCCGCGATGTGGAGCCGGATCGGCGTCAAGACTGCTGTTGATGCCGCGGCGGCGCCGGTCTTCTTCAAGAACCGCGACCATCGCGCCTACAGTGCCTACCTTGCGTCCTGGGGCAACAACACCGGCGAGATCGGCACGACCCTAGGCGCCCAGCTGGCGACCTACGACAAGGACGCGGGCCAGGGCAGCGCGAATGCCGGCCGCTACTCGAACCCCGAGCTTGACGCGCTGCTGAGCGAGGCGAGCAAGACGATGGACGATGACGCGCGCGCCAAGCTTCTGGAAGAGGCGGATGCGCTCGCAATGTCCGACTTCGCGATCCTGCCGATCCATTTCGAGGTTCCGTCCTGGGGCTTGCGCGCGGATCTCGAATACGAAGCGCGCGCGGACCAGTTCACGTTGCCGCAGAACGTGACCCGGTCCGAGTGATCCATCGCAGGCCCGCAGCCCTCTGGGCTGCGGGCAACCTCTAACGCGTGGGAGACGCTCCTTGTCGGCTTTCGTCATCAATCGGCTGTTGCAGGCCTTCTTTGTCCTTCTTGTCATGTCCGTCCTTGTCTTTGTCGGGATCTACCTTGTCGGGGATCCGATCTCGATGCTGGTCAGCCCAGAGGCAACGGACCTCGAGCGAGACGCAGTGCGCGAGAGCTTCGGGCTCGATCGGCCGATCTTCGTGCAGTACATCACCTTCCTGGGCAGCGCGCTGCAGGGGGATTTCGGACGCAGCTTCCTTACCGGCGAGCCCGCGCTGCAACTTATTCTCGAACGGATGCCGGCCACGGTCGAACTCGTCGGCTTTGCGATGTTCTTTTCCGTCGTCATAGGCGTCCCACTCGGCATCATCGCGGGGCTGCGCCCCGAGGCGACGTTCTCCAAGGTGATCATGACGGGCTCGATCTTTGGCTTCAGCCTTCCGACTTTCTGGGTCGGCATGGTCCTCATCATGCTCTTCGCGGTGCAACTTGGCATCCTGCCGACATCCGGTCGGGGGGAAACGGTCCAGGTTGGCCCGATCGAGCTGAGCATCCTTACCCTCGACGGCTTGCGACATCTGATCCTGCCGGCGCTGACCCTCGGTCTGACGAAGGCGTCTCTTATCATCCGGGTCACCCGCGCGGCGACGCGTGAGATCCAGGCGATGGACTACATCAAGTTCGCCCGCGCCAAGGGGCTCTCCTCCTCGCGAATCCTGCGCGTTCATCTGCTCAAGAACGTGCTCATCCCGATCATAACCGTGGCAGGGCTCGAATTCGGCCAGGCGCTGGCCTTCGCCGTTGTCACCGAGACGGTCTTCTCCTGGCCCGGCATGGGCAAGCTGCTGATCGACTCGATCCTCACGCTCGATCGGCCCGTGGTCGTCGCCTACGTGCTCATCATGGTCCTGTTCCTGGTCCTGCTGAACCTCGTGATCGACCTTCTTTACATGGTGATCGACCCCAGTTCCCGCGAAAAGGTCCGTGACTGATGACTGTGCAACCCACTTCTGCCGACAGACCCGCCCGCACCCGCGCCGATACGCCGTTCCGCCGGATCGTCCGGCAGTTCTTCGAAAACCCGCTCGCCGTATTCGGCCTGATCATCCTTGTCGGTCTTACGGTTCCGTCTTTCCTGGCCCCCTGGGTCGCGCCGCAGAACCCTTACGACATCGGCACGCTCGATATCTTCGATTCGCAGCTGCCCCCGCTCAGCACGTCCTCGTCGGGTGACATCACCTACTGGCTTGGAACCGACGGACAGGCGCGGGACGTGCTCTCGGCCATCCTCTACGGGATGCGCACGAGCCTGATCGTCGCCTTCAGCGCCGTCGCAGGCGCACTGTTCATCGGGACCGCCGTTGGTCTTATCGCGGCCTATTTCGGCGGCGTGGTCGATGCGATCCTGATGCGTACGGTGGACATCCAGCTTTCCTTTCCGGCGATCCTCGTGGCGCTTGTCCTGTTGTCGGTGCTGGGCCAGGGGATCGACAAGGTGATCATCGCCTTGATCGTTGTCCAATGGGCCTATTTCGCGCGCACGGCCCGAAGCTCGGCGATCGTGGAGCGCAACCGCGAATACGTGCTGGCGGCGCGCAGCCTCTCGCTTGGATCGCGTCGGATCATCTTCCGCCATATGCTGCCGAACACGATGCCGCCGCTGATCGTCATCGCGACCATCGACCTTGCCCACGCAATCACCGCAGAGGCAACGCTGTCCTTCCTTGGCATCGGCGTGCCGGTGACGGAGCCGTCACTTGGCATGCTCATCGCGAACGGGTTCGAGTTCATGATGTCCGGCGAATACTGGATCTCGCTCTTTCCCGGTATTGCCCTGACCCTGATCGTCCTCGGCATCAATCTTGTCGGTGACCATCTGCGCGACATTCTCAACCCGAGGAACGCCCAATGACCGCCCGCCAGACGACAGACACCATGCCGCTTCTGCGAGTGCAGAACCTCCAGACCCATTTCCTCACGCGCTTCGGAGCGGTGAAGGCGGTGGACGGCGTCGACCTTGAATTGGCACCCGGGGAGATCCTTGGTCTGGTCGGCGAGTCGGGCTCCGGCAAGTCCATCACCGGGTTTTCGATCCTTGGTCTGATCGACCCGCCGGGGCGCATCGTCGGCGGCAGCATCGAGTTCGATGGCCGCGACCTGCTGGCCATGAAGGAGCGGGAGCTGCGCCGGCTGCGGGGCAACGACATCGCAGTGGTGTTCCAGGATCCGTCCATGACGCTCAACCCGGTTCTCAGGGTCGATACCCAGATGATCGAGGCGATCCAGGCACATGAGACGGTCAGCTCCGCGGCGGCCCGGCAGCGGGCGCGGGACGTGCTGGTCAAGGTCGGCATCCCGTCGCCCGACGAGCGGCTGCGCTGCTATCCATTCGAGCTGTCGGGTGGCATGCGGCAGCGGATCGCCATCGCCATCGCACTGTTGAACCGGCCGCGCCTGATCATCGCCGATGAGCCCACCACCGCGCTCGACGTGTCGATCCAGGGGCAGATCATCCACGAGGTGAGAGAGCTTTGCCGGGAAACCGGCACCGCGCTGATCTGGGTGACGCATGACCTCGCGGTCATTGCCGGCCTCGCCGACCGCATCGCGGTGATGTACGCGGGCCGGATCGTCGAGACGGGCGAGACGGACGAGATCATCCATCACCCGATGCATCCCTACACGCGCGGCCTGATCGATTCAGTCCCGTCGGGCAGCACGCGCGGCGCGCGGCTTCATCAGATCGAAGGCATGACACCTTCGCTGCTTGAGCTGGGCGAGGGCTGCGCCTTCCGCGACCGCTGCCATCGCGCGACCGAGCAATGCCGCGAGACGCCGGGCGTCACGTCGCTTGGCAACACACGCGAATTCCGGTGCTGGCACCCCGAGACTGGAGGAGATCAATGACCGAGGCCCCAATTCTCGAGATCCGCAACCTGTCCAAGACCTTTTCACAACCGGTGAGCCTGGGCGGTCGGATCACAAATCTCTTCGGCGGCAAGAACCGCCCCGTGAATGTGCAGGCCGTCCAGGACGTGGATATCACTGTCGAGAGCGGCGAGGTCGTGGGCATCGTCGGCGAGTCCGGCTGTGGCAAATCGACGGTTGCCCGGATGCTTGCCGGGATCAGTACGCCCTCGGGCGGGAGCGTGCGCTGGCGTGGCAAGGACGTGGCCGAGATGACCGCAAAGGAGCATCGCGCCTTCGATCTTGGCGTTCAGATGATCTTTCAGGATCCCTTCGCCTCTCTCAACCCACGTATGCGGATCGTGGACATCATCGGCGAGGCGGCGGTCAAACATGGCCGGATCAGGCGCCGTGAGCAGCGCGACTACGTCGGTTCCCTGATGGAAAAGGTCGGGCTGTCGAGTGCCTACATCGACCGGTTCCCGCACCAGTTTTCCGGCGGCCAGCGCCAGCGCATCGGGATCGCCCGGGCGCTCGCGGTCAACCCGAACCTGATCATCTGCGACGAGTCCGTCGCCGCGCTCGACGTGTCGATCCAGGCGCAGGTCCTGAACCTTTTCATGGATCTGCGGGACGAGCTCGACCTCACGTATCTGTTCATCTCCCACAACCTGGGCGTGGTGGAGCATATCTCTGACCGGGTGGTGATCATGTACCTTGGTCGCGTGGTCGAGGTGGCGCCGACGGACGCGCTCTATGGCGATCCGAACCATCCCTACACCCGTCTTCTGATCGATCAGGTGCCCAGTCTGGAGGCCGGCAAACGCGACTACGCCCCGATCGCGGGCGAACTCCCTTCGCCGCTCAATCCGCCGCCGGGCTGCGCGTTCAACCCGCGCTGTCCCTGGGCGACCGAGCGCTGCCGCACGGAGCGTCCGGCGCTGCGTGAGATCGCCCCGGGGCGCCTTTCGGCATGCCATCTGAACGATACGGCCTGAGCCACACGCCGCTTTTCCAACGAAAAACCGAGCTGACAAGAGAATAACATGACTGCAGAAACACCCGACCCCGTCCTGCGTAACGACATGCTGTCGACGGACGCCGTTTCGGCGCTCGCTGACCGCAAGGCCCCGACCTTCATCGCGCTGAGCGACCGGCTCTGGGGCATGCCGGAACTGCGTTGGGAGGAGGTCCGCTCCGTCGAGGAACACATCGCGGCGGCGGAAGCGGAGGGCTTCACCATCACCCGCAACCTGGCGGGAATGCCCACCGCCTTCATGGCTGAATGTGGCGAGGGCGATATCACCATCGGGTTCCTGGGCGAATACGACGCGCTCGCGGGTCTCTCGCAAGAGGCAGGGCTGACCGAACAGAAACCGCTGGAGCAGGGCGGCAAGGGGCATGGCTGCCACCATAACCTGCTAGGCAGCGCGTCCCTGCTGGCCGCCGTAACCCTGCGCGACGCGCTGGCCGAGGCCGGGGTCAAGGCCCGGGTGCGCTATTTCGGCTGCCCGGCAGAAGAGGGCGGCTCTGGCAAGACCTACATGGCCCGCGAAGGCAGTTTCGACGGTCTCGACGCGGCCTTCTGCTGGCATCCGGCGCCCTACAACGCTGTCATGTCCGCGGCCACGCTTGCCAACAAGCAAGCCTATTTCCGCTTTACAGGTCGGTCGTCCCACGCCGCCGTCAGCCCCGAGGTCGGGCGCAGCGCGCTTGACGCGCTTGAGCTGATGAACATCGGCATCAACTTCATGCGCGAACACATGTCGTCGAACTGCCGCGTGCATTATTCGATCACCGACACGGGCGGGACATCGCCGAACGTGGTGCAGGGCTACGCCGAGGGTCTCTATCTGGTGCGCGCGCCCCGATTGGACGAGGCGGAGGACCTCTATGCGCGGGTGCTGCGCATCGCCGAGGGCGCGGCTTTGATGACCGACACGACCTTCGAGGTGGTCTTCGACCGCGCGACCTCGGGCATCCTGCCGAACCGCGCTCTCGAAGAAGCGATGCACGAGGCGTTCGAGGCAATCGGCGCGCCGGCTATGACGAGACCGACCACGAGTATGCCGACCGTCTTGCCGACGCTGCGCTGACCGACAGCGACCGCCGCGCCAGCGCAGCGGCGTTCGGTGCCGAACTGGAATACCCGCGCAATCTGCACGAGGGTATCCTTGCTCTGCCGACAGAGCCGGGGCTGTTCTTCGGCTCTACCGATGTTGGCGATGTCAGCAACGTTGTTCCTGTTGCGCAATGCCTGACGGCGACCACCGTCATCGGCACGCCTTTCCACACCTGGCAGACGGTCACGCAGGGCAAGATGCCCCACGCCCACAAGGCGATGGTTACCGCCGCCAAGGTGATGGCCAGCACCGCCGCCCGTGTTGTGCGCGATTCCGACCTGCGCAGTGCGGCACAAGCCGAGTTTCGCAAGCGCCGGGGCGGAGAGGCCTATCGATCGCCGATGCCGGATGACAAGACACCCCCGAAGAACTCCCGATCGTCTTGACAGGAGAGGGGTGGATCGCTCGCTTGGGCCGACCTTGCATTGGCAGGTAGGCCGGACCACTCGATGGGGTTAGCTCAGGTGATCGCCCGGCGGAAACAAGGCAGCGTTCGACCCATTCTTGGCGGTTGCGAACCTGCCCTAGGCGAGGGGCAATGGCGTTCGGGTGGGGAGGTTTCCTCGGGCGGCAAGCGGGCCTTGCCCCTTGGGCCCTCCCCGGAGGGCATCCCAAACATGACAGTTTCATGGTGGGCGGGCGGTACGGGCATCCTTGTTCCGGAATTGCATTCGGCAAGGAGCAAGTGATTGAACTATGGGCATCTGCCCCTCCGGACAGCTGGGATGACCCGTTTTTTTCGGTCTTGGGCACCGGCAAGTAGACAAGC
>NZ_JAATOW010000022.1 GCF_011806405.1 Pseudooceanicola sp. HF7 | reverse complement strand
ACTGCAGGAAGCGATCGGCAAGCTCGGGATGCTGGCTGGAGGCAAGCTTCGCGGCGACCTCGACCTGCATGTAATTGCCTTCCTCGAAGGGCACGGCGCGCTTGCTTTCGTCGTCCTCGGCGATGACGTGGTAGGCGGGCGAGGTCGTGTAGCTGAGCACCATGTCCGCTTCGCCCTCAAGGAACATGCCGTAGGCTTCGGACCAGCCGGGGGTGACGGTGACGATATTGTCCGCCAGCGACTCCCAGATTGCGCCGGATTCGTCGCCATAGGCCGCCTTGACCCAGAGCAGCAGGCCGAGGCCGGGGGTGGAGCTGCGAGGATCCTGGATCACCACGGTGGTGTCGCTTTCCGCCAGCGCGGTGAAGGAGCTGGGCAGATCCGCATCCGCATTGCCGACAAAGGCGAAATAGCCCCAGTCGAAGGGCACGAAGGTGTTGTCTTCCCAGGCGACGGGCAGGTCGTACTCCGCGCTGACGGAGGTCGGCGCGAAAAGCCCGGTGGCGCGGGCCTGGCCCATCAGCGCGGTATCCAGCCCCAGCACCACATCCGCCGGGGTACGCTCCCCTTCCAGCCGCAGGCGCGACAGCAGCGCCGCGCCATCGCCCGCCGGCGTGAAGACGAGGTCGCAGTCGCAGACCTTTTCAAAGGCCGACTCGATCGCCGGGCCGGGGCCCCAGTCCGGGGTGAAGCTGTCGTAGGTATAGACGGTGAGGACGGGTGTCTGGGCGGCCGCCTGGCCTGCGATCAGACAACCCGCGGCGAGTGCAAGATGCTTCATGGCATCCTCCTGGAGCTGCGGGCGGAGAAAGATTGGCACCGGCATTGGCATGGGGCCGGACCTTCCCTCCGCCGGTTTTAACCGGATCAGGTTCAACGGGTTCGCGTCCTGCATCTCAGCCCGAAGGCACCCCGAGGTGAGGGGGAGCATAGTGCCGGGACAGGGGGGCGACAAGGGGAGACGGGAGAGGCGCCGGGGGGTGTTTGGGGGCCGGATTTCCGGGGTCTGTTTCCGGGGCCTGCTTCCGGCGGTGTGCCCGGAAGGGCGAGGGGGTGCGCGGGGCTGGTGGGGGCCTCCGGCGGGAGTTTTTCGGCAAGAAGAAGCAGGTGGGGGCGCGCGGATTTGTGGGCGGGGGTGCTTGGGGCGGGTGTGCAATGGGGGACGGAGGCGCTGCGCGGCGCGGAATTGCACAGGACAGCGCTTTGGGGTAACCGGGGGCGATCATCTGCGGAGCGCGCCCATGTCCCTCAATTCCTTCGGTCATCTCTTTCGCGTCACCACCTGGGGCGAAAGCCACGGGCCTGCGCTTGGCGCCACGGTGGATGGCTGCCCGCCGGGGATCGAGGTGGACGCGGCGCAGCTGCAGCATTGGCTGGACCGGCGCAAGCCCGGGCAGAGCAAGTACACCACCCAGCGGCGCGAGCCCGACGCGGTGGAGATCCTGTCCGGTGTCTTCGAGGGCAAGACGACCGGCACCCCGGTGCAGATGATGATCCGCAATACCGATCAGCGGTCCAAGGATTACGGCGATATCGCCGAGAAATTCCGCCCCGGCCATGCCGATATCACCTATTGGCAGAAGTACGGCATCCGGGATTACCGCGGTGGCGGGCGGTCCTCGGCCCGGGAGACGGCGGCGCGGGTGGCCGCCGGGGGCCTGGCGCGCGCCGCGCTGGAGGCCCTGGCGCCGGGGATCGAGATCCGGGGCTACATGACCCAGGTCGGCCCCCATGGCATCGACCGTAGCCGCTTCGACGAGGGCCAGATCGAGGAAAACCCCTTCTGGTGCCCCGATGCGGGGGCGGCAGAGCAATGGGCCGGCTACCTCGACGGGCTGCGCAAGAGCGGCAATTCCGTGGGCGCGATCTGCGAGATCGTGGCGCGGGGCGTGCCGGCGGGACTGGGCGCGCCGATCTACGGCAAGCTGGACACCGACCTGGCCGCCGCGATGATGTCGATCAACGCCGTCAAGGGCGTGGAGATCGGCGAGGGCATGGCCGCCGCCTGCCTGACCGGCGAAGAGAACGCCGACGAGATCTTTCCGGGCAATGACGGCCAGCCGGTCTATTCCTCAAACCACGCGGGGGGGATCCTGGGTGGGATTTCCACCGGGCAGGAGATCGTGGTGCGTTTCGCGGTCAAGCCGACCTCTTCCATCCTGAAGACGCGCCAGACCATCACCAAGGCCGGGGCCGCGGCGGAGATCATCACCAAGGGGCGCCATGACCCCTGCGTGGGCATTCGCGCCGTGCCGGTGGGCGAGGCGATGATGGCGTTGGTCCTGCTGGATCACCTGCTGCTGCACCGCGGCCAGATCGGAGATGCCGGCGGCCGGATCGGCTAGATGCTCTCTGTCCTGTCGATCACCTTGCCGATCTTCGCGCTGGTCGGCCTGGGCTACATCCTGACCTACCGACGGGTCTTTGCCCCCCGCGACATGGCGGTGCTGGGCAATTTCGTCATGTCGGTGGCCCTGCCCGCCCTGCTCTTCCAGACCACCGCCACGCGCCCCTTCGGCGAGCTGGTCGATCCCGTCTTCTTCGGGCTCCTGGCGCTGGCCGGGCTGAGCACGCAAGCGCTGATCTGGCTGGTGCTGAAGCTGGGGCGGATCGGGCCGGCGCGGCGGGCCATCGGGGTTCTGGGCGCGGCCACGCCCAACTCGGCCTTCCTGGCCTTTCCCATGATGATCATCCTGTTTCCGGACTACGCGCCGCAGATCCTGGCGATGTGCCTGCTGGTGGAGAACTTCGTGCTGAGTCCGGTCGGACTGATGCTGGTCGGGGCGGCCACGCCGCAGCGCTCGCAAAGCGCCTGGGCGCGGCTGGGCACGCTGGTGCTGTCGGTATTGCGGCGGCCCTTCGTGATCGGGCTGATCCTGGGCGCTGTCGTTTCGATTTCCGGCCTGCATCTGCCAGTCGCGATGGAGCGCACGCTGACCCTGCTGAGCCAGGCGGCCTCTCCGCTGGCGCTGTTCTTCATCGGCGGATCGCTGGTGGGGCTGCCGCTGCGGGGCAACCTGCCGCTGGCCGGCACGATCACCGCCTTCAAGCTGCTGGTGCATCCGCTGATGGCCTTCCTGTGGATCGGGGTGATCGGGCTGGTCGGGCTGGGCCTGCCGAATGCCGATTGGGAACATGCGCTTATCCTCTCCGCTGCCATGCCGATCTTCGGGGTGTTCCCGCTTCTGGCGAAGGACACCGGGCATGCCGGCGCGGCCTCTCTGGCGGTGATGGTATCGACCATCGCGGCCTTCGTGACGCTGACGGTTCTGGTCGCGGTCATGCTCTGACAGCGCGGTGCCGGTGAACTGTGGCGGTTTTTGCGAATTATTAACTATTTGGCCGGAGCCTGCAGGCAGAGAGACGACATCTCTGCGGCGCGGTCGGCCCAAGGCGGATCGCAGGTACAGGAGCCCTTCGGTGACGCCAGGCCAGTACAGCATACCATCCGGGACAGGCAGCCGTGGCGCTGCGGATCGGGCCGCGACGGGGTTCAGCCTGCCGGCCCCGGTCCGGCTGGATCATGATCACCGC
Organism: Pseudooceanicola sp. HF7; assembly: GCF_011806405.1. Taxonomy (GTDB): domain Bacteria; phylum Pseudomonadota; class Alphaproteobacteria; order Rhodobacterales; family Rhodobacteraceae; genus Pseudooceanicola. The sequence continues at coordinate 79,104 of NZ_JAATOW010000022.1, read as the reverse complement.
GAGGACCGGCTGATGGGGATCAGCCTGGGCTGCGTGGCGCTGATGGCGGGCGGGATCGGGCTGCTTTCGGGCTGGTTCGGCGAATTGCCCGCCAATGCCGGAGATGCGGAGGGGCAAGCGGATCTGCCTGGGGTGCAGGCCGCGCTCCGGTCGGGGAAATCGGCGGGACATGGAGCTGAGGGGGTCGTCGCGCAGGACGGGACAGGCGGGACCATAGTGGCAGAGGCCGCACCGCAGGCCCATTGAGCCCCGCATTGACGGCAAGATGAGAGGCAAGGCTGCCGGGTCGGAGGGGCGCGGCAGGAGGAGCGGCAGGGGAGGCATCACTCACGGGCAGGCGCGGGCCAGGGGGCCACCCCCCGAAGGCCAGCGACGCAGGCAGAGCAGAGCCGGGGCCCCCGTTTGCCAGGGACAGGTGGCGGGGGCCCCGGCGGTTTTCGCGGTGGGGCAGGGGTATCTTGCGCGGACGGAGCGTGGCGCGGGCTACGGGAGAGGCTCGTGTGGTGCTTCTGCGGGACGTGTCGCGGTAGATACCGAAGGCCAAGGCTGATGCTTTGCGCACGACAGGCCTGAGCTGCTGCCCGGGTCGGGCAACAGGTTGCTCAGGCCGGGCCGCAAACGCGGCGCACGCGGGCACCCCGCGCCGCTGTCAGGACGTCTGCGCGGCGGAGAGGGCGGTGTCCATCAGGGCCTTGATCTGGTCCCGGCCGGTGCCGGCGACAATGCGCCCCAGTTCCTCATCGCCTTTCAGCACCACCAGGGTAGACCGGCGCGGAATGCGCAGGGACTTGGTGAAATCGGCGCGGGCATAGTCATCCCAGTCGACGTCGACGAAGGTCACATGGGCCTCGTAATCGGGGTTTTCGGCCTTCAGCGCGTCCAGAACCCGTTCCTGCGCGGCGCAGGTCGTGCACCAGCTTGCCTTGAAATCCAGGAAGACCGTCTCTCCGGCGGCAAGCTTTTCCTGCACGAGGCCGGGGGTGTAGTCCAGCGGGGCGGCGCGGGCGGCGAGGGGCAGAAGCAGGCTAGCCGTGCCGGCGGCGGCGATGAAATGGCGGCGTGTCAGGATCGGGGGCATGTGAGGGTTCCTTTCAGAAGCGGACCGACAGGTCGACAAGCCAGTCGGGAAGGGTCTGCAGGGCCCAGGCCTCTGCCGCGTGATGCAGGCGGAAGAGGATCGCCAGGCCTACGGCGATGAAAAGCGCACCCAGCACCGGGCGGGCGATGCGGGCGAAACGCTGCATCCCGGCGCGATGCCGGGTCAGCAGGCCGCGCGCGCCGTAGCCGATCCCGATGATCAGCGTGGAGACACCCGCAGCAAAGAAGATCATGATCAGCGCCGCCCGACCCAGCCCCTGCCCGGAGGCGGCCAGAGAGATCGCCCCGCCCAGCGTGGGGCCGATGCAGGGGCTCCAGACCGCGCCCAGAAGCAGGCCGCCCAGGAACTGGCCCTGCCAGCCCTCGGCCCCCTGGCGCGAGATCCGCGCATCCGCCCCGGCAGAGATCCCCGCCGTGGCGGTCTGGAAGGCCATGTTGAAACGCGGCACCAGCAGCACCGCCCCGAAGCCCAGCATCAGCACGGCACCGATGCGGGCCACGACCTCTTCCGTCAGGCCGATCAGGTAACCGAAGGAGCTGACCACCAGCCCGAGCACCACGAAAGAGACCGACATGCCCGCCGCCAGGGCCAGCGGACCGCGCGGACTGGCCTGCAGGGCAGAGCCCAGCACGATGGGCAGCACCGGCAGCACGCAGGGGTTGATCAGGGTCAGCAGCCCGGCAAGATAGGCAAAGAGCATGTCCATGGGACATGTTTGCCCGCATAGGCGCCCCTGTCACCTGACGATTGCACGCGCGGGATCAAGATCGCGTCAGGCGCGTCGGCTTGATGCGCGCGCCTCGGTGCATCTCAGCCTGCCGGGGCCTGGCCTGCGGGGCGCTGGTCCTCCATCTGGGCGATGACCTCTCTCAACAGCGGCACGCGGCGGGGGCGGAAGCTTTCGCCGCTGCGGGTCGCGCCGGTCATGCGGGTGACGATGAAACGGCGGAAGTCCCGGCGCAGGCAGCACCAGGCCAGAAGGATCGGCGCGCGATCGGTGAAGACCAGCGACAGCGGCCAGACCCGGCGCTGCGTTTCGGCCCCACCGGCATCGCGGTAGGTGATGTCCACCGCGACCTCGTCCCAGCAGCACTGGCGCAGAAGCGCGGTGTGATCCGGCACCGGCGGGCGGTCTTCGTAGGCGTAGGACATCATCACCGCATGGGCTAGTTCCGCCTGCTTGCGCCCCGGCAGGCTGGCCGCGATCTTGGCCAGCGCCCCTTCAGCGGCCCGGGCCAGGGCGTCATCCCCCTGCCCGCGCAGCCAGCCAAGGCCCAGCACCAGGGCCTCGATCTCTGTCCGGTCGAACATCTGGGGCGGCAGGGCCGGATCCTCTGTCAGGGTGTAGCCATAGCCGCGCGCGCCGTCGATCAGCGCGCCGCCCGCGCGCAGCGTGTCGATATCGCGATAGAGCGTGCGTTCGGAGACGCCGGTTTCCTCTGCCAGCCGCGCGGCGGTGACCGGCGCGGGCAGGCGACGGAAGGCATCGAGCAGGCGGAAAAGACGATCGGAGCGGGCCATTCAACAACTGACAGGTTTTGGCAGGACAGGCAGAGCATAACCGGCCCACGGAAAGTTTCAAACCAAAGGACCGCGCCAATGCTGACGCTCTATCATTCCCCCTTCTCCCGCTCGACCCGCATGCTTTCGCTGCTGCATGAGCTGGGCATCCAGGACCAGGTGCAGATCCGGCTGACCGATATCCTGCGCGTGGATGGCACCGGCCAGAGCGATCCGGTCAACCCCCATCCCGATGGCAAGGTACCCGCGCTGCTGGACGGTGAGACGCTGATCACGGAAACCAATGCCATCATGCTGTACCTGACGGACATGTTCCCCGAAGCCGGCCTTGGCGCGTCCGTCGGCGATCCGCAGCGCGGCACCTACCTGAGCTGGCTGGCCTGGTACGGCAACATGATGGAGCCCGCCTATGTGGTGCTGGCTTCCGGGGCAGATCACCCGATCTTCTACAGCACCTTCCGCGACGCGGATGCGGTCATCGCCCGGCTTGAGGCCGCGCTGGCCGGTGGGCGGCCCTACCTGATGGGGGATCGTTACACCGCCGTGGACCTGCTGGTGCAATCGCCCTTCGGCTATTTCCCGGAAGCCCTGCCCGATACCCCTGCCCTGCAGGACTGGTTCAAGCGTTGCGGCGCGCGCCCGTCCATGGCCTGGGCGGCGGAACAGGACCAGGCGGCGATGGCCCCCAGCTGAGCCCCCCGGAACTGGCGGTCAGGCCGCCGGTTTCACCGGCTCCCGCGTCACGGCAACGGTTTTCTGGCGGGACAATTGCACCGCCAGGATGCCCGCGGCCACGATGGCCACGCCGACCAGGTCCAGCGGGCCGATGGCCTCTCCCAGGATGATGGCGGCGACGAGCACGCCGAAGAAGGGGTTGAGGAAGTGGAAGGTCGCCGCCTTGACCGCGCCGATGCGGTTGACCAGCAGGAACCAGATCCAGGTGGCCGCGACGCCGGGCACCAGCACCGTATAGGCAAAGGCATAGAGCAGCGAGGGGCTCCAGCTGACCTGCCAGTCCTCGAAGATGCCGGCGGCGATGGCCAGCGCCGCGGCGCCAATCAGCATCTGGTAGCCCACGACCGTCATCACGTTGCCCCCGCCGGAGGCCCCGCGCGCCGAGAGCGTGGCCACCGCCAGCGCCGCCGTGCCAAGGATGCAGATCGCGATCCCGGTCAGGTCCGCGCCGCCGGAAATCCGCGTGCCCATTATCAGGGCCGCGCCGATCACGCCCAGCACAAGTCCGCCGATCGCCAGCGGGCGCAGGCGTTCGCCCAGGGCGATCCAGCCGAAAAGTCCCACCATCAGCGGCATCGTCGAGGCGATGATGGAGGCCAGGCCGGCCTCGATCCACTGCATGGCGATGAAGAACAGGCCAAGGTAAAGCGCGTTCTGGCAGATCCCGAAGATCACCGTGGCCTTCCACTGCGCCCGGGTCAGGCGCCAGCTCTGGCCCATCATCCGCGCCAGCGCCAGGGCGATCACGCCGGAAATCAGGAAGCGCAGGGAGAGCGAGGCCATGGGCGGCGCATGGGCGACGATGATCCGGGCAGAGGTAAAGGCGGAGGACCACATCAGCGCAAAGCTGAGCCCCATTGCGATGGCGCGAAGATCCATTCCGTCCCTTTCCGGTATCCTCAGGCCCCGGCGACCTGATCCCTTGGGCGGAGATAACCAGAGCGTGAGCGGAAGGAAAACCCCCAGAGCCGCGCAAGGACGCGGATGCGGCCGCGTAGGGCCAAAGGGCTGGTCAGGGCAGGTTTCGCAAGAAACTCAATGCCTTGATATGCAAAAAGGCCACCCCGGGGCGGCCTTTCGGCTTTTCGTACCATGGCAGCTATGCGTCAGCGACAATCCATGGCGATCCCGCCAGGGGATCAGGCGTTGACGCTGTCTTTCAGGGCCTTCGCGATGGTCATCTTGACCACCTTGTCGGCTTCCTTCTTGATCTGCGCGCCGGTTGCCGGGTTGCGCACCATCCGCTCGGGGCGTTCGCGGCAGTAGATCTTGCCAACGCCGGGCAGGGTCACAGCGCCGCCTTCGGACACTTCCTTGGTGATGATTGCCACCACGGCATCAAGCGCGGTGGACGCGGTTTTCTTGTCTTCGCCCATTTCCTCGGCCAGTGCGGCCACGAGTTGGGTCTTGGTCATCGGCTTTGCCATACGATGGTCTCCTTTCACTGCCCGATCTCTTGGGCCTCGTGCCGGGCATATAACCGGATGTGGGGGAGCGACACAACAAATTGAGTATGTTTTCCTGCCTTTTTTGCCTGCATAGGCTTGCTATGGCGGGACCCTGCCGATTTCTGCCGTGTTTCAATCAGAGGAAGGCGGTTTCCTCGAAGCTGCGCAACTTCCGGCTGTGCAAACGTTCCAGTGGCATGTCGCGCAGGCTTTCCATCGCGCGGATCCCGATCATCAGGTGACGGGAAACCTGCGTCTTGTAGAAATCCGAGGCCATGCCGGGCAGCTTCAGCTCACCATGCAAGGGCTTGTCGGAGACACAAAGCAGCGTTCCGTAGGGCACGCGGAATCGGAAACCGTTGGCGGCGATGGTGGCGCTTTCCATGTCCAGGGCCACGGCGCGGGATTGCGACAGGCGCTGCACCGGGCCGCGCTGGTCGCGCAACTCCCAGTTGCGGTTGTCCAGGCTGGCGACGGTGCCGGTGCGCATGATCCGCTTCAGGTCGTAGCCTTCCAGCTGGGTTTCGGCCTCGACCGCCTCTTCCAGGGCGACCTGGATCTCTGCCAGCGCCGGAATCGGCACCCAGACGGGCAGGTCGTCATCCAGCACCTTGTCCTCGCGCAGGTAGGCATGGGCCAGGACGAAATCGCCCAGGGTCTGCGAGTTGCGCAGCCCGGCGCAATGGCCGACCATGATCCAGGCATGGGGGCGCAGCACCGCGATGTGGTCCGTTGCCGTCTTGGCGTTGGAGGGGCCGACGCCGATGTTGACCAGCGTGATGCCCTGCGCGCCCTCGCGCTTCAGGTGGTAGGAGGGCATCTGCGGCATCTTCGTGGCCGGCGGGATGGGCGCCTCCGGGCCGGTGATCTCAACATTGCCGGTGGTGACGAAGCTGGTGTAGCCGCTGTCGGGATCGGCCAGCATCTGGCGCGCGAAGGCTTCGAATTCCGACACGTAGAACTGGTAGTTGGTGAACAGAACGTGGTTCTGGAAATGCTCCGGATCCGTGGCCGTGTAGTGGCTGAGACGCGCCAGCGAATAATCCACCCGTTGCGCGGTAAAGGGGGCCAGCGGTTCGACCCCGTCCGCACGGGGCACATTGGTGCCGTTGACGATATCGTCGTTCGTCGTGGTCAGGTCCGGCACGTCGAAGACATCGCGCAGGGTAAAGGCGGCGGCGCCTTCATGGGGCACGGTGACCGAAGGGTCGCGCGCCACGGCGAAATGCACCGGCATGGGCGTATCGGAGGGGCCGACCTCTACATGGGTGTCGTAGTTGCGGATCAGCTGGCCGATCTGCTGGACCAGGTAGTTCCGGAACAGGTCCGGTCGAGTGATCGTGGCCGCATGGGTGCCCGGTGCCGCCACATGTCCGAAGCTGAGCCGGCTGTCGATCTTGGCAAAGCTGGTCGTGGTGATGCGGACCTCTGGATAGAAGGCGCGGATGCGTCCCTCTGGCCGGGTGGCGGTCAGCATGGCCGTCATGAAGTGTTCCTGCAGGAAGCTGGCAGCCCCGTCATAGAGCGCGATCAGCCGGTCCACCGCCGCATCGGCATCGGTGAAGCTTTCTGTCGGCGGAACATCCGGGGTCAGAACGCCTTCGTGCATCGGAATCTCCTTTTCAGCCCTTTCTGTCCCGCGCGGACGGAAGGTGCAAGCGCTGGCCTGCCCCGGCGCGTGATCGGGGCGTCTTGACGGGGCGTCGTTGCAGGGAAACCCGCTCAGGGGATCTTTACTTGCCACCCCCTGCCCGCGCGGCAATTGTGAGCCCATGAACAAGCTGATGATTTCCTTTGGCCACGGCTACACCGCCCGCGCCACCACTCCGCTGCTGCTGGAAAGCGGTTTCACGCTTCACGGCACCACCCGCAGCCCGGAAAAGACCGCCGCGATCGGCGCCACGGGCGTGACGCCCCACGTCTTTCCCGCAAACGAGGCGACGGGCGATGACCTGCGCCCCCTGCTGGAGCAGGCCAGCCACCTGCTGATTTCCGCCGGGCCGGATGCCGATGGCGACCCGGTGCTGCGCGAGCTGGGCCCTGAGACTGCCGCCCGCGCGCCGCATCTGGAGTGGGTCGGCTACCTGTCCACCACGGGTGTCTACGGCGATCACCAGGGCGGCTGGGTCGATGAAGAGACGCCCCTGACCCCCTCTACCCGGCGCGGGCAGTGGCGCAGGGATGCAGAGGCCGCCTGGTCCGCCATCCCCGGTCTGCCGCTGCATATCTTCCGCCTGGCGGGCATCTACGGCCCCGGGCGCGGCCCGTTTTCCAAGGTGCGCAAGGGCACGGCCCGGCGCATCCTGAAGCCCGGCCAGGTCTTTTCCCGCATCCACGTGGAGGATATCGCCCAGGTGCTCGCGGCCTCTATCGCCGCGCCCAATCCCGGCGCGATCTACAACCTGTGCGATGATGACCCGGCCCCGCCACAAGATGTGCTGCTTTACGCCGCAGAGCTTCTGGGTGCCCCCCCGCCGCCGGAGGTGGATTTCGAAACGGCCGAGATGAGCCCGATGGTGCGCAGCTTCTACGCCGAAAGCAAGCGGGTGCGGAACGACCGCATCAAGAAGGAACTGGGGGTGCGCCTGCGCTATCCCACCTACCGGGAGGGGCTGTCGGCCCTGCACGCGCTGGAGCCTGATTGAGGGGGCCGATTGAATCGGTCAGTGGATTGAACCGAATGGGGGGCCGGGCGTTGTGCCTGCATGACAATGGCAGAAACAAACACGGGTGAGCCCGACAAATCCGGCCCCGATCCGGAGCTGCGCTCGCTGGAAGACATTCTTGACGCGCTTTCCAACGTCGGTGACGAGGGCGAGGACAGCGAAGTCTCGGTCGAGGAAGTCCTGACAGAGGTGGGCACCCGCAGTTTCGCCCCGATCATCCTTGTGCCCTCGCTGATCCTGATCTCTCCGATCTCGGGGATCTTCGGGCTGCCGACCATCGGCGCGATCTTCATCCTGCTGATCACGGTGCAAAAGCTGCTGGGCCGCCCCCATGTCTGGATGCCCGGCATGATCCGTCGCCGGAAGGTCACCCGCGAAAAGCTGGGCAAGGCGATCGACTGGCTGCGCCGCCCCTGTGCCTGGGTGGATCGCCAGACCCACAAGCGCCTGACGGTGCTGGTCAGCCGACCTGCGCGGCTGGTGACGCTGCTGGTGATCTGCGCGATCTGCCTGATCATCCCAGCGCTTGAGATCCTGCCGATGGTGACATCGCTGTTCGCCACCGCGATCAGCTTCTTCGCCATCGCCCTTCTGGCGCGCGACGGGCTGTTCACCCTGCTGGGCTATATCTGGCTGGGCTGCGCGGGCGGCGCCATCTGGTGGCTGGTCAGCTCCGGCGTGGGCGGCTGGTAAGCTCCGGCGGCTCAGCGAGGATTTCCCCGCTGCAGAGTTCCCAGAGGCTGCAAAGTTCCCAGAGATAGTTTAACGGGCGCATCGCTGGGATGCGCCCGTTTGTGTTTTCCGGATTTCGAGTCCGGGGTCCGTTTCCGAAGGGCGGCCCTCAGAACCGGTGGATGTAGGAGACGCCCAGGACCCAGGGATCGACCTCTGCGGTGCCGATGGCGGCGCCGTTCAGCTTGGCATCCATGTCGATGTCCATCCAGCGCACGTCAGCGCGCAGCTGGCCGTGTTCGCTGATCTTCATGTCCACGCCCAGGTGGGCGGCCATGCCCCAGCTGTCATCCAGCGTCACGTTGCCCAGCGGCGAGTCGACGTCGAGCGCCGTGGTGTAGTTCAGGCCAAGGCCGGCGAAGGGCGTGAAGTTGGTGTTGGTGTTCAGGTGGTAGTTGACCGAGACGGTCGGCGGCAGATGCTTCACCGTGCCGATATTGTTGCCGCCCAGGGTCAGGTCATGGGTGAAGGGCGTCGCGGCCAGAAGCTCGATCCCGATCTGGTCGGTCAGGAAGTATTCCAGGGTCAGCGTTAGCTGCGTGTCTTCGCCGATCTCCAGGCGGTTATTGGCGAGGGTGCCGTTGTCGTCCTTCGGCGCCACGTATCCCAGGCCGACGCCCAGGGTGATGTCGCCCTTTTGCTGGGCGGCCGCACCGGTTGCCGTCAGGGCCGCAAGGGCCGTCGCCGTCAGCAGAATGGTCCGGGTCTTCATGTCGTATTCCTTTCAGACTTTCGTGAGCCCGGTCATGCGCCCGCTCCGCTCACGCTTCCTTGATCTGGGTCAAGGGCCGGGCAGCTTCCTTGGGCCTGCGGCGAGCGGACGCAGGTAGAGCCGCGATTTCCCGTGAATTTCCAGTATCTTCCCTAGCCCGCGCCGCGCTTGGAGGCCGCCCGCGGCGGGCGCGCGCCAGCCAAGGGCTGGCAAAGCGGCGCAGGCCAGGTAATCTGGGGACAGCAACTCCAGACGGACCAGCCCGATGACCGAGACGCCCCAGATCCATCCCGAACATCATTACACCACTCGCACCGGGTGGCTGCGCGCCGCCGTGCTGGGGGCCAATGACGGAATCGTGTCCGTCTCCTCGCTGATCGTGGGCGTGGCGGCGGCCGATCCGGGGCGCGGGGCGATCCTGGTGGCCGGGGCGGCCGGGCTGGCAGCCGGGGCGATGTCCATGGCGGCGGGGGAATATGTCTCTGTTTCCTCGCAGGCGGACAGCGAAAAGGCCGATATCGCGCGCGAAGCCGAGGCGCTGGAAACCATGCCCGATGAAGAAGAACGCGAGCTGGCCCAGATCTTCCAGGACAGGGGTCTGTCGGCCCAGACGGCGGCGCTGGTGGCACGGGAGCTGACGGAGAAGGACGCGCTTCAGGCCCATGTCCGCGAAGAGCTGGGCCTGCACGAGGTCAATGCCGCCAATCCGCTTCAGGCCGCTGCGGCCTCCGGCCTGACCTTCACCGCGGCGGCGGCGGTGCCCGTGGCGGCTGCGATGCTGGCGCCGGAGGGCGCGATCCTGCCGGCGGTGGTGATCGCCACGCTGGTCGCGCTGGCCGGGCTGGGCGCACTTGGCGCGAAGACCGGCGGCGCGCCGATGCTGCGCGGCACATTCCGGGTGCTGTTCTGGGGGGCCATGGCCATGGCCGTCACCGCCGGGGTCGGCGCGCTGTTCGGCGTGGCGGTCTAGCGGGGGGCCTGCCGGGCCGCCCGGTCAGGCGGCCCTTGGGTAGGTACCCTCAGGCGCGTTTCTCAAGGGAGTCGACGCCCAGCACCTCAAGCACCTTGCGTTCGATGTCCGAGGCATTCAGCCCGGCTGTGGCATACATGTCCTCGGGGCTGGACTGGTCGATGAAGGTATCGGGCAGCACCATGGAGCGGAACTTGAGCCCGCCGTCAAAGCAGCCCTCTTCGGCCAGAAGCTGGGCGACATGGCTGCCGAAACCGCCGATCGCACCCTCTTCGATGGTGATCAGCGCCTCGTGTTCTGCGACCAGGCGCAGGATCAGGTCACGGTCCAGCGGCTTGGCGAAACGGGCATCGGCCACCGTGGGGGTGATGCCGCGCGCCGCGAGCGCCTCGCAGGTTTTCAGCACCTCGCCCAGGCGGGTGCCGAAGGACAGGATCGCCACGCGGCTGCCTTCGCGGATCATGCGGCCCTTGCCGATTTCCAGCGGCACGCCGACCTCGGGCATTTCAACGCCAAGCCCCTCTCCGCGCGGGTAGCGGAAGGCGATGGGGCCCTCGTCATGTTCGGCGGCGGTGGCAACCATGTGCTTAAGCTCTGCCTCATCCGCGGCGGCCATGACCACCATGCCGGGCAGGTTGGCCATGTAGGCCACGTCGTAGCTGCCAGCGTGGGTCGCGCCATCCGCGCCGACAAGCCCCGCGCGGTCGATTGCGAAGCGCACCGGCAGGCGCTGGATGGCGACATCATGCACCACCTGGTCGTAACCCCGTTGCAGGAAGGTCGAATACATCGCGCAGAACGGCCGCATGCCCCCGGCCGCCAGGGCGGCGGCAAAGGTCACACCATGCTGTTCGGCAATGCCCACGTCGAAGGTGCGCGAGGGGAAGCGTTCCGCCATCAGCCCAAGGCCGGTGCCATCGGGCATGGCGGCGGTGACGGCGCAGACGCGGCTGTCCTCTGCCGCCAGGCGCACCAGCTCCTGGGCGAAGACAGAGGTATAGCTGGGCGCGTTGGAGGGGGCCTTCTTCTGCTTGAAGCTCTCCACCTCGAACTTGGCGGTGGCATGGCCCTTGTCAGAGGCGCGCTCTGCGGGCGCGTAGCCCTTGCCCTTCTTGGTGACCATGTGGATCAGCACCGGCCCTGTGGCGCGGGCCTTGACCGTGCGCAGCACCGGCAGAAGCTGGCTCATGTCATGGCCATCCAGCGGGCCGATGTAGGAAAAGCCCAGCTCTTCGAACAGCGTGCCGCCAACGGCGATGCCCTTCAGGATCTCCTTGGCGCGCTTGGCGCCTTCCTTGAAGGGCGGCGGCAGGAAGCTGGCAGCGCCCTTGGCCGCGGCGCGGAACTGGTGGAAGGGATCGCCGGCATAAAGCCGCGTGAGGTAGGACGAGAGCGCGCCGACAGGGGGCGCGATCGACATCTCGTTGTCGTTCAGGATCACGATCAGCCGCTTGCCCAGGTGGCCGGCGTTGTTCAACGCCTCGAAGGCCATGCCGGCGCTCATCGCGCCATCGCCGATCACCGCGATCGCATCGCCCAGCCCCTCCGGCACCTGGCCGCCAAGGTCGCGCGCCACGGAAAAGCCGAGCGCCGCGGAAATGGAGGTGGAGCTGTGTGCCGCGCCGAAGGGATCAAAGGGGCTTTCGCTGCGCTTGGTGAAACCGGACAGGCCGTCCTTCTGGCGCAGGGTGCGGATGCGGTCCCGCCGGCCGGTCAGGATCTTGTGCGGATAGGACTGGTGGGAGACATCCCAGATGATCTTGTCGCGCGGGGCCTCGAAGATCGCATGCAGCGCCACAGTCAGCTCCACCACGCCCAGGCCGGCGCCCAGGTGGCCGCCGGTTTCGGAGACTGCGGAAATCGTCTCTGCCCGCAGCTCATCGGCCAGGCGGCGCAGCTCCGCATCGGAGAGCGATTTCATGTCGGCCGGGGTCACGACCCTGTCGAGCAGCGGGGTATCGGGTCTTTGGGTCATTCTGGCTCCGGTTCCTGGCGGGCTGCGGTCCCCCCCTTCGGTCCCTCAGCTTTGACGCGAGATAACGAAGCGGGCGGCCTGCCGCAAGTTTTCCGCATCTTCACCGTATATGGTTAAGGCATCGCAAGCGGCCTCGATCAGGGTCTGCGCCTCTGTCCGGGCGGCTTCAAGGCCCATCAGGGACACGAAAGTGGCCTTGCCCGCCGCGCTGTCCTTGTTCAGGCGTTTTCCTGCCAATGCCTCGTCCCCTTCGACATCCAGGATGTCATCGGCGATCTGGAAGGCCAGGCCCAGGGCCGCGGCATAGCGCGCCAGCGGCTCGGGATCGGCCCCGGCCATGACCGCGCCGGCGGTGGCGGACCAATGGAACAGCGCCCCGGTCTTGAGCGCCTGCAACCGCTTGATCTGCTCAAGCGTCAGCGGGGTGGCGGCGGTTTCCGCGGCGATGTCCAGCGCCTGGCCCAGGACCATGCCCTGCCCGCCCGCGGCGCGCGCCATGTCCGCGACCAGCGCGACCCGGCGATCGGCCGGCAGATCGCAATTGGCAAGCAGCTCGAAGGCCAAGGTCTGCAGGGCGTCACCGGCCAGGATCGCGGTCGCCTCGTCCCATTTCACATGGGTGGTGGGCAGGCCCCGGCGCAGGTCGTCATCATCCATGGCCGGCAGATCGTCATGCACCAGCGAATAGGCGTGCATCGCCTCGATCGCGGCGGCGGCGTTCAGCGCCGGGCCATCGGCCACGCCATGCAGGCGCGCGCCTTCCAGCACCATGAAGCCGCGCAGCCGCTTACCCCCGCCCACGGCGTAAAGCATCGCGTCGCCCGTCTTGCCTTCGTATCCGGCGAGCAGCTGCGTGAAATGGGCAGAGATCGCCTCTGCCGCGCCATCCAGGGCTGGCTTGAACAAGTCAGAGACCCTCGACCGGGGTCAGCCCTGCCGGGTTGCCGTCGCTGTCCAGCGTGATCGCGGCGACCTTTTCTTGCGCCTCGGCCAGCTTCTTTTCGCAATGCTTCTTCAGCTCTGCCCCGCGTTCGTAAAGCTTGATGGAGGCTTCAAGCTCCACGTCGCCGCGTTCCAGCTTGGAGACGACGCTCTCAAGCTCCTTCATGGCGGCTTCGAAGGACATGTCCTGGGTCGGGGTGTCGCTCATCGCGGGCTCCGGTCTTGGCTGGTTCGTCGAACTCTGTTGCGCCTGAGCTTATCCGGCGACTCCGGCAGGTTCAATCGGGCTTGCAGGCACGCCTGGCAATTGACGCCGGGGCGCGGGGGCCGCAATCCTAGCCCGCATGACAGACAGCCCCTCCACCCCGGAACCGCCGACCGAACAGGCCCTCGCCGCCACGGAGCAGGCAGAGACCCTGCTGCGCGGCCACCCGGCAGAGCTGTCGAACCTGTTGCGACTGCTGCCGGGCCGGCGGGCGGTCTTTTCTGGCCAGTACGACGGGCGCGCGGCGGTGTTTCACATGGCGCTGGCCCCCGCCGCCGCGCGGGCCTTTGCACGCGGGGCAGAGGAATCCCAGCGGTTGCGCAGCTACATGTCGCAGGGGCCCTACCGCGTGCCCGAACCGCTGGCCCTGCTGGAAGAGGGCGCCATGTGCGTCACCGCCCGCGTCGGCGGCACCCCGCTGCTGGAGTTCCTGAAGACCATGCCTGAGGCAGAGCGCCCTGCCATGGCCCCCCGTGTTGCCGGCTGGCTGGCCACCCAGGCCGCCCCCTCGCTGATCTGGCGCGGCGCCAACAAGGGGCCCTGGCGCCGCTGGGCGCTGCAACAGGCCCCCAAGCAACCCTATCCGGAGCTGGTCGGACCGGAATCCCGCCTGCTTGAGCTGATGCTGACACTGGCCCGCCAGGTAGAGGGCGACTGGCGCGTGTCGCTGGCCCATGGCGATTACCATCCCAACAACCTGATCTGGTCGCCGGGGCGGGAGTTGCTGTGGGGAATCGACATCAGCGCCGCCGGGATCGCGCCGATCTACCGCGACATGGCGCGCTACCTGGTGCATAGCGCCCGCCGGGACATGCTGCCATCGGGCAGGCAATCCCTTGGCGTGGACGCAGGCCAGATCGCAGCCTTCACCCGGGCCTTCGAGCTGACGGAGATCGAGCAGAAGGTCTTCCTGCCCTATTTCCTGTGCTACGAAACCCTGGTGCGGGTGGAAGACGCAAGCCTGCCGCCGCGCCGCATCCGCCTGGCCCGGCGCATGACCGAAGCGATGATCGCGGACCTGGAAGCGCTGCTGGGCAGCTGAGCCCGCTCAGTCCGGGGCCAGCAGGTAGCCCGCCCCGCGCACCGTCTGAAGGTAGCGCGGCTGGCGCGGATCGTTTTCGATCTTGCGGCGCAGCCGGGTGATCTGGACATCCACGGCGCGTTCTTGCGCCCCGGTATGTTCGCCGGAACCGCCACGGCCCAGTTCCTCAACCAGTTGCAGGCGGGTCAGGGGCTCTCCGGGGTGGGCAGAGAAGACGCGCATCAGTTGAACCTCTGTCGCGGTCAGCCGCACCGGCGCATCGCCCCGCCAAAGCTCTGCGCGCTCCATGTCGTAGCGCACGTCGCCCATGTGCAGCACCTTGGGCACGGTGGCCTGGCTGGGCAGTTCCGGCATGCGGCGCAGGATGGCATTGATGCGCAGCAGCAGTTCGCGCGGCTCGAAGGGCTTGGTCAGGTAATCGTCCGCCCCGGCCTCAAGCCCGCGAATGCGGTCTTCGGTTTCCCCGCGCGCGGTCAGCAGAAGGATCGGAGTCGTGATCTCCTGGCGCAGGCTTTCGGTCAGGGAAATCCCGTCTTCGCCCGGCATCATCACGTCCAGCACGATCAGGTCGAATTCCAGCCCCGTCAGCAGGCGGCGCGCATGGGCGGCATCGCGGGCCGTGGAAATCAGGAAATTGTTGCGCTTCAGGAACTTCGCCAGAAGATCCCGGATACGTTCGTCGTCATCGACGATCAGCAGATGCGGAAATGGGTCGCTCATGTGCCTCCGTCCCTGAGCGTACCATACACGCGGCGCATTTCGCCATCCATCATCGCTTCCAGCACCTGGCGAAAGCCTGCGACGGCTTCCGGCCCGGCCTTGCGATAGGCGCTGCGCACCCATTTGCGCTGCGATTCAGACAGCTCTGCCTCAAGGGCGCTGCCCTTTTCCGTCAGGTAGAGGTTGCGTTCGCGCTTGTCCGCCAGGCCCACCCGGCTTTCCACCAGCCCATCGTCGATCAGGCTGCGCAGCACGCGGTTCAGGCTTTGCTTGGTCACGCCCAGGATGGTCAGCAGGCGAGAGACCTTCATCCCCGGCACCCGCGCGATGAAGTGCAGCGCCCGGTGATGCGCCCGGCCGTACTCCGTGCCCTCAAGCAGCTGGTCCGGGGCGGCGGTAAAGCCGCGGTAGGCGAAGAACATCGCCTCGATCCCCTGGCGCAATTGCTCGTCCGTCAGGAAAAGCAGGTTGTCCCCCAGTTGCGTATCCGACATGCACGTTCCTTCCATTTCCCGGGCCGGTTTCCCGGCCAGTCTTAGCGGACCATCCCCCCGCGCGAGCGGTTGCGGGGGCCCCATGGTCCGCGGTCCCTGTCGTCACCCGGCGGCGGCTTTGGACCTTGGCCCGGATCACCCGCCCGTTTCAACCCTGTGGGTAAAATACGTCAGGCTTGTTGACTTTCCAAGAATCAAAAGTTACATCAGCCCTGCGTCAGCGTAATATTCAGCATGAATGACCCGGCACTGACGCAACTTATGAAAAATTGACTGGAATGTCAGGAGGTTCGCAATGGCTGCTTATGATGACCGCGACGGCAAGATCTGGATGGATGGCAAGCTGGTAGAGTGGCGCGATGCGAATGTACACATCCTGACCCATGCCATGCACTACGCCTCTTCGGTCTTCGAAGGTGAGCGGTGCTACAACGGCAAGATCTTCAAGGGCGTGGAACATTCCGAACGCCTGCGCGCCTCTGCCAACATGCTGGACTTCGAGATCCCCTACTCCGTGGAAGAGATCGAAGCGGCCAAATACGCGATGCTGGAAGCCAACGGCTGGAAGGACGCCTATGTGCGCGCCGTCGCTTGGCGCGGCGCGGGCGAAGACATGGGCGTTTCCTCCCTCAAGAACCCCGTGCGGATGGCCGTCGCGGGCTGGGAATGGGGCAACTACTACGGCGACGCCAAGATGAAGGGCGCCAAGCTCGACATCGCCAAGTGGAAGCGCCCCTCGCCCGAAACGATCCCCGTTCATGCCAAGGCTGCCGGTCTCTACATGATCTGCACCATGTCCAAGCACGCGGCAGAGGCCAAGGGCTGCTCTGACGCGCTGTTCATGGATTACCGCGGCTACGTGGCCGAATGCACCGGCGCGAACATCTTCTTCGTCAAGGACGGTGAAGTGCACACGCCCCTGGCCGATTGCTTTCTGAACGGCATCACCCGCCGCACGGTGATCGAGATGCTGAAGGAAAAGGGCCTGACCGTGCACGAGCGCCACATCATGCCGGAAGAGCTGGAAAGCTTCCAGCAATGCTGGCTGACCGGCACCGCGGCCGAGGTCACCCCGGTGGGCCAGATCGGCGATTACAACTTCGAAGTGGGCGAGATCACCAAGGATATCTCCCTGAGCTACGAAAAGCTCGTCCGCGCCTAAGAGCGGACTTCGGACAGAGACAGAGGGGCCTGCCGCATCGCGGTGGGCCCTTTTCGTTTGGACCTGGGGCTGAGCCCGCTGGCACCTCGGGCGGATCCGGCGGCAAAAGGCCTGAGCTGAGGGCGGGAAGAGGACAGATATTGTGGCAGGGACGCACCCCACCACAATATAAGTCACGCAGAAAGTGCGATGGTCTTGGCCGGAGCCTGCCCGATCAGAGCGCGGGCTCCGGCGGAAAAGAAGATCACACCGGCCAGACGGCCTGCAGCTTTTCGCCCGCCAGTAAGCGGTCAGCCCGCCGCCGCGCCGCCCTTGCAGGCGGAAAGGAAGTCGCCCATCACCTCTTCGGCGAACTCCAGGATCGCGTCATCTTCCAGCATGCCGTCGACGACCTTGCCGTTGGCCATCGGCACGACGATCTCCTTGCAGGGATGGACCCGCGCCAGCATGCCGTTCAGCACGTACTTCAGGTGCGATTGCGCCCGCACCCCGCCAAGCGCCCCGCCCGAGGTCGAGACGATCAGGCAGAGCTTGTCCTTGAAGGGGGACTCGAAGGCCGGGCGCGACCCCCAGTCGATCGCGTTCTTCAGCAGGCCGGGAATGCTGTAATTGTACTCCGGCGACACGAAGACCACGCCGTCCGCCCCTTTCAGCTTCTCCAGGAAGGCCGCGACCTCCGGGTCGTCCTTTATGTCCGCGTTGTAATGCGGCAGGCGGCCGGGATCGACGGTGTCATGGGTGGTCCCCGCCGGCAGCCGCGCCGCCAGGGCGCGGGCCGTCGCCCGGGAAGAGGAGGCCTCTCGCAGGCTGCCGGGGATGAAAAGGATATGTGCCATGGGGCCTCTTTCGTTTCAAAGTCGTGCCAGCCACGTCGAGATCGACGGGAAGGCAATAAGGATCGCCAGCGCCACCACCATCGCCAGGACGAAGGGAAAGGCGCCGCGGAAGATGTCGCCGACCGAAAGCTCCGGATCGTCGATGGCGGACTTGATGGTATAGACTGATAGGCCGAAGGGCGGTGTCAGCAACCCCATCTCCACCGCGACGACGGTCAGAACCCCGAACCAGATCAGGTCAAACCCGGCGGCCTCTGCCACCGGCAGGGCGATCGGAAGGACGATCAGCATGATCGAGATGGAATCGATCAGGCAGCCCAGCAGCACGATCAGCACCAGGTAGACCAGCAGGAAGCCGAAGGGCCCGATGGAGCTGTCCAGGAACAGCGCCGCCAGTTCGCGCGGCACGCCGGACAGCGCCAGCATCCGGCTGAAGAAGGTCGCGGCGAGGATCAGGAACAGCACCGAAACGGTGATCTGCCCGGTCTCCACCATCAGGTTCCAGAGCGTGCGCGCCGGAAGGGCGCGGCGCATCAGGGCGATCACCAGCGCCCCGGCGGCACCGGCGGCCCCGGCCTCGGTCGGGTTCAGGAAACCGCCGTAAAGACCGCCCAGGACCACCAGCATCAGCGCCAGGATCGGCAGCGCCTTCCTGACGATTTCTCCAAAGGTGAAATCCTCGGACTCGGGCGCGTCATCGGGGCGGGCATAGACCAGCTCCTTGCGCCAGCCGGCCATCAGCAGGATCGTCGCGGAAAAGACCAGCGCCAGCAGGATGCCCGGGCCGATCCCGGCCAGGAACATGCGGCCCACGGATTCCTCTGCCAGCACCGCGTAGACGATCATCAGAAGCGAGGGCGGGATCATCATGCCCAGGACAGAGGATCCCGCGACCACCCCGGTGGCGAACCGCTTGGAATAGCCGTGGCGCGTCATCTCCGGCACGGCGACCCGGCTGAACACGGTGGCAGAGGCGATGGAGATCCCGGTGATGGAGGCAAAGACCGCATTGGCAAAGACCGTCGCGATGCCCAGGCCCGCCATCATCCGGCGCAGCATCCTCTGGAAGACGTCAAAGGTATCCTTGCCCACGTTGGACACGGTGACCAGCAAGCCCATCAGCACGAAAAGCGGCACCACCGCGTAAAGGTATTCGCGCAGGCTGTCGTTGCCCGCCGCGCCCAGCATCCGCAGGGCGACGTCATCGTTGCGGATAAGGGTCACCCCCAGGAAGGATACGCCAAGCATCCCGATGCCGATGGGCATGCCAAGGTAGATCAGGACCAGAAGGCCACCGACGGCGTAATAGCCAATCTCCAGCGGAGTCATCGTGTTACCTCTGCATAGCCTGCGGCGGCGCGGATATTCCGCACGGCGCGCACCGCGAATTCCACTGCCGCGACCGTCAGGCCCAGCAGGATGAAGACCCGGAAGGGCCATGTGGGCAGCGTGCCCAGGCCGGGGGTGCCGATGAACTCGCGCCGGTCCCAGTCCTTGGTCAGCACGCCCCAGGTGGCCCAGGCCATCAGGCCGATCATCCAGGCGCCGACCAGGCAGAAGAGCGCCTCGAGCGCCGCGCTGACGCGGGGCCGGCGCTGGCGAAGGGGATCAAGGAAAAGCCCCGCCCGCGCAAGGCGGTCGGCGCGGATGGTGGCCCCGAACTGCAGGCAGACGATCATCACCAGCAGCAGCGCGCCCAGCTCTGACACCAGGGGCAAAGAGGCCCCCATGCCGTTGCGCGCCACGATATCCGCGCAGATCAGCAGCATCAGGCCGGCGATCAGCGCGGTCCCGAAGGCCGCCAGCGCATTCACCACGCCGCCCCAGAGGCGACCGGCAAGAGCGCTGTGCCGGGATCCTCCGGCACAGGTTTGTTCATTTTTCGACTGGGTCACGTCAGGGACTCGCGATCAAAGCTCGTCGTCCCAGGCGCGCACCGGCTCTCCGCCACGCTCCCGCACGCCGTTGATGTAGGACTGCATGAACTCCCGCGCGGGCATGCCACGCTCTTCCAGCCCATCGGCCCATTCCTTGGCGATATTGGGCATCGCGGTCACCCAGGCCTTGCGGTCTTCTTCGCTCATCGGGGTGATCTCCACCGGGGTGGACTGGTCCGCGCCGGCTTCAAGCATCATCTCAAGCGCGGCGGCATGGCGTTCGTTCAGGTCACGCCCGTGGGATTCCGTGTAATAGGCCCCGGCCTCGATCATGGCCTTCTGCACGGGTTCGGGCAGCGCATCCCAGCTGTCGCGGTTGATCGCGACGGCCCCGGAGAAGGCGACGCCCATGTCGACCTTGGTCACATGCGGCGCGACCTCGTAGATCTTCGCGGGCAGAACCCCCAGCGCAAGGGACAGCACGCCATCGGAGACGCCGGTCTGGATATCGGTGTAGAAGCTGGTCAGCGACCCATCCACGGCATTCGCCCCGGTGCCGCGCAGCCAGTTGCCCAGCACGCCCGGCGCAGACAGTTTCATCCCGTCGAGATCGGCAAAGCCATCGATCGGCTCTGACGTGTAGACATCGTAGCTGTCCGTCCCGGTGAAGCCGAGCACCTTGAGGTTGTACTGCTCCCATTCCTCTCGGAAGGCCTCGTTGGTTTCAAAGAGCTCCTGCATGACCTCCAGCTGCAGCGCCGCATCGGCGGTGGTGAAGGGCGCGTAGGAAGACGCCTGGCTCATCGGCAGCTTGGCTGGCTCCAGCATGGAGAAGACCCAGCCGACATCCGTGATGCCCTGCTCGACCGAATCCAGCGTGGCGTTGGCCTTGTAAAGCTGGCCGCCGAAGGCCTCGTTCCAGTCGATCTGGTACTCGCCGGACTCCGCCAGGATCTCATCCGTGCGGGCCATGAAGTGGGTCTTGATCATGCCCACCCAGGGAATGACCGTCGGGTGGCTGGAGGCCACCGTAAGGCTGATCGTTTCCTGCGCGAAGGCCGCGCCGGGCATGACAAGCGCGCCGACAAGCGCGGTGCGAAGCAAGTAGTTCATGGTTTTCTCCTCCCAAAGAAAGTTCAGACGATCGCGAAGCTCTGGCTGGACATGTCGAGCCGGACCGTCACGGTGCCTTCGTTGATCATCCACGGGCGCACGCGGAATTCCCGCGCGCCCGCCTTGTGCATCGGATCGCCCTGCGCGATCCGCATTGCCTCTGCCCGCGACTGCGCGCGGATCACGACAAGCCCCTCGCCTTCCCAGCTTTCCTCGTCGTCGGTCCACATCGGCCCGGCGGCATAGAGGATGCCGTCCTTTTCCAGCTGCACCTGGAAGGCCAGGTGCTCTTCCAGGTGGTCAAAGACCGGACCCATCCCGTTGACCGGGCTGGTGAAGATGGCGAAGAGCTGCTTTTGCAGCATCTCCTTGCTGGCCTCTTTCACGTCCGCGGCCGGAACCGCCTTGATGATCTCTGTCATATGTCCCCCTCCCGAAGGTCTGCCGCCTAGCCGGCCTTGCGCCGGGCGACCTCGGCGCGCAGTTCCGCGCCGTGTTCGTCCAGTTGCGGCGGCGCCATCACCTCGGTCTCGGCGGCGCCGTCGAAGTTGTAGGGCGGGCGCACCGTGGTGAAGGTGCCGATCTCGGCACTTGGGGCGCTGACCTTGATGCCCAGGTGCTGTGCCTGCGGATCCTCCAGCGCTTCGGAGCTTTCGTAAGCCGGGGAATAGGGCACCTCGGCCGCGCGCAGCCGATCGCACCAGACATCCCGCGGCTCGCTGGCGAAGACAGGCGTGAAATGGGCAATCAGATCATCCTGGTGCTCGATCCGCTGCAGCCGCTCGGCAAAGCGCGGATCCTCCTTCAGCTGCTCCTGGCCGGTGGCCTCCAGCAGGCCTTCCCAGAACTTCTCGGGGCTGGAAAGATGGAAGGCGATCCACTTTCCGTCCGCACATTTAAAGGTGTAGCTTTGCGACACCGTGGGGCGCGACAGCGGGCCCATGACCTCTCCGACCGAATAGTAATGGGTGAAGCTGTCCAGGTTGAAATGGCACATCGCCTCCAGCATGGAGATGTCGATGCGCCGCCCCTTCCCGCCCCGCTCACGGTCAAACAGCGCCGCGATACAGGCCATGGAAGCATATTGCCCGGTGACCGCATCGGCGATGGCCGGGCCGATCACGCGCGGGTTCTCCGGCGGGGTCAGCAGCCGCAGGTAGCCGCTGGCGGCCTGCGCGACCGAGTCATAGACCGGCCGATCCTTTGCCGGCCCCGATGGCCCAAGGCCGGAAATGGCGCAATAGATCAGCTTGGGGTTCAGCTTGCGCAGCTCCTCTTCGCCCGCGCCCAGGCGCTCGGCCACGCCGGGGCGGAAGTTCTGCACGAAGATGTCCGCCGTCTCGATCAGCCCGTGGAAGACGGCAAGGTCCTCGGGATCCTTGGTATCCAGCGCGATCGAGCGCTTGTTGCGGTTGTAGGTCTGGTAATGGGGCGAATAGAGCCCGCCCTTGAAGGCCCGGAAGGGATCCCCGGTGCCGGGGCGTTCGACCTTGACGACATCCGCGCCCAGATCCGCCAGATGCATGCCGCAGGCCGGACCGGTGATATAGGTGCCCAGTTCGACGACGCGCACGCCTTTCAGAATCTTGACCATGGACGCTCTCCTCAGCCCTTGTTTTTCGACGACTTGGGGCCGTCATAGGTGATGGCCTTGTCGGCCTCGTTGGACATGATGAAGCCGATGGACCGCAGGCTCTCTTCGTAGAGATGCGCGGAAAGACCGGCGGCACGGGCCAGCAGCGGCACGGCCTTCACGGCCTGCAACGGGAAGCCTGCGTCCAGGATCGTGGCCGGGATCGCGCCGGACACGTTGATCGGCAGAGGCCGTCCCGTGATCTCGGGCGCGTGTTTGCCAAGGAGGCGCAGGCAGTCGACGTAGCGCCCGCTGACCTCGATATCATCCGCGATCTCCAGCAGGACATTGGCGCGGGGATCGCCGGAATCATGCTGCGGGTGGCCCAGGCCGGGCACCTTCTTCTTCGCTGCGGCACAGGCCTTCAGGCTGGCAATCGCCGCGGTTTCCACGTCCGTGTCATCGGCCTCGGCCTTGTCCAGCACCTCCTGCAGGAAATAGGCGGCGGCCTCTGACGACCCGGCGACCACGCTGCCCATGCCCAGCAGCCCGGCGGACATGGCCCCCTGCCAGGCGTCCGGCCCGGCCGCCAGCGTCATCCGCGCGGCCTGGACAGAGGGCACCAGCCCATGTTCGGCAATCGCCACAAGGCAGGCATCCATCATGCGGCGCTGCTTCGCCGTGGGATGTTCCCCCAGTACCAGCAGCCAGAAGTAATCGGTAAAGTCGATCTTCCCGATCAGCTCGTCGCACAGATCCTTGCCCCGCACGGTGATGCTTTCCGCGTCTGACGTCGCGATGGCTGTAAAGGACTGATCCTGTTTTCCGATGCGCATTACGCTTCCCTTTTTCGCATACCGAAATTATTTGCTCTTGCCGAAAGTGTAGGAGGCAGATTACGGTCCCGTCAAGCATCATTGTCGGGGGCAGGAGAGAGGCCTCGCGATGTTCGCAAAGGGAGAGAGACATGCGCGACATCAACCAGTACAAGATCACAGACGCCGTGAAGGAAAGCTTCGCGACAGAGCCGGGCAGCCGCTTCGAACAGCTTCTGCACGGCCTGATCGAGCACCTGCACGACTACACGCGGGAACAGGGCGTGACCCATGACGAATGGATGCGCGTCCTGAATTTTCTCTATGATTGCGGGCAGATATCCACCCCCGAACGGCATGAGTTCATCCTGCTGTCCGACGTGCTCGGCTTCTCTGCGCTGGTCGACATGATCAACACCCGGGGCGGCGCGACAGAGGGGTCGAACCTGGGCCCCTTCTACCTGGACGATGCCCCGGAAAAGAAACTGGGCGCCGACCTGTCCGAAGGGCGCGACGGCGCCATCGTGCTGGTTCATGGCAAGGTCACCGACACGCTGCACAAGCCCCTGCCGGGCGCGATCATCGACACCTGGCAGGCCGACGGCGCGGGCACCTACCCCATCCAGGAACAGGCTCAGGGCCAGGACAAGATGGACCTGCGCGCCAAGTTCACCACCGATTCCGAGGGGCGCTACTACTACACGACCGTGCTGCCCAAGCCCTATACCGTGCCCTACGACGGCCCCGTGGGCGAGCTGCTGCGCGCCGGCAACCGCCACGCCTGGCGCGCCGCGCACCTGCATTACATCATCCGCGCCAAGGGCATGGCGGACATCACCACCGAAGTCTTCTTCGAGAACACGGAATACATCGACAACGACGCCGTCTTCGGTGTGCGCAAATCGCTCATCGCCAAGGTGCAGCCCCTGCGCAAGGCCGACCAGTTCGACTACGCGCTTGACGTCAAGCCCGATGCGGTTTTCGAGTTCGACTTCATTCTCGCACCGGAAGGCTGAACCGATTGACCAATCCCGCTGACAAACCGTCCGAATTCGTCGACAGCCTGGCAAAGGGTCTCGCGATCCTGCAAAGCCTCGACGGATCCCGCCCAGAGATGACCCTGAGCGAGGTGGCCAAGACAGTGAACCTGTCCCCCGCCGCCGCCAGGCGCAGCCTGATCACGCTGGAGCACCTCGGGTTCATAGGACGCAGCGGGAAACGGTTTCACCTGACGCCGCGGATCCTGACCCTGGGCTCTGCCTTCTACGGCGCCACGGGGATCGAGGAAGTCCTGCAACCGGAGCTGCGCAGCCTGGTGGACACCTTCGGCGACGCGTCCTCCATCGCGACGCTGGACGGGCATGACGTGATCTACATCGCCCATGTCTCCGTCCAGCGGGCGCGGCGGGCGGCCGCGAATGTCGGGGTGCGCTACCCCGCCTTCGCGACCTCCATGGGCCGCGTCCTGGTCGCGGGCCTGCCGGATGCCGAACGCGAAGCCTGGCTGGCCGAACTGAAGCCGGAGGCGCTGACAGCCAAGACCTGCATCGACCCCGATCACTTTGCCAGGGAAATAGAGGAGGTCTGCCGGAACGGCTACGCCACCACCGTCGACCAGCTTGACTACGGGATCACCGCCATCGCGGTGCCCATCAGGAATGCCGAGGGGCGCACTATCGCGGCCCTGAACAGCTCCGGCTACACCGGCCTCGTCACGCCAGAGAAACTGGTAGAGGAACGCCTGCCGGAGCTGCGCACCACGGCCTCGCATATCGCACATCAGCTGACGCGCTACCCGGTACTCGGATCGGTGCTGGCCCCCTGATCCGGGAGCGATGCCGGAGACACCAACGACCTGACACACCGTTTCTGGAGGAGAGAAAACATGTGCAGACTCTGCGATCCCCGCCGCCCCAAGGCGCCATGCCCGTCACGGCGCGACTTCCTGAAAACCAGCGCCATCGGCGGTGCCGCCATGGCCGCCACCGCGACCTTTGGCACCAGTGCCAGGGCCCAGCAGGTGGCCGAAAGCACCATCCCCGAGGGCATGGGAGAGCCCGGTCGCCGCACCCTGATCCGCGGCGGGGTGATCCTGTCGATGGATGACGCGGTCGGCAACTTCGCCAGCGGCGACGTGCTGATCGAAGGCGACCGGATCGTCCAGGTGGCCGCCAGCATCGACGCCCCGGACGCCACCGTGATCGACGCCGCCGGCAAGATCGTCATGCCCGGCTTCATCGACACCCACCACCACCAGTTCGAAACCGCCCTGCGCAGCCAGCTGGCCCATGGCATCCTGGTGAACGACGGCCGCGAGGTGAACGCGACCAACTACTACGAAACCATCCTGCAGCAGTTCTCGATGGCCTACCGCCCCGAGGACGTCTACATCAACGAGCTCTTCGCCGGCATCTCACAGATCGACGCCGGGGTCACCACGGTGATGGATGTCAGCCAGATCCACCACAGCCCGGAACATTCCGATGCCGCGATCGAAGGGCTGGCCGATGCAGGCCGCCGCGCCGTCTTCGGCTATTTCGAGGGCCACGGCGACCGCTCCCAGTACCCGCAGGACGCCCGGCGCATCAAGCAGCAGTACTTCTCGTCCGATGACCAGCTGCTGACCATGGTCATGGGCGGCGAAATCTACCTGCCGGGGTACGAGACCTCCTGGGCCATCGGGCGCGAACTTGGCCTGCCCATCGCGCTGCATGTCGTGGGCACCTTCGGCATGGCCGGCACCTTCGACCAGCTGGCAGAGGCCGGCGAGTTCGGAGAGGACAACATCTTCATCCACATGACCGGCATGTCAGACATGGCCTGGCAACGGGCCGCGGACGCCGGCGCGCATGTCTCCCTTGCCGTGCCGATCGAGATGCACATGCGCCACGGCACCCCGCCGATCCAGAAGGCGCTGGACCTTGGCATGACGACCTCGCTGTCCTCGGACGTGGAATGCACGATGACGGCGGATCCCTTCACCCAGATGCGGGGCCTCATCACCCTGCAGCGCATGTTCGTGAACGAGGCCGCGCTCTCCGGCGCCCAGGACTACCCCGCGCTGATGCAATGCGCAGACGCCCTGCGCCACGCCACGATCGACGGTGCGAAGGGCCTGAAGCTGGACCGCGTGACCGGCAGCCTGACCCCCGGCAAGGCCGCCGATATCGTCCTGCTGGACGCAGAGGCGCTGAACGTCGCGCCCCTGAACAACGCGGCCGGCGCGGTTGTCACCCTGATGGAGCGTACCAACGTCGACACGGTCCTGGTCGCGGGCCGCCCCCGCAAGTGGCAGGGCCAGGTCGTCGGCTTCGACATCGCCCGCCTGCGCTCCGAACTGACGGCCAGCCGAGACTACCTGTTCGAGACAGCCGGCGTCGAACAGGACCTCTTCGCCCTCTGACCCCGGAAGGCCAAGCCCCCCTGCCGCCCTGATCACGGGATGAGATCCCCGTGGATCGGGGTGGCGGGGGGTGGTTGGTTGGGCGGGAAGCAGACCTTCGCTGCGCATGTCACGAACGGCAGCAGTGCGTAAGCTTGCAGACACGGCGCTTGTGGCCTCGGGCCGGGCTTTACACAGTGCTGTCAGGATTTGTCGCCAAAATGGATCAGTTGGCAACCGATCGTAATATGTGCAAGCATCTTCCTGCATTATGATCGCAAGAAATTATGACGGTAGGGAAATGCCAGAAACCATCTTTGTAGAGAAGCTTGTTCAGATCAGCGGTTTAGGCATTTGGCGCGACCACAAGTCTCATAGTCCTGACACCGATTTCACAAGAAAAACAATTATTTATGGCTTCAATGGGTCTGGAAAGACTAGCCTATCCCGCATTTTTGCCTCTCTGGAAGCAGATTCTCTAGCCAACGGAATCGATGAACGTGCAAAATTTCAGGTCAAGTTTTCCGACGAAACTACAGCAACCAATGCCAGTTTAGTACATCCGCTTGGAAACCAACTCCTAGTCTTCAACTCTGACTTCGTTTCCCGCAACTTTCAATGGGACGACGGTTCGGCGTTGCCGATCTTCCATATTGACGAAGAAAACATCGAAAAGGTTAACGAGCTTCGCCAGCTAGAAGCCGACCTGAAAACTGCCGAATCCGTGGCTCGCACTGCCAAGACAAGTCAGGAATCTGCAGAGAAAAAATATAAGGACAAAGGCACAGAAATAGGCGGACGCGTACGCGACGCCAGAGGTACTGGCTATACTCAGCAATTCAATAGAGGAAATGTCGACCGTGAGTACTCCGAAAAGCAGTTCACGGATCAAGACAAACTCACGGAGGACAGTATTGGCGAATGTCGTACAATCATTCGTCAGTCCGACCCACTCCCGAAAATTAACCTAGCCCTCGAACTGCCCGAGGGATTTCGGGACGAGGTGAAATCTGCTTGTGACCTGATTCAGCGGGACTTTTCCGCGCAGCTTTCGTCTGACCTCACGACCCATCCCAACATGTTGGCGTGGGTAGCTGAGGGTCATCACTATCACGAAGAAAACCAGCTCGCGTCATGCCTTCATTGTGGCAACGAGATATCAGACCAACGAAGGAAGACCTTGGCGGCAATGTTCAGCGAGAGCTGGCAGGAGCAAACAAACGCAGTCACAGCGGCTATTGAATGGTGCGAGCGGTCACGCTCGCTGCTGAGAGGATGGCTAGAGGACCTGCCATCACAGTCAGCCGTTCAACCCACTCTCGCCAAAGGTTTCAGCGAGGTCGAAAACGGCTTCCGGTCTGAGGTCCTTGCTAGCGGTAGAGCAATCAAGGAGCTACAAGAAGCACTTGAGGAACGCCAACGGAACCCTATGGCAAGTCAAAGCATTCCCGACAACGTGACAAAGCTCCTAGGCCATGACTGGTCAGCCAAGTTCATTGATGCCACACGCCCTTTGCTCACAGTTATCAGCGAGCACAATTCCATCAATGATCAGTTCAAGCAACGCAAGGATGACGCCGCAAATGCACTGAAGGCCCATGTGCTCTTGGCCGAACAAGCTTCATACCGCCAGCTGAAACGAAACGCGGCAGATGCCGAGGAAGATGTTCAAAAAACACGAGAAGCGGCGAAGACCTTGGAGGACAAGGCGGAAGCGTTGCGCAAGGAAATTCGTAAGCATGGAGTTGCGGCCGGCGAACTCAACAAACTGCTTCACGAGTACCTCGGCCACAACTCCATTCTGTTAGAATCCAAAGAAGAAGGCTACCAATTGGTTCGCGCGGATGGCTCGATTGCACAGAACCTCAGCGAGGGCGAGAAAACCGCGCTAACATTCTGCTTCTTTCTAACTCAATTTAGTGCCGAAGGTCGGGATAAGAAGAGTCTCGTTGTTGTAATCGACGACCCGATATCGAGCCTTGACGGCAATGCCCAGACCTATGCGTTCGGCCTGATTAAGAAGCACACGAAACGTGTCGCACAGGTCATCTTGCTGACCCATAACCTCAAGTTCATGCACATGGCGAAGCGATCCTTTTTCCGAGGTGTCAATTTCGCGGATACGGTGCCTCAAGGGCTGCTTTTCGTGGATTGCCGTGACGATGAAAAAGGCAGTCGAGAATCAGCGTTGGTGAAGATGCCATCGCACTTGGCGAAGTACGATTCGGAATACCAATACCTTTTCTCAGTCGTATTCGAGGCTTCGGACAAGCAGAGCGCCGACTATCTATATCTTTTGCCAAACGCGATCCGGAAGCTGCTGGAGATATTCACGGCATTTGCTGCACCGGACAAAGCTAGTTTCGCCGAGGCATTATTCGACGACTCCGGGAAGATAAAAGGGTTAAATCAGGCGGAAATGAACCAGCTCGAGCGAGTGTGCCAAATCGAGTCGCATGGTGACATTGAGGCAGTGAATTCGCTTCCCGCGCTTACCGTGGAGGAGAGCCACCGCGCCGCAAATGGTGCAATGAAGTATATTCGGGAGCGTGATAAAAAGCACTACGATGCGATGTTGCGGATAGTGCAAAAACCGGTCGCTGAGTGAAAGCCTGCCTTACTATGCTACTAAAGCCTGGATGTGGGGGCTCGCCTTGACCAGGCGCGACAGGTAGCCGTGGGCTGTAAGCCAGCCATCCGCCGCCCCTGGCGTGAAGGTCCGCAATGGGCCGAACAGAACAAACCGCCCCCATCGCCCTACCGCCCCTCCGCCATGACGCAGAGAAGTTCGAACATCAAGCTCACCGCCAGCCAGGCCGTTCCGCCGCTCGCATCGAAGGGCGGAGAGACCTCGACCAGGTCCGCGCCCACGATGTCCAGCCCCGAGAGCGCCCGCACCACCTGCTGCGCCTGGTAGCTGTTCGGCCCACCGACCTCCGGCGTGCCCGTGCCCGGCGCAAAGGCCGGGTCGACGAAATCGATGTCGTAGGACACGTAGGTCGGCGCGTCGCCCACCACCGCGCGGGCCTGGGCCATGACATCCGCGATGCCACGGTCGAACAACTCGTCTATCGTGACGATCGTCACGCCCTGGGCGCGGCCCCATTCGACGTCCTCGAAATCGCCGTAGACCGGCCCGCGGATGCCGATCTGGATGACCCGGGCGGGGTCCAGCAGCCCTTCCTCGATCGCGCGGCGGAAGGGGGTGCCATGGGTGTACTTGTCGCCGTCGAAATAGCTGTCGTTCAGATCCGTGTGGCTGTCGAAATGCACCATGCCCAGCGGCCCCTTCCTGGCCAGGGCGCGCAGCACCGGCAGGCTGATCAGGTGATCGCCCCCCGCCGTCAGCGGCCGGATCCC
Source organism: Pseudooceanicola sp. HF7 (assembly GCF_011806405.1). Classification (GTDB taxonomy): domain Bacteria; phylum Pseudomonadota; class Alphaproteobacteria; order Rhodobacterales; family Rhodobacteraceae; genus Pseudooceanicola. The sequence continues at coordinate 49,665 of NZ_JAATOW010000022.1, read as the reverse complement.
CTGGGCGACGATCCCGTCGTAGAACCGCTCCACCCGGCCCAGTGTTGCCTGCACATCCGTCGGGTTCACCGGCACATCGCCCAGGTCCGCGCAATTGCAGGCCTCGAAGGGTTTCACCCGGCTCACCGGATGGGTCGAGCGGATCATGGTCGACAGGTCCCGCATCTGGCGCGGGCCGTGACGGGCGCCGGGGCGGTTGGTGGTGCCGGTGTCCCAAGGCACGCCGATCAGCCCGATCTGCACCCCCTCTGCCCCCGCCTGTTCCGGAGCGATCACAGGCAGGCGCATGAAACTGGGAATCCCGGCGAAACGGGGCAGGTCCATGCCCGAAACGGGCTGGAAACGACGGGTATCACTCATGAGGCTGGCCTTTCTTGCTGTCTGCCAACTCTGGGCCGGGCCTCCGCCACGATCAAGCCAAAGCCGCCCGGATCCAGCCCGCACCTGCGCAACGGCCCCGTCGGTGCCCCTTAGCCGGTCACCCGCTGATGCAGCGCCAGGGCCTCATCGACAGAGGGGGAGATCAGCCCGCCATGGGTGAGCTCGGGAAAGACCTTGTGACGGACCGACAGCCCCCGCAGGCCCTGTAACTGCGCGGCCACCCGCGGCGTGACACTGCGCCGGGACGAACTGCCAGGGCGGCTGCTGGCCCCGCCGCTCATCAGCAACAGCTCGACCGGGCGCTCCAGACCATGCCCCCCGGCGCGCACGCCCCCGGCAAAGGCCCCTGCCTCGCGGTAGGCCTCTCCGCCGTTCCACCAGGTCGACGGATCCGCCAGCGCCAGCGCCCGGAAGGCCCCCGGCGCGGTAAACAGCAGGTGCAGCCCGAACAGCCCGCCCAGCGAATGGCCATGCAGCGTGCGCGCACCGGGGTCGAGCGGCAGCTCCTCCTGCAGGCGCGGCAGCAACGCCGTCAGGATCATGTCGGCGAAGTCCTCCCGCCCGCCGGTCTCATGCCGGCCCCACATCTGCGCCTCGCTGCCCGGCGCCACCAGCGCCGGAGAGGTCAGATCACGCCAGCGCCGCGCCAGGTCCAGCCGCGCCTTGGTCGGATAACCGATCCCCACCAGCACCACCGGGGCCGCCTTTGGCAAACGGTGCCAGAACATCGGAAAGCTGGCATTGCCATCCAGCGCGAAGATCGCCGAATAGCCCTGGGGCGGCGGCGGCCCTTCCGGCAGGCCGACCTGGATGCGCCAGGGGGCCTCCGCCGGGCCGATGTCGAAGCGGCTGACGCGGGGATCGCGGATCACCTCCGCCGGGGTCGCCTTGCGGGAGGGGCGCGAAGATTGGGACGACGATTGGGACAACGCGGGGCTGGCCAGCAGGGCAGCACCACCGGCCAGCACGGCACGGCGCGTAAGAGACATGGGTTTCTCCTTGCGGGGCTGTCTGGCTGGATCTGGCTGACGGTCCGCCAGAGGTAGCAGAGCCCCCGGAACCGGACAAGACCCCGCCCAGCGCAAGCCACCCTTGGCTTTTCCCGCGATTTCAGCGGGATGGCAGCGCACCGCCGGTTACGAAACCGTGACCTAAGCTTCATCAAACAGACAGGGGATCGTCGCATTCACCGGGCATGTCAGCGCCACCATTCACATGTTCCAAGGATCCCCCATGGCCAAGCTAATCCAGCCGCGGCTCACCCGCCGCACGCTGCTCGCCAGCTCTGCAGCGGCTGCTGCCTCCCTTGCTATGCCCGCGATCTCGCGCGCGGCCACCCGCCCGGCCTTCACCCACGGCGTGCAATCGGGCGATGTCTCTGCCAGCTCCGGCATGATCTGGACCCGCACGGACCGCCCCGCCCGCGTCGCGATGGAGGTTTCGACCACCGAAAGCTTCAAGAACGCCCGCGCCCTGGCCCCGCTCTATGCCGATCCCACCGGCGATTTCACGATCAAGCGCCTGGTCGAGGGGTTGCCCGCGGACCAGGAGGTCTTCTACCGCTTCATCGCCACCGACCTGACCGACACCAACGCGGTCTCCGAACCGATCACGGGCAAGTTCCGCACCGCTCCCGCCGGGCGCCGCGACGTGCGCTTCGTCTGGTCCGGCGACACCGTGGGCCAGGGCTACGGCATCGATGACGAGGGCATGCGCACCTATGCCACCATGACCCAGCATGAGCCGGACTTCTTCATCCACTCCGGCGACACGATCTATGCCGACGGCCCGCTGCACACCGAAGAGGTGACCGCAGCCGATGGCATGACCTGGAAGAACCGGATCCTGACCGAAGAGAAATCAAAGGTCGCCGAAACCCTGGACGAATTCCGCGGCCAGTGGAAATACAACATGCTGGACGAACACGTGCTGGCCATGAACGCCGCCGTGCCCACCTTCTACCAATGGGACGATCACGAGGTGACCAACAACTGGGCCGCCAACGAGATCCTGCCGGATGCCTATACCGAACGGAACGTCTGGACCCTGGCCGCCCGCTCCGCCCGCGCCTTCCATGAGATGACGCCGATCTCCTACACCCCGGCAGAGCCCGGCCGGATCTATCGCAAGATGTCCTACGGCCCGATGCTGGACATCTTCTTCCTCGACCTGCGCAGCTACCGCGGCCCGAACACCGATGGCATGCAGGACCAGATCACGCCCGAAAGCCAGATCCTGGGCGCCGCCCAGCTGGAATGGCTGAAACGGGAACTGGCCAAGTCCACCGCCACCTGGAAGGCCATCGCCTGCGACATGCCCATCGGCCTGGTCGTCTGGGACAAGGTCAAGGACGAGATGCGCGTCGAAGCCGTCTCCAACGGGGACAACGGCGCCCCCAAGGGTCGCGAGCTCGAATTCGCGGAGCTGCTGCGCTTCATCAAGACCGCTGGCATCGAGAACACCGTCTGGTTCACCGCCGATGTCCACTATACCGCGGCGCATTACTACAACCCGGACAAGGCCCAGTTCCAGGACTTCGACCCCTTCTGGGAATTCGTCTCCGGCCCGCTGCACGCCGGCACCTTCGGCCCCAACAAGCTGGATGCCACCTTCGGCCCGGAAGAGCGCTTCGTGAAGGCCCCGCCGGAAGGCCAGGTCAACCTGCCGCCCTCCTCGGGCATGCAGTTCTTCGGCATCGTCGACATCGACGGCGCCACCCAGCAGATGACCGTCCGCCTGATGGACCGCGCCGACCAGGAACTCTGGTCCATCACCCTCGACCCCAAGGGCCCCGGCCTCTGATCCAGACCCGAAAGGGGGCCCCCACCGGCCCCCTTTCTCTCCCCTTCCCCTTTCTTCTTGCCGAAAAACTCCCGCCGGAGGCCCCCACCCGCCAAGGGACGCCACGCCTGCGATCGGTCTCCTGCCCCGGCAAGCGGCGAAGGCGCACCTCTGCAAGACTGCACATAACAAACCCCTACCCCCCCGCGCGCTGCGCACCGACGTGATACCGACGTCATACCGACGCGAAACAGACGCCGCACCGACGGTGCTTTTGCCCCGGATTCCCCCTCTGCATGAGCGCACAGGCGCGCCTTGCAACCACGCCCCTGCAATTGACCTTTGTCCATCCATGCCGGAGGCTGCCGCGACCCCAGGCCGCCCGAGGATTCAATGCAGCCGCTCAAAGGCATCGCCTACAAGCTCATCGCCGTCATCTGCTTCATCGGCATGAGTTCCCTCATCAAGGCCTCCACCCCCCATGTCCCCCCGGGAGAGGCGGTCTTCTTCCGCTCCATCTTTGCCCTGCCGATCATCTTCGGCTGGCTCGCCGCCCGCGGAGACCTCTCCACCGGCATGAAGGTGGCCAATCCCATGGCCCATGTCTGGCGCGGATTTATCGGAACCACCTCAATGGGTTGCGGCTTCGCGGCCCTGGCCTTCCTGCCCCTGCCCGAGGTCACGGCGCTCAATTACACCATGCCGCTGCTGGTGGTGGTCTTCGCCGCGATGTTCCTTGGCGAAAAGGTCGGCGTCTTACGCATCGGCGCGGTGGCGCTTGGCCTTTTCGGCGTGACCGTGGTGCTGGAACCGCGTGTCACCACTTTCGGCGGCGACCCCGTCCAGGCCACCCAGGCCATCGGCGCCTTCCTGGTGCTCTTCGGGGCCACCTGCGGCGCCCTGGCCCAGGTCCACATCCGCAATATGGTGAAAACAGAGCAAACTTCGGCGATCGTCTTCTGGTTCTCCGTCACCGCCACGGTGATGTCGCTCTTCACCATCCCCTTCGGCTGGGTCCTGCCCACCCCCTGGGAGGCAACAGCCCTCATCCTGGCCGGCCTGCTCGGCGGCGTGGGGCAGATCTTCCTGACCTCCTCCTACCGCTTCGCGGATGCCAGCCTGGTGGCGCCCTTCGACTATGCCTCGATGATCTTCGCCCTGCTCATCGGCTATTTCGCCTTCGGAGAAGTGCCGACAGTTCAAATGCTTGCCGGTGCCGCGATCATCATCACCGCCGGGGTCATCATCCTGCTGCGCGAACGCCACCTGGGCCTGCAACGGGCCCGCGCGCAAGCCGCGAAATCGCCCTGAACCGCCTCTGCGGCCCAGACCCGCAACCCGGACCCTGCAACCCGGACTCGTCAGTTGTTCAGGATCTTCGCCCCGGCATATTCCGCCATCAGGTAGCCCCGCCGGAGCGGCGCGAAGGGGAAGCGCGGCGGCGGCGCGGCAAAGGCCTTTGGCAGCAGGGCCTGCGGGGCCCGGCCAAGCGCCAGGTCCGCCAGGATCGCGCCGGTATAGCTGCCCATGGCCACGCCGTTGCCGTGGTAGCCGAAGCCCGCAAAGACCCCCTCCATCCCCGGCACCGGCCCGCAAAAGGGCGTCAGAGACGCCGTCAGGCAGACCATCCCGGACCAGTGATGCGGGCTTTCCACGTGCCGCCAGGCGGGGAAGGCCGCCTCGAAATCGGCACGCACCGTGGCCGCCACCTTGGCTTCGTTCGCCGCAGATGACAGAAGCGCCCCGCGCTGGCCAAAGACCATGCGGCCATCGGGCGTCAGGTGGAAGTAATGCAGCAGCTTGCGATCTTCGTAAGCCATTTGCCGCGAAGTATAATTCTGCGCCTTCAGCTCATCCTCGGTCATCCGCCGGGTGGTCAGGACAGAGCTTTGCGCAGGCAGGAAGCGCCCCCGCAGCCAGGGCAGAAGCGTCTCTGCCGTGTAGCCGTTGGTGGCGACGATCACCCGGTCGGCCTCGATCCGGGCAGAGGGGGTGACCAGCACCTGCTTGCCCCCCTCTTGGGAAAGCGAAAGCACCGGGCTGGCGCCGTGGATCCGCGCCCCGGCGCCATGGGCGGCAGCCACCAGCCCGGCCAGGTACTTGCGCGGGTGCAGGGCAAAGCCCAGCGGCGTGTGCAGCCCCCCGTACCAGCCGGGGGAATACAGCCCCTCTGCCGCCAGGTCCGCGCGTTCGATGATCCGTGCCTCTGCGCCGAAATCACGCGTAAATTCATCGGCATGGCGGCGCAGGGCCTCCATGGCGCGGGGCGAATGGGCCAGCACGACCTCGCCCTCGGAATGGCGGTCGACATCGATGCCGAAGCGCCCAATCAGGGCCTCCACATGGGCGATGGCGGCGGCTTCGGCCTGGCGCACCTCTGACGGGCCATCGGGCCCGAAGCGGCGCAAGCGGGCATCGCTGGCACGGTGCGAGCCAAGGCAGCAGAACCCCCCGTTGCGCCCGGAGGCACCGAAGCCCGGGAACTCCGCATCCAGCAGCATCACGTCCTGGCCCGCCTCTGCCAGTGCCAGCGCGGCGTTGAGCCCGGTGTAGCCCCCGCCGACCACCGCCACCCGGCAAGCGGCCCGCCCCTGCACCGGCGCATGGGCCAGCGCCGCTTCCGGCACCGCCTCTGCCCAGTAGCAATGTTCGATCGGGCCGCGGGTATAGGCGAAATCGCCGTAGATGCGGCGGGGGGATGTGCGGGTATCAGTCACGGAATTGGGTCTTTCGATTGCTCAGGTCAGCCGTGGAAGGCGTCCCTTTCTTCCTGCTGTTGGCGCACCGTAGCCCGTTTCGACATGATGGAGAAGATCACCACCCCGAAAGCCACGATCCCGATCATGATCGTCGACAAGGCGTTGATTTCCGGGGAAACCCCAAGCCGCACCGCAGAGAAGATCTTCATCGGCAAGGTGGTGGAGGACGGCCCCGCCGCGAAGCTGGAGATCACCAGGTCATCCAGCGACAGCGTGAAGGCCAGCAACCAACCGGAAATGACCGCCGGCGCGATGATCGGTAGGGTCACAAGGCGGAAAGCCTGCCAGGGCGTGCAGCCCAAGTCCAGCGCGGCTTCCTCCAGCGAGGTGTCGAAGCTGGACAGGCGCGAGGACACGACGACAGAGACATAGCACATGCAGAAGGTCGTATGGGCCAGCACGATGGTGAAGACCCCGCGATCCACGCCCAGCCCGATGAAGAGCAGCAGCAGCGACAGGCCGGTGATCACGTCCGGCATCACCAGCGGCGCGTAGATCATGCCGGAAAACACCGTCCGGCCCAGGAAGCGGCCCAGCCGGATCAGCACGAAGGCCGCCATGGTGCCCAGCACCGTTGCCAGCGTGGAAGAGATCACCGCGACCTTCAGCGTCACAAGGGCCGCATCCAGGAAGGCCTCGTTGCGGAACAGCTCTCCGTACCACTTGGTCGAGAACCCCGCCCAGACCGTCACCAGCTTTGAGGCGTTGAAGCTGTAGAAGACCAGGATGACCATCGGCAGGTACAGGAAGGCCAGCCCGAACGTCAGCGAGACCAGGTTGAAACCGGACATGCGTCTCATTGTTCGGCCTCCCGCTGTTTCTGCTCATTGCGCTGGAACAGGATGATCGGAATGATCAGGATCGCCAGCAGCACCACGGCCACGGCCGAGGCCACGGGCCAGTCGCGGTTGTTGAAGAATTCCTCCCACAGGACCTTGCCGATCATCAGCGTCTGCGATCCGCCCAGCAGCGACGGGATGACGAATTCGCCAAGCGCCGGGATGAAGACCAGGAAGCAGCCCGCGATGATGCCGGGTTTGGACAGCGGCACGGTCACCCGCCAGAAGGCAGAGGTGCGCGTGCAGCCCAGGTCCTCGGCCGCTTCCAGCAGGGAATCGTCCAGCTTTTCCAGCGTCGAATAGACCGGCAGGATCATGAAGGGCAGGTAGGTGTAGACGATCCCGATATAGACCGCGATCTCCGTGTTCATGATCTGGAGAGGTTCGTTGATTATCCCTGTCCACATCAGGAAATTGTTCAGCAGCCCCGTGTTCGACAGGATCCCCATCCAGGAATAGACGCGGATCAGGAAGGAGGTCCAGAACGGCAGGATCACCAGCATCATCAGCGTCGGGCGCCATTCACGCGGGGCAGAGGCCATGCCGTAGGCAATCGGAAAGCCGATCGCCAGGGTGAACAGGGTCGAGACCAGCGCGATCTTGAGCGACGACAGGTAAGCGCGCCAGTACAGCTCGTCCGTGGTCAGGAAGAAGAAGTTCTCGAAATCGAGTTCGGAGAAGAACGCCTTGATCCCCGCCAGCCCCGCCGACAGGTCAAGCTGCGGCATGTAGGGCGGCCGGGCCAGCGCCACGTCCGAAAGAGAGATCTTGATGACGATCAGGAAGGGCACCAGGAACAGCGCCAGCAGCCACAGGTAGGGCAGCGCGATCAGGATCAGGCGGCGCATGCGGTCCTCCCCTGGATCGGAACGGCGCGTTCAGGGGTGCTTGGACGGGAAAAAGCAGCCTCTCCCATGATCAGCGCTCCAGCACGATGGCGGCGGTATCGGTCCAGGACAACCAGACCTTGTCTTCCCAGGTAAAGGCGCGGCGACCGATGCGGCGGGTGTTGGTGGCAGAGGCCTTGATCACATGGCCCGTGGGCAGCTTCACGTGGTAGGTGGAGATATTGCCAAGGTAGCCGATATCCAGGATTTCGCCCTGCACCTTGTTGGCGACCTCGGGCTCTTCGGCGGAAATGGTGATCTTTTCCGGGCGGATGGCCAGGAAGCACTTCTGGTCCTTCTGAAGCAGCGCCTGGGTCGTGGCGACCAGCGGAGAGGCCCCCTCGGCCCAGGAGACAAGCACCTTGTCACCGGTCTGGGAGGCAGCCCCCTCGATGATGTTCACGTCCCCGATGAAATCGGCCACGTAGACGGAATTGGGCGTTTCGTAGATGCGATCCGGGGTGGCGACCTGCACAAGCTGCCCTTCGTCCATGACCGCCACGCGGGAGGCAACGGTCATCGCCTCTTCCTGGTCGTGGGTGACGATGACGAAGGTGGTGCCGGTCTTTTCCTGGATGTCCATCAGCTCGAACTGGGTTTCCTCGCGCAGCTTGCGGTCAAGCGCGCCAAGGGGTTCGTCCAGCAGAAGCAGCTTGGGCGCCTTGGCCAGCGACCGGGCAAGCGCCACGCGCTGGCGCTGGCCGCCGGACAGCTGGTGCGGCTTGCGGCGGGCGAACTTGTCCAGCCGGGTCAGGCGGATCATGTCGGCCACGCGGGTTTCGATCGTGGCCTTGTCGGCGCCTTCCCGGCGCAGACCGAAGGCGATGTTGTCCCAGACCGACAGGTGCGGGAACAGCGCGTAGCTCTGGAACATCATGTTCACCGGGCGCTTGTTGGGCGGCGTGTCGACGATGTCCTCTCCGCCCAGCAGGATCTGGCCGGAGGTGGGCTTCTCGAACCCGGCAAGCATCCGCATCAGCGTGGTCTTGCCACACCCCGATGGCCCGAGCAGGGCAAAGAACTCCTGGCCGTAGATATCCAGGTCTATATTCGCGATCGCGGTAAAATCGCCGAACTTTTTGGTGACGTTCCTGAATTGGATCAGGGGCTTCTCACCGGGGTCTTCCCACGGCGCGAATACGGTCTGAGGCATGAGGCTTTCCGTTGTTCGACGGGTTGCGCCCGCGCCGGGATACGGCACGGGCGTCGATTGGGGAAATCAGATCCCCGACTTGATCTTGGTCCACAGACGCGTCAGCGTCCGCTGCTCTTTCGGGCCGAAGGGGGTCACCGTGTAGAGGTTATCCAGCGTGGATTGATCCGGGTAGATCGCGGTATCCCCGATCACGTCCTCGATCAGGTATTCCTGGGACGCGAGGTTGCCGTTGGCGTAGTAGACGTAGTTCGACGCCGCCGCCATGTTCTGCGCATCCATGATGAAGTTCAGGAAGACATGCGCAGCTTCCGGGTTCGGGGCATCCACGGGAATCGCCATCTGGTCGAACCACATCAGCGCCCCTTCTTCGGGGATGTTGTAGGCGATCTCGACCCCGTTGTCGGCTTCCGCCGCACGGTCACGCGATTGAAGCACGTCACCCGACCAGCCGAAGGCCACGCAGACATCGCCGTTGGCCAGCGCGTTGATGTAATCGGAGCTGTCGAACTTCTGCACGTAGGGGCGCACGGCCATCAGCACTTCTTCGGCCTTGGCCAGGCTGTCGGCATCCTTGGCGTCCGGGTCCATGCCAAGATAGGTCAGCGCGGCCGGGATCATTTCCGTCGGCGCATCCAGGAAGTGCACGCCGCAAGAGGCCAGTTTTTCCATGTTGGCCGGATCGAAGATCAGCGACAGAGAGGTCATGGGCGCATCTTCACCCAGCACTTCGGTCACCTTGCCCACGTTCACGCCAAGGCCGGTGGTCCCCCACATGTAGTTGATGGAATACTCCCCACCGGGATCATATGGTTCAGTGCGGGTCTGGATCACGTCCCACATGTTTTCGTGGTTGGGCAGCTTGGACATGTCGAGCGGCTGGAAGGAGCCCGCCATGATCTGGCGCTGCAGGAAGGTGCCGGTCGGCACCACGACGTCATAGCCGGAGCCGCCGGCCAGCATCTTGGTTTCCAGGATCTCGTTGCTGTCGAAGACGTCGTAGATCAGCTCGATGCCGGTCTCTTCCTCGAACTTCGTCAGCAGCTCTTCGTCGATGTAGTCGGACCAGTTGTAGACATGGACCTCTTCCGCCTGAACCGCGGCGGCGGTCAGGCTGAGCAGGGCAGTCAGCGACAGGATTGGTTTCTTCATCATTTGCTCCCGTTGGAATTTGGGCTCTTTGGGCCTCAATTGACCTGAATTTGATCAAAAGACAGGGACGATGGCAATGTCCAGATGTTTTCACGGGGCATTCAACCGTGCAAGATGTACTCATGACGAGGATGACGCTGAGTGAGATGATGAATTTGCAGGCAGTGCAGGAGACCGAAGCGCAGGGCGAGGCCGCCGCGCGGCTGCCAGCCCACGAGGTTGTGTATCGCGCATTGCGTGAACGCGTGCTGTTCGGTCAGTTCGAACCGGGTCAGGCCATCACTATCCAGGGCCTCGTGGCAGAGCTGGGCGCGGGCATGACCCCGGTGCGCGAAGCCCTGCGGCGGATGATGGCCGAAGGTGCGCTGGAGTTCCGCGGCAACCGCCGGATTTCCGTCCCGGTGCTGGGTCCGGAGGACGTGGAAGAGCTGCGATTCGCCCGCCTCGCGCTAGAGCCGGAACTGGCGCGGCGCGCTTGCCGCAAGGCGACCACCGCCGATATTTCCGCGCTGGAAGAGGCAGATACACATTTGGACGAGGCGATCCGGCGCGGCAACGTGCATGACTACCTGGTACAGAACCATCACTTCCACGCGCGCCTGAACCACGTCGCCGATGCCCCCATCCTTGCCGGCATCGTCGAAGGACTCTGGCTGCGTTTCGGCCCCTCCCTGCGGGTGGTCTGCGGCCAGTTCGGCACCCGTAACCTGCCGGACATGCACAAGGATCTGATCGGCGCGATGAAGGCCCGGGATGCTGACATGGCGGCGGCCGCGATGGTCGGCGATCTCAACCAGGGCATGGACATGATCGCGCAGTCTCTCTGAGCGCAGGGATCGGGCACCCGCATCGCGCCGGCGTTGCCCGGATCATGCCATGACACCGCGATTCGATTGACAGCCCATAATTTGATCATATTCTGCGAGCAGGATTGAAAAGTCGCCCCCAGGGGGCGGATTCCGGTCGAATCGGCTACCGCCCGGCGCGCGGTTCTTTATCCCCGCCTTCCGACGACCGGACACAGAAAGGATGACGCAATGGCGACGATCACCAACCACATGCCCACGGAAGAGCTTCAGGCTCTGGACGCGGCGCACCATTTCCATCCCTTCTCGACCCAGACGGAGCTGAAGGAACGTGGCGTGCGCGTCATCACCTCTGCCAATGGGGTCTGGCTGAAGGACAGCGAAGGCCAGGATATCCTGGATGCCATGGCGGGCCTGTGGTGCGTCAACGTCGGCTATGGCCGCGAAGAACTGGTCGAGGCCGCCGCCCGCCAGATGCGCGAACTGCCCTATTATAACACCTTCTTCATGACGACCCACACGCCGGTGATCGCGCTGTCCGCCAAGCTGGCAGAGCTGGCGCCGGGCGATTTGAACCACGTGATGTATTCCTCTTCCGGGTCTGAGGCGAATGACACCAACCTGCGGCTGGTGCGCACCTACTGGGCGGAAAAGGGCAAGCCCGAGAAACAGGTGATCATCTCGCGCTGGAACGCCTATCACGGCTCTTCCGTGGGCTCCGGCTCCCTTGGCGGAATGAAGGGGATGCATGCCCAGGGCGGTCTGCCGATCCCCGGCATCCACCACATCGACCAGCCCGACTGGTGGAACGAAGGCGGCGACTTGTCGCCCGAGGACTTCGGCCTGGAGCGCGCACAGCAGCTGGAAAAGGCCATCCTGGAGCTGGGCGAGGACAAGGTCGCGGCCTTCATCGCAGAGCCGATCCAGGGTGCTGGCGGCGTGATCGTGCCCCCCGCGACCTACTGGCCCGAGATCCAGCGCATCTGTGACAAGTACGAGATCCTGCTGATCGCGGATGAGGTCATCTGCGGCTTCGGGCGCACCGGCAACTGGTTCGGCTCTGAAACCGTGGGCATCCGCCCCGACATCATGACCATCGCCAAGGGCCTGTCCTCTGGCTATCAGCCCATCGGCGGCTCGATCCTGTCGGACGAGGTCGCCGCGGTCGTCGGCGCGACCGAGTTCAACCACGGCTACACCTACTCCGGGCACCCGGTTGCGGCGGCCGTGGCGCTGGAAAACCTGCGCATCCTGGAAGAAGAAAAGATCGTCGACACCCTGCGGGAGGACACCGGCCCCTACCTGAAAGCCAGGTTCGAAGAGCTGGCCGATCATCCGATGGTGGGCGAGGCAAAGATCGTGGGGGCCATGGGCTCCATCGCGCTGACCCCGGACAAGGCCAGCCGCGCGGCCTTCAAGGCCCCCGGCGGCACGGTGGGCTACATGGTCCGCGAACGCTGCTTTGCCAACAACCTGGTGATGCGCCACGTGGGCGACCGGATGATCATCTCTCCGCCGCTGACGATCACTAAGGCGGAGATCGACCTGCTGATCGAACGGGCCCGCCTGTCGCTGGACGAGGCGATGGAAAAGGTGAAGGCCGAAGGGCTTTTCGAAAGCGCCTGAAGCAGGCGGCGTGATGCAGATCCGGTGAGACGTGAGAGGGCCCTTCGGGGCCCTTTTTCTGCACAGTCTTCCCTGCTTCGGGTGCGCCATCGGCCCTTGCGCCGGGCGTGCCCTGCACGCCCACGGGCGCAGGCCGCTCGATGCGGGCTGCGCCCGTTCCCCCGATACAGTTCCCTCTGTGCAGGTGCCGCGCCATTTGCATCCGGCACGGGGAGGCACTAATTCAGGGAAAGACAGCAGGAAAGCGCGGCCGTGACCAACCATCTTTACAAGAACGACCTGCCGGACGGGCTGGACCTTGGTCCATTCGTGGCGATCGATTGCGAGACCATGGGCTTGAACCCGCAGCGCGACCGGCTTTGCGTGGTGCAGATGTCCGGCGGTGACGGCAATGCCCATATCGTTCAGATCGAGAAGGGCCAGACAGAGGCGCCGAACCTGTGCCGAATGCTGGAAGACCCGAAGGTCCTGAAGCTTTTCCACTACGGGCGCTTCGATATCGCGGCCATGTACAACGCCTTCGGCGCGCTGGCCGCCCCGGTCTATTGCACCAAGATCGCCTCTCGGCTCGTGAGGACCTACACGGACCGGCACGGGCTGAAGAACCTGACCCAGGAGCTGATCGGCGTGGACCTGTCCAAGCAGCAGCAGATGAGCGACTGGGGCGCTGAGAAACTGACCGACGCCCAGCTTGATTACGCGGCCAGCGACGTTCTTTACCTGCACCGCCTGCGCGAGGCACTGGACAAGCGGCTGGAGCGCGAGGGCCGGACCGAGATCGCCCAGGCCTGTTTCGATTTCCTGCCCACGCGCGCCAAGCTCGACCTGGCCGGATGGCCGGATACCGACATCTTCGCCCATAGCTGACCCGTCATGGCCCTGAGCGAACGATCCCTCTCCCGCCTTGTCTCCATCCTCAAGGTGGTGCTGCCCCTGGCGGCGATCGGGATCCTCTCGACCCTGTTCCTGTTGTCCAAGCGCACGGACCCGGTCTCCACCATCCCCTTCACGACCATCGACCTGCAGGATGCCGCCCGCAGCGAACGCATCGTCGCGCCCTCTTTCGCCGGGGCGACGGAAGCCGGGGACCTGATTGCCTTTACCGCGGAAACGGCCACGCCCACCGGGGATCAGCAGATGGCGGCAGAGACGCTTTCGGCCAGGATCGACCTGACCTCCGGCCAGCAGATCACCTTCCGCGCGGATGGCGGAGAGATCGACCGCAAGGTGGACAATGCCCACCTGAGCGGCGGCGTCACGATCACCTCTTCCACCGGCTACCGGATCGAGACAGAGGTGCTGAACGCCGGCCTGACAGAGATCCGCGCCAGTTCCGAAGGCGAGATCCGCGGCAACGGTCCGCTTGGCATCTTCACCGCCGGACAGATGGCGCTGACCTCTCGCGGAGAAGAGGACAACGCCTATCTTCTTTTCACGGAGGGCGTGCACCTGATATATGAACCCGCACAGGGGTCCGAAGACGGCAACGCCCCCGCCGCGATCCAAGATGACTTGCCCGACGAGGAGTGACCGTGAAGACCCTGAAGATTTTCGCGCGCAGCCTGCGCCTTGCGCCGCTCCTTCTTGTCGCCACCATTGCCTCTGCCCAGACGCAGCTTGGCTTTGGCGCGGCGGGTGACACCTCTGCCCCGATCGAGGTCAACTCGGATCAGCTTTCGGTCGATCAGGCCGATGGATCGGCCGTTTTCGACGGCAATGTCCGCATCGCCCAGAACGAGATGCGCCTCTCCGCCACCCAGGTGAAGGTTCACTACGATGAGGCCGGCGAGCAGATCAGCCGCCTTGAAGCCACCGGACAGGTCCTGCTGGTCAGCGGTGAGGACACCGCAGAGGCAGAGGCCGCCGATTACGACGTGGTCAGCGGCACGATCATGATGCGGGGCAATGTCATGCTTTTGCGCGGTCCGGCCGTGGTCACCTCTGACCGGATGCAGGTGGACCTGACCTCTGGCACCGCGCGGCTGGACGGCAATGTGCGCACCGTGCTTCAGCAAGGGAAAGACTGATCCATGGCGGATCTCTCTGTCACCGAAAGCGCGCATGGCCTGCAGATCGAAGGCCTGCGCAAGGCCTACAAGAAGCGCGTCGTGATCCGGGATGTCTCCATGACGCTGGACCGGGGAGAGGTCGTTGCGCTGCTGGGGCCCAATGGCTCCGGCAAGACCACGACCTTTTACGCCATCGCCGGGCTGGTGCGGAACGAAGGTGGACGCGTCAAGCTGGACGGGACAGATGTGACCGGCCTGCCGATGTACCGCCGCGCGAAGCTGGGAATCGGCTACCTGCCGCAGGAAATGTCGATTTTCCGGGGCCTGAACGTCGAAGACAACATCGCCGCGATCCTCGACATCACGCATTCGGACCGCCACAAGCGCCGCGAGCGCCTGGAAGAGCTGCTGTCGGAATTCTCCATCGAACACCTGCGGCGCGCGCCTGCCCTTGCCCTGTCCGGCGGCGAACGGCGGCGGGTGGAGATCGCGCGCTGTCTTGCGGCCGATCCCAAGTACCTGCTGCTGGATGAGCCCTTCGCGGGGGTCGATCCGATCTCTGTCGCGGATATCCGGCACCTGGTCGCTGATCTGAAGAAGCGCGGTATCGGGGTGCTGATCACCGATCACAACGTCCGCGAGACCCTGGCCATCGTGGACCGCGCCTATATCCTTCATGACGGCAAGGTGCTGATGTCCGGCACCCCGGACGAGGTGGTGATGAACGACAACGTCCGCCGCGTCTACCTGGGCGATAACTTCCGCATCAGCTGAGGGGCCCGCCCCCGCCGCGCCGTCACACCGCAGCGCGATCGCTGGCTGCGTCATGCGACATCTTGCTCTTGTAACGCTTATGTTTCCCAGCGGAAGCTCACCCAGGGCGGGTATGACGCCACAGCCTATCCCGTTGATATGAAAACAAAAAGCGGTATTCCGCCGACAATCGGCGAAGTTAGTCTTTGGAAAGGCTGAGCACCGGAATTCGTTGACAGTTGCGCCCGACTCCCGATCAAATGGAGTCATGACAGTTTCGCGGCACCCTCATGAAGCTTTCACTCCCCGCCTCGGCGGTTTCGAGCGTGAAGATGCTGCGACCCTGTCATACTTCCGCAGCATTCGGATCTGACGTTCCGGCGACCAGTCGCCGGGAGACGCCCGAATTGTCATGAAAGGAGACGGAATGCGCTACCAGATTGCCGGAAAACAGATCGATATCGGTGATGCCCTGCAGGAGCACGTGAGAACGGAGCTCGATGCCGTGATGGAGAAATACGCCCAACGGCCGACCGATGCGAACGTGACATTTTCCAAGTCCGCGCATGAGTTCATTTGTGAAACCACGGTGCATCTATCCTCTGGGCTGACCGCCCAGTCCAAGGGACGCGCCCCCGAGATCTACGCCGCCCTAGACGACAGCTGTGAAAAGATGGAGAAGCAGATCCGCCGATACAAGCGTCGGTTGAAAGATCACCACAAAACACGGGCGGAGCCTGTTGAACTTCTGGGAGCCTCCTCTTATATCCTCGCCTCGGATCAGGAAGGCGAGGAATCGGAACCCGATACGCTGCAGCCGGTTATCGTTGCAGAGATGGAAACACAGATCCCGTCGCTTTCGGTCGGAGAGGCCGTCATGCAGATGGAGCTCGCCGGGGCGCCTGTGCTGGTCTTTCGCAATGAAGGCAAGGACGGGGTGAACGTGGTCTATCGGCGTGACGACGGGAACATTGGCTGGATCGATCCAAGGAACTGAAATCCCAATCGAAGAACAGTCGAGAGCGGTATGAAACTGTCACAGATTATCAAGCCCGATGCGATCAAGGTGATCTCGTCGGCATCCAGCAAGAAGCGACTCTTGCAGGATGTCGGGGATCTGGCGCATTCGGCCTACGACCTGGAGCAGGATCTGGTGGTTGAAGCCCTGCTGGACCGCGAAAGCCTTGGTCCGACGGGTGTCGGCCATGGTGTCGCTTTGCCCCACGCAAGGATGAAGGGGATCGAACAGGTCTCCGGCATCTTCCTGCGGCTGGAAAAGCCCGTGGATTTCTCCTCGGTCGACCGGCAGCCGGTGGATATCGTCTTTGCGCTCTTCGCACCCGAAGAGGCCGGGGTTGAACACCTCAAGGCGCTGGCACTGGTGTCCCGCACCCTGCGCGACTCCACGCTGTGCAAGAAGCTGAGGGCCAATGCGGACCCCGCGACCCTTCATGCCATCCTGATTGCCGAACAGGACATGAAGGCCGCCTGAGACGGCACCGCCGCTCGCATGAGACAACAAGGGGCCCTGAGGGGCCCCTTTTCGTGTTCAAGCGCTTCTTGGATCGCGGCTAGCCCTTCCAGGGGCCGAAGCCGAACATCACGTAGTCGCGCTGGTAGACCTCGGCGGCCTTGGCCTCCACTTCGGGGGAATAGATATCCGCCAGCGCGTAGGGCTGCTCTGGCCCGGTCGGAGAGGGCCCGCTGTTCAGCCCGCCAAGGGCCGTTGAAAGCGCTGGCAGGACGCTCTGCATGTCATCCTCCCGGACCAGGACATCGGGCAGGGCAAACTGGGCCATCCCCTCCAGCACCGCGCTTTGGGTCGCCCAATGGGCATCGACGCGGATCTCTGTCTGCCCGGCCAGGTTCGCGCCCAGGAAATCAAGGAAGCCCAGGAAGGCGGCCCGGTGCTCTGCCGCGCTGGCGGGAAGCTCGCCCGGCTTGGGAAGCGGGACCTTGTAGCGCTGGATCAGGGTCTTGCGGATTTCTGAAAAGGTGCCCGGCCCGGTCGCCAGGATCTTCTGACAGAACACAGCATGGGCGCGGGCCAACGGATGGCGCAGCACGGTAAAGCTACGATGCCCGGGGTTGGCCCGCTTCCATTTCCGGAGTTCCTTCTGCGAGAAGTCGCGCAGTGGCTCGCCCCCCTTCGGACCGATGGAGGCCAGCCATGCGGCAACCTGGTCTTCCGGCCCGCCCCGCATCGGCATGTAGAGCAGCGGCAGATCAGACGCCGCGACGAAACTGGGCACCTGGGGGCCGCGGCGGGGCTCGAAGTTCGGGGTGCGGTTCAGGTTGAAACGATCCAGCTTCGCCAGCGCCGCCTGCATGTCCTCGGGGTTGGTGACCTTGTCATCGACGGGACCGGGGTTCTGGATCTTCAGCGACTGGTCCAGCGCCGGCAGACGCGCCTCTGCCCCCAGGTAGGCCGCGAGGCCGTTGAACATCTCAAGATCCTGCAGATCCTCGTAGGCAAGATGGAAGGCCGCCTGCCCCGCATGTTGCAGCCCCCGCGTGAGCTGTACCTGGAAATCCTGCAGGCGGGTCAGGAAGCGGGTGAACTCTGCCGCGTCGAACGTCACCTTTTCGGCCCGGCGCCGGCGGACATCGGTCAGCTTCCACTGGTCCGTGGCCCGCGCGATCTTCCAGCTGACGTAGCTGTCCAGCGGATTGCGGATCAGCACCACCTTGGCACACCGCGGATCCTGCATGACCAGCTCGAAGACACGCGGGTCATGGTCATGGAAATAGCGAAAGCCGTTCAGCCCCGGTGCCGCACGCAGCGCGTCCAGCATCACGGCAGGGTCGGCATCCCGCTCAGCCTTCCCGATACCCAGGCATTCGCTGCGGTTCGGGTATCCGATGAAATGCGGGTTAAACACCTCTCCGAGGCAAGCGACGCCGTCGAGCGCGTTCAGGTTGGCCTCAAGGAAGTTGGAGCCTGTCCGCATCTCTGCAAAGACGATGAAATAGTCGTAGTCCGGCATCGGGATTTACTTCTGGATTAGGTAAGGCTTGCGGGGTTTCTCGATCACCGGCGACGCCATCGGGTGGGCGGGGAAATCCCCCATGAGATAGGGATGCATTCCCTGGTTCTTGAGGTTCTGGAGGAACTCGCCGAAGCCGGTCAGATCCACCATCTTGGGCATTTCGGACAGACGCCGCACCGAGCGGCTGCCGATTTCGTCGATCACGCTCTGAAGCGGTTCAGCGGGGTTTTCCACGAAATCCGCCATGGTCCAGACCTTGATCCGCGCCTTCGCGTAAGAGGAGCGCAGGGTGGCAAGGAACTCGTTCTCGACCTTTTGCAGGCGCGCGGCCTCTCTTCGGATTTCCACGAAATCGCCGCCGGTCTGGAACAGCGGCACGGCCCAGGCCCCAGAGATGACGGAGATCTGCGCATTGGTGTCCTTGGCCATGTCCCAGGCCACGGCCTGGTTGGCCCGCGGGGAATACTGGAAACACTGGCGTTCGCCCCGGGTGTTCCAGTTGAGGTTGGTCAGGAAGTCACGCGGCGCATAATCTCGCATCGCGGCAGAGGCGGTCAGCGCCCCGTTGATTTCGAACTGCTCATTCGCGAACTGGGCGTTCCCCGGCCCGAAGATATGCCCGTGGACCCGGCAGCCCGTTGTGCGGGACAACCAAAGCTCGAACTCCACGAAAAGTTCGGTGAACCCCTGGAAGACAGAGTACTTGGCCCCGGTCAGCCCGTTTTCCCACCCGTCGTTCGGATAACGGCTTTGCATGTACAGGCCGGGCCGTCCACGGGTGCGCCGCTCGACCGCCTTGGAGAAGATGCGGTCGATCTTGCCGGGGTTGGGTTCGGTCCGGTTCATGGCCCCTTCCGCATCGGTCAGGAAGGCCCGGTAGACCCGCTCTGCCTTCGGCCAGATCTTGCGGGCCACGAAGCAATCCGAACGGCGCAGAAGCTGCAGGTGGTCATCGTAGAAGATGTAGGGCTTGCCCTGGAAATCGAACTTCGACAGCGTCAGGGACCGGCTTTCCACCTGGATCGAATGGATCCGGGCAAGGGACTGGAAATAGCTTTCGTCCGGGATCCAGACCTTGCGGAAGTAGCGGTCGTAGACCGAGCGGCGCGGATCGTTGAGGATCTTTTCCAGCGTGCGGCGCGACAGGCACCACCACTGGCTGCCCATGTGCGGCACCAGCCCGAAGGGGATCCGGCGGCGAAAGCGGATCCGGCGTTGCAGGCGGACATAGGCATCAAACGCCCGGCGGTTCTTCTTCCATGAAAAGGGAAACCGCAGGGTGAACCGTTCCGCATCCAGCCCGCCGACGGTCCAGGGGACATCGGCGGTCGTGGCACTTTCGATGAAATCGGTGCGGGGCCGGGCCGCCAGGTAGTCGATCAGCTCCTGCACGGGGCGCAGGGGCAGGCAGGAGCCGGAGGTCAGGTAGATGTGCTGCACATCCGCATGTTCCGCCAGCAGCATCTCACAGGCGGTCTGGGTGGCCGCGACAATGCCCCATGCCCCCCATTCACAACGATGCCGTGTCGCGAAGGCCACGCCGGGCACATCCGACAGCTTGTTGCGGAAGTCCTCGTATTCGCGCTTGGGTACCTTTCGGTCGCAATGGATCACGACAGGGCAGCCCCCCGCGGACCAGTGTCGCACCACCAGCTCTGCCCTGTCGAGCGCGGTGTGCACCAGCATGACGATGCCGATCGTCATGCCCAGTTGCCCTTGGACATGAGCCCAAGGATCTCAAGTTGTCGCCAGTTGATGTATTTCTCGGACCACTTGCACCACAGCTCTGGGCGCTCCTTCAGCATGTGGTGATATGCGATGTATTCCCGGCTCGCGCCATAGTGCTGGCGTCGCGCAAGCTCCTCTTCCGCCTTGGCGGAAAACGTGTCCAGGAATTTCGTATGTAGCAGCACGCCGCTCGCCTTCTCCCCGCCCCATTCGTCGTAAACCAGATTGAGGCCCCTTGGCAGAAGCATATGTGTGGAGCTGACGTAGGCATAGGCCCGATCCCATTTCACCAATGGAATCTTGTTCAGGGCCGGGGCGTTTTGCGGCTGATCTGCAAAGAAGATGCGCATGCGCGGGCCGCCCTGTATCCACAGGTTGGCATACTTCCCGTTGCGCTCGATCGTGTAGTTCCCGGCATCGAACCAGGAGGCGATCTCAAGCGGATCCTGTCCGGGCCGATAGGGCTGCGCCCCGATGGGCCCCTTGGGATACATGTCCAACAGCATGGCGGAGAAGCTCTTGATTGAACTGTCGTCCAGCCAGTCGGTCAGCGCAGAAAGCGGCCGCGCGTCGCAGAAGGGATAGACGAAGAACTCATCCGGATCGACCGTCAGGCACCAGTGTCCATGGGCATAGGCAATCTGGAGCCGCGTGATCCAGTCCATCCCGAAGCGCGACCGCTTGTAGCCCGCCAGCGTGTGCCAGACGCTGCAGTCGGGCTGGGCAGAGAGGTATTCGCGGGATCCGTCGTCGCTGTCGTTATCGACAAAGAGGAAGTGCTGAACTCCCATCTGCCGATAGTATTCCAAGAAATAGGGCAGCCGGACCTGTTCATTGCGCAGGGTGCAGAACAACAGGATATCGCCCTGAGTGATCTTGCGGGTTCGATCGGCAACCGTGCGCAGGGAGGCGCCCTTGCGCAAAGCGCGCAGCAGGAGCCTCCGACGCTCGGTCCTCAGCCGGTATCGCTCAGCAATGCGCACTCAATACCTCTTCGACGCCCATTCTGGCCAGGCCAGGATGTTCCGGGTGACCGCCCTATCAGCTTAGCTTTAACGCCGCCTTGAAATGGCCTTGCCATGTCATCGGGCGATACTGACCGGAGCGCGCTGAAGTAGAAACACTTTCCGACCCCGGCGCAATCATCCTCTCAATGTAAGCAGCCCAGCAATAAACATCCCTAGCGGGTAGGTAAACTGGGTAATCCCCCAGAATCTCTCGCAGAACCGGCAGATCCGAACAGGCCAGCGGGCGGCCCGCAGCAGCAGCTTCCGCAGCGGGAAGCCCGTAGCCTTCGGCGAGACTGGGAAAGAGGCAGGCTCTGGCGCCCTCGGTCAGCGCGGCAAGCGCGCCGTCTGAGAGCCCCTCGCATTCCAGGATGTGCGTGCCGCGCAGGGCGGAACTATCAAGCCGTTCGAAGACATCCGTGTTCCGCCAGCCGCGACTACCCGCGATGACAAGCACGGGCATCTCGGCCGGCGGAAGACGACTTGCCAACAACTCCCAGGTGGAGACCAGGGTCGCGTGGTTCTTGCGCGGCTCGATCGTTCCGGTGACCAGAAAATAGGGCCGGTCCGGCGGCAGGTTGGGCCGCAGCGCTGCGGGATCCGGTCGTGTCCGCGTCACGCCAAGCGGCACGACCTGGATCGGCGGCGGTGCAGGGATGTGGCGGCGCAGATCATCCGCCGTGACCGTTGAGTTGCACAGGATCAGGTCCGCCTGGGCGGCTGTGTCCAGCAGGGCGCGGAACCGCGCAGGCACGCCTTCTGCCTGGAAGTGCGGGAAATCCAGTGGGATCGTGTCATGCAGAAAGACCGTGACCCGCGCGCCCGGACGCTTGCGGACCGCCCCAAGGACCCGTGGCGTGAGGTTCGTATGACCCAGGTTGATGTAGACGAAGCCAGCGGGAAGGCGCCCCAGCAACAGCGGCAGTGTCGGTCGGGGCACGCGGGCGCGGGCCGCACGCCAGAGATCCGATTGCGCGCGGCGTTGCAGAGGGGCCAGCTTGCGGGCCAGCCTAAAGAGCGGATGGACCGGACCCCAGGGGGCGCCCCCCACCAGCCGGTCGCGCAAGGTCGACAGGCCGAACTTGTCCAGCAGAACATAGGCCCCCGCAACACGCGCAAGTCCAAAAAGGGGCGTCTTTTCCACCAGAAGGGCATCCAGCCAGGCGGCCTCTACCCGGTCGATGCCTGTCAGGACGCGCCCCGCCCGGCTGGTCAGACGCGTTACGTCCAAAAGCCGCGCAGGGGGTGGGGCATCAGCCCTCGTAATGTCCTGTTCTATGCCATTTCCATGCATCTTCGATCATCTGATACATGGTCGACCGTCGTGGCGTCCAGCCAAGCCCTGTCTCTGCACGGGTCGAACCTGACGCAAGCTTGGTTGCATCTCCCGGACGGCGCGGGCCCTCTTCGCAAGTCACCGTCCTGTCTGTAATCGCGCGCGGCAGGTCTAACAGCTGTTGCGCGGGAAAACCCATGCCGCTGCCGAGGTTGATCGCGCGCCCACGACGTTGTGGTGCCAGTAAAGTCCCATCGCCGTCATGCTTTCCCTGACCTGTAAAAGGGCCGGGAAATGCAAGACGGCGACGGGTTCATAGCCTTACTGCGCGGCGTGCTCGATATGCATGACGTCTTCGAGGTAGTTCAACAGTTCCTCGCGCAGATCCGGGCGGCCAAGGCCGAAGGACACCGTTGCCTGAAGGAAACCGGCCTTGGACCCGCAGTCGAAGCGCTGGCCCTTGAAGCGGAACCCATGCACCGGGCGGCCTGCGGTGATCTCATCCGCGATCGCATCGGTCAGCTGGATCTCTCCGCCGGCACCGCTTTTCATCTGGTCCAGGTTTTCCATCACGCTGTTCTGCAGCACGTAACGACCGATCACCGCCAGGTTGGACGGTGCCGTGCCGGGCTTGGGCTTCTCGACCATGCCCTTGACGGACACGACAGAACCCATGTCCTCTTTCACGTCCAGGACACCATAGGCGCTGGCCTTCTCGGGCGGCACTTCCATGGCGGCAACCATGGAGGCAGGGCTTTCCTCGAAGGCTTCGATCATCTGCTGAAGGCAGGGTTTCTCTGCCGCGATGACGTCATCGGGCAGGATCACCGCAAAGGGCTCATCCCCGATCAGGCGACGGGCGCACCAGACCGCGTGGCCCAGGCCAAGGGCCTTGTGCTGGCGGATGTAGGCGATGGCACCAGAGTCCATGTAGGTTTGCTTGAGCACGTCCAGAAGCTCTGTCTTGCCCTTGCGCTCCAGCTCCTCTTCGAGGACCGGGGAATGGTCGAAGTAGTCTTCCAGTGCCGACTTGCCGCGCGAGGTGACAAAGATGAACTCCTTGATGCCTGCAGCGCGCGCTTCGTCGATCGCGTATTGGATCAACGGCCGGTCCACCAGCGTCATGATCTCTTTCGGGACGGACTTCGTCGCCGGAAGGAACCGGGTGCCCAGACCCGCGACCGGAAAAATGGCTTTGGTGACTTTGTTCTTCACAATATTACCCTCAATCAGGAGTGTCGCTTAGACAATTTTAAAACACAGCTAGCTTGGCTCCCGAATGCGACGAGCCTCTTGCCGAAAAAACCGGAAAAATGTCCCGGTCCGCTTCGGTAAGAGCATGACCTAACCCACGTCGCCCTGCCACCGCTGTTCAGAGATTCTTGCCAATTCGTGCGAGAATCTGCCGTTCATGTGCCAAAATTTCGCGCCGCGGTCAGTTCGCGGGCTATTGCCGAAAGTTCCCCCCTCCTGCAGCCAGACGCCAGCTTCTGTCATGCGCACCTTATGAGCTAAACATGTCGGCGAAAAGGCAAAGAGGGACACGGGCCGCCCACGCGCGGCCAGCGCCTCGGCCAGTGCCAGGTTGCGGCGCAGGAAGAGCCTGCGCGTGGCAATGACCACCGGCTCTGCGGTGCGCAGGGTCGGATAGGCGCGGAACTCACCCGCGACCGCAGCCTTTTCAGCGGCGACCTCGGCCAGCCAGCTCCAGCCCGGTACCGGGAGGCGCGGATCGGCCTGACCCTCACGCGCGCCACTGTCGAATTGGGACAGCAGGCGCAGGACATCCCCCGGCTCAAGCCGCCCGGCGACCATATGCCCCAGAAGCCCGCGCCT
Source organism: Pseudooceanicola sp. HF7 (assembly GCF_011806405.1). GTDB lineage: Bacteria > Pseudomonadota > Alphaproteobacteria > Rhodobacterales > Rhodobacteraceae > Pseudooceanicola. Next base: position 25,682 of record NZ_JAATOW010000022.1, on the reverse strand, counting down.
GCGCTCGGCCCGCAGGCCGGCCAAGGCGCTTTCGAAGTCCGCGGCCGGGCAATGGCGCGCCAGGAAACGGGCCGTACTGACCCCGACCCGTGCCAGGTGCAGCGGCGCGCGATCCGCCGCCCGCAAAGGGCCGGGCGCGCGCGCATGGTGGACCTCAGCCAGGGGGGCGATCGCCGTCACCGCGTGATGACGCGACAGGCGCAGGTTCAGGTCCGTCTCATCCATGTAGAAGGCAAAAGCGGGATCGAATCCGCCGAGGGCCTCAAGCACCCCGCGCCGGAACGCCATGTTCGTCCCCTCGGTCTTGATCGCCCTGCCCGGACGAGCATGCAGGAAGGTGATCCGCCGGGGATCGACCTGCAAAGCGCGTTCCTGCCCGGTGCCAAGCACCTCTGCCGCGCGGGACTGAAAGCGAATTCCGTCCGGGCCACGGGTAAAGCCCGTTGCCGCCGCGACCGAAGGCACTTCGAACGCCCGGGCAAGATGGGCCAGCCAACCGGGCTCTGCGACGGCGTCGTCATCGATGAAGGCCAGCACCTCTCCGCCGGCGGCGGAGACACCCAGATTGCGGGCGCGGGAGATATTTGGCGTGTCGCAGGGGATGCGCCGGATCAATGCGAACTCTGCCCGGCCCTCCAGCGCGGTCAGCCCCTCAGGATCGGCGACAACGATGATTTCATAGGGCGCATAGGCCAGCCGCACCAGGGAGGTCAGGCAATGCACCAGGGATGCGGGCCTGCCCCGGCTGACGACGATGATGCTGAATGATGGCCTGGCCACCCTACCCCTCCCCGGTCATGTCCCGCGACGCCGATGCCGCGGTGACAGGCGAAGTCTACGCGGTGCGCTCCCCCTACAGCAATGCCCGTGGTTGCAACGATTGATCCTGCCCGGTATCGGGCCTATGCTATGCAAATCAAGGCGGTAACGGGACGGCAAGCTTTCCCGCCCAGTCTTCCGCCTGAGGCAAGGGCAGGGTCAGATGTTCCAGCAGAGAACCAACCAGAACCGGTTGCAATCGGCCATTTCTATGGCGGATCTGATCTTTCATTCTGCAGCCCACAACGTGCGAGAACGGCACCGGTTCGCGATCATGTCCATCGTGAACAACGTCATTCAGGTCGTCATCGTTGTGGCGATCTTCCTGCTTCTTTACCAGCTGCTGGGCCTGCGTCGCAGTGCCGTGCGCGGTGATTTCCTGCTGTTCATGCTGTCCGGGGTTTTCCTGTACCTTCTGCACGTCAAGACGGTCTCTTCCGTGGCAGGCGCGCAGGGTCCGGCCTCTCCCATGATGCTGCACGCGCCGATGAACCCCTTCATCGCCATCGCGTCCGCCGCGCTGTCCACGCTCTACATCCAGTTCCTGTCCCTGCTGGTGATCCTGTTCCTCTACTACGTGGCGATCCGCCACTTCATGATCGAGGATCCGGTGGGCGCCTTCATGTGTTTCCTGGTCGCCTGGTTCACCGGACTGGCCGTGGGCCTTGTCTTCCTGGCGATGAAGCCCTGGGCCCCGGAATTCACCACGATCACCGTGACGGTCTATCGCCGCATGAACATGATCGCCTCTGGCAAGATGTTCCTGGCCAACAACCTGCAACCGCAGATGCGTGACATGTTCGACTGGAACCCGCTGTTCCACATCATCGACCAGGCGCGCGGCTACGTCTTCATCAACTACAACCCGCATTTCACGTCGCTCAGCTACGCGCTTTACTTGGGCATCGGGATCTTCTGCCTTGGTCTGATCGCAGAGTTCTATACCACCCGCCACGCCTCTCTTTCCTGGGAAGCCCGTCGTTAATCCACCACACGGCAGGTCAGGTTGATCCGCCCGCCTCTTGCCAGCAGGGAAGACGACCCGAAGCGGATCCGGTCCACGCCGTGGAACAACAGCCGGGAGGGACCGGTCAGCAGCAGCACGTCGCCGGATTTCAGCCAGATCGACTCCGTCTTGCCGCCGCGCTCCGCGTTGCCGATCCGGAACAGGCCTTCGTCCCCCAGGGAGACGGACATGACCGGCCAGTTGAAATCGGCCTCATCCCGGTCCTGGTGCAGCCCCATGCGTGCGCCTTCACCGTAGTAGTTGATCAGGCAGCAATCTGGATCCCGTCCCAGTCCCGTGGTCGCGCGCCAGAGGTCCAGCACCGGCTCAGGGATCGGCGGCCAGGGCTGGCCATCCGGGTGACGGGGCTCATAGCGATAGCCTCGCCGGTCCGTGTACCAGCCGTATTTCCCGGCAGAGGTCATGCGCACGGACATCTTCTTGCCGAACCGCGTTTCGGGCGAAAACAGCGGGGCCTGCGCCTGGACAGCCCGCAGATCCTCAACCAGCGCCGCCTGCTGTGCGGGCGCCAGCGCCTCTTTGAACAGTTTCACACCACGGATATCGAGCGGCTCCGGCAGCATCGGCTTCCTCCTGTCCGGCTTGATCCATTGCCCGCTGAAGGTTCTGGCAGGATGTCCCTTTTGTCCAGATGGGGCAACATACCCTTATCGGAAACCCCCAGGGTAGCCCGCGGCACCAGGCTTCGGTCCCGGCTCAGGGGCGCTTTGCGGCCACGGCATCCGTCGCGACGGTAAAAAGGCCCCGCCCGACGCCACGTCCAGGCCCGCTCAGGCGTCGCAATCTCCAGACGGCGGATTCCGGCCATTTCCCAAGCCCGCGCAGTTTAGCCGGGTGCACGGAGAGGCCCCCAATGGCATCACGAGCGCAGATTCGCGAAAAAACCCGGGATTTTTTGCGGCTCCCGCACTTGTGAGCGGCTTGCAGGGCTAAGGCCCCCTCCTTATATACGCCGAGAAGCGCGGCAGTGGGCCTCCGCTGTCGGCTGAAGAACGGGGACTGATGCCGCTTTGGGTCCGCGCCCCGGAACATCGCCTTAAGTAGAAGGGATAAGAAAACATGTCGAAAGTGATCGGTATCGACCTCGGCACCACCAACAGCTGCGTCGCCATCATGGATGGTGCACAGCCCAAGGTCATTGAAAACTCCGAAGGTGCTCGCACCACCCCATCCATCGTCGCATTCGCGGAAGACGAACGCCTTGTCGGCCAGGCCGCCAAGCGTCAGGCCGTGACCAACGCCTCCAACACGATCTTCGGCGTCAAGCGCCTGATCGGCCGTCGTTTCGACGACGAGCACCTGGCGAAGGACAAGAAGAACCTGCCGTACAACGTCATCAACGGTGGCAACGGCGACGCATGGGTCGAATCCAAGGGCGAAAAGTACTCTCCCTCCCAGATTTCCGCCTTCATCCTCGGGAAGATGAAGGAAACCGCCGAAAGCTACCTCGGCGAAGAAGTGACGCAAGCCGTCATCACCGTTCCCGCCTACTTCAACGACGCCCAGCGTCAGGCAACCAAGGACGCCGGCAAGATCGCCGGCCTGGAAGTGCTGCGGATCATCAACGAACCGACGGCTGCCGCCCTTGCCTACGGCTTGGACAAGCAGGAAAGCCACACGATCGCGGTCTATGACCTTGGCGGTGGTACCTTCGACGTCACGATCCTGGAAATCGACGACGGCCTGTTCGAAGTGAAATCCACCAACGGGGACACGTTCCTGGGCGGTGAAGACTTCGACATGCGGATCGTCAACTACCTGGCCGGCGAGTTCAAGAAAGAGCACAACGTCGACCTGACCCAGGACAAGATGGCCCTGCAGCGTCTGAAGGAAGCCGCTGAAAAGGCCAAGATCGAGCTCTCCAGCTCTTCCCAGACCGAGATCAACCAGCCGTTCATCTCCATGGGGTCCAACGGCCAGCCGCTGCACATGGTCATGAAACTGACCCGTGCCAAGCTGGAAAGCCTGGTCGGCGACCTGATCAAAGCCTCCATGAAGCCCTGCCAGGCAGCGCTGAAGGATGCCGGGATCTCCACCTCCGAAGTGGACGAAGTCGTCCTGGTCGGCGGTATGACCCGTATGCCCAAGGTCGTGGAAGAAGTGACCAAGTTCTTCGGCAAAGAGCCCCACAAGGGCGTGAACCCGGACGAAGTCGTTGCCCTTGGCGCCGCCATTCAGGCCGGTGTTCTGCAAGGTGACGTCAAGGACGTGGTCCTGCTGGACGTGACGCCGCTGTCGCTGGGTATCGAGACGCTGGGTGGTGTCTTCACCCGCCTGATCGACCGCAACACGACGATCCCGACCAAGAAGAGCCAGGTCTTCTCCACCGCGGAAGACAACCAGAACGCCGTGACGATCCGCGTGTTCCAGGGTGAGCGCGAGATGGCTGCCGACAACAAGATGCTCGGCCAATTCAACCTTGAAGACATCCCGCCCGCACCCCGTGGCATGCCCCAGATCGAGGTGACCTTCGACATCGACGCCAACGGCATCGTGTCTGTTGGCGCCAAGGACAAGGCGACCAACAAGGAACAGACCATCACGATCCAGGCCTCTGGCGGTCTGTCCGACGCGGACATCGATCAGATGGTCAAGGACGCCGAAGCCAACGCCGAGGCCGACAAGGCCCGCAAGGAGCTGGTCGAGGCGAAGAACCAGGCGGAAAGCCTCATCCATTCGACCGAGAAGTCGATGGAAGAGCATTCCGACAAGGTCGACCCGACCACCATCGAGGCGATCGAACTGGCCATCGCGGCGCTCAAGGACGAGCTTGAAACCGACAATGCCGAGAAGATCCGCTCCGGCATCCAGAACGTGACCGAAGCGGCCATGAAGCTGGGTGAAGCGATCTACAAGGCACAGAGCGACGATTCGGAAGAAGAGCCCTCTGCTGCGGATGACGCTGCCAAGAGCACCTCGGACGACGACGATATCGTCGACGCCGATTTCGAGGACCTGGATGACAACAAGCGTGGCTAAGCTTAGCCGCCGCTAGGAACCTCTGGGGCCGGTCCTCCCATCGGGCGGGCCGGCCTTCACGTTCCAAGGAAGGGTGACCAGACGTGGCAAAACGCGATTACTACGACGTTCTCGGCCTCCAGAAGGGGGCCAGCGCGGAGGAGATCAAGAAAGCCTATCGCAAGAAGGCTAAAGAGCTGCATCCCGACCGGAACGCCGACAATCCGAAAGCCGAAGAGCAGTTCAAGGAAGCCAACGAGGCTTACGAAGTCCTGAAGGACGGCGACAAGAAGGCGGCCTATGACCGCTACGGCCATGCGGCCTTTGAAGGCGGCATGGGCGGTGGTGGCCCGCGCCCCGGTGCTGGTGGCCAGGGCGATTTCGCCTCTGCCTTCTCGGACGTGTTCGACGACCTCTTCGGCGATTTCATGGGCGGCCGGCAACCGGGTGGTCGCCAGCGTGCGACCCGCGGCGCAGACCTGCGCTACAACATGCGCGTGACGCTGGAAGAGGCCTACTCCGGTCTCAAGAAATCCATCAACATCCCCACCTCCGTGACCTGCACGAAATGTGAAGGCTCCGGTGCCGAGGGCGGGGCCGAACCGACGACCTGCCCGACCTGTTCGGGTATGGGCAAGGTTCGCGCTCAGCAGGGTTTCTTCACGGTGGAGCGCACCTGCCCCACCTGTTCGGGCCTTGGGCAGATCATCAAGAACCCGTGTTCCGAATGCCATGGCCAGGGCCGTGTGGAACGGGAACGCTCGCTTTCGGTGAACATCCCCGCAGGCGTTGAAACCGGCACCCGCATCCGCCATTCCGGCGCAGGCGAAGCCGGGATGCGCGGCGGTCCCTCCGGCGATCTCTATATCTTCATAGAGGTCGCAGCCCATCCGATCTTCGAGCGCGAAGGTGTGAACCTCTTCTGTCGTGTGCCTGTTTCCATGACGGCGGCGGCACTTGGCGGCGACATCGAAGTGCCCACGATCGACGGTGGCCGCAGCCGGGTGAAGATCCCCGAAGGCAGCCAGTCCGGCCGCCAGATGCGCCTGCGTGGCAAGGGCATGCCGGCCCTGCGCGGCGGTGGCTCCGGCGACATGTTCATCGAGCTGGCCGTTGAAACCCCGGTAAACCTTACCGGGCGCCAGAAGGAGCTCCTGCGCGAGTTCGAGGATCTCTCGGAAGAGAACAACCCCGAAAGCGAAGGCTTCTTCAAGTCGGTGAAGAACTTCTGGGATTCGATGAAGGGATGACATGGTGATCGGGTCCCGGTGTTCCGGTTTTTGATCATCTTCAGACCATCAGGGGCGGCCTTCGGGTCGCCCCTTTCTTTTGGCGGTGTGCCCGACTCGACGGATTGCGCCTTAACCGCGTTAACCGTCTGCTAACCTGGACATCCCATCCTTGCCGGATGAACGATGGTTTCCGCGAAATCCCCCTGTCTCTCTTCGGCGCTGACGAGGCACCGGAAGAACCGCTACCGCAGGGGCGCCTGCCATCCTACATCCGCGACCACCGCAAGCGCCTGCGGGACCGCTTCATGCAGGGCGGCGCGACAGCCCTGCCCGACTACGAGATGCTTGAGCTGGTACTGTTCCGGGCCAACGCCCGCCGGGACATGAAGCCCCTGGCAAGGCGCCTGTTGGACCGGTTCGGGGATTTCAACGGCGTGCTCACCGCCCCGCCCGACCGCCTGCGGGAGGTCGAAGAAGTCGGGGATGCCATCGTCTGCGAATTGAAGCTGATCGAAGCCGCCGCGCGCCGTCTTGCGCGGGCCAAGGTCATGGACCGGCAGGTACTGTCCTCATGGGATGCTCTGCTGGATTACTGCCACACCGCCATGTCCCACCGTGAGACAGAGCAGTTCCGGGTTCTCTACCTGGACCGCCGCAACGTTCTGATCGCGGACGAGGAACAGGGCGAAGGCACGATCGATCACGTGCCTGTCTACCCCAGAGAGGTCATGAAACGGGCGCTGCAGGTCAACGCCTCTGCCATGATCCTGGTGCACAACCACCCATCGGGCGATCCCACACCCTCACAGGCGGATATCGACATGACGCACCAGATCGAGGCCGCAGCGCATGCGCTCGGCCTCGTCCTGCATGATCATATCATCATCGGCAAATCGCGCGAGCTCAGCTTCCGCTCGGACGGCTACCTTTGATCACGGGGTGGCGGGAAGGCGGAAAGCCCGGCTTCCGCCCCCTTTGAGGACCTGCGCATCCGCATTGTCCAGCCGTTGCACCGTCTTCAGCGGTTCAGTGCCTTTGCTTCCCGGCGGCGCGCATGAAGCAGCGGCTCCGTGTACCCCGATGGCTGGGCAATCCCCTTGAAGATCAGGTCATGCGCAGCCTTGAAGGCCACACCGTCGAAGTCGGGCGCCATCGGCCTGTAGCTTGGATCGCCGGCGTTCTGGCCATCGACCTTCACCGCCATGCGGCGCAGGGCGTCTTCCACCTGTTCGCGCGTCACCAGCCCGTGCAGCAGCCAGTTCGCAAGGTACTGAGAGGAGATCCGCAGCGTCGCCCGGTCTTCCATCAGGCCCACATCGTGAATGTCCGGCACCTTGGAGCAGCCCACACCCTGGTCGATCCAGCGGACGACATAGCCCAGGATGCCCTGGCAATTGTTGTCCAGATCGTTGGCGACCTCCTCCTCTGTCAGGTTGCGACCGGACAGAAGCGGCGGGGTCAGCAGATCGTCCAGGCTGGCCTTGGCACGGGATTTCAGCTCTTCCTGGCGGGCGTGCACGTCGACCTCGTGATAATGGGTCGCGTGCAGCACGGCCGCGGTGGGCGAAGGCACCCATGCCGTGTTGGCGCCGGCCATCGGATGACCAAGCTTGGCCACCAGCATTTCCGACATGACATCGGGCTTGGCCCACATGCCCTTGCCGATCTGCGCCTTGCCCTTGAGGCCAAGCGCAAGGCCGGTATCCACGTTGCCGTTCTCATAGGCCGTCAGCCAGGCGGCATCTTTCATCTCGCCCTTGGGAATGAAGGCCCCGGCCTGCATGGAGGTATGGATCTCGTCCCCGGTGCGATCGAGGAAGCCGGTGTTGATGAAGACCAGCCGGTCTTTCACGGCCCGGATGCATTCCTTGAGGTTCACGGACGTCCGGCGTTCCTCGTCCATGACGCCCAGCTTCACGGTGTTGCGCGGCAGCTTGAGGATGTCCTCCACCCCGGCATAGAGCGCCTCTGCAAAGGCCACTTCCTCGGGGCCGTGCATCTTGGGCTTCACCACGTAGACGGAACCGCAGCGGGAATTGCGCGGGCCTTCGGTCTTTTTCAGATCATGCATCGCGCAGGCAACGGTCACCAGGGCATCCAGCATCCCTTCGGGCACTTCTTCGCCCTCGAACAGCACCGCATCGGTGGTCATGAGGTGACCGACGTTGCGCACCAGCTGAAGGGACCGGCCCTGCAGGGTGATCTCTTCCCCACCGGGGGCCGTGAAGGTCACGTCGGGGGTCAGGCAGCGGGTCATCGACTGGCCGCCCTTTTCGAAGGTCTCCGTCAGGTCGCCTTTCATCAGGCCCAGCCAGTTGGCATAGACCTCAGTCTTGTCCTGGGCGTCCACGGCGGCAACGGAATCCTCGCAATCCTGGATCGCGGTCAGGGCCGCTTCCATGCGTACATCCCGCAGGCCAGAGGCACTGTCCCGGCCGACCGGGTGGGAGGGGTCGATTTCCAGAACGATGTGCAGCCCGTTTTGCTGCAACAGGTAAGAAGCCGTATCGCCCTCTTCCGTGTAGCCCACGAAGACCGACGGAGTCTTGAAGCCATGGAGGGCCCCATCGACTTCGGCCACCAGCGCCTCGCCCTCGCGGCGGTAGGCGGTCACCTCGGCATGGCTGGCGCTTTTCAGCGGCACGGCCAGGTCTAGGAACTCCGCGGCCCAGGCCATCACCTGCTTGCCGCGGGCTTGGTCATATCCCTTGCCCTCCGGCGCGCCGGGGATGGCATCAGTACCGTAAAGCGCGTCATAGAGAGAGCCCCAGCGAGCGTTGGCGGCGTTCAGCGCGAAACGGGCGTTCATCACCGGCACCACAAGCTGCGGCCCCGCGATGGTGGCGATCTCCGGGTCGACGGATTCGGTGCCGATCTGGAAATCCGGGCCCTCGGGCACGATGTAACCGATCTTTTCCAGGAAAGCGCGATAGGCCTCCGCATCCCAGGGCTGGCCCTTGCGGGCAGTGAGCCAGGCGTCGATCTCTGCCTGCATGGTCTCACGGACTTCCAGCAGCCTCAGGTTTTCCGGCGCAAGGGTGCTGAGCAGGCGGGCGAAACCGCCCCAGAAGGCCTCTGCCGTGATGTCGAGGCCGGGCAGGACCTGTTCTTCCACCAGCGCGGCCAGCTCTTGTGCAACCGAAAGACCGGCGCGGGTCACGTATTGGGTCATGGCAACTCTCATCATTCTGTTGCCCGCACTATATCCGCTTACCCAGGCCTGGCGACCGCCATTTGCATGGATTTCCACGATGTGGAAAGGTGACTCCGCAAAATGGAAACGCGTAAAGTGGAAAGGGGTGGCGGTGTCGGATGGGCAGGTCGTGCAATCGGTGGACAGAGCCCTGCGCCTGCTGGAGCTTGTCGCGGCAGAGGCAGATGGCCTGCGCTTGTCAGAGGTCGCGCGGCGCGCCGGGCTGGCACCCTCTACCACGCACCGCCTGCTGACCACGCTGGAGCAACGCGGTTTCCTGCAATGCGACGCCGCCACCGGGACCTGGCACGTGGGGCGCAAGGCCCATGCGGTTGGCGCGGCCTACGTCCTGTCGCGCAACCTGGTGGCCCCGGCCGTGCCCTTCCTGCGCCGCCTGCGCGACGCCACCCGCGAAACCGCGAACCTTGGCGTCATCGAGGACGGAGAGGTCATCACCATCTCGCAGGCAGAGAGCCGGGAGATCATGCGCGCGATCTCTCCCCCGGGCGGACGCGTTCCTGTGCTGTGCTCCGGCATGGGCAAGGCGATCCTGGCCACACGGTCCGACGAGGACGTGGATCGCATGATCCGCCGCCACGGTTTCCGCGCGGCCACGGCCCATAGCCTGACCCGGCCAGAGGCCGTCCAGGCAGAGATGGCGCGCATCCGCCAGCAGGGCTGGGCATTGGATGACGAGGAATACGTGATCGGCCTGCGTTGCGTCGCGGCCGTGGTCTGGGGACCGGAAGGGGAACCAGCCTGCGCGATTTCCGTCTCTGGGCTGGCAGCACGGATGACACCGGAGAAGGTCCTGCGCTGTGCAGAGGTGGTAACGCGGATCGCAACGGAGCTTACTCAGGCAATGGGCGGGAAAGCCCCCTAGCGCACCCAGACCTCGACCCTGCGGTTCACGCCGCGGCCCCATTCACTGTCATCGCAGGCCATCGGCATCGCCTCACCAAAGGCGGTGGTCCCCAGCGTGATCCGGGCGGAATCGAAGGTCTGCATGGTCGCCAGAAGGGCCCGCTCCACCGCCTGTGCGCGGCGGGCAGAGATATCCCTGTTGACCTCGGCAGTTCCGGCCCCGTCGGAGAACCCGGCAAGCAGGACCTCTCGCCCATCGTAAAGGCCGCTTTCCAGCGCCTCGGCAAGCAGGCGAATGTTGGAGCGCGACTGTGCATCCAGCTGGATGGAGCCCGGCGCGAAACGGAAGGACAATGTCAGGCGCTTCATGGGGCGCAGGGTCTCTACCATTTCCTGAAGCTGGGGCAGGCTCACCTCTTCCCCGGCGCGGGCGATGGCATTGGCAAAGCGATCCCCCTGATCCGTGATCGGGACCTCTTCGGGCAGCTGGTCCGTGAAACCGGCGCGACGGATCACGTATTGCGCCTGGGGGGAGGCCGTATAGGCCAGAAACTCCCGCGCCAGCTTGGGCAGACGGCGCGCCGGCTGATACAGGAACAGCGGCGCGGTCAGGGGGTAATCCTCTGTCTTGGCATTGCGGCGGCTGGCAGTCAGGGCAAAGCCGCATTCCCCGCCGATCCCAAGCCCGACAGCAGAGCCCACGCTGCTGGAACTGGCCAGACCGATGGCGAATGGATCGTCAAGCACCGCGCGCAGAAGCTCCGTATCGCTGTCATGCTGGATGACGCCTTCGGCGATGCTCTGGTCCGGGCCCAGGAACTTGTCCTGCACCGATTGCCCAAGGCCGGAGGACAGGCTGCGCATATGAACGGCAATGGGCGCATCCGGGCCGCCCAGCTCTTGCCAGTTGGTGATCTGCCCGATCAGCAATCCAGCCAACTGCGGCATGGTGATCTGTTCGACCCGGTTGCCGGGCCAGACAATGGGCACCACGGCGTCCAACGCCAGAACCCTTTGACGGCCAGGCCGGTTCAGATCCCCCAAGCCCGCCTGCCGCGCCGCCAGAAGCTCTGCGCCACGGATCTCCCGCTGGGCCATGACCAGGTCCGTTTCCTCATTCAGGAGGTCAAGAAACCCGTCATCGGTGTCGGAGCTGCGGATCGTGAAAGCCCCGATGCGCCGTTCGGAATCGCTGAGTGCATAAAGCACCTCCTGGTCCGACAGGTCGCTGCGCTCGATCCCGTAGCCATGGCGCAGCGCAAAGCCTTCGACCAGCGCGGGCATGAGCACCGTTCCGATGGTCGCCGCCCCCGAGATGGTCAGCTGCGCCACGAAATCCTCTAGGTTCGGACAGCCCGGGCCGTCACAAAGCACGCCTGAGCCATCCAGCGTAAGGACGCCAAAGTCCGTAACCACCCGGTAGAATTCACCATCGAACCCCAGCAGGTTTCCCGCCACCTCGACCGACCCGTCGCGGGAGGTCAGCGTCACGTCCTGCGCAAGGGCAATCGTGGCACAGAAGAAAGAGAGTGCGGCACCCAGTGCCGCACGAAGATACCACATGAATGCCCCCGTCAGATCCTTCCGCAGCAAGTCTTGGCGGCTGCAGAGGGATTTACAACCCGGCACGCGCGGGGCGGCAATGCACCGCCACCGCCGCCAAGCAAGTTGCCATCACATCAGGCGATGGCGCCGTGACAATGCTTGAACTTCTTGCCCGACCCGCAGGGGCAGAGAGAGTTCCGCCCCGGGTTGCCCCAGGTCGCCGGATCGTTCTCATCGAAGCCCTCGAGTGCCCCTTCCGGCCCAGGCGCATCGCCTTCGGCACGGTGATAAGCGGCATCAACTTCCGCCTGTTCCTGCTGCATCCGGTCCTGAAGGGCCTGAAGCTGGGCGTTGCGCTCTTCTTCGGTCATCGGGCGGACACGGGCCAGTGTCTGCGTCACGTCCTGGCGCAGGGAATCCAGCATGGATTCGAACAGCGCGAAGGCCTCGTTCTTGTATTCGTTCAGCGGATCGCGCTGCGCATAGCCCCGGAAGCCCACGACGGAGCGCAGGTGCTCCAGCGTCAGAAGGTGTTCACGCCATTTGCCATCGATACTTTGCAGAAGGATCTGCTTTTCGATGGTGCGCATGTTCTCAGGGCCGAAGGCGGACGCCTTGCGCGCCATGGCCTCATCGCTGGCGGTTTCGAGCCGTTCGATGATGGTCTCATCATCGACGCCCTCTTCCGCCGCCCAGTCCACGACCGGCACATCGATGCCCAGCGTTTCCCGGCAAGCCTCTTGCAGGCCTTCGGTATCCCACTGATCGGCATAGGTTTTCGGCGGAATATGCTTGGTGACCAGGTCCTGGATCACCTCGTAGCGCATGTCCTGCGCGATCTCCGCGATCTCTTCGGCTTCCATGATCTCACGACGTTGGGAGAAGACCAGTTTCCGCTGGTCATTCATCACGTCGTCGAATTTCAGCACGTTCTTGCGCATGTCGAAGTTGCGGCCTTCGACCTTGGCCTGGGCGCGTTCAAGCGACTTGTTCACCCAGGGGTGAACGATGGCCTCGCCCTCTTTCATGCCCAGACCGGACAGGACCTTGTCCAGCCGTTCAGAGCCGAAGATGCGCATCAGGTCGTCTTCCAGGCTCAGGAAGAAACTGGAGCGCCCCGGATCCCCCTGGCGGCCCGAACGGCCCCGCAGCTGGTTGTCGATCCGGCGGCTTTCATGGCGTTCGGTGGCCAGGACGAAAAGACCGCCGGCGTCCTTGACGGCCTGCTCGTCCTTCTCGTGCTCTGCCTCGATCCGGGCGCGCAGTTCATCGGGGTTGGCCTCCGGGTCGGCGGCCAGTGCATCCATTACCTTGAACTCGACGTTGCCGCCCAGTTTGATGTCCGTCCCGCGGCCGGCCATGTTGGTCGCGATGGTGATCGCGCCCAGCTTGCCGGCATCGCCGACGATCTGCGCTTCCTGCTCGTGGTGGCGGGCGTTCAGAACGTTGTGCGGCAGCTTTGCCGAGGTCAGAAGCTGGCTGAGCTGTTCGGATTTCTCGATTGAGGTTGTCCCCACGAGTACCGGCTGGCCCTTGTCGTGCGCTTCGCGGATCTCTTCCACGATGGCATCGTATTTCTCACGCTGGGTCCGGTAGATCGCATCGTCTTCGTCGATCCGGGCGATGGGACGGTTGGTGGGGATCTCCACGACACCCAGCCCGTAGATCTCTGCGAATTCCTCGGCCTCGGTCATCGCAGTGCCGGTCATGCCGCCCAGGCGGTTATAGAGACGGAAGTAGTTCTGGAAGGTCACCTGCGCCAGCGTCACGTTTTCCGGCTGGATCTTCACGCCTTCCTTGGCCTCGATGGCCTGGTGCAGGCCTTCGGACAGGCGGCGACCGGCCATCATGCGCCCGGTGAATTCGTCGATCAGTACAACTTCGTCGTTGCGGACGATGTAATGCTGGTCCTTCAGGAACAGCTTGTGCGCGCGGAGGCCCTGGTTGACGTGGTGCACGATGGTGGTGCTTTCCGGGTCATAAAGGGTCTGGCCCTCTTCCAGCAGACCGGCGGCATGCAGCAGCTCTTCCAGCTTCTCGTTGCCCTCTTCGGTGAAGGTCACGGAGCGCTGCTTCTCATCCGTCGTGAAGCAATCGTCGCCCAGTTCGGGGATCAGCTTGTCGATGGCGGTATAAAGCTCTGATCGGTCCTGCGCGGGACCGGAGATGATCAGCGGGGTCCGGGCTTCGTCGATCAGGATCGAGTCGACCTCATCCACGATCGCGAAGTTGTGCTCACGCTGGTAGAGGTCCGTGAGTTCGGACTTCATGTTGTCGCGCAGGTAGTCGAAGCCCAGCTCGTTGTTGGTGGCATAGGTGACGTCGCACTGGTAGGCCGCGCGCTTTTCCGCGTCGCCCTGGCCGGGGTGCACGACACCGGTGCTGAGACCCAGGAAACCGTAGACCTTGGACATCCATTCGGCGTCCCGCTTGGCCAGGTAATCGTTCACGGTGACCACGTGCACGCCCTTGCCGGAGAGCGCGTTGAGGTAGGCGGGGAAGGTGGCGACAAGGGTCTTGCCCTCACCCGTCTTCATTTCCGCGATGTTGCCCTGGTGCAGGAAAATCCCGCCCAGCAGCTGCACGTCAAACGCGCGCAGACCAAGGGCCCGGCGTGCGCCTTCGCGGCAATTTGCGAATGCTTCCGGCAAGATAGCATCAAGGCTTTCGCCCTCTGCCACGCGCTTGCGGAACTCTTCCGTCTTGTCCCGAAGACCCTCGTCAGAGAGCGCCTGGAACTCCTGTTCCAGTTCGTTGATCTTCTCGACCAAAGGCCGGGTCGCCTTGACTTTACGGTCGTTCGGGGTCCCGAAGACCTTCTTGGCGAGTGTTCCGATACCCAGCATGCTCTACTTTCCGCTTTGTGACGCCATCGTGAGTCAGGCCAGCTTGTGCGGAGGGTCCAAGACCCGTAGACAGGGCCCGAACGGGCCGCCCGGCCCTTTGCCATAAGGCGATGTAGTGGGCGTACCCTGAAGTGTCAACGCCGCGCCCCAACGCGGCCAAGGGAAGGAAAATCAATGTTGCATCGTCTTGCTCGTGTCGCGCTTGTCGCGGCCGCCCTGCCTGTCGCTGCCTTTGCCCAGGACCAGACCAACGCACCCGCCGAAACAACCGCAGAGGCCCCGGCCGATGTCGACGTGGGCACCGTGCTTGCGACCGTCGGCGACACGGAAATCACGGTCGGCAACCTGATCGCTGCACGGGCCTCCCTGCCGGAGCAATATGCTCAGATGCCCGTGGGCGTCCTTTTCCCCGGTCTCCTTGACCAGCTGGTGAACCAGGAGCTTCTGCAACAGGCTTATGACGGAGAGGTCCCGCCCTCTGTCGCGGTGACCCTGGAGAACTCCCAGCGGTCCCTGATGGCAGCCGTGTCGCTGTCCCATCACCTGGAAAACACCATCACCGAAGACATGCTGAAACAGGCATACAACGACCAATACGGCGATGGCTACGAGCCCCAGGAAGAATACAACGCCGCCCATATCCTTGTGGAAACTGAGGAAGAGGCGAAGGATATTATCGAGCAGTATCAAGCCGGTACAGACTTCGCCAAGCTGGCGCGTGACAATTCCACCGGTCCGAGCGCCCCGAACGGCGGCGATCTGGGCTGGATGACCGAAGGCATGACGGTTCAGCCCTTCGACGAAGCCATGCGCGCCCTGGAGCCCGGCGAAATCTCTGAGCCGGTCCAATCCAACTTCGGCTGGCATGTCATCAAGCTGATGGACACCCGCAAGCAGGCCCCGGCATTCGAAGATGTCGCGGAGGAACTGCGCGCCCAACTTCAGGAGCAGGTGACCTCTGAATATATTGACGAGCTCGCTGCAAATGGTGATGTGGACAAATCCGGTGCCGAGGCGATCGATCCCTCCGTGCTCGACACCATGACCATGTTGGAGTGACCCACTGATGGCCGGCAAGATCCCGACATCCCCCTTGGCGCCCGCCGCCTTTCCTGACCTTCCCGTGATCGACGGTGTGCGTTTCGCCACCGCCGAGGCCGGGGTACGCTACCAGGGACGACGTGACGTCATGCTGGCGATGCTTGATGCAGGAAGCAGCGTCGCGGGGGTTTTCACCCGGTCCAAGACCCGGTCCGCCAACGTGCTGGACTGCCAGGCGAAAGTCGGGGGCGACGCCTCGGAAGGCGCGGCCATCATCGTGAACTCGGGCAATTCCAATGCCTTCACAGGCCGAGCCGGCGA
The DNA here is from genome assembly GCF_011806405.1 of Pseudooceanicola sp. HF7. Classification (GTDB taxonomy): domain Bacteria; phylum Pseudomonadota; class Alphaproteobacteria; order Rhodobacterales; family Rhodobacteraceae; genus Pseudooceanicola. Next base: position 9,836 of record NZ_JAATOW010000022.1, on the reverse strand, counting down.
CGGCTCGGTCTCTGCCATCTGCGAGGCCGTGGCAGGTGCCACCGGCCTGCCCGCCACCCGCGTCTTCACCAGCTCTACTGGCGTGATCGGCGAAAGACTGCCCCACGACCGGATCATCGCCAAGGTCGATGAGCTGATCGCGGCGCAGGACGGCGGCAAGATCGAAGAGGCCGCGCTGGCCATCATGACAACGGACACCTTCCCCAAGGGCGCTTCCGCCACGGTGGAGCTTCCGGGCGGCACGGTGAAGATCGCTGGGATTGCCAAGGGGTCCGGCATGATCGCGCCCGACATGGCGACGATGCTGGTCTATATCTTCACCGATGCGAAGGTGGAACGCAGCGCCCTGCAGGCCATGCTGAGCGCACTGACTGACGTGACTTTCAACTGCATCACGGTGGACAGCGATACATCGACCTCCGACACGCTGCTGATGGGTGCCACGGGCGCTTCCGGGGTCGAGGTCACGGCGGAAAGCACCGCCTTTATCGAGGCCCTGCGCGGCGTAATGCTGGACCTGAGCCACCAGGTGGTGAAGGACGGCGAAGGTGCCACCAAGTTCGTAGAGGTCCATGTCTCAGGCGCGGCCTCCGATGCGGACGCGCGCACCCATGCCATGGCCATCGCCAATTCCCCGCTGATCAAGACCGCCATCGCTGGCGAGGATCCCAACTGGGGGCGCGTCGTCATGGCCATCGGCAAGAGCGGCGCGGCGGCGGATCGTGACCTGCTGACCATCCGGTTCGGCGATATCCTTGTGGCCGAGAATGGCTGGGTCTCGCCCGACTACCGCGAGGAACAGGGCGCGGCCGTCATGAAGGAACAAGAGATCAACATCTCTGTCGACCTGGGCCTTGGCGGGGGCACCGCCACCGTCTGGACCTGCGACCTGACCCATGGCTACATCTCCATCAACGCGGATTACCGCTCGTGAAGGTTCTGCTGGTTTCGGCGGTTGCGCTGATCGACGTGGACGGGCGGGTGCTTCTGGCACAGCGGCCTGAAGGCAAATCCATGGCCGGCCTGTGGGAGTTTCCCGGCGGCAAGGTGGAACCGGGCGAAAGCCCGGAAACCGCCCTGGTGCGCGAGCTGCACGAGGAGCTGGGGATCGAGACCTGGAACTCCTGCCTCGCGCCGCTGACCTTCGCCAGCCATGGCTACGATGACTTCCACCTGCTCATGCCGCTCTTCGCCTGCCGCCGCTGGGAGGGCATTCCCCAGGCGCAAGAGGGCCAGGTGCTGAAGTGGGTGCGCCCGGCCGATCTGCGTGATTACCCCATGCCGCCGGCAGATATTCCCCTGATCCCCATCCTCCGCGACTGGCTGTAAGGCCGAATCACTTCGCAAGCCGTTGGGATTCCAGCGATTAGGGAACGGTTCGGCCCATACGGATCCGCAGGGTTATTTCCTTGAGAAATCCACAAAGATTGGGCAACTGCCTAATCAATGGCCAATTTTTCGCGTGTATACCAATTTTTGACGCAAGCATTTTTGCTGTGCCGCAGCGCGGTTTCTGCAGCGCGGCGGGTATTTATGCGATTTACGTATCGTAAATATGAAGAAAGCGTAATTTTTGGATGCTCTGTTAACGAATCCTCGGATATATTTGAAGACAGTCAGTCATTGGGGAAGCGCGACATGCTTAAGACCATCACTCTTGGTACCTGTGTTTCCGTTCAGGGCACGTTCGTGCGTGCGCTCCCGAACGGAAAAGTTGAAGTTCGTGTCGGTCAGAAACTTTTTGCCGGGTCGCCGGTAAACCAGACCGCCGCAGCCTGATCTCAATCGGGCCAGATCAATCGGGAACGGGGCAGCCTTGGCTGCCCTTTTTCTTTGCCCCCACGCCAGATCGTTCAGCCCCAAACGAAAAGGCCCGGCACTATGGCCGGGCCTTTCGCAATTTCACTGACCGGATCAGAGCGTCCGGGTGACCTCTTCGCGTTCGAAGATCTCGATGACATCGCCGGGGCGGATATCTTCGTAGTTCTCGAAGGCCATGCCGCATTCCTGGCCGGATTGCACTTCGGCAACCTCGTCCTTGAAGCGCTTGAGGGTCTTCAGCGTACCTTCGTGGATCACGACATCGTCGCGCAGCAGGCGAACACCGGCGGAGCGGCGTGCCACACCTTCGGTGACCAGGCAGCCCGCGACCTTGCCCACGTTGGAGACCTTGAAGACCTCCTTGATGTTGGCATAGCCGATGAAGTGCTCACGGATCTCGTTGGACAACAGACCGGAGGCCGCGGCTTTCACGTCATCCACCAGGTCATAGATCACCGAGTAATACCGGATCTCCACGCCCTTCTGGTTGGCGCTGTTACGTGCCGGCGCGTTGGCCCGGACGTTGAAGCCGAAGACCGGTGCACCGGAGGCTTCTGCCAGGCCGATGTCGCTTTCCGTGATCGCGCCCACACCGGAGTGCAGAACCCGCACACGGACCTCGTCGTTGCCGATCTTTTCCATCGCCTGAACGATGGCTTCCGCAGAACCCTGCACGTCCGCCTTGACGATGATCGGCAGCTCCGTGACGTTCTTGTCTTCCTTGGCCTTGGCCATCAGCTGTTCAAGCGTCGTTGCCGCACCTGCTGCCGCGCGTTTCTCACGCGCCAGGTTGGAACGGTACTCCGCGATCTCGCGGGCCTGGGCATCGGTTTCCACGACGTTCAGAACGTCACCGGCTTCCGGCGTACCGTTGAGGCCAAGGACCTCCACGGGAACCGAGGGGCCAGCTTCCTGAACGCGTTCGCCCTTGTCGTTCACCAGCGCACGGACCTTGCCGTACTGCTCGCCCACGACGAAGATGTCGCCCTGGCGCAGCGTACCGCGTTGGACCAGAACCGTGGCAACGGGGCCGCGACCTACGTCAAGCTGCGCCTCGATCACGGCACCTTCGGCGGCACGATCGGGGTTGGCTTTCAGTTCCAGGATCTCTGCCTGCAGCGCAATGGCTTCCAGCAGTTCATCCAGGCCGGTGCCGTTGATCGCAGAAACTTCCACGTCCTGCACTTCACCGGACATCTTCTCCACGACGACTTCGTGCTGCAGAAGCTCTGCGCGCACCTTGTCGGGCATGGCGGCCGGGCGGTCGATCTTGTTGATCGCCACGATCATCGGCACGCCGGCCGCTTTCGCGTGGTTGATGGCTTCGATGGTCTGCGGCATGACCGAATCATCGGCCGCGACAACCAGCACCACGATGTCCGTCACCTGTGCACCACGGGAGCGCATGGAGGTGAAGGCCGCGTGGCCGGGCGTATCCAGGAAGCTCAGGACAGCGCCGCTGTCCGTCGTCACCTGGTAGGCGCCGATGTGCTGGGTGATGCCGCCGGCTTCGCCGGAGACGACCTTGGTCTTGCGGATCGCATCCAGCAGAGAGGTCTTGCCGTGGTCGACGTGGCCCATGATCGTGACGACCGGGGGACGCGGCTTCAGTTGATCGGCGCTGTCTTCGGCGCTCTTGATCACGTCTTCCACGTCGGCGTCAGAGACGCGGACCATGCGGTGGCCAAATTCCTCGACGATGACTTCAGCGGTGTCCTGGTCGATGGTCTGGTTCTGCGTGACCATCATGCCCATGTTCATGAGCGCCTTGACCACGTCAGCGGAACGTTCGGCCATACGGTTGGCCAGTTCGCCCACGGTGATCGCGTCAGGGACCTGCACGTCACGCACGACCTTTTCACGCTGGACGGGGCCGCCCATCGCTTTCTGGCGCGCACGCTCCTGCTTCCGCTTCATCGCGGCCATGGATTTCTGACGACCGCCTTCACCACCGTTAAGTGCTTGATTTAGCGTCAGTTTCCCGGAACGGCGACCATCGTCGCTGCGGTTCTTGCGCCCGGAGCGATCATCACGATCGTTGGCGCGTTCGGGGCCGGGCTTGGCTTTCGGAGCCGCCTTGCCGGGGCCGCGCGCAGCGGGGGCCTCTTCGGCAACGGCAGCAGCCGGAGCAGCAGCCTGGGCAGCGGCACGCTTGGCGGCCTCTGCTTCCTCACGACGCTTGCGCTCTTCTTCCTCGGCCTTGGCCTTGGCTTTTTCTTCCGCTTCGCGCTGTTCGCGTTCCTTCTGCTCCGCCTCTTCACGGCGGCGCATACGCTCTTCTTCGCGCTGACGCTCTTCGCGTTCGCGCTGCGCGGTCTCTTCGACCTCACGGGCCTTGGCGGCCTGCACGGCCTTCAGGCGGCGCTCCATCTCGGAATCGGTGATACCGGCCGGGCGGCGGGAGGGATCCCCCACGGTGCCGCCACCGGATTTGCCCGAGCCCTGCTTCGGCACGACAACGCGTTTGCGCTTGGTCTCAACCACGACATTCTTGGTACGGCCATGGCTGAAGCTCTGCTTCACGTTCCCCGGACGGGACCCGCCACCACGTACACCCAATGTCTTTTTGCCGTCACTATCGCTCATATGGCTCATTCTTCCTTTCGGGCGGGACCCTCCCGCCTCTGCGTCGTCAGACCCGCAGACCCTTGAGTCTTGCGGCCTCCTCTACAACACGTTTGCTCAAACCGCCAGTTCCTAAGGCGGCGTGTATGACAGTTTCCCGGCCAAAGGCCAAGCCCAGCTCATCCGCGGTCAGCCAGCCGATGAAACTGCCCATGTATGGCGTGGACAGTTTCGACTTGCCCCGGCCCGATCCGTCAGAGGCCTGGATCAGCACGTCGGCTTCATCCTTGCCCAGCCAGTCCTTCACCTTTTCGAAGCCTGCCACCGCGTCACCGGATTTGCGGGCCAGCGCCAGGAGATCGGTCACCCGGCGCACCAGAAGCTGTTCGACCAGTCCGGGGAGATCCTCGGGCACGGTCACCTTGGTCCGGGCGGCCTTGGTGAAGAGCTTCTTCTTCACCGCGGTCTCAAGCGCCTCGCGGCTGGCAGAGACCCAGATGCCCCGTCCGGGCAGTTTCTCAAGAATGTCCGGCACGATGGAACCATCAGGCCCGACAACGAAACGGACGAGGCCGCCTTTCGGCGCGACCTCTCCCGTCACGATACATTTGCGTTCCGGACCGTCTTCGCGGTCCTTGTCTTTTCCACCGCGCGTCATCCCGGCGCCTCCGACCGCGGCCCTTAGACCTCGGCCTCCTCGCCGTCAGCGTCGTCTGCTTCCTCGACCTCGGGCTCAAGCTCTTCCGGAGCAACCCAGCCAAGCAGGACGCGGGCGGTCATGATCAGATTCTGCGCCTCTTCGAGGGACATGTCGAATTTCTCGAGCAGGCCATCGTCCTTGACGCGCTCGCCGTCGACCGTGGTCCAGCCGCCGGCCAGTTCCCAGTCTGCGCAGGTGGCGAAGTCCTCAAGGGTTTTGACGCCATCCTCAGCGAGTGCCTCTACCATCTGGGGTGTGAGACCCTCGAAGTCAATAAGGCTGTCTTCGGCACCCAGTTCACGGGCATGTTCGATCGCGGCCTTGGCCTGGGCTTCCAGGAAGTCGCGGGCCCGCGCCTGCAGTTCGTCGGCCGTATCGGAATCCACGCCATCGATGACCAGAAGCTCGTCCTGTTCGACGTAGGCCACTTCCTCGAGGTTGGTGAAGCCTTCCGAAACGAGCAGTTGCGCGAAGAATTCGTCCACGTCGAGCGTGTCCATGAAGAGCTTGGTGCGGCTCTCGAATTCCTTCTGGCGACGTGCGGACTCTTCTTCCTCGGTCATGATGTCGATGTCGAGCGCGGTCAGCTGGGACGCCAGGCGCACGTTCTGACCACGGCGGCCGATGGCCAGCGAGAGCTGCTCTTCGGGCACGACGACCTCGATCCGCTCTGCTTCCTCGTCCAGGACAACCTTGGAGACTTCAGCCGGTTGCAGCGCGTTCACCAGGAAGGTGGGCACGTCTTCGGACCAGGGAATGATGTCGATCTTTTCGCCCTGAAGCTCGTTCACGACAGCCTGCACACGCGAGCCACGCATACCGACGCAGGCGCCGACGGGGTCGATGGAGTTGTCGTAGCTGATCACGGCGATCTTGGCGCGCGAACCGGGGTCACGGGCCACGGCCTTGATCTCGATGATGCCGTCGTAGATCTCCGGCACTTCCATCTTGAACAGTTCGGCCATGAACTCCGGCGCGGTGCGCGACAGGAAGATCTGCGGGCCACGGGCTTCGCGGCGCACGTCCTTGATGTAGCAGCGGATGCGGTCGTTCGGGCGGTATGCCTCGCGGCCGATCTTCTCGTTGCGGCGCAGGATGGCTTCGCCACGGCCCACGTCGACGATGACGTTGCCGTATTCCTCGCGCTTGACGACGCCGTTGATGATGGTGCCGGCGCGGTCCTTGAATTCGTCATACTGACGGTCACGCTCTGCTTCGCGGACCTTCTGCAGGATGACCTGCTTGGCGGACTGGGCGGCGATCCGGCCCATTTCCACGGGGGGCACTTCCTCGACGAAAGTGTCACCGATCTGGGGGTCGGCCATGTATTGCTTGGCCTGCTTGACGGTCATCTCCGCCTGGTAGTTCTCAAGCTCTTCATCCTCGACCACGGTGCGGACGCGGGTGAAGGTGGCGCGACCGGTCTTGCGGTCGATGGCCACGCGGATGTCCATTTCGGAGCCGTAGCGCGACTTGGCGGCCCGGGCGAGGCTTTCTTCCATCGCCTCGACCACGAGACCGGGGTCGATCATCTTTTCGCGTGCGACGGCTTCGGCAGTCTGCAGCAGTTCCAGCTGGTTGGCTGAGGTGATGGCCATTGTTCAGTTCTCCTCGGAACCCGGATCGGTCTCGATCTCGTCAAATTGGTCTTCGTTCAGTGTGCCCGCATCCTTGCGGGCCTTCAGCATCTGCTTGATCAGCTCATCCGTCAGGACAAGCTTGGCATCGGCGAGCCAGTCGAAGTGCAGCCCGACGGTCACGTCTTCGCCCTGGTCCTCGATGTTGATCAGGACCTCGCCCCCCTCGACCCCGGCCAGCACGCCCTTGAAGCGCTTGCGGCCACCGACCAGTTCCTGGGTTTCGATCCGGGCATCGTAGCCCTCGTAGGTGTCGAAATCCTTCAGCCGTGTCAAAGGCCTGTCGATACCGGGCGAGGAAACCTCGAGGTTGTAGGGATCGGTGACGGGATCCTCCACGTCCAGAACGGCGGAGACGGCATTGGAGATGTCGGCGCATTCGTCGACTTCAATACCGCCCTCGGCGCGTTCGGCCATGATCTGGAGCGTCTTGGTGTTACTGTTGCCGCCCAGCAGCCTGATGCGGACAAGCTCGAACCCCATGTCTTCGATGACAGGGGTGACGATCTCCGCGAGGCGGCGGTCAATGGCGGTCTTGGCGATGAGGTCCATGGGGACTCCGGGCACAAAAAAACGGGCGCGCGGCCCGTCGATATTCCGGTGGGGCTTCGGTTCCCGAGGAGCCGACGCGCCGCTGTTGAAGGGCATATACGCCGGGTTGCAGCGAATCGCAAGGGGGGTCGTCGTTTGCCGGTTGTGCGCCCGGGGGCAAGGGGGGCTTGCCGACCCTTTGCCAGGCCCGCTGGCGGTGGGGCCGGGGGTGCTTCGCGGCGGCTGGGCGGGGCGGCGCGGGGCTTTGGCTGTGCATCCTTGCAGGGGCGAAAACGGGGCTTTTTCGGCGTCTGTGCCACGTCTGTTTCGTGTCGGTATCGCGTCGGTATCACGTCGGTGCGCAGCGCACGGGAGAGCAGGACTTTGGTAATGTGCGCTGGCGCACGGAAATGGGCTGTTTTCGGCAAGCCGGACCGGTAAATGCCCAAGGCCATCCGGTCGCGCGCAAGAGGGCGCGGATCGCGCAGGTTTGAAAATCCGTGCGGGGCCATGCCGCCGGGACGGGAGGCGCAGCCGACAACGGGCGCGGGCCCCTCGATGGGGCCTGTGCCCGTGATCTGGCGCCCGTAATTTGGCACCGTGATCTGCCGTCAGTCTTCCGCGGCGGCGATGCCGCACATGATCTCCACCAGCTTGGCAGAGATCCCGGGCTCGGACAGCGCATGGCCCGCGTCCCCGATCATGTGCAGCTCTGAATTGGCCCAGGCCTGGGAGAGCGCCCAGGCGGTGCGCGGCGGGCAGATCATGTCGTAGCGGCCCTGGACGATATGGCCGGGAATATGGGCGATGCGCGGCACGCGGGCCAGGATCTGCCCTTCCTCGAGCCAGCCGAGGTTGGTGAAATAGTGGTTCTCCAGCCGGGCGAAGGCGCGGGCGTACTGGCCGGGCGGATCGCCCCCGAACCCGGCGGAGCGCATGGAGGCCAGGGCGTTTTCCCAGGCCGACCAGGTCTTGGCAAAGCGCACCTCTTCCACCTGGTCGCCGCTGAACAGCCGGCGGTGGTAGGCCGCGATCATGTCGTCGCGTTCCTCTTGCGGGATCGGCTCTGCGAAACGGGCCCAGGCCTCGGGCCAGAAGGCCCCGGCGCCACCGCCGTAGAACCATTGCAGTTCCGGCGTGGTCATCAGGAAGACGCCGCGCAGCACCAGGTGGGTGACCCGTTCGGGGTGTTCCTGGGCATAGACCATCGACAGGGTCGCGCCCCAGCTGCCGCCGAAGACGACCCAGCGCTCGATCCCCAGGGTCTGGCGGATAAGTTCTATATCGCGGACTAGGTGCCAGGTGGTATTGTCCGTGACGGAGGCATGGGGACGCGAACGCCCGCAGCCCCGCTGATCGAAAAGGATGACGCGAAACCGCTCGGGATCGAAATAACGCCGCATGGCCGGGGAACAGCCGCCTCCGGGGCCGCCGTGCAGCACCACGACGGGGATACCATCGGGGTTGCCGGTCTGTTCGACGTAGATGCTGTGCCCCTCGCCGGCCTCCAGCATCCGCTGATCGAAAGGGTCGATCGGGGGAAACAAGACTTGCCCTGCGCTCTTTTGGCCCGAGTTTTTGTCCATCGCCGTCCCTATATCTTGGACCGGAGCGTGCCGGCCTCTTGTCCACCGGGCCCCGCATGTGACAGGTCCGGCTTACAGGCACTGGGCACCATGACTGCAAGGAGCGCGGAATGCAAACCGACATAAACACCATCGATCCGGCCGAGGTTGCCAAGTTCGAGGCCATGGCCGCCGAATGGTGGGACCCCACCGGCAAGTTCAAACCGCTGCACATGATGAACCCGGTGCGGCTGGATTACATCACGCGCCAGATCGCGGCGGAGTTCGATCGCGACCTGTCCTCCAAGACCCCCTTCGTGGGGCTGCGCATCCTGGATATCGGCTGTGGCGGGGGCTTGCTGTGCGAACCCATGGCGCGGCTGGGGGCCACGGTGGTGGGGGTGGATGCCGCCGCCGGCAACCTGCCCGTCGCCCGCATCCATGCAGAGCAATCCGGTCTTGAGATCGATTACCGCCATGGCACCGCAGAGGGCATGGCGGCTGACGGCGAGTCCTTCGACGTGGTGCTCAACATGGAGGTCGTGGAACATGTCGCGGATCCGCAGGCCTACCTGACCGCCTGCCATGACCTGCTCAAGCCCGGCGGGCTGCACCTGTGTTCCACCATCAACCGCAACCCCAAGAGCTTCGCCATGGCGATCGTCGGAGCGGAATGGGTCATGCGCTGGCTGCCCAAGGGCACCCATGACTGGCAGAAGTTCATCACGCCGGATGAGCTTTACGGGCTGATCCGCAAGGCCGGCATGGAGCCGGTGGACCGCAAGGGCTATGTCTTCAACCCGGTGTCCTGGCAGTGGAAGATCAGCGACCGGGACCTGAGCGTGAACTACGTGACCGCCGCTCTTCGGCCGGCCTGAGGCGCGGGGGCCCGTCGCTGCTGACAAGTACCGGCTCTGGGCCGCGGATCTTAGCAACGGATCCAGCCGCCCCCCTGAACAGCCTTCCCGGGCACGTCCTGTCCGATGGCGCCGGGGGGCTCTGCCCCCCACGCAGGCC
>NZ_JAATOW010000002.1 GCF_011806405.1 Pseudooceanicola sp. HF7 | reverse complement strand
CGTCCAGCCCGGCCTCATCGTAGAAGCCCTTGGATTCCGCAACGTAGTAGCCGGCGAACTGGGCCTGGGTCACCCATTTCAGCTGCAGCGTGATTTCCTCTGCCCCGGCGCTGCCGGCAATGGCAGACAGGGCCAGGCCCCCTGCGATCAGTTTCTTCATGTCATACTCCCTTGAAGAGTTTGTTGCGGGCCCTGTTGTTCAGCGCCCTTTTCTTTGTGACGGGTGCCAGAAGGTCACCCATTGCTCCACGAGGGCGATGACCCCGTAGAACAGCGATCCCGCAAGCGCGGCGACGAAGATTTCCGCCCAGACCATGTCCAGCGAAAGCCGCCCCACCGAAACGGAGATCCGAAAGCCCATGCCGGACAGCGGGGATCCGAAGAATTCCGCCACGATGGCGCCGATCAGCGCCAGCGTAGAACAGATCTTCAGCCCGTTGAAGAGAAAGGGCATTGCGGCAGGCAAACGGAGTTTCCAGAAGGCCTGCCAATAGCTTGCTGCCCAGGTTTTCATCTGGTCGCGCTGCATCGGCGTGGTTTCCTGCAAGCCGGCAGAGATATTCACCAGCATCGGGAAGAAGACCATGGCGACCACCACGGCGGCCTTGGACTGCCAGTCATAGCCGTACCACATCACCAGGATCGGGGCGGTGCCCACGATGGGCAGCGCGGCCAGGAAATTGGCCACCGGCACCAGGCCCCGGCTCAGGAACTCGCTGCGATCCACGAAGATCGCCACGACGAATGCCGCGGCCACCCCGATGGCGAAGCCCGACAGCGCTCCCTTGACGAAGGTCTGCACGAAGTCGTTCCACAGGGTGGGAACGCTCTCGCCGATGGTGGCGGCGATTGAGGTGGGCGCGGGCAGGATGACCATGGGCACGTTTAGCCCGCGCACGACCAGCTCCCAGACCACCAGGATGGTCACCCCGAACAGCACCGGCACCAGAAGCTGCACGGCCCGCGTGTTGCTGGCCGGCCCGTTGGCCAGCCGGGTGTTCAGCACCCAGATCCCCGCCCAGGCCAGGAAGGCTGCGATGACCTCGATCATGGCGCACCTCCCGTCCCGTTGGCGATTGGCGCCTGTCTCGGAATAGCTCTGCTCATCATCCTGCCAGCCCCATCCGTTTCAGCACGCCCTTCTCGATCCCGCCGATCAGCGCCACCAGCGCCGCTGCCAGGATCGCCGTGGCGAACAGTGCCGCCCAGATCTGCACCGTCTGCCCGTAGTAGCTGCCCGACAGCAGCCGCGCGCCCAGCCCCTGGCCGCCGCCCGCGGGCAGCTCTGCCACGATGGTCCCCACCAGGGACGACGCGACACCGATCTTGAGCGAGGCGAAGAGATAGGGCGCAGAGGCCGGCATTCGCAGCTTCCAGAAGATCTGACTGCGCGTCGCGCTCCAGGTCTGCATCAGGTCCAGGTCCATGTGCGAGGGGCTGCGCAGCCCCTTCACCATGCCTACGACCACCGGGAAGAAGCTGAGGTAGGCGCTGATCAGCGCCTTGGGGATCAGCCCCTGCAACCCGACAGAGGCCAGCACGACGATGATCATCGGCGCGATGGCCAGGATCGGGATGGTCTGGCTGGCGATGGCCCAGGGCATCACCGACATGTCCATGGCGCGGTTGTGCACGATCCCGATGGCCAGCAGCACTCCGGAGAGAGAGCCGATGATGAAGCCCAGCCCGGTCGCGGAAAGCGTCACCCAGCCATGCAGCACCAGGCTGCGCTTGCTGGTCGGCTTGACCTCCATCGTGGTGCGCCACAGCTCTGCCACCACCTGGTGCGGCGCGGGCAGGCGCGGTTTCTTCTGGGACCAGATGCCCGCGACATGCTGCGGGTTCTTGATCACCAGCCCGATGGCGGAATGCTCCTGCCGGTTCACCCGCCCTTCGGGGGTGATCACGGCGCCCTGGCGTTCGGCGGTGTCCAGCGCCAGGCGGATGTTCATCGGCATGCAGGCCAGGTACCAGAGCCCGATGATCACGGCCAGGACGGCCAGGACCGGTCCTATCTTGTTGATCATCCGCGCCACTCCATCTGGACCTCGTCCACCGTGCCCGGAGGCTCGGCCGGAACGCGCGCCAGCTCGATGAAGCCTTCGCGGCGGTAGAAGCGCTGCGCGGCCTCGTTGGGCACATGGGTGTGCAGCCAAAGGTAATCGCGCCCCTCCTTGACCCGGTCCATCAGCGCGCGCCCCAGGCCCTCGCCGGTGCGGCTGCAATAGAAACCACCGATCTTCAGGCTGTCGGGATCAAGCGACAGGTAGCCCTCCACCGGATCGCCGGCGACCCAGATCTCGCGCAGGGACATCGCGTTGGCGATCCCGGCTTCCAGCTCTTCCAGCGTGGCATCGCGCGGCATCCAGTCGGTCCGGGTGATCCAGTCATCCACGATGGCCGCACAGGCAGGCGCATCCTCGGATGTGGCGCGGCGCACCTGGATCTCACTCGTGGGGGCCTCAGTCATAGGCATGACCCGCACGCAGGCCCTCCCGCACTCTGTGCGCGATTTCAAGGAATTGCGCGGAATCCCTGATGTCGAGCGGGCGCTCCTTCGGCAGCGGGCTGTCGATCACATCGGTGATCCGTCCCGGGCGCGGCGACATGACCACGATCTTGGTGCTCAGGTAGACCGCCTCGGGGATCGAATGGGTGACGAATCCGATCGTCTTGCCCGTCCGCGCCCAGAGCTTCAGAAGCTCCTCGTTCAGGTGATCGCGCACGATCTCGTCCAGCGCGCCGAAAGGTTCGTCCATCAGCAGGATGTCGGCATCGAAGGCAAGCGAGCGGGCGATGCTGGCCCGCTGCTGCATCCCGCCACTTAGCTGCCAGGGGTACTTTTTGCCAAAGCCTTCTAGATCAACAAGTTCCAGCACGTTTTTCACGCGCTTTTCCTGTTCGGCCCGGCTGAAGCCCATGATCTCCAGCGGCAGCTTGATGTTGCCCGCGATGGTCCGCCAGGGATAGAGCCCCGCCGCCTGGAACACATAGCCGTAGGCGCGCGCTTTGCGGGCCTCCTCCGGCGTCATCCCATTCACGGTTAGCTCACCGCCTGTCGGTGTCTCCAGCGCCGCGATACAGCGCAGGAAGGTTGTCTTGCCGCAGCCCGAAGGGCCGATGAAGCTGACGAATTCGCCCTTGCCGATGGCCAGGTTGACGTCCTTCAGGGCCTGCACCGGCCCGTCGTTCGTCTCGAAAGTCAGATCAAGGCTTTTCGCCTCGATCACAGGTACTTGGCTCACGAAGCTAACCTCAGATCCCGGCCGGAATGTTCAACGGATCACGCTTGACGGAGCGCGGCGTGTTCAGCTCCTTCCACTTGCTCAGCGCCTTGGACGCCGAAGAGAAGGCCGGACGCGGCACGAAACGCCCACGGCCCGGCTGCGGCTGGCTGTTCTGACCCCAGGCCCAGATCACCTCTCCGCGGGACATGGTGTAACGCGCCTGGGCGGTCACCTCCTTGCCCTCGAAGACGTTGTAATCGATGATCGAATGGTGGTTGCTGGCGCTGATCGTCTTGGTGATCTTGGGATCCCAGACCACGATATCCGCATCCGCCCCCGGCACCAGGGCACCCTTCTTGGGATAGATGTTCAGGATCTTGGCGACGTTGGTCGAGGTCACGGCAACGAATTCCTCGGGCGTCAGCCGGCCGGTTTCCACGCCATAGGTCCAGAGCACCGCAAGCCGTTCTTCCAGCCCGTTGGAGCCATTGGGGATCTTGGTGAAATCCTCCAGCCCCATGCGCTTCTGCTTCGTGCTGAAGGCCGCGTGGTCGGTGGCCACCACCTGAAGCGAGCCCGCCTGAAGCCCGGCCCAAAGGCCGTCCTGGTGTTCCTTGCCGCGGAAGGGCGGCGACATCACGCGCTGCGCGGCATGGTCCCAATCGGTGTTCAGGTATTCGCTTTCATCCAGCGTCAGGAATTGCGCCAGCGGTTCACCGTAGACGCGCATCCCCTTCTGGCGCGCGCGCCGGATGGCTTCATGCGCCTGCTCGCAGGAGACGTGCACGATGTAAAGCGGCGTGCCCGCGGCATCGGCGATGGTGATCGCGCGGTTGGCCGCCTCGCCCTCGAACTCCGGCGGGCGCGAGCGCGCGTGCCATTCCGGCCCGGTCTTGCCCTCTGCAAGGAACTTCTTCTGCATCAGGTCGACAAGGTCGCCGTTCTCCGCATGGACCATGGGCAGCGCACCCAGCTCCTTGCAGCGCGCGAAGCTGGCGAACATCTCGTCGTCCTCCACCATCAGCGCGCCCTTGTAGGCCATGAAGTGCTTGAAGGAGTTCACGCCGTTGTCCACGGCATATTTCATCTCTTCAAAGATCAGCTCGTTCCAGCCGGTGATCGCCATGTGATAGCCGATGTCGGAACAGATCTGCGGCTGGGACTTGCGGTGCCATTCGTTGATCGCGTTCTTGATCGACCCGTCCGCACCCGGCAGGCAGAAATCGACCAGCATGGTGGTGCCGCCCGTGGCCGCCGCCCATGTGCCGCTTTCAAAGGTCTCCGCCGCCGTGGTGCCCATGAAGGGCATCTCAAGGTGCGTATGGGGATCGATGCCGCCGGGGATCACATAGGCCCCTTCGGCATCGACGTATTCATCGCCCTTCAGGTCCGGCCCGATCTCCTTGATGGTCTCTCCTTCGACCAGGATATCGGCTTTCCACTGGCGATCCGCGGTGACAATCGTCCCGCCCTTGATGACCTTGCTCATCTCGTAAACTCCCTGTCTGGCCCCGGCCGTTTCTTTTGTCTGGTGTCCGGGGGTCTCGCGGTCATGCCGCGTTTGGGGGCCGAAGCCCCTTATTCCACGATTTCAGCCGTTTCCACGACTGCATGCAAGAGAACATCGGCCCCCGCACTCGCCCATTCCTTGCTGATGTCCTCGGCTTCGTTATGGCTCAGCCCGTCCACGCAGGGGCACATGACCATGGCGGTCGGGGCCACCTTGTTCATCCAGCAGGCATCATGCCCGGCGCCCGAGACGATATCGCGGTGCGAATAGCCCAGCCGTTCCGCCGCATCGCGCAGCGCGGTGACACAGCCCTCGTCGAAGGTGACGGGATCGAAATGCCCCACCGGCTCGATGGAGATCCCAAGGCCAAGCTCTTCGGCGATCTTCGGCGCCTCGGCTTCCAGCCGCGCGCGCATCCCGTCCAGCTTCTCCTGCTCGGGAGAGCGGAAATCGATGGTGAAGACCGCCTTGCCCGGGATCACGTTGCGCGAGTTGGGATAGACATTGGCCTGGCCGATGGCCCCCACCGCATCGGGCTGGGCCTCCATCGCGATCTGGTGCACCAGCTCGGTGATCCGCGCCATGCCCAGGCCCGCGTTCACCCGCATGTTCATCGGGGTAGAGCCGGTATGAGCATCCTTGCCCGTCAGCGTGACCTCAAGCCACCAAAGCCCCTGGCCATGGGTGACGATGCCGACGTTCTTGCCCTCGGCCTCCAGGATCGGGCCCTGTTCGATGTGCAGCTCGAAGAAGGCATGCATCTTGCGCGCGCCCACGGGCTCATCGCCTTCCCAGCCAATCCGCTTCAGCTCATCGCCGAAGCGCTTGCCCTCTGCATCGACGCGATCCTTGGCCCAGTCTTCCTGGTGAATGCCCGCAAAGACGCCAGAGGCCAGCATGGCCGGGGCAAAGCGGGTGCCCTCTTCGTTGGTCCAGTTGGTCACAACGATCGGGTGTTTCGTCTTCACGTCCAGGTCGTTGAGCGTGCGTACCACCTCAAGCGCGCCCAGCACGCCCAGGACCCCGTCGTACTTGCCGCCCGTGGGCTGGGTATCCAGGTGGCTGCCCACGTAGACCGGCAGCGCCTCCGGATCCGTTCCCTCACGGGTGAAGAACATGTTGCCCATGCTGTCGACGCCCATGGTGCAGCCCGCCTCTTCGCACCATTTCTGGAACAGTGCGCGGCCCTCGGCATCTTCATCCGTCAGGGTCTGGCGATTATTGCCGCCCGCGATCCCCGGCCCGATCTTCGCCATCTCCATGAGGCTTTCCCAAAGCCTGTCCCCGTCGATCTTGAAGTTCTCTCCCGGCGCTGACATCGCACTGGCTCCTTGACATTCGCTGCATTACTTTTGACCCTTTGGTCAAAGGCACGCTAGCAGAGCCGGAAAGTCAGTCAAGGAACAGTCAAGTAAATCGCCGGCCGCTCAGCCGCTTTGCCGCAAACCCCCGACCTGAGTGATGATTTATCGATCACGCGGGCTGCGAAGCGCATAACAGCCAGCCCCCCGGCGTGCTCGTATCTGGCTTTCTGCAGACAACAGCCGCTAGAGTCGCGGTCAAAAACAGGAAGAAGAATGAACCAGCCCGTCGCGCGTACCCGCATCCAGCGCAAGAATATCAGGCTTATTTCCGACGCGGCGCTCAGCGTCTTTTCGACCTACGGGTTTCGGGGCGCCACCGTTGACCAGATCGCGAAAGAAGCGAACCTGTCAAAGCCCAACCTGCTGTATTATTTCCCCACCAAGGAAGCGATCCACCGCCACCTGCTGTCCACCCTGATGGATACCTGGCTGGATCCCCTGCGCGACATGGACCCGGACGGCGAGCCGCTTGAGGAAATCCTGACCTACCTGCGCCGCAAACTGCAGATGAGCCGCGATCACCCCCGCGAAAGCCGGCTGTTTGCCAATGAGATCGTGCAGGGCGCGCCCCATATCCTGGACCTGCTGGCCACGGACCTGAAGGCCCTGGTGGATGACAAGGCCGCCACCCTGACCCGCTGGATGGACGAGGGGCGGATCAACCGCACCGATCCCCACCACCTGATCTTCTCCATCTGGTCGCTGACCCAGCATTACGCGGATTTCGAAGTGCAGGTCGGCGCGGTGCTGGGCCCGGAGAAACCCGATCCCTACCCCGAGGCAGAGGCCTATCTGACCACGCTATTCACCCGGATGCTGACACCGGACGCCTAGAGCATATCGAGGTAGGTGCGCACGCAGCTTTGCACGTGGCGGAACCTGTCGCCGCCAAGGTGGGTGCCGCCGAACCAGCGCGTGACCACGATGACGTGGTTGCTCAGCCCTTCGCGTTCCAGCATGCGCACGATCACCATGCCAGCGCCGGATTCCCCATCATCGGCCTTCAGCGGGCCGTCCTCCAGCAGGACCGCCCAGGTGTTATGGGTGGCCTTGGCAAACTTCTTCTTCCGCTTGAGCGTCTTGACCAGCGCCTCGGCCTCGGCCTTGCTGGCGGCGGGGCCGCCCGCCACGGCGTATTTCGACCCACGGTCGCTCAGAACGCCTTCAATCACCTTCAGATCTGCCATGCCCTTCCCGTGCCACGAAGCCGCAAAGGGCGCAAGCCGGGCAGAGGCGGCGCATGAGGGGCGGCCAGAGGTGCCCCGCCCGGGGCATCGAGCCCCCGGCGCGGCAGGGTGGCCAAGCCACCCGGCGCCGGAACATGCTAGGATTCCCCTGCCCCAGCGTGCACGCGCTTAACCAGCCGAAATACCGACACCGGCACCGACGTAATACCGACGCGATACCGACGTAATACAGACGTGGATTTTCCCCCGGATTCACAGCGTTAACGGCCAGATTCGCCCCCTTGCCGCGCCGATCCCGCTGACCGCCCGCGGAACGCGGGCTTCAGATCCTGTTTACCAGGGACCGTACGGTGCCAGAAAGCGCCCGCACCGCCCCCCGCAGGATTTCGGGTGAGTCGTCTGGTTGGAATGGCACCTCCCTGCCCCGACTCTTCCCATTCCGCTCAAGACCCTATCCGAATTGCCGCCCATTCCATGGGCCAATCCGGAAACCTGGAAACAGCGAAACGGGGGCGGAAAAAGCGAAAGGGGCCCGTGGGCCCCTATCGTCCCGATTACGGTGGGAAACCGGTTCGGGCCGCCTTAATTGGCCCCCCGAACATGAAGATCTACGGGTGTGCGGTGCCCGGTGGTCTTATTTTACGATCAGGAACTGATCGAGGGAGTCCCCACGTCCGAGGGCCTCCTTGATCCATGCCGGTTGACGGCCACGGCCGCTCCAGGTCTGGGTAGCGTCTTCGGGGTTGCGGTATTTCGGCGGATTGACCTTCGCCTTGCGCCCGGATTGTCCGGTCAGCTCAGACAGGGAAAACCCCATCTCTGCGGCTTTCGCCTCAAGCTCAACCAGGGCCGCCTTGCGCTGACGGTCTTCGTAGGTCTTGATCGCCGTATTGACCTTGGTCTGCAATTTCTTCAGATCGCCAAGGTCCATGGCCTCCAAATCAAGATCGAGCATTTCATCTTCCTTTCATACGGAAATGGAGTGACATTTCCTGAGTATTGGAAAATACATTGCCATTCCGGCACTCCACAAGCAAAAAAATTGATCTGCAACGTGGGAATAGGCGAAAAGCCACCGTTAACGTTAAGGTAAACTTCATCGGATAACATATGCCGAATGCTGTAGATCAAACGCAAAAACGGCATCACATCAAACGAAAGCGGCACCAGATCAAACGCAAAGCAGCAGCAAATCAAATGAAAACCGGGACCGCAGCCTGCACTGCGATCCCGGCGCGATCCGCCTGGCGGATCAATTTCACAAGCGGCTTAACGCAAGCTTAATCTCAGACAAGATCCTTTTGCTTGCTGGTGACGCCAAGGCGCTCCACCACGTTCTCAATCATGCGCATTCCCGCATCCTGCCCAAGGGACATAATGGATTCCGGGTGGAACTGCACCGCGGCCACTGGCAGCGTTGCATGTTCGATCCCCATGACGATCCCGTCGGAAGTCGTTGCAGTCACGCGCATTTCTGCCGGCAGGCTGGAGGCCAGTGCATGCAGGGAATGGTAGCGCCCGATGGTCACCTGCTTATCCAGCCCGTCAAAGACCAGACCGGGATCGGAAATGTCAATTCGGGACGGTTTGCCATGCATGGGTTCGTCCAATTGACGCAATTCAGCGCCGAAGTATTCGGAAATGGCCTGCAACCCAAGGCAGACGCCAAATAGCGCCAATTTCCGTTTCAGCACCAATTCAATTGTTTGTGAGCATTGGAAGTCGGACGGATTTCCCGGCCCC
The DNA here is from genome assembly GCF_011806405.1 of Pseudooceanicola sp. HF7. Classification (GTDB taxonomy): domain Bacteria; phylum Pseudomonadota; class Alphaproteobacteria; order Rhodobacterales; family Rhodobacteraceae; genus Pseudooceanicola. The sequence continues at coordinate 123,735 of NZ_JAATOW010000002.1, read as the reverse complement.
GGCGACAATACCACGAGGTCCGGCTTGAATTCGTCCAGCACCTTTTCGGACACCGGGCTGCGGGTCGTCATCACCTCTGCCCCGGTCTGGCGGAAATAATTCGCCAGCGTATGGACGAAGCTGTCTTCGTGATCGACCAATAGCAGGCGGCGGCCCTTGCCCTTTGGCAGGCGGCTGCCGTCCCCCGGCCCGTCATTGGCCCGCACGTCGCCCCGGATCGCGGCCCGCATGGCGCTGGCCTTGAGCTCGGTCTCAGCCTCCTCGGCATCGGGATCGCTGTCGTTCAGCAGCGTCGCGCCCGCCCGCACCTCTGCCACGCCATCCTTGATCCGGATGGTGCGCAGGGTCAGCCCGGTGTTCATGCCACCGTCGAACTGCACGGCCCCCACCGCCCCGCCATACCACTTGCGGGTGCTCTTCTCGTGCTTCTCGATGAACCGCATGGCCCAGAGCTTTGGCGCGCCGGTCACGGTCACCGCCCAGGCGTGGGACAGGAAGGCATCCATGCTGTCCATGCCTGCGCGCAGGCGCCCCTCGATATGATCAACGGTATGGATCAGGCGGGAATACATCTCGATCTGGCGGCGGCCGATGACCCGGACAGAGCCCGGCTCGCACACCCGGCTCTTGTCGTTGCGGTCCACGTCCGAACACATCGTGAGCTCGCTTTCATCCTTCTTGGATTGCAGCAGCTTCATGATCTGTTCGCTGTCCTCGATGGCGTCCCGGCCGCGCTTGATCGTGCCGGAAATCGGGCAGGTTTCCACCCGGCGCCCGGTGACGCGAATGAACATCTCGGGGCTGGCGCCCACCAGGTATTCCTGTTCACCCAGGTTCATGATGAAGCCGAATGGCGCCGGGTTGATCTTTTTCAGCCGCTCGTAAATGGCCGAGGGGCTATCCTTGCAGGCTTCATAGAAAACCTGCCCCGGCACCACCTCGAACAGATCGCCACGGCGGAAGCTATCCTTGGCCGAGGTTACCAGTTTTGCATATTCGCCCGGCACGTGATCGCCGCGCGGCAGGTCCTCGGGGCCTTTGACAAAAGGCTCCTCGGGGCTGCCACCGGGCACGCCGGCCGTGGAATGCCCGTCCTTTTCGAACTCGTACTGAATACGCGTGGCAGAGGTCGAATAATGGTCCCCCACCAGGATATGATCGGCAAAGAACAGCACCAGGTCGCGCTGATCTTCGGGGCGAGGCATGGAAAACTCGATCGGTTCGAACTGGAATGCCAGATCGTAGCCGAAGGCCCCGTAAAGCCCCAGGTGCCCATCCTCTTCAGAGAAGAACAGCGCCACGATCGCGCGCAATACCGAAAAGACCGACGGCGCGCGCGAGCGTTCCTCTTCATTGTAGACCCGCTCCGGCGCGCGGATCTGCAGCTTGATTTCCGTATCGGAGACCTCTGTTTCCGCCACGGCCTCAAGATCGCTCACCACCGGCGCAATGATCTTCAGCAGCACTTCACCGCGTGCATTCAGCGCCGCCAGCCGCATGGCGCGGCCCCGGCTTTCGATCAGCAGGGGCGGTGCATCGAACCCGAAATCCCAACGGGTATAGCGGCCCGGGTATTCGTAATTGGACGAAAGCAATACGCCGCGCCGGGAATCGAGCCGTTGCGCCAGGGCATCCGTATCGACCATGTAGGTCGCGGGGAATTCGCGGCGGGTGACGGTCACACCCCCCTTGGTTTGGAAAGTGAGGTCGGTCATCTGGTCATGTCTCTAAATGCGGGGGCGGCGCATACATGTCTTGCGCAGGGGCCGCCGAACTTCGGTAAACAGGTCAAAGGGGCGAGGGTTTCACCATCGCCAGGTCAATTGCCAGCTTTGCCATCGTTGTCCGGTCATGCCGTGCCTGTTGTCGGGGCCGCGTTTCGGCCAATCCCGCCCGCAATTCGGGGCAGTTTCATTTAGCAAGCAAATCAGGCCTTGTAAATCCGCCCTTGCCGATTGCGCGGGGCGGGCAAAACTTGCAGGCCAGGGCCCCAGATGCGAAACCCTTTGCAACGCTTTTCAGAACGGATTTCCCCATGAGCAAGCCCTCCCTTCCCCCGCTGCCGGACCGGCCCCTGTCCATCGCGATCATCGGCGCCGGCGCCATCGGCGGCGCGGTCGCGGCAGAGCTGGCCGCAGGTGCGGAAGACGCTGGAATTGCCAGCATTTCCATCGTCGCGCGGGGGCCGCACCTGGCCGCGATCCAGGAAAAGGGCCTGCGCATTTCCACCCCTTCGCATCCCAAGCCGCGCAGCTTCGCAGTCCACGCGGTGGAAGATCCCGCCGACCTGCCGCCGCAGGACCTGGTGATCACCGCGCTAAAAGGGCACCAGCTGCCCGCCATGGCTGACAAGATCGCGGGCCTCCTGCTGCCCCACAGCCGCGTCATGAGCATCGTGAACGGCCTGCCCTGGTGGTATCCGGTCGCCGATGGGCAGGGCGGGACCAAGGGCGCGGAAGAGGTCGATCCGGGCGGTGTGCTCTGGAAGGCCATCGGGCCGGAGCGCGCTATCGGCGCCATCGCCTTTCTCAGCGCCAATGTGCCCGAACCGGGGCTGATCGAGCGCAACAACGAAGGCTATTACGACCTGGGCCGCCTGCCCGGCCAGGACCGCGCCGATGTCGTGCGCGTGGCCGGCCTGATGCGGGCGGCGGGCTTTGACATCAAGGAAACCCAGCCCTACCAGAACGCGCTCTGGACCAAGCTCATGAGCAACGCGGGCATGAACTCCACCTGCGCGGTGGCCCAGGCACCGATCTCGCGGGCGCTGGCCGATCCGGCGCTGTTCCGGCTGGCCGTTGGCATCATGTCAGAGGTCTATGCGACCGGAAAGGCAGAGGGCGTCGACTTCCCCTACGGCCCGGAGCAGCGCGCCGCGGCCGCGCGGGACACGCTGGATATCAAGCCCTCGACCCTGCAGGATCTGGAGGCAGGCCGCCCGATGGAGATCGACCCGATCTTCGCCGCCGCCATCTCCGTCGCGAAAAGCCACGGGATCGACGCCCCCAATCTTGAGCTGGTGACAGCGATCCTGCGCTCCATCGACACCGAACGTCACGGCTAGGACGCCTTGCCAGGGGTGGGTTTCACCCACCCCGCGCCAAGCCCTCAGCGCAGCCCGTCGAACTTGCTGACCTGGTCGGCTTCAAGGCCGCCCATCCGGGAATGGATCCGGGGCCCGCGGCTCATCGCCAGGGCCAGCAGCAGTTCATCGGCGCGCGGGCCCTCGGGCAGGCCCACTTCCATCGCATCGAAATGGCTGCGCACATAGGCGGCGTTGATATGGCCAAGCGGCACGTCGATACGCACGCCGGGGCCGCCCTGCTTCATGGCAGAGGGCACGATCGCCAGCGCCTCGCCCAGCCGGGCACGCATGGCGTAACCGCCCGGCACATGCCAAAGCGCGGTATGCTCCAGCTCTCCGCCGGTGCCGCACATGGCGGCCTTGCCGTAGCCGTCGATGCCCTCGATCCCGCCCATGGCCGCGATCAGCTTGTCGGTCATCTCAAGCCCCAGCGGCTTGAGGTCATCCATCGCGCTTTGCAGGTCGGCCTCGTAGATCCCGGCAAAGGGGTTCTTCACCAGGGCCAGGATCGCGCCCCGCTGGCGCGGTCCGCCTGCCGGCCCCCCGTCATGGTGGATCTCTTCAAGGAAAATCATCGTCTTGCGCAAGGTGAAGTCAGCCATGGCCCGGTTCCAGTTCCAATGTAATGTCCTGGGAGGCCCCGATCTGGCGGCTCTCCCCGTTAAGGCTCAGGTGGGCGGCACCGATCAGCCCCCGCCCAAGCAATTTCTGGGCGTAGGCGGCGCCGCTGTCCAGCGCCTGCGCCACCTCTGCCCCCGTCAGCGGCCCCAGCCCGGTGGTCACCGGGCGCGTGCCCAGGTCACTGTCGGGTGACAGCTCCTCGGCGGGGCGGCGCTCCACCGCCGGGTGGCCCGGCAGGTCCACGCGATTGGCGATCATCGTGGCGGCGGCATCCGCCTGCGCGGCGCCTTTTGCCAGCACCGTCACCGCATCCGCGATGCCAAGGCTGTGGCTGCGCCCGCCCCGCCCCGATGTCGCGCAACCGCGCCAGGGGGCGTCAGCGGGGACCGCCAGGGCGCCCCCGGCCATGGCCAGGCGCATCTCTCCCGCGCGGATCTGCCAGGCCAGGTCGCCGCCATTGTTGACCCACAGCTTTGCCTCGGGCGCCTGCCCTGCCATGGTGCCCAGCACCTCTTCGGCGACAGAGCCCGCCACGGCGGCCATGGGGGTGATGAACTCCGGGGAAAAGGGGGCGACCGCCGCCGCCATCCGGCGCGCCACAGGCCCCTTAAGCCTGCCCCCCTCTCGGCGCAGCGCGGGCAGTTCGGCCACCAGTTCCTCGAGCAGCCCGTCAAAGCGTTTGCAGGCGGCGCGATAGCAGGCCTCACGCCGCGATGCCTCTGCAAAAAGGATCAGGTCGATCGGCCCCGCCTGCAGATGCAGGCGCACACCGTCGGGCAGCAGCGCGGCCTGCATCAGACCGCCTTCCAGCTCAGCGCGCGGAAATCGCCCCCGTATTCGCCGCCCTCTTCCAGAACCTGCTCCAGCGGGCGGATCGCCTGTTCATAGCCGCCAAGGCCCAGGTAGATCTCCCGCGGCATGGTGAATTCCAGCGGCGCGACAAGGGCGGGCGTGGGCACGTAGCCAAAGCTCTTCGCCGGCATTTTCAACACGTCGACCATGACCGTAATCCCGCCGCCGGGCCAAAGATAGGCCTCTGCCCCGCCCAGCGTGACCCGGGCGGTGCCCGATTGCACAGCACGCGTCAGGCGCACCGGGTTCGTCGTCACACCCGCGCGCAGCGATCCCCCGGCCCCGGCGCAGAACAGCACCGTGCAAAGCGCCGGTTCGCAGTTCTCCTGGATCAGGGCGACAGAGGGTTTCAGCCGCTCGGGCATCTCCTGCCGACGCGGCTGAAGGTCCTCGTCCAGGACGAAGTATTCGGCATGTTCCCCGGTGGTGGAGACCATCAGCAGGGTCAGCCCCGGTCGCGCGCCCTTCTTGGGCAGCCAGTCGCCCAGGATGGTCAGCGGATCCTCGATATCCGTACCGCCCCAGCCCAGCCCCGGTTCAGCCACCTGGAAATAACGCCCGGGGGTGGAGCGGCGGCCCTTGATGCGGATGCCCGTGTCGGGCCAGCCGATCACCTTGCCCGCCTGGTGTTCCGAAACGACGCCGGTGATATGGTCATCCACCACGACGACCTCATCCACCAGGCCCTTCCATTGCCCCGCGAAGATCCCGATGGTGGCAGAGCCGCAGCCCACCCGCATCCGCGTCTCCTGCTTGCCATCCACGATGGGGGCCCTGCCCGCCTGCACGACCACACGCGAGCCGCCCTCGATCTCAAGCTCGACCGCCTCTGCGTTGCACAGCGCCATGAGCGTGTCACAGGTCGCCCGCCCCTCGGGCTTGGTGCCCCCGGTCAGGTGATCCACACCGCCCAAGGACAGCATCTGGGAGCCGTACTCCCCGGTCATCACCATGCCGATGGGTTCCCCCTTGGCACGGACAATCGCCCGTTCGTCGCCGATGTGGCGGTCGGTATCGATCTTCACCTTGACGCCGCAGTAGGAATAGATCGCCTCTGTCACCACGGTCACCGTGTCGACGCCCGCAACCTCCTGGCTGACGATGAAGGGCGCAGGCTTGAAGTCCGGGTAGGTCGTGCCCGCCCCAAGGCCGGAGACGAACAGATCGCCCCCCGCCACAAGATCGCCGTCCCAGTCATCCTTCAGGAAGGGCCGGATTTCCGTGCCATCGGCCAGCCGCTTGTCCAGCACGGTCACCGGATCGCAGCGCACGATCCTGCCGCCTTCGTTGGCGTAGCGATCACAGGCCCCCGTCCGTCCTTCTGCGACGAAACACATGACCGGGCAGGCATCGCATCTGACCTTCTCAACTGCCGCCATGAAGGCACTCTCTCTGTCTTGCGTCCCCCCCGGATTGGCAGGGAAATTTTCATTCGTATGCAAACAGATTTTGCCGGTTGAGCCGGTTCTCTGTCAATCTCTTTCACCCTTGCCAATCCCAGCGGGGCCGGGAATAGATCGTTCATGCATTATGAGTTCAAGGATAAGGCATCCAATGCCTACCGTTTGGAAGCGCAGGTCGGCTTCCTTCTGCGTCGCGCGTCCCAAAGGCATCTTTCGATCTTCTCCCAGCTGCTTCCGGACCTGACCTCAACGCAATTCGCCGCCCTTGCGAAGCTCTGTGAACTGGGCCCGACATCGCAGAACGCCCTTGGCCGGGCCGTGGCCATGGATGCCGCCACGATCAAGGGGGTCGCGGACCGCCTGCGCGCCCGTGGCCTTGTCGATGCGGCGGCCGATCCCGATGACCGGCGCCGGCATTACCTGTCCCCCACGGCAGAGGGCCAGGCGGTCTACGAACGCACCGCCCGCGCCGCCATGGCCATCACCGAAGAAACCCTGGCCCCCCTCACCGAAGAGGAACAGGGCACCTTCATCCGGCTGCTGCTCAAGCTCTGCTGAGCCGGGCGCTCACACGCCCAAGTGGGACCTGAGCCGCGCTTCGCCTGCCGCCAGATCGCTGCGGGTGAAGCTTTCGGCATTGCGCCCGTTCTCGATCACGAAGACCCGGTCTGCCAGCCCCAGAACCGCATCGATGCGCTGCTCCACCAGCAGCACCGCAAGCCCCTTGTCGCGCATCGCCAGCATCACCTGCCGGATCTGTTCGATCATGGAGGGCTGCAACCCCTCCGTCGGTTCATCCAGCAACAGCAGCTTGGGCTTCACGCAAAGCGCCCGCGCGGTGGCCAGCATTTGCTGTTCGCCGCCCGAAAGCGTCCCGGCCCGCTGGTCCATCCGCTCTGCCAGGCGGGGGAAAAGCGCCAGCACCTCGGCCCGCAGGGCGCCATGGGATCTTGCATCCGGCGCGGCGCCAAGCCCGATCTCGATGTTCTGGGCCACGGTCAGCTCCGAAAACAGGCGGCGGCCCTGTGGCACGTAGCCGACGCCATGGCGCGGCACCTGGTGGGGCGGCAGCGCGGTCAGCGCGACCCCGTCCAGCGTCACGGTTCCGCTGGCCTTCACCAGCCCCATGATGGATTTCATCAGCGTCGTCTTGCCCGCGCCATTGCGCCCCATCAGCACGGTGATCTCTCCGGCCTGGGCCTCCAGCGCGACATCACGCAGCACCATGGCCTGCCCGTATCCGGCGCTCAGCGCCTCAATCTTCAGCATCGGGCGCTCCTGTTCCAAGGTAGGCAGCCTGCACCGCCGGGTTGGCGTGGATCTCCTGCGGAGAGCCCTCGGCCAGGATCTCTCCGAAGTTGAGGACCGTGATGTGATCCGCAAGCTCCATGACCACCGCCATGTTGTGTTCGATCAGCAGGATCGTGGTTTCCGCCGCCAGCGCCCGGATCAGCGCCTTGAAGCTCTCGACCTCACTTTCCGCCAGGCCTTGCGTGGGTTCGTCCAGGATCAGCAGGCGCGGTTTCTGCGCCAGCCCCATGGCGATCTCCAGCAGGCGCTGGTGCCCGTAGGACAGGTCCCCGGCGATGGCATCGGCCCTGTCCCCCAGCCCCACGCGGCCAAGCGCCTGGGCCACCTCCTGCGCCACCGCGGCGGGATCGCTCAGCCGGCGCCGGGCGGCCAGGGCGACGTTCTCATGCGCGCTCAGACGCCCGAAGACAGAGGTGATCTGAAAGGTATAGGCCATGCCAAGCTTGACCCGCTCATGGGCCGGCAGCTTCGTCACGTCGCGCCCGTCAAAGCGGATCACGCCCTCGGTGGGGGTCAGCCGGCCGATCAGCATCGACACGAAGGTGGTCTTGCCCGCCCCGTTCGGCCCGATCAGCGCCCGGATCTGGTGCGCCGGCAGGCTGAAGCTGATGTCGTTGTTGGCCCGCAGCCCGTCGAAGCTTTTGCCAAGGCCCGTGGTTTCAAGGATCACGCTCATGGCAGGTCCCTCCAGACTTGGCGCAGGGCCCCGGTGATGCCGCGCGGCATGAAGAGCGTCAGCAGGATCAGCACGATGCCGGCGATCAGCATGTAGGCATCCGTTACCTCGGTCGACAGATCGACGAGGTAATACATGAATAGCGTGCCCACCAGCGGCCCGATCACCGTGCCCGCCCCGCCCAACAGCACCCAGAGCAGCGCGAAGATCGAATATTGCACACCCGCGAAACTGGCCCCGACGTAGCCGAAGAGCAGCGCATAGGCCGCCCCCGCCCCGGCGGAAATCCCGCCCGAGATCACCAGCGCCCCCAGCTTGCGCCGCCCGGTGTCATAGCCCAGCAGGCGCGCGCGATCCTCGTTCTCTCGGATTGCCACCAGCACCCGCCCGAAGGGCGCGCGCACCAGCCAGAGCGTGCCGATCATGGTGACAGAGAACAGCGCCCAGCCGATCAGGTAGCGCGGCCCGGCATCAGACAGGGCCACTTCCGCGACCCGGCGGGCGGCATTGGGCACCACGAAGCCGTCGTCGCCATGGGTGATATCCCCGAAGTAGAGGATGCCCAGGTAGAAGGCCTGCGCGAACATCAGCGTCACGATCATGAAGCTGACCCCGGCGGTGCGCAGGGCCAGCAGCCCCGTCACCAGCGCCAGCAGCAGCCCCGCGCCCAGGCCCGCGAACCAGGCCGGAATGGCCCCGGCCTCCAGGTGCAGCGCGACCAGCCCGGTGCCGTACATTCCGGCGGCGAAGTACATCGCGTGCCCCAGGCTCAGCAAACCGGTGTAGCCGAAGGCCACGTTGTAGCCCATGGCGAAGACCGCCAGGACCATGACACGCGCCACGACCCCGTGGTGATAGGCCGGCAGGATCCAGTTCAGCGCGAACAGAAGGGCCACCAGCCCCAGGTGAAGGCTCCAGTCCCGGCGGCTCATCGGTCTTTCGCTCCGAACAGGCCCTGCGGGCGGAAAACCAGCACCAGCGCCACCACCAGCGTCGCGATGATCTTGGCTAGCGTGGGCGAGAAGAAGACAGAGATGATGCCATCGCTCATCCCGATCAGGATGGCGGCCACCACGGTGCCGGTCAGGCTGCCCAGCCCGCCGATGATCACCACGATGAAGCTCAGCAACAGCGCGTCGCCCCCCATCAGGTAATGGGCCTGCTGGATCGGCACGATCAGCACGCCCGCCAGCGCGGCCAGCGCCGCACCTGCCCCGAAGACAATCGCGTAGACCCGCTCGACCGGCACGCCGAAGGCGGTCGCCATCTCTCCGTCCAGCTGGGTGGCGCGCATGATCAGGCCGGCCCTGGAATGGGCCATGAACAGGCGCAGCCCGGTGATCAGGACCACCGCCGCCACGATCACGAAGAGCTTGTAAGAGGTCGTCGACAGCCCCCAGGGATAATAGAGGCTCAGGCCGTTCTCGCCCCATTCGACCCATGGCAGGGCGATGCGGCTGTTGAAGGGGGCCACGACCGGGCGCGCATCCGCCCCATAGGTCATCAGCGTCAGCTGCTGGATCACGTAGAGCAGGCCGATCGTGGCGACGATCGTGCGCTCGGGGTCGTACTCCAGCCGCTTCAGGATCGTCATGTCCGCCGCCGCGGCCAGCAGGCCCACGGCAAGCGGCGCGATCACCAGGGCGGCAACGAAGTTCGCCACCGCCCCCGCGCCCAGCATCGATGTCACCGCCCAGGCCGCCACCGCGCCCAGCATGTAGAATTCGCCATGCGCCACGTTGACCACGCGCATCACGCCGAAGACCAGCGACAGGCCCGAGGCCATCAACGCCAGCACGGCCGCAAGCACCGCGCCCTCGAGGCAGGCGAGCAATAGGTAGGGTCCGAATTCCATTTAAAGTCTTACTCTGTAGGGGAAATCCCGATCTGCCAGGACAGGCCGAAACGATCCGTGAGCCAGCCATACCGCGGGCTGAAAGGATATTCGCCCAGCTCCATCAGGGCGGATCCGTCAATGATCAGCGCCGCCCAGAGGCGGTCCACCTCTTCCACCGTGTCGCAATCCACCTTGAGAGAGATCATCGGCGTGAAGGAAAACCCATGGTCCACCGGGCTTTCCAGGAAGCTCAGCTCCTGGCCGCCCAGGCTCACCACCAGCACCATCGGCGCGCCGTCCGGGCCGCTCTGGGTGACCTTGAAGGACCCGTTGGGGAAAAGCCCGGCATAGGTCTCGGCGGCTTCCGCCGCCGTGCCGTGGAACATGAGGAAGGGTTGGACCCGCATAAATCACTCTCCTGTCAGGGCGCGCGATCCTGCGGGCCCGGTCACTCAGAAGTCCATCGTGGTATAATCGACCTCGTCAGGATAGAGCGTTTCTTCCGCGCTGGCCGTATGCACCAGCGACAGCTTCCCGCCCTCCACCTTGGAGATATACTGCGGACCGAAGACCTGGTGGGTCTTGCCGTTGAAGATCTTGGCGCCCTGCGGATGGGCGGGACCTGCCGGCATCTCCGTCATGGCTTCCACGGCTTCGATCAGCGCCTGACGGTCGTCCTTGGACTGGTAGCCCGCGGCCTCCATCCCGGCCTTGATGACATGCAGGGTTTCCCAGCAGCCGAACATATGCGCCGCCGTCGAGACATCCGATGGGTCAGAGGTGCTGGCCCCGTTTGCATCCAGCCCCACCGCATCGCGGTAGGCCTTGACGTAATCGGGGGCATCGGGCTGCAGGTATCGCGGCATGCCTTCCCAGAAATAGGTGCCCTCCAGGAATTCCAGCCCGGGAGAGTTGATATCCACCGCTTCCAGTGAATCGATGAAGCCGAAGATTTCCGGGCGGGAGGGGCCGAAGAATTCGCCCAGTTCCTTGACGAAGGTCAGCACCGCCGGGCCCACCATGACGTGGTAGATCACCTCGGTGTCGCGCGGGATCTGCGGGAAGTACTTGGTGAAAGAGGTCTCGGTCGGCGGGATCGCGATCTTGCCCACGACCTCGCCGCCCATCGCCTCGATGGCGGGGGTCAGGTTGTCGCGGTGATCATAGCCGAAGCCGTAATCCGGGAAGATCATGGTGACCTTCTTGCCCAGCATGTCGGTGATGAATGGGGCCATGGCGGCAACCTGGCTTTTTACGTCGGTGATGCCCGGCTGGACGGTCCAGCGGTTCAACATGCCGGAGGCCACGTGATGGCCTTCGGAGACCACGAAATAGGGCAGCTTCAGCTCACCCGCTCGCGGTGCGGCGCCGATGACGACATGGGAAAACAGCGTGCCGTAGGCGATATCGCAGTTGGACTGGTTGGCGAATTTCTCAAGCAGTTCGGCGGCGCGGCGGGGATCGGTGCCGTCATCCTCCGTCACCAGTTCGACCATGCGGCCGTTGATGCCGCCGTCACCGTTGATCTTGGCCACGGCCGCCTGGCTGACCCGGTCGTACCAACGGCCATAGGCCGCGCCGATCCCGGTGGCATGCTTGCCGAAGCCGATGCGGATCGGCTCTGCGCTCTGGGCAGAGGCATAGCGCGCCCAAAGGGGCATCGTCGCCGCGGCACCCGCCCCGGCAGCAAGCGTTTTCAGCGCCTGGCGGCGTGTCGGCGCCGCCGGACGATGGTCGGAAGCGGCCACAAGGCCGGTCTTCTTGGTCACGTCACTCATGTTCGGACAATCCCTGTTGGAAAGGTTGATGGCGGTCTTATTAGGCTGACCCTGCGTTACAGTCTGTAGGCGCGCATACGGACCTGTCCAGTTTCTCGTGAGAGGCAAACTTGTTTGTGTGCATCCTTTCTGCCTGCTGCCCAAGGAACAGGCGGCCCCTCACGCCCCGCGCGGAGAGGCCAGAAGCCATAGTCCGAAGAAGGTGTAGAAGATCATGAAAAGCGCCAGCGGCGCCTGGCTGATCGCCGCCCTGCGATGGCTTCCGGTCAGCTGCAGCGCCGCCGCGTGGCTCATCAGGATCGCAAGGATATGCCCCAGCACAACGAAGCCCGCCTCGCTCAGGAAGATCATCCGCACCTTGTCCGGAGAGAAAAGAAACCCGGTGGTGACGTGGTAGCCGGGCCCGCCAAGAAGATGGCTGACCATATCCGCAAGGTACTGCCCCTCGACCAGGGCGACGGGCAGGTAATGGGCCAGGTGGTAGCCGAAGGCGATGGGCAGGATGGCCGGGGCCAGCATGCGGAAGGCCAGGCCGAAGCGCTGCTCGCCCACCAGCCACAGCCCCGCCCGGACCGCCAGCCCGTAGACCGCCACCAGGGCTGCCACGCAAAGCGCCAGCCCCAGGGTGTTCTGCGTGATCACCTGGCTGCGCCCCTCGAAGGCCAGCGGGTTGACCCCGATGGCCGCCAGCCAGCGGAAGGTCTCGTTCAGACCGTCAAAGGACCCGGTGCCCAGCATGATCAGCATCAGCAGCGCCAGCGACCAGCCCGGCACCGGCCCGCGCAGCAGCGACCAGCCGGGCGCGCTCAGCCGCACCGCGCCGCCCGCCCGCCGCAGCGGCGTGAGCTGCGCGTAAAGGCCAAGCGCGACAGAGATCCCCTCGCCCCGGCGCAGCCAGATCGGCCCGAAGGTGACGCAGGCGGCCAGGGTCAGCCCCCAATATCCCAGCACGATGCCCGCCAGGCGGTCCGGATCCGCCGGGGCAATGTCGATCATCAGAAGGGCGCTGAAGCCCACCCAGACCAGCACCGCCGGCCAGTGCCCCAGCCAGCCCGGCCAGCGCAGCAGCCGCGGCAGCCCCAGCAGGCGCAGCACCCCGTAGCTGCCCCGGAATGGGTTCAGCCAGCGCCAGACGTCTCCGAAGACGCCCTGGGCGGCAAACAGGAAGACCCACATGCCGGTCCAGACCAGCAAGGGCAGCGGATTGTGCTTTGGGTCCTGGGCGCCGTGAAAGCCCTCGATCACCGCCCATAGAAGAAGCCCCGCCGACAGGATCGAGGTCAGCAGGGAAAACCGCCCGATCCCCGGCGCCCGGCCCAGGGCCACCGGGCGGAACATCCGCCGCGCCGCGCGCTCCGGAATGGCCAGGATCAGCAGCACCGTGGCGATCACGCTGGCAACACCACCCGCCACGTAGAGATCCGTGGGCAGCAACAGGATGATCCCCCCTTCGGAGGCATGGGCCAGCCCCGCGCCCGGGGCCCCCAGCAGCCCCGCCAAAAGCACGGCCCGCATGGCCGCGCATAGCCTCATGTTCCTATGCATCATCTTCCCCGCCTTGACCGCTCCACCCGGCGCCGATCCTGACCGGGGCCTCATCCAGAGGCAATGGCGGCCTTTCCTGCCCACCCCGATACGGTCAAAGATTGACAGGGCGCTGCTCTTCAGAAAATCATTTGCACACAAACGGATCAGATCGAGGACAGTCATGACGGAAAAGAGCGGCGGAGCGGTCATCGGCGTCGATGTGGGCGGAACCTTCACCGACCTCGTGCTGATGGATCCGGCCACGGGCGACGTGCGGCTGGCCAAGGTGCCCTCGACCCTGGATGACCAGTCGCGCGGGGTCATGATGGCCCTGGCGGAAGCGGGCGCCAACCTGCCCCGCACCGACCTGATCGTGCATGGAACCACCACCACCACCAATGCCGTTCTGGAACGCAAGCTGGCGCGCACCGGGCTGATCACCACCCGCGGCTTCCGCGACGTGCTGGAACTTGGCCGCCGCACCCGCCCGCAGGCCTACGGGATGAAGGGCGATTTCCGCCCTCTCATCCCGCGCGACCTGCGCCTTGAAGTGCCAGAGCGCATGGATGCCGAAGGCCGCGTCGTCACCGAGCTTGACGAAGACGCCCTGCGCGCCGCCGCCCGCGCCCTGCTGGACAAGGGATGTGTCTCCGTCGTGGTTCATTTCCTGCACGCCTACCGCAACCCTGCGCATGAGCTGCGCGCGGGCGAGATCCTGAAAGAGGTCTGGCCCAACGCCTATGTCACCCTTGGCCATGCGCTGCTGTCCGAAAGCCGCGAATACGAACGTGGCGTGACGGCGGCGGTCAATGCCTCTGTCCAGCCGATCCTTGACCTTTACGCCCAGAACCTGGCCGGCAGCCTGGCAGAGGGCGGCTACCAGGGCGAGCTTCTGGTGATGAACGGCAACGGCGGCATGGTCTCGGCCCGCCGCGTCGCGCAGGAGGCCGCGCGCACCGTCATGTCCGGCCCGGCCTCGGGCGTCATGGCCGCCGCCTTTACCGGGCGCGCCGCCGGAATGCCCGACCTGCTGACCTACGACATGGGCGGGACCTCCACCGACGTGGCCCTGATCCGCAACGCCCAGCCCGCCGTCTCCAACGAGATCGAGGTCGAACATGCCATGCCGATCCACGTCCCCATGGTGGACGTGCGCACCGTGGGCGCGGGCGGCGGCTCCATCGCGCGGGTCAATGCCGCCGGCCTGCTAGAGGTCGGCCCCGAAAGCGCCGGCGCCACCCCCGGCCCCATCTGCTACGGGCGCGGCGGGACAGAACCGACGATTTCGGATGCCAACCTGCTGCTTGGCCGCCTGGACCCGTCCCGCCTGAAATCCGTCGAAGGCGGCATCACTTTGCAAAGCGTGCGGGACATATTTGCAAAGAAACTGGGCGATCCCCTGGGCCTGACCCCGGAAGAGGCCGCAGAGGCCGTGATCCACATGGCCAATATCAAGATGGCCGGGGCAATCCGCATGGTCTCCCTCTCCCTCGGGGCGGATCCGCGTGACTTCGCGCTCTTTGCCTTCGGGGGCGCGGGCCCCCTGCATGCCGCCGCCCTGGCGCGGGAGCTTGGCGTGCCAAGGGTGCTTGTCCCCGCCCGGCCCGGCATCACCAATGCGCTCGGCTGCCTTGTCGCGGACCTGCGCCATGATTTCACCCGCACCGTGGCCACCCCGCTCGATACGCTCGACATGACCGCCCTGGCCCGCGTCCTGACAGACCAGGCTCAAGAGGGCCGCGCGCTGATCGGGCGCGAAAGGGTCTCCGTGACAGAGGTGAAGGTGCTGCACTCCCTCGACATGCAGTTCATCGGCCAGACCCACCTGCTGCGGGTCGAACTGGAAGGGCCAGAGATCACCCGCGAGGCCCTGCAAGCCGCCTTTGAAGAGGTCTACTTCAACCGCTTCCGCATCCGCCTGGACCGGATCCGCGCCACGGTGGTCAATGCCAATACCTCCGTCATCGGCACGCGCGAAAGCCTGGATCCGGCGGCGCTGTTGCCCCCCGCCGATCGCAAGGCGACGCTGGCAGAGGCACAGCGCGGCACCCGGCCCGTGCGCTTTGCCGGCACGGTGATGGAGACCCCGCTCTACCAGCGCGGCGCCCTGCCCCTCTCGGCCAGCTTCGACGGCCCCGCGATCCTGGAGCAGATGGACACCACCGTGCTTGTCCCGCCCGGCGACCGCGTCACCCAGGACGCCCTGGGCAATATCATCCTACAGATCGGAGCGGCCCAATGACCCTTGATCCCCTCACCCTCTCCGTGATCCAGGCCGGCCTGCAACAGGTCTGCGACGAGATGGACCTCAGCTTTTCCCGCGCCGCCTTCTCGCCTGTCATCGCAGAGGCCAACGACCGCTCCGATGGCATCTACGCGGCAGAGGACGGCGCCCTGATCGCGCAAGGCTCCCAGGGGCTGCCGGTCTTCGTCGGCACGATGCAATATTCCACCCGCGTGTTGACGGAACGGATCGCGGCCGGGATCACCGCCGCACCGCAGCCGGGGGATATCTACATCGTCAACGATCCCTACCTCGGCGGCACCCACCTGATGGACGTGCGCTTCGTCACGCCCTTCTACCGCGATGGCAGGATCTTCTGCTGGCTCTCCAACACCGGCCACTGGCCGGACACGGGCGGCAGCGTGCCCGGCGGCTTCTCTGCCTCCGCCACGGCCGTGGAACAGGAAGGGCTACGCCTGCCGCCCGTGAAACTTTTCAAGCAGGGCCAGCTCGACCAGGAGATCTACCAGATCATCTGCTCCAACATCCGCGTCGCGGACCAGCGCATCGGCGATGTCCAGGCACAGGCTGCCGCCCTGCTGATCGGCGCGGACCGGCTGGGCGCGCTGCTGGACCGCTACGGGGATGACACCGTGGCCGCCGCCATCGCCGAACTGCGCCTGCGTGCTGCCGCCCAGATGCGCGCCTGCCTGGCCCTGCTGCCCGAAGGCCGGTTCGAAGCTTCCGCCTTCATCGACAGCGACGGCGTGGTGAACGAACCGCTGGAAATCCGCCTCGCCGTCACCCGCCAGGGCGACCAGTCCACCTTCGATTTCACCGGCTCCTCCGCGCCCTGCATGGGGCCGATGAACTCGGTCCTGGCGACCACGCTCTCCTCGGTCTACCTGGCCATGCGCCATATCTTCCCGGAGGTGCCGATTTCCGCCGGCGCCTTCGACCCGCTCATCGTCACCGGCTACGAGGGCACCTTCCTCGATGCCCAGTACCCCCGCCCCGTGTCGGGCTGCGCGGCAGAGGTCAGCCAGCGCATCGCAGAGGCCGTCTTCCTCGCCCTCGCCCCCGCCCTGCCGAACCGCGTGACGGCAGCTCCGGCGGGCACCTCCGGCAACTTTGCCCTGGGCGGCCACGATCCCGAAAAGAACCGCGATTTCGTCATGTACCAGCTCTCGGGCGGCGGCTACGGCGGCAATGCGGACCACGACGGCCTCTCCAACGGCTGCTCCACCATCGGCATCTCAAAGGCGCCACCCGTGGAGATCATGGAAACCCAGTTCCCCGTGCTCTACCACCACTACGCCCTGCACGAGGGCTCGGGCGGCGCGGGGTCCCACCGCGGCGGCTTCGGGCTCGACTACGCGCTGGAGCTGCGGCGCGGCACCGCCACCGCCAGCTTCGTCATGGACCACGGCCGCTTCGGCCCCCCGGGCACCATGGGGGGCCGGGACGGCACCCCCAACAAGGTTGAGATCCACCGCAACGGCACCATCCACGTGCCCGAACACCTCTCCAAGGAACAGGATATCCCCCTGCAGCCAGGCGACCTCGTCCATGTCCGCACCCCCGGCGGCGGCGGCTACGGCGATCCCAGAACCCGCGCACCCGAAAAGGTGGCCGAAGACGTGCGCCTCGGCCGCTACACCGCCGATGAGGCGCAGCAGCTCTTCGCGGTCGCTCTTGGCCCGGACGGCACCCCCGACCTGCCAGCCACCGCCCGCCTGCGCGACTGACGGCCCCCGGCACCGGATCCCCTTCATCTGGCCCGAAATACTTCGGGGGAGTCGCCGCAGGCGACGGGGGCTGGCCCCCACCTGCGCCCCAACTGCCCCCACCCGCTCAAACCGCGCCCCTTTCGTGACGCAGCGAAACGGCTGACAGCCCCGCCGCCCCATGCCACCTCTTGACGCAAGAGGAGGACCCAAATGACCCTGCCAGCCATACTGCAGAACCTGCGACTGCCCCTGATCGGCAGCCCGCTTTTCATCGTTTCCGGACCGGAGCTTGTCATCGCCCAGTGCAAGGCCGGCATCGTCGGCTCCTTCCCGGCGCTGAACGCCCGCGAAGCGGAGGGAGAGCCGCCGCTGCTCGACGCCTGGCTGACCCGGATCAAGGAAGAGCTGGACCGCCACAACCAGGCCAATCCGGACAGTCCGGCGGCCCCCTATGCGGTCAACCAGATCGTCCACCGCTCCAACACCCGGCTGGAACGCGACGTGGAGATCTGCATGAAGCACGAGGTGCCGATCTGGATCACCTCCCTCGGCGCGCGCCCCGAGGTGAACGAGGCCGCCCATGCCGGCGGCGGCCTGGTGCTGCATGACGTGATCAACGACCGTTTCGCCCGCAAGGCGATCGAGAAAGGCGCTGACGGGCTGATCGCCGTGGCCGCCGGCGCGGGGGGCCACGCCGGCCCGCTCTCGCCCTTCGCGCTGGTGCAGGAGATCCGCGCCTGGTTCGACGGGCCGCTGATCCTGTCGGGCGCCATCGCGCGCGGCGATGCCCTGCTGGCCGCCCTCGCCATGGGGGCGGACCTGGGCTACGCGGGCTCGGCCTTCATTGCCACGCAGGAAGCCAATGCCGAGGCCGAGTACAAGCAGATGATCGTGGACAGCGGCGCCTCGGACATCGTCTATTCCGATCTCTTCACCGGCGTGCCGGGCAATTACCTCAAGCCCTCCATCGCGCGGGCGGGGTTGGACCCGGACGCGCTGGAACGCTCGGATCCCTCCAAGATGGATTTCGGGGCGGCAAAGGCCTGGAAGAACATCTGGGGATCGGGCCAGGGCATCGGCGCCATCACCGCCGTGGAAAGCGTGGCAGACCGCGTCGACCGTTTCGAGGCAGAGTACCGCGCCGCCCAGGACCGGCTGGCCGGACAGTTGGGCTGGCAACGCGGCTGAACAGGAAACGGGGCCAGGCTGCGCGCCTTTAGCCGGCCTGCCCCTGCGCCCCACCGGGGCGCATCGCCTGCGGCGGGCGGGGAACGGGGGCGCTGCCCCCGCGCCGGCCTGCGGCGGCTCCCCCCGGGCGGCACCCTGGTCCGGGCGCTTCACGCCCACCGGGTCGTCAGCGCCCCTGCAAACTGCCTCTTCACCCCCGCGCTGCGGCGCCCTGCAAGGCGGCCCAGACCCGCGCGGGGCTTGCGGGCATCTCCGGGGCCTCGACCCCGACAAAGGCCAGCGCATCTCGCACCGCCAGCATCCCCGCCGCCAGCGCCCCAACGGAACCGGCCTCTCCCACGCCCTTGACGCCCAGCGGGTTCAGCGCCGTGGGGACACCCAGGAACGCGGTGCTGAAACCCGGCAGATCCGTCGCGCGCGGCAGGGCATAATCCATCAGCGATCCGGTCAGAAGCTGGCCATCCCCTGCCCCGTAGCGCAGCTCTTCCATGAAGACCTGGCCAAGCGCCTGGGCTACGCCACCATGAAGCTGCCCCTCTGCCAGCTGGGGGTTGAGCACGGTGCCGATGTCCTCCACCGCGCAATATGCGACCGGCCGGGCAAGCCCCGTCTCCCGGTCGACCTCGACCTCGCAGACATGGCAGCCGTTGGGGAAGGTCGGGCCCTGGCTGGTGAAAGAACCCCGCGCGCGCAGCCGAACCCCGGCCTCTGCGGCATGGGCGGCGATATCGGCAAAGGACAGCACGCGGTTGCGCCCCGCACCCCGGAACAGCCCGGCCTCATAGGTGATCTCTGCCTCCGGCAACTCCAGCATCTCTGCCGCCCGCGCCCGCGCCAGCTCCAGCAGCTCCGACACCGCGCCGCGCAGGGCAGAGGCGCCCTTCACCATGGCCCCGGATCCCCCCATCCCGGCGCCGCGCTCCATGACGTCTGTGTCGCCCTGCAGGTAGCCCACCCGGTCCCGCGGCACTGCCAATTCCTGCGCGACCAGATCGCTAAAGGCCGTCTCCAACCCGGTGCCGGTGGAAAAGGCCCCCGCCGCGATCCGCAGCCGCCCATCCGCCAGCAGCTCAAGGTCCGTCCAATCCCGGCCCGGTCCCAGCATCGTGCCCCCGGCCGCCTCGATGCAGAAGGCCAGGCCCAGCCCCCGCAGCTGCCCCCTCTGCGCGCTGGCCTCCCGCCGAGCAGCGAACCCCGCCACATCGGCGCGCGCGACAGCCGCATCCAGGATCTGCTCGAAATCCCCGCAATCGTAATCGAAGACGAAGGGAGAGGCCCAGGGCATCGCCGCCCGCGGGATCAGGTTGCGCCGCCTCAGGGCGATCCGGTCCACGCCAAGCTGGGCAGCGGCGGCATCGACCAGGCGCTCCATGATATAGGTCGCCTCGGGGCGGCCCGCGCCGCGATAGGCCGCGACGGGCACCGTATGGGTCAGCCAGCCATCGATCCGCCCGGCAATCAGCGGCGTGCGATAGACCCCGGCAATGCCGCCGATGTTCAGGATCGGCGTGATCGACCGGCCAGAGGCATAGGCCCCCAGGTTCACATCCTCATGCACCCGCAGGGCGGTGAAATTGCCCTCTGCATCCAGCCCCAGTTCAGCCGTCGCAAGGATGTCGCGCCCGGCCTCGTCGGACAGGAACCCCTCTGACCGATCCGCCCGCCAGCGCAGCGGCACGCCCAGCTTGCGCGCGGCCCAGAAGACCAGCATTTCTTCGCGCAGCATCCCGGCCTTCATCCCGAAAGAGCCGCCCACATCGCCCGCCAGCACGCGGATATGCCCCGCCTCCATGTCAAAGGCCCCGGCCAGCGCGTCCCGCAGGCCCGTGGGGCTCTGGATCGACAGCTCCAGGCCCATCCCCTCCCCGTCAGGCCAGGCCAGCGCCGCGCGCGGCTCCAGCGCCATGGCCGTCACCCGGCTGACCGGAAGATCGACCCGCACAAGGTGGGCCGAGGCCTCAAGCGCCGCGCCGGTCGCCGCCCAGTCCCCCCGGCTCCATTGGTAGCCCAGGTTGCCGGGCCGGCTGTCATGCACCAGCGGCGCCTCGGGCGCGCGGGCCTCGGGTATGGAGATCACGGTGGGGCGTTCCGCGATATCGGCCTCCAGCGCCTCTGCCGCATCCATGGCCTGCGCCCGGGTTTCGGCCACCACCATGGCCAGCGGTTCGCCCAGGTGGCGGATAGGCTCCTGCACCAGAAGGGGGCGCTCCGTGGCCTGCCATTCCTGCCCATCGGGCCCCTCTAGGGCCATCGCGGGTTGGCAGGGCCCGATCCCATCGGCGGCCAGATCCGCGCCCGTGAAGATCGCCCGCACGCCCGGCATGGCGGCGGCCTCCTGCGTGGCGATGCCCAGCAGCTGGCCCGCTGCATGCGGCGCGCGCAAGAAGGTCACCCAAAGGGGCTGACCCGCGCGCCCGTCCCCGGCGCAATCGTCGGTAAAGCGCCCCTTTCCGGTCAGCAGCCTCAGGTCCTCGATCCGGCCTTTCCGCGTCATCCGATGCCCTTCCCCCACGTGGTGTTTCCCGCAGGCTAGCGCCAAGATCCCCGCTTCACGAGTCCCCGGATCCGCCCTTCCCCCGGCCCGATCCAGGCGCTTTTCGGCACAAGCCAGAGTTGACCTTCCGACCGCTGATTGGATATTGCCAAGCATTGTCCCGGTGTTACCGATGCTCGGGCCTTTGGCTTCGGGGCAAGTTCCGTCCCTGGGGACTGTAAAGATTTACCCTGTGGAACAATGTTCGTGTTCAGGGATTAGTTTGTGAGTTTTAGGAATTGAGACAGACTTTTCAGGGGACCGAATGGCCAGTTGGAACGGTGAAGTTGCATCACGGGAAGAGATAAGGGAACAGAAGCGGCGTGCGGCGCTGCGCATCGCCTCTCGCAGGTTCAACGAAAAAGGGTATCACGCAACCTCGCTTGACGAGATCGCGGATGAGATCGGGGTCACCAAGACCGCGCTCTATTACTATTTTCGCAACAAGGAAGAACTGCTCTACGATTGCCTGCAGGTCACGTTCCTCTGCGGGGAAACCGCCCGCACCAAGGCCGAACAATCCGGGGGCAGCGCCCTTGATCGTTTCGCCAATTTCTACCGGGAATTCATCACGCGCACGCTGGTGGAAAACGGCGCTTTCCTGACCCGGCCGAATATCCTCGCGCTTCCTGAGGGTTTGCGCAGCGATATCACCTCCCGCGAAGAGGCGCTGCAGACATATATCAGCGGGCTGCTGTCGGATGCTGCGGCAGAGGGATCCCTGCGCAATATCGACACGAATGCAGCCGGCAGCTTCTTCCTTAACTCGGTCAACTGGTTACTGTCCTGGCATCAGCACGACCAGGAAGCCATCGACCCGAAAGAGCGGTCCGCGAAGTTCCTGGACCACCTCATGAACGGGATCGCCACCAAGGGCTGAAGGACGCGGCACGCCGCCGACAAGGACGGACGATGGGGGCCAGAACGGACCCAGACCCACCGGTCAGGAAAGACGGATCAAGACATTCGGGCAGAACGCCCGGCATCCAGACCCGCTTCCTGACAACGCCCCGCATCACGCGGGCAGAGCATTCCAAGAACAGGATCATCCAAAGGGACCGCCCCGCCAGAAGGCGCGGCGCCAGGGCTCAGCCGTCTGCCCTTACAGGGTGACCACGTGGTTGTCCCAGGCGCAATCGGCCCGGCGCGCCGCGCTCAGGCCCTCTGCGCCCGCCTGCCAGACACCGCCCTGCCCGTCAGTCGCAAGGAAGCCCCCCGGGCTGCCCGCCAACCCGCAGACGTCGCCGCGATGCAGGCTGGCCGCGAAGGCCCCCGTGTCATCAAAGACATGGATCCGCCCCCCGCGCGGAGAGGTGATGCCCACCTGCCCGCCGATGCCGTCAAAGGCGACAGAACCCGCGTAGCCCCGCATCGCCATCTGCTCGCCCAGATCGGCCTCGGCCAGGATCGCGGGCGCGCCACGGCGGTGCAGCCCCAGCAAGGGCACCGGGTCGCTCACCTCGCCCTGCCATTGCATGGCAAAGGCCACCAGCCCGTCAGGCCGGGCCGCCAGGTGGCGGATGGAATTGCGGTGCAGCGCCTCTGGCAGGCGCAGCTCTTCCAGCAGCTCCCCTTGGGGAGAAACATAGGCCAGGCTGGGCTGCATGCTGGGGATGTTCAGCTTGTCGCGGCCCCTGTCGGGGTGCGTCTCGATCCCGCCGTTGGCCACCACCAGCACATCGCCGGGCAGCGCCAGCATCTCATGCGGGCCGATGCCGTGGCTTGGGATTTCACCGATCCGCCGGTAGCCCTGCCGCCGGTCCCACAGGCCGATGACACCCCGGCGCGCGGTGTAATCGTTCTCTGTGGTGCACAGGATGTCACCCCCGGCGATAAAGCAGCCATGACCGTAGAAATGCCGCCCCTCCGGGCTTTCCAGCACCTTCAGGACCTTGCCGTGCACGCAGTCGATCACCAGCCCGAAGGTGCCCGGACGGCGGGCAAAGGCCACGGCCTCAGGGGCTTTGGGATGGGCGGTGCCGGCATGGCCGCGTGCGGGCAGCGCAATGCGGAACAGCGCCGCGCCATCGCCAGCCAGACCGTGCAGCGCATAGCTGCCGTCGGCCTCCCTGGCGGCGGCAAGATAGGCGGGACTGCCCGCATCGGCCCAGCTCAGGCCGGGTGCGGTCGCGGCGGCGGCCAGGGCGGCAAGAAAGGCGCGGCGCGGGATCATGGATCAGTCTCCGTCGGCTGAATTGAAGCCCTGCGTCAGGTTCAGCTGCGCGCCGATCTCTCCCTCGACCGCGCGCCGCACCGCCTGGATGCGCTGTTGCAGGATCTCGACCTTGAGCCGCCCGGTGGGATCCTCCACCCCGGCAAAGACCGGATCGTCCAGCTCCTGCGCCGTTTCCAGCGCCTCGTCAAAGGCTTCTTCGGTGATCGGGATCGGCTGCGCCAGCTGCTCCGCCAGATCGCGCAGCGCGATCAGCGACAGCTCCACGTTGCGCAGCGACCGCTCTGACCGGCGGGCCTCTGCCCGGCGCGGACGGGGGCGATCGAAGGTGCCAAGCGGGCGGCCCAGCCGCGTGTCGGCGGTGAACTCCAGCCCGGTCAGCAGCGTGGTGTAGAAGACCTGCAGCGGCTCGTCCGGGCTGAGGTAGAAGTTGTTCCAGGGCTCGCCCGCGCTCAGCATCAGCGGCGCCTGCTCCTCTTCCCAGTCGGTCGCGATTTCCTGCGCCATGCGGGCCAGATCGGCAGACAGGCGCTGCACCAGGGTGCAGGAATAGCTGCCATCCTCATAGGCGAACTGCGGATCGTACAGCATCATCTCAAGCGCAAAGAGCCCCCGCGCGGCGACCGAGACATGGGCGAAATCCTCCGCGCTGTTCACGACCGGATCCTCCTGCGCGATCAGGCTGCCCAGCTGCTTGGGGGTGAACCCCCGGTTGTCGGGCCAGAAGGCGATGGCAGAGACGCGCCCGTCCACCTCAAGCGGGCCGAAGCGCAGGTGGGACAGCCCCAGCCAGGCATCGAAAGCCGCGTTGTAGGGCCCCTGCACGGCGGCGCTGGTGCAATCTGCCGCGGCGGCCTCCTGCAGCTGGGCGGAGGCCTGGGCAAAGCCGGTGACGGCGGGCATCACGTGCTCCGCGATCGCCTCCTCCGTGCCGGCCATGGCCGTGCTGCCAAGCACCGGCAGGGTCAGGGCGATCAGGGCGGCGCAGGCGGTCTGTCTCATCAAAGGCTCTCCAGGAAGGCGATCAGATCGGCGCGGTCTTCGGGTTCCAGCGCCACGACATGCTCACGGGCGGCCTCGGCCTCTCCGCCATGCCAGAGCACGGCTTCCAGAAGGCTACCCGCGCGCCCGTCATGCAGGTAGGCCTCGTGCCCCGACACCTGCCGCGTCAGCCCGATCCCCCAAAGCGGAGGCGTCTTCCATTCCCGGCCATTGGCGCGGCCCTCGGGACGGTTGTCCGCCAGCCCCTCGCCCATGTCATGCAGCAGCAGGTCGGTATAGGGCCAGATCAGCTGGAAGCTCTGCTCGGGCTGATCCTCAAGCCTGGCGGTGACAAATTTCGGCTGGTGGCAAGAGGTGCAGCCGGCCTCGTAAAAGACCCGCTTGCCGTTCAGCACGGCCGGTTCAGCCACGTCGCGGCGTTCCGGCACACCCAGGTTGCGGCTGTAGAAGGTCACCAGGTCCAGCCCCTCGGCGTCGATCTCCGTGCCGCGCTCATCGCCATCCCCATGCGGGGCGTTCCGGCAGGCCGCCTGGGCCTCGGTGCAATCGCCCCAGGGCGAGGGGAAGAGCGGCGAAGAGATCCCGATATCCCCGGCGAAGGCGGCAGCACTTTGTTCGCGCACGCTTGGCGCCCCGGCCTTCCAGCCGAAGCGGCCCAGCATGGGGCGATCTTCCTCGAAGGACCAGACGATCTGCGGCTTGCCGGAGATCCCGTCACCATCCGCATCCGCCTCATCCGCCAGCGCCAGGATATCCTCTGCCGGGATGGCCTCCAGCAGGCCCAGGCCGATCATCTGCGGCGCCAGGCGCGGGGACAGCATCGTGTCCGGGCCCAGCGGCCCATAACCCAGATCGGTCGCGCCCCAGTTGGGGTTGCGCAGGGTGATGCTTTCCCCGCCGTTCAGCGCGATATCCTCTTCTTCCCAGTCCGCGACGATGCGGTATTCCGCCGTCTGTCCGGCCACGCCGAAATCCTGCATCTGGCCGCCGTAGCTGGGATGCGGTCGCACGCGCAGCGGCTCTTCTCCCCGCGACAGCAGGAAGGATTCGATATCGCTGACATCGTCCTCGGGCGCTGCAGGAACGGAGATCCGCAGGAACAGCGACGTGGCATCATCCTCCGGTCCGGCCGGCAAATGGCCGCGCCCGTCCTTCAGGTGGCAGCGCTGGCAGGAGCGCGCATTGTAAAGCGGCCCCAGCCCGTCACTGGCCAGCGTGGAGGACGGAGAAGAGACCCAGAGCTTCTTGAACAGCCCGTTGCCCACCTTGAAATCCAGCTCGCGCTCGAAGGGCATGTTGGCCGAGGACATGGAAAAGGCATCCGCATCGCTGCGCGCGCGCACCGTGGCGGCCCCGGCCCCGTTCTGCTCGAACTTCTCCGGCGCAGAGAAATCCGTGGCGGGCGCGACCACACCGGCGATGCGCTCGGCCTCTGCGCTGCTGCGGGGCACCTCGTTCAGGTAAGGAAGCACCAGCCCGGCATCCTCTGCCATCCCGGGACCTGCCAGAAGCCCCATGATGGCTGCCCCAGCCCATCTGCACCCAGCTCCCCTGCGCATCGCCGTGCCTCCCGTCCTGTCCGTTCAGATCTGCTCTTGGGCGCTGGCCGACCGCTCCCCGGTCCGCGCGCCCTGTCATCAAGCGTTATGGAACCCGGAGTGCCACGCAAACCTGATCGTTTCAATCGGAAAAGCCTCTGGCATTTCGTCGCGCCCCGCCCGCCGAAAACGCGAAAGGCCCGCCCCGCATGGGGCAGGCCCTCCAACTCTCGCATGGTTGCGGCAAGCTGCCCCTGAAGCCGGGATCGCAGAACGACCCGCGGCCTCAGCGCGCCTTACTCGGCCTCGTTGGCCGGAGAGGCATTCAGCATGCCGTAGTTCTCTGCACCGATGGTGCCATAGAGATCCAGCTGGGTCTCCAGGAAGTCGATATGGCCTTCCTCGTCCGCCAGAAGCTGATCAAAGAGCTCCTTGGTGACGTAATCGCCTACTTTCACGCAATATTCCCGCGCTTCCTTGTAAAGCGTCCAGGCTTCCTGTTCGGCGGCCAGGTCCGCTTCCAGGGTCTCCTTGAGGGTCTCGCCGATGCGCAGGCTGTCAAGCTTCTGCAGGTTCGGGTGCCCTTCCAGGAAAATGATTCGCTCGATCAGCTTGTCCGCGTGGTGCATCTCCTCGATGCTTTCCTCACGCGACTTGGCGGCGATCTTGCCGAAGCCCCAGTCTTCCTGAAGCCTGTAGTGCAGCCAGTACTGGCTGACCGCGGTCAGCTCGCTGCGCAGCGCGGCATTAAGGTATTCAATAACCTTGGCGTCGCCTTTCATTCGATGTCTCCTTTCCCGTAGCGCGGCGAAGACCGCGCAGAATTTCCGGTACTTCGAAACTATCGCATTGGCGCATGGTGTCCATGAAAAGTGGCAGACATCCGCCACACTCGGCCTTCTTGCCCAGGGCGCGGTAGATCTTGCCAGGCGTGATGATCGTGTCGGGATCCGCGGCGCGCATCCAGTCGACGGCAGAACGGATATCGCCGTCCGAGATCTTCATGCAGTGACAGACCATCATGGTTCTCGCCCTTTCTCGTCTCGTATCGGGGGCCTTTTCCCCGGCCTTGTGTCGCTGCCGGGCGGCGGGTCTGCCCCGCCGCCCGGCGCATCGCGTCAGTTCAGATCACTGGAAGACGGCATCCGGATCATCCAGGCTGTCAGAGCCCTCAAAGCCGATTTCTTCCAGCTGCAGGGCCGCCACGGCGCGCTCGATGCCGCGGGTCTGGGCCACCAGCGCATCCACCGCGCCCATGATCAGCGCCTCGCCGGCCGCGTTGCCACGCTCCAGCATCATGTCGTAGGAAAAGCCGCCCTCTGCCGCGACCTTGAGCTCGGTCAGCTTCATCATGGTGGCGTTCAGATCGGCGCTCAGCGCCGCGTCGACCTCGGGATCGGCCGCCGCCACCAGGTCGGAGAGCGACGCCCCCTCCGTCACCGTGCCATCCACGCCGACGTAGCGACCGGTGTAGACATTGTGGATGCCCAGGCCGTCATAGAAGTGGCTGTTGTAGGTGTTGTCGGAGAAGCAGTCGTGCTCTTCCTCGGGATCGTTCAGCAGCAGGCCCAGCTTCATGCGCTCGCCCGCCTGCTCGCCATAGGACAGGCTGCCCATGCCGGTCAGCATGGCGATGATGCCCGCATCCGGATCGGCCAGCAGGGTCTCGCGCGCCTCGCCGCCCGTCGCCCATTGCGCCGCCATCCAGTCCAGGTCCGACACCAGCAGATCGGCCGCGGCGGTCAGGTATTCACCGCGACGGTCGCAATTGCCGCCCGTGCAGTCCTCGCCCGTGGCGTAATCCGTCCAGGGCCGCGCGCCCGCACCATGATCGGTGCCGTTCAGATCCTGACCCCAGAGCAGGAATTCGATCGCGTGATACCCGGTGGCCACGTTGCTTTCCACGCCATCGGCTTCCTGCAGGGTGTTCTCCAGCAGATCCGGCGTGATGGCAGAGGCATCGACGGTTTCCCCCGACAGCTCGAAGCTGGGGTTGGCGATCACGTTGAGCACGGCAAAGGCGTTCTCATCCGTCGCCCCGCCATAAGAGGGATCCACGTAGTCGATCAGCCCCTCGTCAAGCGGCCAGGCGTTCACCTTGCCTTCCCAGTCGTCCACGATCGCATTGCCGAAGCGGAAGGCCTCGGTCTGCTGGTAGGGCACGCGGGCCTGTTTCCAGGCCGCCTTGGCCGCGGCCAGCGCCTCTGCCGAAGGGGCCTCGACCAGGGCCGCCAGCGCGGCCTGCAGCGCCTCTGCGGTGCGCAGGCTGTCTCCGTAGGACGCCGCGGCGATATCGGCATAGGTCTCAAGGACAGCCGTCTTCTCCGGAGCCATGTCCTCGGCAAGCGCGAAGCCCGGCAGGATGGTCAACGCGGCAGTGGCCATAAGAGTGGTACGAATGGACATGGAAACTCCTCTTTTTTCCGTCAATGCAAAGTGTTCGGTGTGTGACTGGGATAGGCCCGGCCCTCGGGCCGCTGGCGTATCAGCTCCAGGCCCAGGGTCTGGGCCAGGGAAACGACGATCGGCGCCACATCGGCCCGCACCAGCAGGCAGGCCATCAGCATGGCATCCTCCCGGTCCCCCGAGGTGGAAAGAGAGACCAGATGCGCCAGGACCGCCTCATCGGCACCGACACAGGAACAGGTCTGTCCATGCCGCATCACCGGGCGGCGCACGTGGCGCAAGGTCAGGCCGAAGAATTCGTCCAGCCGCTCGCTGATGCGCTCCATCCGGTCACGACCGTAAAGCGCGGTCAGCTCCATCTCGAAATCCGCCACCGCATCGGGCCCGTCGCAGCGGGCCCGCAAGGCGCCGATCACGAGCGCCTCGTGAAAAGGCAGGGCCGCGATGGTGGCGACCGGCTCGGATCCGCGCTGCAGGCTCACGCGCCCGCCCCCGGAAAGGCGAAACGCCCCTGCCCTGTGCGGGCGGCGGGACAGATGCGGGATGGTCTGCTGTCCGGGCAAGTCATCGTCGGGCCTCTGTGAAAGCACGCCCCTCAATCGGTCGGGATGAATGGGCGAGGATTCTTGTCAGCTTCATAACTGACTAAAAAGCTCAACCAAGTCAATCCCGAGTATTTTAGTAGTCAATATATCCGCAAATGTCCCGCCAAAAGCCCCCCGCGCGCCCGCACCCCATGCAAGCGCCGTCACCTGTCTTCTTCTTGCCAAAAAACTCTGGGGGGAACGAAACAGGGGGGGCATCGAGCCCCCCTGTTTCGTGGGGGGGGCAAAGCCCCCCTCCAGCGCTTAAGACAGGCCTAACCCCCCGTTCGCTGCGCACCGACGTAATACCGACGTGATACCGACGCAAAACAGACGTGATACCGACGGGTTTCAGAGACCCTCAGTCCGCCGGCTCCCGCACGAAGGTCGCGGCCTCCAGCACCAGCGGATCCAGCCCCTCTCCGCCCGCCGCCACATGCGAAAAGAACTGCCGGCGCATCCTGGGTTCCCAGAAGTCATTGATGTGATCCGCGATCCGTTCAGCCTGCTCGTTCCCCGGCTGGCTGCGGAAGAAGGTGGCGATCTGGTTGGCCATCAGGACAAGTTTTTCAGGCGACATCGCTGGCTCCGGTTCGGATACGGTCGGGGTGGGCATAAAGGTCGAAACTGCGCCCGCGGGCAAAGGCCGCCAGGGTGATCCCGGCCCCTTTGGCCAGGCGCACCGCATGGGCCGTGGGGGCGGAAACCCCAATGATCACGGGGCATTGCGCGACAGCGGCCTTCTGGATCAGCTCCATGGAAATCCGGCTGGTCAGCACGAAGGCACCGCGTGCCGGATCGATCCCGCCGCGCGCCATGGCCCCGATCAGCTTGTCCAGGGCATTGTGCCGGCCCACGTCCTCCCGCGCCAGTACCAGCCCGCGTCCGGGCTGCACGAAGCCCGCCGCATGGACGGCGCGGGTGCGGTCATGCAAGGGCTGCGCGCCCCGCAGCGCCTCTGCCGCCCCGCTGACCTCGGCCGCCGACAGGACCTTGCCCACCGGCACTTTCGGCAGCGCACGGTTCGCCTCTTCCAGCGAGTCGATCCCGCACAGGCCACAGCCCACCGGCCCGGCAAAGGCCCGTCGCCGCGCCTCCAGAGAGGCCCCCCGCCCCGGCTTCAGCCAGAAGCGGCATTCGCTGCCCGCCTCATGCAGTACCAGCTCGAATTCCGCAATATCCTCAACGCCTTCGACGATCCCCTCGGACAGGGCGAAGCCAAGCGCGAAGTCCTCCAGATCCTGCGGAGTCGCCATCATCACGGCCTGGGTGGAGCCATCGAAACTGAAGGCCACGGGCCATTCTTCGGGCAAGGCGCGGCTCACCTCCCGCGCACCCTCAGGGCCAACCGCCAGGCCCGGCAAGCTCAGGACAGGGCTGGCCATCATTCGGCTGCCGGCAGGATGCGCCGGGCGCGCTCGGCCTGCGCCGCGTAGTCTGCCTGCCAGTCCGTTGGCCCGTTCGACAGCGACACCTGCACCGCCGTCACCTTGTATTCCGGGCAGTTCGTGGCCCAGTCGGAGAAGTCGGTGGTGATCACGTTGGCCTGGGTATCGGGGTGGTGGAAGGTGGTATAGACCACGCCAGGGCTGACCCGATCCGTGAGCGTCGCCCGCAGGCTGGTCTCTCCCGAGCGCGAGGCAAGCCGGATCCAGTCCCCTTCCTTCACGCCGCGCAGTTCCGCGTCATGGGGGTGGATCTCCAGCAGGTCCTCCGCATGCCATTCGGAGTTCGCCGTGCGCCGCGTCTGGGCGCCCACGTTGTACTGCGACAGGATCCGCCCGGTGGTCAGCAGCAGCGGGAAGCGCGGGCCCGTGCGTTCATCCGTGGCGACATATTCGGTCACGATGAAGCGCCCCTTGCCGCGCACGAACCCATCGACATGCATCAGCGGCGTGCCATCGGGATTGGCCTCGTTGCAGGGCCACTGGACCGATCCCTTCTGTTCCAGAACCTCGTAGGACACCCCGGCGAAACTGGGCGTCGTGAGAGAGATTTCCTCCATGATTTCCGAAGGATGGGAATATTTCCAGCCTGCGCCCATGGCGTTCGCCAGGGCCTGGGTGACCTCCCAGTCCTCGTAGCCGTTCAGCGGCGCCATCACCTTGCGCACGCGGTTGATGCGCCGCTCGGCATTGGTGAAGGTGCCGTTCTTTTCCAGGAAGGAAGAGCCGGGTAGGAAGACATGGGCGTAGTTCGCCGTCTCGTTCAGGAAGAGGTCATGGACGATGACGCATTCCATCGCCGCCAGCCCGGCGGCCACGTGTTTCGTATCCGGATCGGACTGCAGGATATCCTCGCCCTGGCAGTAAAGCCCCTTGAAGGTGCCATCCACGGCGGCATCAAGCATGTTGGGAATGCGCAGCCCCGGTTCCGGGTCGATCTCCACCCCCCAGGCCTCGCGGAAGACATCGCGGACGTCCTGGCCCTTCACGTGGCGATAGCCCGGCAGCTCATGCGGGAAGGAGCCCATGTCGCAGGAGCCCTGAACGTTGTTCTGGCCGCGCAGCGGGTTCACACCCACCCCCTTGCGACCGATGTTGCCGGTCAGCATGGCGAGGTTGGCAATGCCCATCACGGTGGTCGATCCCTGGCTGTGCTCAGTCACGCCCAGACCGTAGTAGATCGCGCCGTTCCCGCCGGTCGCAAAGAGCCGGGCCGCAGCGCGCAGCTCATCCGCGGGAACGCCTGTCAGGGCTTCGGTCGCTTCGGGGGAATGGCGCGGGTTGCGGATGAACTCCGCGTATTCCATGAATTCTTCCCAGTCGCAGCGTTCGCGGATGAAGGCCTCGTCCATCAGCCCTTCGGTCACGATCACATGCGCCAGGGCAGAGACCACGGCGACGTTGGTGCCCGGGCGCAGCGGTAGGTGATGCGCGGCCTGCACATGGGGCGATTTCACCAGGTCGATCCGCCGAGGATCGATGACGATCAGCTTCGCCCCGGCCCGCAGGCGTTTTTTCAGGCGCGAGGCAAAGACGGGGTGGCCATCCGTGGGGTTGGCGCCGATCACCACCACCACGTCGCTGTCCTCGACCGAGTCGAAGTCCTGCGTGCCCGCGCTGGTGCCGAAGGTCTGGCCCAGGCCGTAGCCGGTCGGCGAATGGCAGACGCGGGCGCAGGTGTCGGTGTTGTTGTTGCCGAAGACCGCGCGCGCCAGCTTCTGCACAAGGAAGGTTTCCTCGTTAGTGCAGCGCGAAGAGGTGATCACGCCGATGCTCTTCTGGCCGTACTTTTCCTGCAGGCCGCGCATCTTGTCGGCGGCAAAGGTCAGGGCCTCGTCCCAGGACACCTCGCGCCAGGGCTCGTCCACACGGTCGCGGATCATCGGGTTCAGGATGCGGTCCTTGTGCGTTGCATAGCCATAGGCAAAACGCCCTTTCACGCAGCTGTGGCCGCGGTTCGCCTGCCCGTGTTTCCATGGCACCATGCGCACCAGCTGGGTGCCGTTCAGCTCTGCCTTGAAGGAACAGCCCACGCCGCAATAGGCGCAGGTGGTGACGACGGACCGCTCCGGCGTGCCCAGGTCGATCACGCTTTTTTCCTGCAAGGTCGCCGTCGGGCAGGCCTGCACGCAGGCGCCGCAGCTGACGCAATCGCTTTCCAGGAAGTTCTCTGCCCCGACAGAGACCCGGCTGTCGAAGCCGCGCCCCTCGATGGTCAGCGCGAAGGTGCCCTGCACCTCTTCACAGGCGCGGACGCAGCGGTTGCAGACGATGCACTTGGCCGGGTCATAGGTGAAATAGGGGTTGCTTTCGTCCTTGGGCATCCAGGCCGGGTTGGCCTCTCCACCGGAGCGGACCTCAAAGTGGTTCGCCAGCCCCTCGGCCTTGGAATAACGCACGTCGCGCAGGCCCACGGCCCCGGCCATGTCCTCCAACTCGCAATCGCCGTTGGCCGCGCAGGTCAGGCAATCCAGCGGGTGATCAGAGATATAAAGCTCCATCACGCCCTTGCGGATCCTGCGCACCTTCTCGGATTGCGTATGCACCACCATGCCAGGGTGCACCGGCGTGGTGCAGGAGGCCGGCGTGCCGCGCCGTCCCTCGATCTCCACCACGCAGAGGCGGCAGGATCCGAAGGCCTCAAGGCTGTCGGTCGCGCAGAGCTTGGGCACCTGGATCCCCGCCTCAGAGGCCGCCCGCATGACGGAGGTCCCCTCCGGCACGGTCACTTCGATGCCGTCCACGAGCAGCTGCACCGGCTTGCCCGTCTTTGCCGGCGTGCCCTTGTCGGTGTCATCCCAGGGAATGATGAAATCCTTCATGGTTCAGCTCCCTTTTTCCGCTAGTTTTTCTGGCATCTGGTCGTGCATGGCGTGGCGCAGCGGCGTCATGGCAAGGTCCTGGCTGTGATCGCTCATTCCGCGGCCTCCCTTGTGCCTGCGAACTCTTCAGGGAAGGTTTCCAGGGCCGAGAGCACCGGATAGGGCGTGAAGCCCCCGAGCGCACAAAGAGAGCCATCCTTCATCGTTTCGCAAAGGTCCGTCAGCAGCTCCACCGCCGCGCCGTCTCCGGCGGCGATCCGGTCCAGCGTCTCCACGCCGCGCACCGCGCCGATGCGGCAGGGGGTGCATTTCCCGCAGCTTTCCACGGCGCAGAATTCCATGGCGAAGCGCGCCATTTTCATCATGTCCGCGCTATCGTCGAAGACGACCAGCCCGGCGTGGCCGATCAGCCCGCCCTGGACATCGAAATCCTCGTAACCAAACGGCGTGTCGAACTTTTCCTGACCGAAGTAGGCGCCAAGCGGCCCGCCGATCTGAACCGCCTTAACGGGCCGGCCGCTTGCCGTGCCGCCGCCGATGTCATTGACCAGCGTGCCCAGCGGCATGCCGAAGGCGGTCTCGAACAGGCCGCCATGGGCGACGTTGCCGGCAATTTGGATCGGGATCGTCCCCTTTGAACGTCCCAGCCCGAACTCCGCGTAAAAGGCCGCTCCCTTTTCGAAGATCACCGGCACCGTGGCCAGGCTGATCACGTTGTTGACCACCGTCGGGCGGCCCAGGAATCCCTCGAGCGCGGGCAGCGGCGGCTTGGCACGCACCACGCCGCGCTTGCCCTCAAGGCTGTTCAGAAGGCTGGTTTCCTCGCCGCAGACATAGGCGCCGGCCCCCATGCGGATTTCCATGTCGAAGGCCCGGCCGGAGCCCAGCACATCGGGCCCAAGCACCCCGGCGGCGCGAGCGATCTGCACCGCCTCTTCCATCACCTCGATGGCATCGGGATATTCCGAGCGCGTGTAGACATAGCCCCTGGTCGCCCCGGTGCCGAGCCCGGCGATCACCATGCCCTCAATCAGGGTGAAGGGGTCGCCTTCCATGATCATGCGGTCCGCGAAGGTGCCGCTGTCGCCCTCGTCGGCATTGCAGACGATGTATTTCTGATCGGCATGGGCCATGCGCACGGTGTCCCACTTGATCCCCGTCGGGAACCCGGCCCCTCCGCGCCCGCGCAGGCCAGAGGTCTTCACTTCGTCCACGATCGCCTCTGCGCTCAGCTCAAGTGCGCGGCGCAGGCCGGCAAGCCCGCCATGGGCCTCGTAATCGGCCAGGCTGAGCGGATCGGTCAGACCGCAGCGAGCAAAGGTCAGGCGGGTCTGGCGCGCGAAGAAGGGGATTTCCTCGGTCAGGCCAAGGCTGTCGATGTTGCCGTCCAGAAGCGCGGGCACCTCTTCGGCGCTGACCGGGCCATAGGCCATGCGGCCGCGGCCGGCGTCGATCTCCACCAGCGGCTCCAGCCAGACCATCCCGCGCGACCCGGTGCGGATCACCTCTGCGCGCAGCCCGCGTGCGACGATCTCCTCCTGCAGCGCCTCTGCAACCTCATCGGCGCCAAACGCCTTGGCGGCGGAATCGCGGGAAACATAAATCTTCATGCCAGCGCCTCCAGGATCTTCGTGGCCTTCGCCTCTGTCAGCGCGCCATGGACGCGGCCATCCAGCATTGCGGCGGGGGCGCAGGCGCAAAGGCCAAGACAATAGACCGGCTCCACCGTGATGCGCCCGTCGGTCGTGGTGCCGTGCCAGTCGACGCCCAGCAGGGACAGGACCCGATCCGCCAGCGCATCCGAGCCCATGGATTGGCAGGCCTCTGCCCGGCACAGCTTCAGCACGTGGCGCCCGGCGGGGGCCTTGCGAAAATCATGGTAGAAAGAGATGACGCCCGTGACCTCGGCCACGCTCAGGTTCAGCGCGCCCGCGATCTGGGGCACCGCCTCTTGGGGCAAGTAGCCGAAGGTGTCCTGAAGATCGTGCAGGATCGGCAACAGCGGCCCTTCCAGGTGCAGATGCTTTCCCAGGATTTCCCTGATTTCCTCTGCGGTTGGCTGCGGGTCCATGGCGTCCTCCTCGCTGGCTGAACCTGCGGGATGCGCCAGATTTGATGCGATTTCAATATCGCATTTCCGTCAGTCGATTGGCAAAAGCTATCAGCCCTCGGCGGTGGCCACCTTGCGCGCAGCCTCCAGAAGCGCCTGGATCACCGGGGTATGGGGCTCTTGCCAGGGGGCGACCAGGCCCACTGCGGGCCCCGGGGTGGCCTGGCCCAGCGGCACCATGGACAGCGCCCGGCCAGAGACCAGCCGCCGCGCCAGCTGATCGGGCAGCACGGTGACCAGCCCGGCCTCTTCCACCTGGCTGGCAAGGACCACGGTGGAGTTCGATTCCAGCACAGCCTTCGGCTGCATCCCGGCCTCTGCGAAGGCCTTGTTGACGATTCGCCGGTTCTGCATGTCCGGCGTCAGCAGGCACAGGTCCTGCCCCTGAAGGTCACGCCACTCCAGCTGCTTGCGCCCGGCCAGCGGATGCTCCGGCCGGCAGATGGCCGCGTAGGTCTCTCGATAGAGAAAGGCGGTAGAGACATGGCCCAGCGGTTCGTTGTCCAGGTAAGAGATCCCGGCATCCACGTCGAAGTTCTCAAGCATCTCCAGGATCTCGGCAGAGTTCCGGCTGAGCACGGTGAAATCGACGTTGGGGTGGGCCTGGCGAAAGGCCGTCGCCAAGTGAGAGGCCCAGGTCAGCGCCGTGGGGATCACCGCGATCCGCAGGTGGCCCGACAGCCCTTCGCGGGTAAAGCGCATCTCTTCGCGCAGGCGCCGAGCATCGCCCACGATCTTGCGCGCCCAGATCAGCGTGCGCTGCCCCTCGGGCGTCAGCCCGCCAAAGCGCGATCCGCGCAGCACCAGTTTCACGCCCAGCTGGTCCTCCAGCTGGCGGATGCCCGTGGACAGGCTGGGCTGCGTGATGCCAAGGCTCTCTGCCGCGCGGCCAAAGTGCTTTTCCTTGGCAAGGGCGATGAGCATTTCCAGTTTCGCGATCATGCGATCATCTGACATGGGGCACGCCCCTTTGAAAAGCGGCATCTGTGCCCCGCCAGCCATCGCGCGAAGGGGCGTTCCGCCAGCCCACTGCCCGCCCGACTGATGACGCAAGGTCATCGCCGCATTTGCGCCCCTCACTTGACCCATGTCACGAAGCCGGCCAACCATCGCGCTATGCTGCGCCTGCAAAATAGCCCTGGGACATCACGATGCAGATCGACAATTTCACCTTCGACGAGCTCACCATCGGCCAAAGCTCCGAACTCCGCCGGCTCTGCACGCAGGATGACCTGATCGGCTTTGCAAGCGTGACCGGCAATCACAACCCGCTGCATCTTGCCTATGCGGACGGGGATGGCGACGGCGTGACAGAGGCGATCACGCCCGGCATGTTCTCTGCCGCGCTGATCTCTGCCGTGCTGGGATCGCTGCTGCCCGGTGCCGGGACGCTCTACAAATCGCAAAACGTGGATTTCCACGGCGTCGCCCATGCCGGGGATGAACTGCTGGTACGGGTGACCGTCACCGGTAAGGACCCGGCGGACAAGACCGTCACCCTTGCGACAGAGGTGCGCCGGATCGCGGATGAGGCCCTCGTGCTCAGCGGGACGTCGATCGTCCACGCCCCGGCCCGCAAGATCCGCATGGACAGCGCCGACCTGCCGGGGCTGATCCTGCAACGGCACCGCCATTTCGAACGCATCCTGAAAGAAGCAGAGCCGCTTGCCGCGCTGCTGACCGCCGTCGTCTGCCCCGAAGAGCCCAATTCCCTGGGCGGGGCCCTGCTGGCCAGGCGGCACACGCTGATAGAGCCGATCCTGATCGGGTCAGAGGCGAAGATCCGCAAGGTGGCCGAAGAGATGAACGCAGATCTGACCGGCATCCAGATCATCGACCTGGCCCACCACCGCGATGCCGCGCGCTGCGCCGTGGACCTGGTGCATGCCGGCAAGGCCCATGCGCTGATGAAGGGGCACCTGCACACCTATGACCTTCTGCGCCCGACGCTGGACAAGCAGACAGGGCTGCGGATGGGGCGGCGCTTTACCCATGTCTTCGTGATGGATGTGCCGGGGCTGCCGCATCCGCTGCTGGTGACGGATGCAGCGATCAACATCTCTCCGGATCTCAAGACCAAGGTCGATATCGTGCAGAACGGCATCGACCTGGCGCGCTCCATCGGGATCCTGGAACCCAAGGTCGGCGTGCTGTCTGCCGTGGAAACGGTGAACCCCGATATCCCCTCCTCCCTCGATGCGGCGCTGCTGTCGAAGATGGCAGAGCGCGGGCAGATCACCGGCGGGCTGGTTGACGGGCCGCTTGCCATGGACAACGCCGTCGACCTGGCGGCGGCCCGCACCAAGGGTCTCCATTCGCCGGTCGCGGGCATGGCCGACGTGCTGGTCGTGCCCAACCTGGATGCGGGCAACATGCTGGCCAAACAGCTGACTTACATTTCGCACGCCGAAGCCGCCGGGCTGGTGCTGGGGGCAAGGGTGCCGATCATCCTCAATTCCCGCGCCGATGACGACATGGCGCGGCTGGCCTCTTGCGCGGTGGCCGCGCTGCACCACGCCCGGATCACGGGGATCACGCCATGAGCCAGGCGATCCTGACCCTTAACGCGGGATCCTCCTCGCTGAAGTTTGCCCTGTTCGACCGCACCGCGCGGGAGCTGGCCGTGGGCCTTGTCGATCATATCGGCACGGGCACCACGCTGCGTCTCACGGACATGACCGGCGCCCGCCTGATGGAACGCGCCCTCAGCCCCAGCGAAGGCGAAAGCCATGCCAGCGCCCTGCTCTGCGCGCTTGATGCGATCCGCACCTGCTTTCCGCAGACCAGTATCACTGCCGTCGGCCACCGGGTCGTCCATGGCGGCACGCGTTGCGCAGAACCGCTGCGCCTGGACGCCGCGGCGCTTGATTACCTGGAAAGCCTGGTGCCCTTCGCCCCGCTGCACCAGCCGCACAACCTTTCAGGCATCCGCGCCGCGATGGAGGATTTCCCCGATGCCGTCCAGATCGCCTGCTTCGACACGGCCTTTCACCGGGGCCATCCCTTCGTGCAGGATGCCTTTGGCCTGCCGCGCTCCTATTACGACGCCGGGATCCGCCGCTACGGCTTCCACGGGCTGAGCTACAGCTATATCGCCGGCCACCTGGCAGAGTCCGAACCCGCGCTCGCAGAGGGCCGCGTGATCGTCGCACACCTGGGCAACGGCGCCTCCATCTGCGGGCTGAAGGGCGGGCGCTCCGTGGCGTCCTCCATGGGGTTCTCCACCATCGACGGGCTGCCCATGGGCACCCGGTCTGGCCAGATCGACCCCGGCGTGCTGCTTTACCTGCTGGATCAGGGGATGAGCGCGCCAGACCTCTCTGACCTGCTCTACCGGCACTCCGGGCTGAAGGGGATGTCGGGGGTCAGCCATGACATGCGCACGCTGCTTGCTTCCGATGTGCCTGAAGCGGCAGAGGCCATCGCCTATTACATCGCCCGCATCAAGCGGGAGATAGGCGGACTGGCCGCGACACTGGGGGGCGTGGATGCGCTGGTCTTCACCGGCGGCATCGGAGAGAACGCCGCCCCCATCCGCGAAAGGGTCTGCCAGGACATGGCGTGGATCGGCATTGCCGTGGACGCAGACAGGAACGCGGCCGCAAAGCGCGACATTTCTGCCCTGGGCGCAAAGGTGCGCACCCTGGTCATTCCGACGAACGAGGAAATCGTGATCGCCCGCGCCTGTGCGGCCCTGGCCTAGCCCCGCCTACCGGCGGCTGCCCGCGTTCGGACAGGCCTGCGACAGGAAAAAGCCGCCATCAACGTGGCGGCCCTTCTGCCCGTTCCGGAGGATGCCCCTGCCCCGGTCGCTTACTTCGTCAGGATCAGTTTACCGGCCCGGGTGATCCGCAGGGTGTAGATCTGTTCGTTCAGGACGATCTGCGCGGTAGAGCCGCCCGCCGTCAGTTCCACGGCATCATGCTGCGGGATCGCGGGGGTCGCGGTCTTGCGGTCGATTTTCTCAGACATCATCGGGTCGTTTCCTTCTTTTCCAGCCGGGCTGCCGTTGTCCCCTTCAGGGGTGCCACCGCTCCGATACGGCTTCATGCTCGTTGCCTCCTCCATTGCATCAAGCTCCCTTGCCCGGGGGGCACACCAGGAAGGTGCCCACATTGGGGGTCGCTCGCGTGTAAGGGGCTTGGCATCCACAAGGGACGAGCTCAGCGCAGGTCATCGTCAGATCCTATTGATTTTCAGAATCGGGCTTCCCCGCGCATGGCGAAGTGGCTGGATAGGGAAAAGTTGACTGAT
The DNA here is from genome assembly GCF_011806405.1 of Pseudooceanicola sp. HF7. GTDB lineage: Bacteria > Pseudomonadota > Alphaproteobacteria > Rhodobacterales > Rhodobacteraceae > Pseudooceanicola. The sequence continues at coordinate 84,636 of NZ_JAATOW010000002.1, read as the reverse complement.
ACGATCAGGATTGTCAATCCGTGCCCCTTCGGGAAAGTTGAGCAAACAGTCAAGAAAAGTCCAGTCTGCATATTTTCTGCCGACCGGTTTCAAGCCCCGACCTTGCAGGCAAGGGCCGCCGCGCCGCGCCAGCCGCAATGGCCAGTGACCGCCGGCTGATTGCCCTGCCCCAGACGCGCTACAAGCTGCCCACGATTGCCCGGCCACACAGCCATCTTCGCTCAGCGCCTCAGTTTTTTATTGACCGTACAGTCAAGCTCCGGCTTTCATAAACCTGCAACAAAAATGTCATGGAAAAGTGTCACTGCGCGTCTAAGCGAGCCAGGTCCGTACCGGGACAGGGCCATGCTGACCCGGCGAGCGGAGATTAATCAGACAGGGGAGTTATCGTCATAATGTCTTTCACACGCCGCAATGCCCTCAAGCTGACCGCAGGCGCGGTCGCTGCGCCGGCTGTCCTGCGCGCCTCTGACGCGCTGGCATCTTCCGGCACGGTCAAGATCTTCGCCTGGCAGGATTACATCCAGCCCAATATCGCCGAGAAATTCGAGGCGGAGACCGGCATCACCCTGGACCTGACCACCTTCGGATCCAACGACGAAGCCGAGTCGACCGTGCGCGCCAATGGCGGCAAGGGCTTCGACGTGGTCTTCCCCTCCATCACCAACGTGTCGAACTACTACGACGACAGCGGCGAACACTTCTTCCAGCCGATCCCCGAGGACGTGAACGCGGATGCGGTCATCCCCGCCTTCCTGCGCGACAGCGCCTCTCTTGGCGGCGTGCAGAACGGCAACCAGGTCGTCCTGCCATTCGACTGGGGCACAGAGGGCATCACGCTGAACCGCGCGGCCCTGCCGATCTCGGATGCGGATCTCTCCTATGGCGACATGTTCGCTGACGGCACCGAGGGCAAATCCGCCTTCCGCCAGAAATCCGCGCTGATCGGCGTCGGCCTCTACCTGGATGCGATCGGCGAAGTGCAGTCCAACCGCATGTACGATGTCTACAAGTCCGAGGAAGACGCCCGCCGCATCTTCGGCAAGGTGGTCGAATTCATGGTGGCCAACAAGGACCACTTCGGCGCCTTCTGGAACAACGGCACCGAGGCAACGGCCGCCTTCAAGGACGCCGGCTGCATCATCGGCCAGACCTGGGACACCACCGGGCTGCTGCTGAACCGGGAGAACCCCGATTTCGTCTATCGCGCGCCGAAGGAAGGCATAATCACTTGGCTCGACAGCTTCGGGATGCTGCGCGGCGCGGAGAACACCGAACAGGCCATCGCCTTCATGAACTTCATGCTGACCCCGGAAGTCGGCGGTATGTTCGCCAACAACACCGGCTACAACTCTGCCGTGACCGGTGCCGCGGACTTTGCCTCTGAAGAGTTCCGGGCGCAGTTCAACGAAGTCTACACGCCGGAAGTGCTGGGCAACATGTGGTGGTGGCAGTCCGACACCCCGTTCTACGCGCCTGTCGTGAACGAGATGGTCGAGATCATCACCAACGCCTGATCCGATTGGGGGGCGCGCGACGGCTGTTGCGCGCCCCCATTTTCGCCGCTGCGTCGCACCGAAAGGTCGGATGCCTCCGGCGGGAGTTTATGAAGCAAGAAGAAGAGAGGGGCCGGCGCGCCTTTCCATGAGATCGGGGAATCCATGACTGACCTGGCGATGCGCGGGCGCGATGTGCGTCTTGAGGGGGTGTCGATCACCTATCCCAACGGGTTTACCGCCGTGCAGCCGACCGACCTGGTGGTCGAGGCGGGCGAGTTCTTTTCCATCCTGGGCCCGTCGGGCTGTGGCAAGACGACGATCCTGCGCACCGTTTCGGGCTTCGTGGAGCCCACGGACGGGCGCGTGCTGATCGGCGGCGAGGACATGAAGGGCATCGGCCCCAACGCCCGTCCCACCGCGCTGATCTTCCAGAACTTGGCGCTGTTTCCGCTGATGCCGGTCTGGGAGAACGTGGCCTTCGGGCTTGAGGCGCGCGGCGTGGGCAAGAAGGCGCGGCGGCAGCGCGCCCAGGAATTGCTGGAGCTGGTGGCGCTTGGCGACCAGGGGGACAAGCTGCCCTCTGAATTGTCAGGCGGGCAGCGTCAGCGGGTGGCGATCGCGCGGGCGCTGGCGGTGGAGCCGGCTGTGCTGCTGCTGGACGAGCCGCTTTCCGCGCTGGATCTGAAGCTGCGCCAGCACATGCGGGCCGAGCTGCGCGAGATCCAGAAGAAGACCGGCGTGACCTTCATCTACATCACCCACGACCAGGGCGAAGCGCTGACCATGTCGGACCGCATAGCGGTGATGAACAACGGCGTCATCGAACAGGTGGGCACCGGGGACGAGATCTATTCCGCCCCCGAAAGCGCCTTTGCCGCCAGTTTCGTGGGCGAGGTCAACGCCCTGCCCGGTCACGTGGTGGCCACCGATGGCGCGATGGCGCGGATCGAGACCGCCTCGGGCCAGCTTGTCGGGCGCAATCCCAAGAGTCTTGAACCCGGCGCCCAGGCGATCCTCTTCGTGCGCCCCGAACAGATGGTCTTTGGCGATCCGGGCAATGTCTTCACCGCCGACCTGAAGCGCCGCGATCTGGAAGGGGCCTTCGTGACCTATGAATTCCTGACCCCGACGGGGCAAAGCCTGACCCTGCACCAGACCAACACCGGCACCCTGGCCCCCATGGCGCAAGAGGCGCGGATCGGCTTTGCCGCGCAAAGCGCCGTGATCCTGCCCGAAGGCCCGCTGGCCCGCACCGGCCGCGAGCTGGCCGCGCAATGAAGGGGCTGCTGAGGGGATATGGCCCAGGGCTGACGGCGCTTTTCTTCCTAGCCGTGGCAGCCTGGGGGCTGATGCTGATCGTCCTGCCGCAGCTCTCCATGCTGGAGCGCGCGGTGACCCCGCCGGCGCGGGAGCTAGACAGCTCCATCGCCCTGCGGATCAGCCGCGATGCAAAGACCTGCGCGGCCCTGCTTGAACGCGACATGACCGCCACGCCCCCCGCCACGCGGGGGCCCGGCGGCATGGCTGTGCCCAGCATAGGTGGGGCGACATCCGGCGGCATGGCCACGCCCTCTATCGGCGGCGCAACGTCCGGCGGCATGGCCACGCCATCCATTGGCGGCGGCGTCATGGGCACCCCCTCAATCGGCGGCGCCGCGCCCACCGGCCAGGGGCGCGGCTTCATCATCCAATGTGACCGTGCCACCACCCATTCCCGCCTTGTCCGCGACACCGGCGCGCCGGCGGAATACCTAGACACGCTCTACAATCTGCCCAGCCTCGCCGTGGTTGCCACAGATCCCCTGCCAACCCAGCTCGACACCGCGCAGCAGATCGCCGCGCTTGCCGATGACCTCTTCGCCCGCCTGCAGGCGGAAGAGGCCAACGCCTTCCCCTTCACCCTGTCGAATTTCCAGGCCCTCGCCGCCCCGCGGCTAATCCCCCTGGGTGCAGAGCAGAAGGCACTCGAGGACGCGCGCCTCTCCAACCGCATGCTGGGCCTCCTCGGCCTGCGCTACGAGGTCGAGGGCCAGACCTACGAACGCCTCGGCCTCGTCACCCTCGTGCGCACCATCGCCTTCGCACTGATGGCCACGGCGTTCGCGCTCATCGTCTGCTACCCCATCGCCTACAAGGTCGCCCTGGCCACGCCCCCGGACAAGGCCGTCTGGCTCTTCGTCGGCCTCGTGATCCCCTATGCCATCGTCGAGCTCATGCGGATCTACGCCTGGACCACGATCATCGACAATCAGGGCCTCATCAACTCGCTCCTGATGTGGAGCCACCTGATCAGCGAGCCGATCCAGTTCAAGCGCTTCCCCGGCACGATCTTCGTGGTGATCGTCTACACCTACGTGCTCTTCATGGTGTTCCCGATCTACAACGTCATGTCGACGCTGGACCGCAACCAGATCGAGGCGGCCGAGGACCTCGGCGCCCGGACCTGGCGCGTCCACTGGCGCGTGATCATCCCCCATTCCAAGCCCGGCATCGCCGTGGGCTGCATCGCCACCTTCATGCTTTCCGCCGGTGCCTTCTCCGTCCCCCGCATCATCAGCCGGGGGCTGCAGGCGGAATGGTTCTCCCAGACGATCTACAACAAGTTCTTCGAAAGCGAGAATTCCAACATCGGCGCCGCCTACAGCTTCGGCTACACGATACTCTGCTTCCTTCTGGTGGCGCTCTTCATGTGGCTCATGCGGACGCGCCTGAAAGACTTCGCGAGGGTGCAGTGATGACCAGATCCCTTCATCTGGCCGGAAATACTTCGGGGGGAGTCTCCGGAACGGAGACGGGGGGCTGGCCCCCCGCCCCGGCAGCACAAAGGACCGCGGCATGAAATCCGACCGCCTGTTGAACATCTACACAGGGCTCTTCCTGGTCTTCATGTTCGGCCCTCTGATCCTGATGGTGATCTCCTCCTTCAACAACATCTCGCCGCCCTCGGTGACGGAATGGCGCGGCTTCACGACCAAGTGGTACAGCTTCTTCTGGATGCCCCAGGACGAGCTGCGCGCCGATCCGGTGCTGCGGGTGCTGGATCGCGACCGGCTGATCTCCTGCTTCGGCAATTCGATCTGGGTGGCGCTGATCGTGGTGCCGCTGGCGCTGCTGCTGGGACTGTCCGGCGCGGTGCTGCTGACGCGCTGGCGCTCGAAGGCCAATGGCGTGCTCTGGTGGGTGCTTCTTTCGCCCATGCTGGCCCCCGGCGTGGTGCTGGGCCTGGGCGCGCTGGTGTTCTGGGGCCAGGTCGGCATCAATGCCGGTCTCTTCACCATCATCATGGCACAGGTCACCTTCATCGCCTCCTACCCGATGCTCATCCTCATGGCCCGCCTGCAACGCCAGCCGATCGAGCTTGAGGAAGCCGCGCTCGACCTCGGGGCCTCGCCTTTCCGCGTCTTCCGCCGCCTGACCCTGCCCTACCTCGCGCCCGCGCTGGTCTCTGCCGGGGTCATCGCCTTCATGGCCTCGATCGAGAATTACAACACCACCATGTTCGCCAAGGGCGGGGCCTGCACCCTGGCCACGGAAATCGGCGCCATGGGCCGCAATCCCAATGGCCACCCCCCGGTGATCAACGCTATCGGCACCGTCATCATCACGATCACCGTGGCAGGCGCGCTCTTGCATACCTTTCTCTTGTCGCGCGAGCGAAAAGGCGGCTGACTGCGCCCATGAACGCCCCCCTGATCACCGCCCGCTGCCACCCGGATCTGGAACCGCTGCTGCCCCGGCCCCGGCCAGCGCGCCAGGCCCTGCCCGACTGGCTGCGCGCCATGCCGTCCGAGGCCCCGGCGCCGACGCTGGGCGGCGCGGTGGTGCGTACGCTCAAACATTGCCCGCCCTTCCTGGATGCGCTCTCGCTCGGGATCATGATCCCGCTGGCGGCGGACCTGCATTTCGAGGCCGGCGTGGTCTCCTGGGACTGGGATCCACCCGCCCTGCCGGACACGCTGATCTCCCGCGCGCCGGTGGGGCTGCATGTGCCCGAACAGGCCAGCGGAGCGCCCTACCGGCTGGCGGTCAACTCGATCCTGAAGTTCATGAATTTCTGGACCCTCGAGGCCCCTGCCGGCTGGTCGCTGCTTTTCACCCATCCCCTCAACAGAGAGGACCTGCCCTTCCGGACCCTCTCCGGCCAGGTCGATTGCGACCTCTTCCGGGATGGCTACGTGCATTTCCCCGCCCTCTGGCTGGAAGAAGGTTTTACCGGCACCCTGCCCGCGGGCACGCCCATCGCCCAGGTCATCCCCCTGCCCCGCGCGACCAGTACGCTGGACATCGCCCCGATGACAGAGGCGCAGATCAAGGCGAACCGGGACATGCAGGCGGCGCTCGGCACGGAACCCGGCACCTACCGCAAGCACTTCCGCCACTGATCGAACGCCCGGCCAGGCAAAGCGCAGCTAAGTCCGGGGGCAGAGCCCCCCGTACCCCCGCCGCCTGATAGCCAGCCGGCGAAGGCAAAGCCACGCGGCCTCAAAGCTGCAAGGAAAGCCGCCCTTTCGACGCCCGCGTGACCGCTTTCAGCGCCTGCGCCGGATCGCGCTGCCACAGGGCGGCCTGCAATTCGGCCGCCTCCGGCAGGCGCAACTCTGCCGCGGCGCGATAGAGCATCCCGTCCACCTCGGCATCCCGGCCAGCCAGCGGCGCCAGGACCTCCCTCACCCGGGCATGATCGCCAAGGCGCAGCGCCACGCGGCCCAGGCTGATACGGGCATCCGCATCGCCCGGCGCCGCCTCGACCGACTTTGCAAAGGCGCGCAGAGCCGTTTGCAAATCCTCCAGCTCCAGCGCGGCGCGGCCAAGCTCGTACCAGGCATTGGCGTGGCGCGGATCGGCGGCCAGCGCGCGCTTCAGCCAGGTTTGGGCGGGGCGCCACTTGCCCTGCTCCATCATCACCCGGCCCAGGTTGTAAAAGACCGGCACCCCGGCACCCCTGGCCCGCGCGGCGCGCAGCAACAGCTTCTCTGCCGCCGGCCAGTCGCCCGCGGCCAGCATCCCCGGCAAGTTTTCCAGACCCTTCATGCGGTTTTCCAGCGCTCCCGCCCTTCCCGTTTCATCGCCGTCATGAAACCATTGCCTTGGGCGCTTAACCAGCCCGAAATGAGTCCGGAGACCGCAATGCAACTGACCGCCTTTTCCCGCCCCGGATCCTTCTGGCGCGGCAACCTGCACACCCATTCGACGCTCTCCGACGGGGTGCTCGACCCGCAAGAGGTCTGCCGCCGCTACATGGCCGAAGGCTATGATTTCATTGCCCTGACGGACCACTTCATCGGTCTCTTCGACTACCCCATTGCGGATACGGTCCCCTTCCGCACGAAAGACTTCACCACCCTCCTGGGCGCAGAGCTGCATTCCGGCGCGATGGAGAACGCAGAGCTCTGGCATATCCTGGCCGTCGGCCTGCCGACGGATTTCGCCCCCGGCAACGCGCCCCACTTCCGCCCCGTTCCGGGCCAGGAAACCGGCCCCCAGATCGCCGCCCGCGCGGCAGAGGCCGGGGCCTTCGTCGCCGTGGCCCACCCGCAGTGGTCCGGCCTGACCCTGGCGGATGCGCGCTCCATCCAGGCCGCTCATGCGGTGGAAATCTACAACCACGGCTGCGCCATGGGCTGCGACCGCCCGGACGGGTTCTCCATCGCGGACCTGCTGCTGAGCGAGGGGCGCGACCTCAGCCTGATCGCCACCGATGACGCGCATTTCTCAGAACCCGATCACTTCGGCGGCTGGGTCATGGTCAAGGCCACCGAGAATACGCCCGAGGCACTTCTTCAGGCGCTGAAGGACGGCGCCTTCTATTCCAGCAAGGGGCCGGAGCTGCGCGATATCCGCATCGGGACGGACAGCGTGACGGTGGAATGTTCCGCCGCGGCCTCGGTCATCGTGCAAGGTGCGGGCTCTGCCGCGGTGGCGGTGCACGGCCACTCCATGACCCGCGCAGAGGTGCCCCTGGCGCGCTTTGCCAATTCCCCCTGGATCCGCGTGACGGTGCTGGATGCGGCGGGACAGCGCGCCTGGTCCAACCCCGCGCGGCTGGAGCGCGCCCCCAGCGGCACCCCGGTGGATCCCCGCGTAACCGGCTAGGTCGCAACGTTCCGCTTCCCGCCCGTGGCCTGCCGGGTCTAGGCTTGCCCACGGGAGGATCGACCATGAGCGGAGCGCGCAGTGACCTGGGCACCCACGAGGTGCAGAACCAACCCCCGGCCCGGGGGGATCGTGACCTCTGGGCCCAGGACCAGCCCCTGCGCGAGGCCATCGCGCGGGACGGCGGCCAGGCGCAGGCCCTGGCACCCTATGCCGCCACCCTTGGCAAGGCAGAGATGGCAGAGGCCGCGCGTGACGCCAACCGCCACGGGCCGGAACTGCAGCTCTTCGACCGCGCCGGACGGCGGCTGGACGAGGTGCGCTTTCACCCCGCCTATCACCGCTTCATGGAGGTCTCCGCCCGCGCCGGTTACGCCGCCGTCGCCTGGGAGGGCGCGGCGGGCGGCCATGTCACCCATGCCGCCATGGTCTACCTCGCCAGCCAGGTGGAACCGGGCCACTGCTGCCCGCTGACCATGACCTATGCCGCCACCCCGGCGCTTTCCGCCGCCCCCGGCCTGGCGGAGCTCTGGCACCCCCGCCTGACCGCGCGCGCCTATGATCCCGCCCTCCTGCCCGTGACGCAAAAGCGCGCTGCCACGCTGGGCATGGCCATGACGGAAAAACAGGGCGGCTCGGACGTGCGGGCCAATACCACCTGCGCCCACCCTGATGGAGAGGCCTACCGCCTGACGGGGCACAAGTGGTTCTGCTCTGCCCCCATGTCCGACGGGTTCCTGACCCTGGCCCAGGCCCCCGGCGGGCTGACCTGCTTCCTGGTACCGCGCTGGCTTGAGGGAGATCGCAACACCTTCCGCATCCAGCGGCTCAAGGACAAGCTCGGCAACCGTTCCAATGCCTCCGCAGAGATCGAGTTCGCCAATACGCTCGCCTATCCCGTCGGCGAAGAGGGGCGCGGCGTGCGAACCATTATAGAGATGGTCCACCATACCCGCCTTGATACCGCCATGGCCCCTGCCGGCCTCATGCGCGCGGCCCTGTCAGAAGCGCACCACTGGGCCCGCCACCGCACCGCCTTCCAGCGCCGCCTGATCGATCAGCCGCTGATGATGGCGGTGCTGGCCGACCTGCAGCTCGATGTCGAAGCCGCCCTGGCCCTGGGCCTGCGCACCGCCCGCGCCTTTGACGGCTCCCGCCCCGAAGACCGCGCATTCGCCCGCATCAGCGTCGCGCTTGCCAAGCTCCACAACAACAAGCGCGCGCCGCAAGTGACCTACGAGGCGATGGAGGCCCTGGGCGGCATGGGCTACGTGGAGGAAACGCCCATGCCCCTGCTCTACCGCGAAGCGCCTCTAAACGGGATCTGGGAGGGCTCCGGCAACGTGATCTGCCTGGACATCCTGCGCACCCTGGCCCGGGAACCGCTGGCCGCAGAGACCCTGCAGGCAGAGCTTTCGTCCGCCCTGGGCAGCGACGCGCGCTACGACGCCGCGCTGAAGGCCCACAAGCAGCGCTGGCCCGCCCTCCCACCAGAGGCAGAGGCGCGCTGGTTCGTCGAAAGCCTTGCCCTGCTGCTGCAAGCCTCGCTCCTGATCCGCCACGCGCCCGCGCCGGTGGCGGACGCCTTCACCGCCACCCGCCTGGATGGCCAGGCGGGGCGGATCACCGGGGCAATGGCGGGCAGCGACTGCACCGCGATCCTGGCCCGCATTTGCCCGTAAGTATCGAAAGGGGATTGCCTTTTCCCGGCGGCTTGGTTTCCTGGCGCCATGGTTAAACTGGTTCTCTTGCATCGAGACGACTCGCAATACGATGATGAGCTCGACGTCGTTTACGATTTTCCGAAATCCTACCTGAAAGCCGCCCGCGAAGGGATCGGCGACTGGGCCGTTTACTACGAACCGGTCAAGGCCGGAGCACGGGGCTATTTCGCCGTGGCGAAGATCCGGGACGTCATAGAGAAGCCGGGTTCCGAAGGCCGCTACCTCGCGCTAATTGAGCGCGGCAGTTACCTCCCTTTTGACCAAGAGGTCCCGCGCCTTGTCGATGGCCGCCCGCTTGAACAGGCCCTGATGCACCCAGATGGCACTCCAAAGTCCGGCGGCGCCCAGCAGCTGGCCGTCCGGCGTCTGCCAGAGGCCGATTTCGCCCGCATCGTCGACCTCGGCCTGCCGCAGAACCTGGAAGAGATCGAAGCGGGCCGCTACCAGCCCCCCGGCCACGAGATCGCCGAGCCCGCCGCGATTTTTCACCGCCCGGTCGTGGAACGGCTGACCCGGCGCCGCTTCCGCGATGTCGCCTTCCGCCGCAAGGTGCGCGAGGCATATGACTTCCGCTGCGCCGTCTCCGGGCTTCGGCTGCGGAACGGCGGCGGCCGACCAGAGGTACAGGCCGCCCATATCCGTCCTGTCGAACACAACGGCAGCGACTCCGTCCGCAACGGCATCGCCCTGTCCGCGACCGTCCATTGGATGTTCGATCGCGGCCTGATCTCCGTTGCCGAGGACAACGAGACGATCATGATTTCAAGCAACAAGGTGCCCACTGATGTCGTGCAACGGCTCTTCATGCCGGGCGGCAAGCTCTGCCTGCCCGGCGATCCAAGGGACCGTCCGCATCCGGCCAACCTGAAATGGCACCGTGAGCATGTCTTTGGCCAGCACCTGCCGGGCGAGGATGCCCCCTGGGCCTGACGGCAAACCCGCCCGTGCGGATACATCCTTGACCAATCAAACACGTCATGCTTGCATTCCCCTGTCACGTCCCCGTGGCTCTCAGGGAGGAAAGCATCATGGTCATCCGCAACACCGCCGCCCTGGCGGTGGTCAGTCTTTGCGCCACGCCGGTCTGGGCCGGAGAGGTCGCCACCTATCACTTCGCCTCCGAAACCCTTGGGCGCGACTACGTCTATTCGATCTACCTGCCCGACGGTTACCACGACAGCCAGATGCAATATCCCCACCTCTACCTGCTGCATGGCAATGGCGGGAACGAACGCACCTGGGTCACCGATGGCAACGCCGCCAGCATCCTGGACCAGGAGATCGGGGCAGGCACCATCCCGCCGGCGGTCGTCCTCATGCCCTCCTCTCCCAGCTGGTGGGTGGATGGCTACAACGAACCGGCCGAAACCGCCTTTTTCGATGACCTGATCCCCCATGTCGAAGCCACCTGGCGCGTGATCCCGGAACGTGCCGGGCGCGCCGTCGCGGGCCTGTCGGCGGGGGGCTTCGGCACCGTGAACTTCGCGCTGGAGCATCCAGAGATGTTCGCCGCTGCCGCCGCGCTCTCGCCGGCGTCCTACGTGCCGGTGCCGCCCTCGCATTCCTCGGGAAACCGCAGTGCCAGCTTCGTGGGGCCGGACGGCGCCTTCGATCCGGACAAGTGGGCAGAGCTCAACTACACCGCCTATATCGATGACTACCTGGCGCAGGATGTCGTCGTGCCGATGTATATCAACTCCGGCGACCACGACACTTTCGACATCGCCTACCACGGCGCGGTGCTTTACCAGAAGCTGCGTGAGCATCAGCCCAGGCAGGTCGAATTCCGCGTGGTCGATGGCGATCACGAATGGAAGGTCTGGCAGGAAACGCTGCCAGAGGCGCTGGACTTCGTCTTTTCTCACACCGCACTCCCCCGCGGGGCCATGCCTGCGCCGGTTCCGGACTGAACTCCCCCCGTTCCGGACCGGTCCCATGCAGGACGGCCCCCAAAAGCGGAACGCGCCCGGAAAACTCCGGGCGCGTTCCAACCTGGTCCTTTGATCAGGGATCAGAGCCTGCCTGTGGTGAAGAAGATCATCTTGCCGGAAGGATCGTCCAGGCCGTCAGTGCCGGTCGCGCCATGGGCGGCTCAGACCATCTCCTGCGTGGCGGCCTCTCCCAGCAGGATGCCTTCGGCGTTCAGCTCCGCCATGACACCCATCAGCTTTGACAGCGACCGATAGAGCGTCTTGCGTTCCGTGGCCGAAAGCTTGTCCAGCAGGAACTTCTGCCGCGCCACGCCGATCCGGATGACTTCTTCGGCGACCGCATGGCCTTCTTCCGTCACTTCGAAGATCGCGCGCCGGGCATCCTTGGGATCATTGCCCTTGCGGATATAGCCCCGGTCCACCAGCGCCGCCGCCGCGCGGCTGATCTGGGCCCCGTCCAGCAGCAGCTTCTCGCAGATCTCGCCGTAGGACAGCGGGCCCGCATTTCCCAGCCGGGCCAGCACCCGGCCCTCTGCCAGGGTCAGGCCGAAGTGCCGGGAAAAGTACTTGGAGATATTCCGGTTGAATTCTCCCGACAACATGCCGATACGATAGGTCAGGTAATCCTCATGCGGCATTTCGCTTTGCGCGAGGCCCTGCGACGGATCCTCAAGGAATGCGGGCAGCGGCCAGTAGGGTTGGCTCTTCGGCATGTTTAAGCTTTCTCTCTTCCGGTTCCCCGGAAAACTAGGGGGGGTTGATTGACATGTCAAACAATTGTCCTGCAGAACGAAGCAGGACCGCATTTTCCCCCCGACCTGCGCGCGAATAAGGCAGAAGTGGTGCCGGAGCCGGGCTTTTGAACCGGGCCGGACGCAAGGGGGATCACACCTTGTTCCGGCCCTTCTTTCACGTTTCCGGTCAGCTGCGCAACCGGGCCAGCACCGGCTGGCGCAGGGCCCCGATGGCAGGGACCAGCGCGAAGATCAGCGCGACCAGCGCAAACCCCGCGACCAAGTGGACCTCTGCCCAACCAAGGGTTGCGGGCAGCGCCACGCCGGTGCGCGCACTCAGGATCCGCGCCAGCGCCCAGGAGGCCGCGAAACCGCCCGCCAGCCCCAGGATCGCCCCGCAGCCCAGCAGCACGGCGCAGAAGCTCCAGACCACGGCCAGCACGTAACGGGCCGGGGCGCCAAGCGCGCGCAGCAGGGCCAGCTGGCGGGCAAAAAGCCCGGTCAGGATGAACAGCCCCACCAGCACGCTCACCGCCACCAGCGCCTGTGACAGAAGCGCGATCAGGGACATTGCCGCGCGCAGGTTGCCCATCAGCCCGTATAGCTGCGCCAGCACCGCGCCGGGGAAAAAGGCCATGGTCTGCTGATCCCGCGTCCAGTCAGAGCGCAGCGCATAGCTGGCCGCCAGACCGTCCGCCTTGACCACGATGGCCGGGGTGCCGGGGAAGTACGCGGGATCGAAGGGCCGCCCCAGCGGCGCCTGGCTGTGGCGATGGTCTGCATGTTCGTGATCATGTGTCTCTTCCCCCTCGGCCTCGCCGTCCGGTGCGTGACCATTGGCCAGGCCATGCACCTCCCAGACGGCCTCGATCGGCACGATCAGGGCCGTGTCCCAGGGGGTGCCGGTGACGGGCATCCGGCCCACGACGGTCAACTCGGCATGGGCATGGGCGTGGCTGTCTGCCCCCGCCCCGATCCCATGGGCCGGGGTGAACTGCGCCCCGATGGGCAGCGCTGCATGGGCACCGGCCACGGCCTCTGCATGGGCGGCGAACATCCGCCCCTCGGCCAGCGGGCCGCTCGACAGATGGGAGACGAACTCCGCCGTTGTCCCGACCAGGGGCGCGGCGCCGTAGCTGTCGCCGAAGGCCAGGGGCGCGGCCAGGGTGACACGGGGATCCTGCGCGATGGCCGCGAAGGTCGCGCCATCCAGCAGCGGGGCATCGGTGGGTTGCAGGTAGACGGCGGCCAGCATCATCGTCACCTCGCTGCCCGGCGCGGTGACCACGATGTCAAAGCCGTCCGCCGCCCGCGCGGTGCCCTGCCGCAGCCCGCGTTCCTGCGCGATCAGCCCGACGCCCACGGCGACTGCCAGGGCCACGACCAGCGTGAAGATCCCCGCCGGCCAGCGAAACCGCCAAAGCATCGCGCCCACCAGCGCGCCGGGGGCGAACCCGCGCAATAGGACCAGCGCCAGCACCAGCACCGGGCCGATGAGCGCCGCCAGCATCAGCGCATCCTGCGCCCCTGCGGGCAATCCGTACCACAGGTCCATCATGCCGCGGCCTCGGCCGGGTCGATCATGCGGCCATGATCCAGCCGGATAACCCGGTCCATCCGGGCCAGCAGCGCCGGGTCATGGCTGACCACGATCAGGGAGCGCCGTGCCCTCCCCCGATCCGGCCCCGTGTCGGCCAGCAGATCGCCTGTCAGCGCCTCTGCGGTAGCCGCATCCAGGCTGGCCGTGGGTTCGTCCGCCAGCAGCACCGGCGGGCGATGAGCCAGCGCGCGGGCCACGGCAACCCGCTGCCGCTCTCCCCCCGACAGCCGCGCCACGTCAGCGCCCTTGCCCGCCAGCCCCAGGGCGGCCAGCAACCGCCCGCCCTCCGCCCGCAGGGCGGCGCGCTCTGCGCGTGGGCGGAACCCGGCCTGGATCGCGGCATTGGCCGGGGCGTCCAGCTCCTCGAACAGCATGTGATCCTGGAAGACCAGGCCGATGTGATCGGCGCGAAATGCCGCGCGGCGACGCGCCGGCATGGCCAGCAGATCCTGCCCCTGCCAGCAGATCTGCCCGCGGGCCCCCGGCACCAGCCCGGCCAGCGCGAAAAGCAGCGTGGATTTCCCCGCCCCGCTTGCCCCGGCAATGCCCAGGGCCTCTCCGCGGCGCAGCGACAGCCGGGGGACCTCCACCAGCACCCGGCCCTGTTCGGACCGTACGCAGAGCCCGCGCACCTGCAACATCAGCTCATCCATAGGTCGCATCCATCAGCCGCACCAGGCTCAGGAAGCCGGTCTGGGGATCGCGGTAGCTGCCGATTTCCAGCCGTCCGCGCGCCTCGATCTTGACGTTGAAGGCCGTCACGTCGATGCGCGGGCGCTTGGTATAGACCGCCAGGATGTCATCGGGCCACTCGGCCTCGCTTTCACAGAAGGGGCAGACGGCCATGGGTCGCTGCGTCAGCACGAAGAACCCCGCATCCGCCTTCAGCGGCGGGGCCATGAAGCCGCGAAAGGTCACGCGCCGCCCCTGCAGCCCGCGCGCGAAATCGGTAAAGCTGCGGTCCTTTTCGTAAAGGTCGCGCGGCTTGAAGGGGCTTTCTGGGAGCGCCCCGGCATTGGCCGCCAGCAGCGGCTTTGCCCCGGTGAGGGCCAGACCCGCGCCCGCGCTCAAACCCAGGCCCGCGTTCAGACCAAGGCGAAGGAAATCTCTGCGCTCCATGGAAGGCTCCTTTCCCGGCCTTGCCCGCGCCAGGGGCGTGCCGGGGTCGTCTGGGGTATGTCGAAAGGGGATGCGGAAAACGGCACCGGAAACAGCACCGGGCCCCGGCACTGCCGGAGCCCGATCCCCTTCGCGGATCGCCCCGCTTACTGCGGGTTCACCGCGTGGTTCATGACGTGGAAGATGACGTTCTGTTCGATCGTGCCGCCGAAAAGATGCGCCCAGGGACCCTTGGCATAAAGAGCCACGTCCACGCCCGAATGGCTTTCAGAGCTCTTGGGGATCACCGCCTGCTGAATGTAATCGACGTCCTGCGCCTCTTCCTGGGTGACCTCGGCGCGCCCCTCTGGCGCGGCAAAGGTGCCGTCTTCCTGCTCGGTCAGCATGGAGCCGACGCCGTTCAGGTAGCCCACCACCGTGAAGGGCTTGTCGTCCGAGCCCAGCACTAGGTCATCGGAATGCATGATGCCTTCCTTGGCCACGTCGTAGCACAGACCGTCGATCGGCGTGCCGCGCCCGCAGTAGCCGTTCATGGCGATGGAGTGCTCGTGGTCGGCGGTCACGATGATCAGCGTTTCCGCGTCATCGGTCATCTCGTCGGCCAAGGCGATGGCATCGGCGAACATCTTGCCGTCGATCATGGCGCGCTTGGCGTTGCCGCCGTGGTTGGCATGGTCGACCCGGCCGGCCTCGATCTCAAGGTAGAAGCCGTTCTCGTTCTCGCTCAGCACCTCGATCGCCTTGCGCGTCATATCCGCAAGAGAGGGCTCGCCCGCCGGGCGGTCCGCCTCGTAAGATGCGTGGCTGTCCCCGAAGAGACCCAGCACCGGGCCGCCTTCGACCGCGTCCAGCTCTTCCAGGTTGCCCGCGACCGACACGCCCAGGCCCGCGGCCCGTTCGACCAGGTTCACGTCATCGGGACGACGCCCCTTGCCGCCATTGGGGGTGGCCACGCCTTCGGGAGTGAAGGCCCGCGCGCCGCCGCCGAGGGCCACGTCCACCGTGCCCGCTTCCATGGCGTCGATCAGCTGTGTGGCGATGTCCCGGCTGTCCGTGCCCTCTGCCGGCCCTTCGTTTCCCCAGTTGCGGTTGGCGGTCTGGGCATAGACGGCCGCCGGGGTCGCAGGGGTCAAGCGTGCGGTGGACACGGTGCCCACGGATTTGCCCGCCTCTGTCATGATCTCGGAGAACAGGGTCAGCTCACTGGGGGCCTCGGTGCTGCAATCGCCGTGGATCGCCTCTTCGCCCAGGTTGATCAGGTTGAAACGCTGCTTCACGCCGGTGTTCATCGCCCCGGCAGTGGGGGCGGAATCCGGCGTCTGGGCGTTGATGTTGTAGGTCTTGACCAGCGCCAGGTTCGGGAAGGCCTCCTGCGGCTGGACGTAATCATCGCCAAGCCCGCCGTCCTGCTGACCGCTCCACAGGCGGATCATGTAGTTGGTGGCAACGCCCTGCCCGTCCGCCACGAACAGGATCACGTTGCGGGCCTTGTTGGTGTTGGGCTCAAGCGCCAGGCGCTCTTCGATGGCGGACTGGCCATCGATGAACCACTGGCTGGAGGCCTGCGGCAGCTCCTGGGCCTGGGCGGCAGAAGCCGCGGCCAGCGCCAGCGCGGAAAGTGCGAAACGTTTCATGGGATCCCTCGATCTGGTCGTGTCGAGGGGGCAGATACCGGCGCTTTCGGACGTATGGATGACAGGCGCATGACGCATAAACGACAGCTCCATGACCGTCAGATGACAAACCTTTATACGCGGCTCAGGCGAACGCGACGCGCAAGATGCCGTCCCTGAACAGAGCGAACGCGCCAGCGCCCCGGCGGGGCCGGTTCTGACAATGGGGCGCATTTTCCGCGAATGCGGGATAGAAGGCAGGGGCAAGGGCAGCCGGGCCAAGGCTCCGTTAGCACCTGCGCCTTAGCCTTTGCGCAGATCAACCCGGAGAGTGTTCATGAAGACGCGCGTTACCGCCACTGGACTTGCCCTAGGGCTTGCCCTCTTGCTGCCCTCCCTCGCCGCACATGCCAACCAGCGTGAGCTGGCCTACTGGACCCATGGAAACTGGAACGTCGCGCTGGTCGAGAACATCGAACACGACATCCGTACCTGCCGGGTCTGGACCGGTGGCGACGGGATCGGCACGGTCAGCCTGACCGTGGGCGAAGGCGGCTTTGACGCCGCCTTCAGCTACCAGCCCGTGACCTTCCGGGGCATGGCGCCACCGATGGAGCTGGACGACGACGTGATGATGATCTTCGACGGCCAGGAAAGCTGGATCGCGGAAGAGATGGAGATTTTCGGCTGGTACGACGACTCCGGCATCTACCAGGTCGATGCGGCGCTTTCGAATTACCTTGTCGCGGAAACCGTGCAAAGCCTTGAGGCCGCGAACACGCTTCTGATGGGCACCCACCGGGGCGGCCAGAGCCACGTGATCGACAGCTTCCTTCTGTCCGGGTTCACCGCCACATGGCTGAAGGCTGCCGATTGGTGCGGCTTCGACCCCGACAAGCAGTTCCAGACCTCTTGAGGGGCCCGGGCGCTGCGGGCGGCGCAAGGGGCCAATGCCCCCTGCCCAATGGCACGGGCAGGCCCACCGGCCTTGCCCGCCGCCCTGATGCGGCCTTACCAGCCCGTTGCAAGCTCCGCCTGCGGGGCCGGGCTGCGCGACACGACCTTGCCCCGCGAGATCACCGCCAGCCGCGTGGCGCGCTTGCGGATGGCCTCGACCGGGGTGGTGGCATCCAGCATCACCAGGTTGGCCGGCTTGCCCGCCTCGATCCCCCAGTCCAGCCCCAGGATGCCGGCGCTGCTTTCGGTGACCAGGCCATAGCATTGCGCCATCTGCGCCGGGCTGGTCAGCTGCGCCACGTGCAGCCCCATGAAGGCCACGTCCAGCATGTCCGCGGTGCCCAGCGGGTACCAGGGATCCATCATGCAATCCTGCCCTAAGCCCACCGGGATGCCGTGCTCCAGCAGTTCCGGCACGCGGGTCATGCCGCGCCGCTTGGGGTAGCTTTCCATGCGGCCCTGCAGAGTGATGTTGATCAGCGGGTTGGGGATCGCCGCCACGCCCGCTTCCGCGATCAGCGGCAGCAACTTGGCGACATAGTAATTGTCCATCGAATGCATGGAGGTCAGGTGGCTGCCCGCCACCCGGCCCTGCAAACCGCAGCGGATGGTCTCTGCCGCCAGCGTCTCGATATGGCGCGACATGGGATCGTCGCTTTCGTCGCAATGCAGGTCGACCTGCAGGCCCCGCTCCGCCGCCAGTTCGCAGGCCGCCCGGACAGAGGCCGCGCCATCGGCCAGGGTGCGTTCGAAATGCGGGATGCCGCCCACCACGTCGACGCCCATGTCCAGCGCGCGGATCAGGTTTTCCTCTGCCCCCTGGCTGCGGTACCAGCCGTCCTGCGGGAAGGCGACAAGCTGCAGGTCGATCACGTCCTTGACCTTCTCGCGCACCTCCAGCAGGCCCTCGACACCGGCCAGCCGGGGATCGGTCACATCCACGTGGGTGCGGATCGCCAGGATCCCCTTGGAGACGGCGATATTGCAGTATTCAAGCGCCCGCTCGACCACCTCTTCCGGCGTCAGCACCGCGCGCAGCTCGCCCCAAAGGGCGATGCCCTCCAGCAAGGTGCCAGAGGCATTGATGCGCGGGATGCCGTAGCTCAGCGTGGCATCCATGTGAAAATGCGGATCCACGAAGGGCAGCGACACCAGGCGCCCGGCGGCCTCGATCACCTCATGGGCCTCGGCCTCGATCCGGGGGGCGACCTCGGCGATGCTGGCGCCGGCAATGGCGATATCCACGTTGCGGCCATCGGGCAGTTGCGCGCCCCGGATCAGAAGATCGATCATGGCATTCCTCCTTGGTTTTCCGATCTCTAGCCCCTGCCGCGAGCGGTGGAAAGCACCCAGCCGGGCCCGGCGGGCAATTCCCCGCCCCCGTCGCCCTGTTCGCCCCCCTGTGCGCCGCTGCCGCAGGCATCGGCCAAAGCAGGCCCGCCCGCGCACGAGAGCGCTTGACGCGGCAGGCTGGCAATGCAGGTTGTCTTCATGACCATTCTCGTGAACCCCTGGCGGGGCATTGGCCTCGATATCCCCGAGCTTGAGGATATCCCGGCTCCTTCCACCGATGCGACCCGCGTGCGCGCGCTGCTGACGCGCTGCCCGGTCCATGAGCGCACGCCGCTCACCCATGCCCCGGCGCTGCATCCCGGCCTCTGGCTGAAGGATGAACGCAACCGCATGGGACTGGGCAGCTTCAAGGCGCTTGGCGCGGCCTATGTCATCGCCTGCGATGCCGAAGAGGGCCAGGCAGAGGGGCGCACCTATGTCACCGCCTCGGCCGGGAACCACGGGCTGTCGGTTGCCGCCGGCGCGGCCGCCTTCGGCGCCAAGGCCCAGGTCTATATCGCGCGCAATGTGCCCGAAGCCTTTGCCGAGCGCCTGCGCGAGATCGGCGCAGAGGTGATCCGCGCGGGCAATGATTACGAGCAATCCATGCAGGCCGCCGGTTCTGCCGCGGCGGCCGGTGCGGGGCTGCTGCTGTCGGACAGTTCCTGGCCCGGCTACACCGCCCGCCCCCACCGCCTGATGGAGGGCTACCTGGCCCTGATGGCCGAAGCCATCGAACAGCTGCCCGAGGCCCCGGACGGGGTCTTCCTGCAAGCGGGCGTGGGCGGTTTTGCCGGGGCCATGGCGGCACTGGTCCGCCAGACCTGGGGGGACGCGCCCAAGATCGCCGTGGTCGAACCGGCTTTTGCCCCGGCGCTGCAAAGCTCCATCGCAGAGGGCAAGCCGGTAATGGCACGCGGTCCGGCCTCCTCCATGGGGCGGCTGGATTGCAAGGAACCCTCGCTGATCGCGCTGAAAGGGCTGGCGCGGGATGCCGATTACTTCATCACCCTGACAGAGGATGAAGCCGCCGCCGCCACCCGGGCCATGACCGATGCGGGCTTTGCCACCACGCCCTCGGGCGCGGCCGGCTATGCCGGCATCGTCGCCAGCCGCCTGCCCCCGGAAGCCAAGCTGCTGGCCTTCCTGACCGAGGGGCCGGAATGAGCCCGGCGCGCGGTTTCCCCCCTTCGGAATACCGCGCGCGCGTCGCCCGGGCCCAGGCGATGATGGCGGATGTCGGGCTGGACGCGCTGCTGCTGACCACGGAACCCGGCGTGCGCTACTTCACCGGTTTCCTGACCCGTTTCTGGGAAAGCCCAACGCGCCCCTGGTTCCTGGTGGTGCCCGCCCGGGGCGACCCCGTCGCCGTGATCCCCGAAATCGGCACCCACCTGATGCGCCAGTGCTGGCTGAAGGACATCCGCAGCTTCGCCTCTCCCGAACCGGGTACGCGGGGTCTGGCCCTGCTGCGCGACACGCTGAACGAGCTGGTGCCGGGAGGGCGCATCGGCGTGCCCTCCGGCCCCGAAAGCCACCTGCGCCTGCCGCTGGCGGATTGGGCCCAGCTGCAACCGGGCCTCACCTTCAGCGGCGATGCAGAGATCCTGGCCCGGCTGCGCCAGATCAAATCCCCTGCCGAGGTCGCCAAGATCACCGAAGCCTGCGCGATCGCGGGCCGGGCCTTTGACCGCCTGCCGGAGATCGCCGCCCCGGGCGTGCCGCTTGAGCAGGTCTTCCGCCGCTTCCAGATGCTCTGCCTGGACGAGGGCGCGGACTGGGTGCCCTATCTGGCCGGCGCCACCGGTCCGGGCGGCTATGGTGACGTGATCTCTCCGGCAACGCCGGCCCCGCTGCGCCATGGCGACGTGCTGATGCTGGATACCGGCCTGACCCATGACGGCTACTTCTGCGACTTCAACCGCAACTTCGCGCTTGGCCCGCCCGACGCCCAGCTGCAGGCCGCCCACGCCCGCCTGATAGAGGCGACCCGCGCCGGTTTCGACATCGCCCGCCCCGCCCATACCCATGCCGACCTCTACCGCGCCATGTCCCGCGTGCTGACGCCTGGACAGGGCGCGCCCGGCCGCCTGGGCCACGGGCTCGGGATGGAGCTGACCGAGGGCCCCTCTCTGGTCGCATGGGAGGAAACGCCGCTCAGCCCAGGCATGGTGCTGACGCTGGAACCGGTGCTCCCCCTGCCCTCCGGCGCGCTGCTGGTGCACGAGGAAAACATCCTGATCACCGAAGGCGCGCCGCAATGGCTCTCTCCGCCCGCTGCTCCGGAGATCCCGGTGCTGGGCGCATGAAGTTCGCCTATGACCGCCTGCCCGAAACGCCCCGGCTGGGGCTGATCGTCCTGCAGGCGGATGAAACCATCGAAACGGATTTTCGCCGCCTGCTGGCGCCGGGCGTGCAGCTGCTGGCCTCTCGCATCCCATCGGGCACCGATATCACCCAGGACAGTATCGCAGAGATGGGCGACCACCTGACCGGGGCCGCCGCCCTGCTGCCCCATGGCGCGCAGTTCGATGCCCTGGCCTATGGCTGCACCTCTGCCAGCGCACAGATCGGCCCGGCAGAGGTGGCCCGCCGCCTGCGCCTTGGCACCCGGGCGACGGCGGTGACGGAACCCGTCTCTGCCCTGATCGCCGCCTGCCGCGCCCTTGGCGTGACCCGGCTGGCGCTGCTGTCACCCTATATCGCCCCGGTCTCTGCCCGGCTGAGAGAGGTGCTGGCAGAGGCCGGCATCGCGACCGCCGCCTTCGGCTCTTTCGAGGAATCCCGCGAAGCCATGGTGGCGCGCATCGCACCGCAGTCGATCCGCGATGCCGCGCGCAGCCTCGTGGCGCAGGGCGGCGCGAGCGGCGTCTTCCTGTCCTGCACCAACCTGCGCACCCTGGACCTGATCGCGGACCTGGAGGCAGAGCTTGATCTGCCGGTGCTGTCCTCCAACCAGGTGCTGGCCTGGCACCTGCACCGGCTGGCCGGGCTGGAGGGCGTGATCCCCGGACGGCTGGGCCGCCTGCCCGCCTGAAGCGCTTTGACCGGAGGAACGCTCCGAGCGGGCATCGAGCCCCCTCGAAGCGTCGGGGGCTGCGCCCCCGGCCAGCGCTTACGACGGGCCTAACGCAGCGTGCGCCGCGCACCGACGTAATACCGACATGATACAGACGTAATACCGACGCGGTACAGACACGGGTTTTCGGGCCTTTTCCCTTGCCCTTCGACCGGGGAACCCCAAGTCTTGCCCGGACGCCCCACGGGCCCTATACGCGCCCCAACCGATGACGCAGGCCCCCCGCCAGAAGGCTTCCACGATGTTGCAGACACCCTACTACCTGATCGACAAATCCCGGCTGCTTCCGAACATGGAAAAGATCGCCTGGCTGCGGGAGCATTCCGGGGCCAAGTGCTTGCTGGCATTGAAATGTTTCGCCACCTGGTCGGTCTTTGACTTCATGTCCGACTACATGGATGGCACCACCTCTTCCTCGCTGTACGAGGTCAAGCTGGGGCATGAGAAGTTCCCCGGCGAAACCCATGCCTATTCCGTGGCCTGGGCCGATCACGAGATCGAGGAGGTGCTGGCCTCGTCCGACAAGGTGATCTTCAACACCGCCGCACAACTTCAACGTTTTGAAGAGGTTAGCCGCAACCACACCCGTGGCCTGCGGGTCAATCCCGGTGTCTCCACCTCTGATTTCGACCTGGCCGATCCGGCGCGCCCCTTCTCGCGCCTGGGCGAACACGCGCCCGAGGACATCGAACCGGTGATCGACATGATCTCTGGCTTCATGTTCCACAACAACTGCGAGAACGGCGATTTCGACCGCTTCGACACCATGCTGGGCGTGATCGAGCAACGCTTCGGCCACCTGATCCGCCGCATGGACTGGATCTCTCTTGGGGGCGGCATTCACTTCACCGGCGAAGGCTACCCGCTGCACCGCCTGGCCGAACGCCTGCGCCGCTTTGCGGATGACAACGGCGTGCAGGTCTACCTGGAACCGGGCGAAGCCGCGATCACCGGCTCCACCACGCTGGAAGTCTCTGTTCTGGATACGCTTTTCAACGGCAAGAACCTGGCCATCGTCGACAGCTCGATCGAGGCGCACATGCTGGATCTGCTGATCTACCGCGAAAGCGCGAAGATGGAGGAAAGCGGCGACCAGGACTGGATGATCTGCGGAAAATCCTGCCTTGCAGGCGACATTTTCGGGGAATTCCGCTTCCCCGAGGCCCTGAAACCCGGCGACCGGCTCTCGATCCAGGACGCCGCAGGCTATACGATGGTGAAGAAGAACTGGTTCAACGGCGTCAAGATGCCGGCCATCGCCATCCGCGAAATGGACGGGACAGAGCGTCTTGTCCGTGATTTCGACTATGCCGATTTCGCATCGGCCCTGTCGTAGAACTTTCTGGCAATAAGGGGGAAACCCGAGAAGATGAAACGTACCGTCCTCATCATCGGCGCCGGTGGCGTCGCCCAGGTCGTGGCGCATAAATGCGCGCAGAACAACGATATTCTTGGCGATCTTCATATCGCGAGCCGCACCAAGTCCAAGTGTGACGCGATCATCGAGAGCGTCCATGCAAAGGGCGCGATGAAGGTCGACGGCACGTTCCTGGCCCATGAACTGGATGCCAAGGATACCGCCGCGACCGTCGCGCTGATCCGCGAGACCGGCGCAGAGATCGTCATCAACGTCGGTTCAGCATTCATCAACATGTATGTGCTAGATGCCTGTATCGAGACGGGCGCGGCCTATATCGACACGGCGATCCACGAAGAGCCGGACAAGATCTGCGAAACCCCGCCCTGGTACGCCAACTACGAGTGGAAGAAACGCGATCTCTGTGCCGAAAA
This sequence comes from Pseudooceanicola sp. HF7, assembly GCF_011806405.1. Taxonomy (GTDB): domain Bacteria; phylum Pseudomonadota; class Alphaproteobacteria; order Rhodobacterales; family Rhodobacteraceae; genus Pseudooceanicola. The sequence continues at coordinate 61,164 of NZ_JAATOW010000002.1, read as the reverse complement.
GGGTGTCACGGCCATCCTGGGCGCCGGCTTCGATCCGGGCGTCGTCAATGCCTTCGCGCGGTTCGCCATCGACGAATACATGGACGAGGTCAAATCGATCGACATCGTCGACATCAACGCCGGCAGCCACGGCAAGTACTTCGCCACCAACTTCGATCCGGAGATCAACTTCCGCGAATTCACCGGCGTGGTCTACTACTGGGAAGACCAGCAGTGGAAGGAAACCACGATGTTCGCCTCTGGCAAGGACTGGGAGCTTCCCGTCGTTGGCACGCAGCGCGCCTATCAATCCGGTCACGACGAAGTACATAGCCTGGCGGCTAACTATCCCAAGGCCGACGTGCGCTTCTGGATGGGCTTTGGTGAACACTACATCAACGTCTTTACCGTCTTGAAATCACTGGGACTTCTCTCTGAACAGCCGGTGAAGACCGCCGAAGGGCTGGAAGTGGTGCCGCTGAAGGTCGTCAAGGCCGTGCTGCCCGATCCCGCCTCGCTTGCGCCCGGCTACACCGGCAAGACCTGCATCGGGGACCTGGTGAAAGGCGTGAAGGACGGCGAAGAGGTCGAGGTCTTCGTCTACAACGTCGCCGATCACAAGGAAGCCTATGAAGAGGTCGGATCCCAAGGCATTTCCTACACCGCAGGCGTCCCGCCCGTGGCCGCGGCCCTGCTCGTTGCCTCCGGCGAATGGGATGCGCAGACCATGAAGAACGTGGAAGAGCTTGATCCCAAGCCCTTCTTCACGATCCTCGACCGGATCGGCCTGCCCACGCGGGTGGAATTCAACGGCACCGACAAGGCCTGGAACGAATGATCCCAAGGGCCTCCGGCACAGCGCCGGGGGCCCTTTCCACCATGCCGGCGTGAGGCCCGACACCGGCATGACATCGCAGAAACCCCACCCATTCCGGGGGCTTGCAGATCAACGCCCCGCGTCCTGCGGCGCGAAGGCCACGCTTTTCACCACCAGGTGACAGCTCGCCCCCTCCCGCAGATCCATCGCCTTGAGAGAACGCCGGGTGATCCGCGCCAGCATCGCTCCGGCGGGGGTCTCAAGCGACACCAGCACCCCCGGCCCGGTCCCGAGGTGGATGGAAGTGATCCTGCCCGGCAGGATGTTCAGCGCCGACAGCCCACGCGGAGCCTCCGTGGCCAGCATCACGTCCTGCGCGGCGATCCGCAGCCGCACTGCCTGCCCCGGCGCGCCAGAGGTGCGGGGCAGATGGAAACGGGCACTTCCGGCCGCGATCTCTGTCAGGCCGTCCTCGTGATGGGCAAGGATGCGCCCCTCGATCAGCGCGCCCGCGTCGCGCACGCCGGTGGGGGTGAAGGCCGGATCGGCAAAGACCTCGGCCGCGGGCCCGGCGCGGGTGACGCGCCCGTCCTCCATGGCGATCACCGTGGTGGCCAGGCGCGCGACCTCCTGCACGGAATGGCTGACGTAAAGGATGGGCACCTGCGCTTCGTCCCGCAACCTCTCGAAACACGGCAGGATTTCGGCTTTGCGCGCCTCGTCCAAGGCGGCAAGCGGCTCATCCGCCAGGATCAGCTCAGGCGCGGACAGAAGCGCCCGGCCGATGGCGACACGCTGCTTTTCCCCGCCCGAAAGCGCGGCCGGGCGGCGTTCCAGCAGCGGGCCGATACCCAGCATCTCGATCACCCGCGCCACTTCGACCGCGCCGCCACGCCGGCGGGCAAACCAGCGGCCATAGTCCAGGTTCTGGCGGACGGAGAGATGCGGAAACAGCCGCCCCTCCTGGAAGATATAGCCCAGCCTGCGCCGATGCCCCGGCAGCGCGACGCCCGCCGCGCTGTCCATCAGCACCCGCTCCCCAAGCGCCACGCGCCCCCGGTCCACGGGCAACAGCCCGGCCACCGCATTGATCACGCTGGTCTTGCCGGAGCCGGAGCGGCCAAACAGCACCGTGACGCCGGGCGGGGCTTCAAAGGCCGCCTCAAGGCGGAAGGCCCCGAAATCGTGGCTGATATCGACCGAAAGGCTCATGCGCCCGCCACCCTCCTAGCGATGCGCCGGCCCAGGACCTCAGACAGCAGCAAGGCCCCCATGGCGATGACGATGGAGATCGCGACAAGCCGCGCCGCCGCGCTTTCGCCCCCCGGCACCTGCAGGAAGGCATAGATGGCCGAAGGCAGCGTCTGCGTGCGCCCGGGGATGTTGGAGACGAAGGTGATCGTGGCGCCGAACTCTCCCATCGCCTTGGCAAAGGCCAGGATGGCGCCAGCGACGATGCCGGGCAGCGCCAGCGGCAGCGTCACGGTCAGCAGCACCCAAAGACGCCCCGCCCCCAGGGTCGCGCCGGCCTGTTCCAGGCGGGGGTCGACGGCCTCGATCGACAGGCGTATCGCCCTGACCATCAAGGGGAATCCCATGATCCCCGCCGCCAGCGCCGCGCCGGTCCAGCGAAAGGCGAAGACCACGCCGATCTGTCTCAGCGGCCCGCCGATCGGCCCCTCGGGTCCCATGGTCAGCAACAGCAGGTAGCCGGTCACCACCGGCGGCAGCACAAGGGGCAGATGCACCAGCCCGTTCAACAGCTGGCGCCCCGGAAAACTCCAGCGGGCCAGCGCATAGGCGGTCAGCACCCCGAAGGGCAGGCTGACCAGCGTCGCCCAGACCGCCACCTTGAGAGACAGCGCAACGGCCTGCCATTCCTCCGGCCCCAGCATCCTACTGCTCTGCCAGCACGGTAAAGCCCTGGTCGCGGAAGGCGGCAGAGGCCGCCGGCCCCTTCAGGTAAGCCAGGAAGCCGTCCTTCAGCGCGCTGTCACTGCCGGTCAGGCTGGCGGCGGGATAGATGATCGGCGGATGGCTGTCTTCGGGGAAGGTGCCCAGCACCTCCACCCGCTCGGCCGCCACGGCATCGGTGGCATAGACCACCCCCATCGGCGCCGCCCCGGCAGTGACCAGCGCCAGCGCCGCGCGCACATTATCGGCCTGCGCCACCTGGCCTGCGACCTGGTCCCACAGCCCAAGGCTTTCCAGCGCGGCCTTGCCGTAGATCCCCGCCGGCACGGCCTTGACCAGCGCCATGGCAAGATGCCCATCCGGACCAAGCCGGCCGGCAAGGTCAAGCGCCGGCGTGATGTCCACCGGCGCACCCTGCCCAACAAGGACCAGCGCATTGCCCAGAAGGTCAATACGGCTGCCCCGATCCAGCAGCCCCTTGTCCTCAAGCACGTCCATCCAGCCCGGGTTGGCAGAGATATAGATATCCGCCGGCGCGCCCTGTTCGATCTGGCGCGCAAGGGCGGAGCTTCCGGCATAGGAAACGGTCAGGCTGTTGCCCGTCTCTGCCTCGTAGCGCTCTGCCACCTCTGCCATCGCGTTTTTCAGGCTGGCCGCTGCGTAAACCAAAAGTTCATCCGCCTGGGCAATCCTTGGTCCCAGCGTCAGACCAAGCAGAAGGACAAGACGGGTCGCGGTTTTCATGGCATCTCCGGGCGATATGGTTGATGGGAAATATCGGCGCCGCGCCCACAGAAAGGCAAGCGCTATTTTCCTTCGGGAATATCGCCAGCCTCTGCCAGCAGGTCCTGCAGCGCTGCGACATGCGCCTCTCCGGCGTGCCGGGCGGCCTCTTCCAAGCCGCGATAGGCGCTCAGCACCTTCTGTCCGGTCTCTGTCACCTGGGCGCCGCCGCCCTTCGCGCCACCCCGTGAACTCAGAACTAGGGGGGCGGCGAACATGGCGTTCATGACCTCGACAAGCTGCCAGGCGCGTTTGTAGCTCATGCCCATCTCTCGCCCGGCCCCAGCGATGGAGCCCGTGCGGGCGATCCGCTCCAGCAGCTCCGCCTTGCCCGGCCCCATCATGCGCTCCGGGCCGAACAGGATCCGGATGCGCACCCTAGGGTCATCTTCGCTCATGTCACTCCCCCGCGCTTGTCCTGCGAAGCTGGACGGAGCCGCGCCTAGGTTCAAGGTGAAATCACTTGGGGCCCCAGGGCTTACTTGAAGCCCCCGCCCAGACCGCCCCGCGCGGCGTATCGATTTTCACGTTACCCCGCCCTGCTTTGAGTTGAACTTCCCCCATGAATGGCGTTCCTATCCGGATCAGCCCGGCCAGAACACGCCCGGCAAGGAGGGATGAGATGAGTGATTTCGACAGCGCCAGCGTAGAGGCAGAGATCCGCGCCGAGTTCGCCGCCTATGAAGAGGCGCTTTCGGAAAACGACGTCTCCGCCCTATCCGCCTTTTTCTGGGAAGATCAGCGTGCGGTCCGCCTTGGCCCCGACGGCGGGCTGTACGGGCACGACCGGATCCGGGCCTTTCGCCGGGGCCGGGACGTGACGGATATCGCGCGGACGCTGTTTGAAGTGCGCGTCACGGCCCTTGGTCCAGACACCGGCGTTGCCACCTGCGAATACCGGCGGGGCGGGGCGGGCAAGCGCGGAGCGCAAACTCAGGTCTGGAAGAAGTTTCCCGAAGGCTGGCGCATCGTCTCTGCCCACGTCAGCCTGCAAAGCTGACGCCCGAACCACGACGTGGCCCGGGCTACCCGCCGCCCTGGTTAGACCTGCTGTGCCGGGCTCTCTGGGTTTCGCCTTTAGCGACACCCAGAGCGCGCTCACAGAATGAAATCAATGCTGTCCAGGTCCTTGATGTCGACGTTCAACAGGTTGATCTCATTGCCGTTTCCATCCCAGATCAGGACATCGTTGCCGACCTGCGCCATGTGGTTCTTCTGAAGATCCGCAAAGCTGGTGATCGAGCTGACACCGGACAGGTCGATCCGCTCAAAGTCATTGGTGGCTTCGAAATCGGTAATCTCATCCTTTCCGAAACCATCGGTGAAGATGAAGGTATCGGCGTTGAAATCCCCGGTCATTGAATCGTTGCCGGCGCCACCGTTGATCACATCAAAGCCTGAGTGACCTTTGATTGTATCATCACCCGCGTCACCATTGATTGTGTCGTGGCCTTCATTTCCGATCAGCCAGTCATTGTCGTCGCCGCCATAGATCAGGTCATTGTCCGCACCGCCAAAGATCCGATCGCGATGGGCATCACCATGGATGGTGTCGTTGCCTTCATCTCCGAGCAGGCGGTCATCGTCATCGCCGCCATAGATCAGGTCATTGCCTGCACCGCCAGAGATCCCGTCGCGATGCTCATCGCCATAGGCGACGTCATCCCCTTCGCCGCCAAAGATGCGGTCCAGCCCCCGGCCGCCATAGAGTTCGTCATTGCCCGCCCCCCCATAGAGGTTGTCGGCTTTCTCCATCCCGTAAATCAGGTCGTTGCCGGCTTCCCCATAGAGCGAGTCAAACCCGTTGCCGCCAATGATCGTGTCCTTCAGGTCATGGCCCGTGATCGTGTCATCATCGTTGCCGCCATCCAGGTAGTTTTCCCCCCGGCCGCCATAGATCTCGTCGTTTCCGGCATCGCCGTAGATGGAATCATTGCCCAGGCCCCCGTACAGGGTGTCATGGCCATCGTCGCCGTGGATCGTGTCGGAGTCATCCCCGCCGAAGATCACGTCATCATCCGCACCGCCGGCCAGGTAATCCTGCCCCACGCCGCCAGAGATGCTGTCACGACCGGCACCGCCAAAGATCGCGTCATTGCCCACCTCACCGTAGATCAGGTCATCGCCACTGGCGAGCGTCATGTTATCAGAGCCGCCGCCGCCCAGCACGGTGTCGTTTCCGGCCGTTCCATAGACCTTGTCGTTCCCGCCGCCTGCATCGAAGGCGAAGGTGGGATAGATCTGGAACTCGGTCCCGATGTTCTCTCCGACCATGATGTTGGCGTGATCGGCCACATAGCTGTTGAACACCGCGTTCAGCCGGTCGGAATAGCTGTCCCCTGTCGCGAAGGTGAAGGTCGATCCGCCCGTGCCGGAAGGGGTCACGGCATTCATGTCCTCGGTCACGGAGATGACCGTCATCTCCCAGGCGACCATGTCCAGTGTCACGGAGGTATTGGAGCCGTAGAGGATCTGCGTCTTCTCGACCTGGAAGATCGGCGTTTCGCCATCCTTTTCAAAGGCACGGAAGGTGCCGATATGGGCCTCTGTCGGATCCGCGTCCAGGCCGAAGGCCTTGTAGTCCAGCGTGACGGTCACATCATAAGCGGAAGAGGCAAAGGTCACCACGTTGCCGTCGCCCATGACGAAATTGTAGATGAAGACATCATCGGTGCCGTCGCCGTCGACATCGAAAGCGGTCTGGTCCTCGTTCACCTCGTAGCCTTCGACCAGCTCCCGCAGAAGCACGTAGGATGCGCCGCCGAAGCTCACCGCCTGGCTGCCGTCCTCCTCCTGGTCGACCAGGGTGGAGTGCTTGTTCTGCAGGACGGGCCAGACCTGCATTTCATCCACGCCTTCGCGCACGAGCCTATGGAAGGCCGCCACAGTGCCGATACCGGCCTGCGATCCCGTGACGTCGCCTTCCTTGAAAGCGGCGCTCTTGATGTTCCACTCGGTCGCGTAGACCTCGAGATCCTTGCTTTCGGCGCCGTTCTCAGCGGCCCATTCGTCCATGAACATGACCCAGTCGTCGACCAGTCCGATATCATCCAGGATATCGATCACCCCGTCAGAGGTTTCCTCTTCCCAGGGCGTATGCGGGTAAGCGTGGATCGAAACCCCATCGATGGCATTGTAAAAATCCTCGACGGATTCCAGGTGGCTGAACTGTTCATCGAGGGAGTCATCCAGCAGGTTCCTGACCAGCTGGTTGTTGCCCCGGTAGCCCTGCCGGAAAAAGGCCGTCTGCGCGATGATCTCGGGCTCATCCACCAGGTCCATCGTGTCCAGCTCTTCCTGCACCCAAACCGCCAGGTTCCGGGTGATGGCGGAAAAGTCGCTGGCGTGGCTCAGAAGATCACCGTTGTGACCTGCGATCCAGGAGGCGAACTCATTGCCCAGCTCAAAGCCGGAGATCACGCCCCCGTTGGGGTAGGTCATGGCGTTGTGGACAAAGTCCTTCACCATCTGCTCCACCTCGGCCATGGCCGTGGCCGTATTCTCCTGGAAGGCTTCGAAGAAGCGGATCGTGGGGATGACCACCGTCACCTCGGCGTCATTGGCCGCTGCGAAGTCCAGGAACGTGCCAAGGCGCGTGAAGGTCGTGGTTTCATTTGGATCTGCGAAATTGGCGACATCGATGGCATCGGTCGCGCCGACCTCGAAGTGGCGCTTGTCCGTGATATCGAAGTATTTCTCCGCCAGGGTGCCGCCCGGATAGCGGTAGTTCGTGATCCCAAGCCAATCGGCCGCGTCACCGAACCCGCCGTCGGTTTCGATCGTTTCGGCATGATCCTGACGGTTCGCAAGGTAGTTCGAACCAAAGTGACGCTCTGTGACGACTTCACCAGAAGCTACAGAATTGAAGGAAATCACGCTCGACATTTGACACTCTCCACAGCCCACTCAGGGAGAGTATAGGGCAAACCCTTACAACCGGGAGGGAGCGAAACCGACAAAAGCGTGTTTTCTATCTTGCATTTAGACGTAATTTTAAGGGCCAGCGAGGTCGCCAGAGGCAACGCGGGGCCAAGAAAACGCCCTTCATGCAAACCTAAAATATACGCACAGCGGCCATTGATGGGCGAAAACCGACCATTTAGTGAACTTACCGCTGGGTCAACATAACTTACTGAAGGCTAACCTTGTAGGCAAAGCGCTCGGAGGCTCTTGGAAGCAGGGTCACGCAATCCGGACGGTCATAAATTTCCGGTCCGCCTAAAAATCGTGCAGCCATGCCGTGCCAAGGCTCGATACACAGGAATGGAGCCCCCGGCTTCGTCCAGATCCCAAGGTTTGGCGTGTTCTCGAATCGGAAGTGCAAGGCCGGGGCATCCGTCCCAGGGGCGCTATACAGCAGCTCCGTCCCGGCCCCTTCCGGAAAGATCATCGCATCTTCGTCAAATAGAGCAGGCTCCACCGTCAGCTCCCCGCCCCTGAAGGGAGAGGGATAGCGATCTTCCGTCAGGTAGCCATCCCTAAGCCGTGCAAGCGCCGGTTCTGCCCCGTTCTGCAGGGTGACCAAATGCGGCGCGCCCTGGCCGCCCGGCAGCGGCCAGGCAAAGGCGGGATGGAAGCCAAGGCCAAAGGGCATCTCGCTATCATCCAGGTTCGTGACCTCGGCCGTCACGGAAAGAGAGGCGCCATCGACCTCGTAGGTCAGGGCCAGGCGGAAGCGAAAGGGGTAGACGGCGCGGGTGTCCTCACTGTCCTCAAGGACAAAGCGCGCGCGGCTGTCGGTGCTGTACTCCAGCGCGAAAAGGCTGCGCCGGGCGAACCCATGCTGCTTCATCTCTGCCTCGACGCCATTGACCGCTATCCGGTCCTGCGGAGCGCGCCCCACGATGGGGAAAAGCACCGGGGCCCGACCGGACCAGAAAGCGGCATCGCCATGCCAAAGAAGCTCCTGCCCGCCGGCGGTGGTGATGCTCTGCAGCTCTGCCCCGAGCGGGGAAATGGAGACGGAAAGCGCGTCGCTGGAAATGCGGGTCAAAGGCAGGGACATCTGAAATTCTCCTGAAAATGATCGGCCCGGAAAGCCTGTCGGACAATGTCCAACGGTTAGGCCCGCCGCCGCGGAACTGCAACAAGTGAGGGCCAGGGCCGCTCTCACACAGCTTTACCCGGCAGAGCTTCTCACATAGAGTGACGCTATCGGATGCAGAAATCCGTGCAGCGACCGGGCCCCTCTGGCGGAAGTGGCGGCGCTTCCGTGATGTCGGAGCTGCGACCTGATCCAGCCGCCTGGACCAATCCCGTATGGATACATCTTCGTCTCGCAAGGACGTCTCGCAGCCTGACTGCAAACACGGCCTCATGCGCTATTTCCGCTGGTCGTTCATCGTCACCTTCCTTGGCCTAGCCCTTGGCGCCTGGCTGGGCTGGGAATTCACCGGAACACTCTCCGGGATGCTCACCACATTGATGATCTGCTCAGTACTCGCCGTGCTTGAGATCAGCCTGTCCTTCGACAACGCCATCGTGAACGCCAACAAGCTGAAAACCATGTCCCCGGTCTGGCAGCGCCGGTTCCTGACCTGGGGGATCCTCATCGCCGTCTTCGGAATGCGGATCATCTTTCCGCTTCTGATCGTCGTCATCGCGGCCAAGATCGGCCCGGTGGAAGCGCTCTTCCTCGCGGCCTCCGACCCGGACGCCTATGCCCATATCATGCATGACGCCCACCTGCCGATTGCCGCCTTCGGTGCCACCTTCCTGATGATGGTCGGACTGAAGTTCTTCTTCGATCATGAGAAGGAAGTGCACTGGCTGCCTTGGCTGGAATGGCGCCTGGCGCGGGTGGCCTCGATCCGTTCCATCGAGGTGGCGGTCGTCCTGCTGATGATCCTCTGCTTTGCCCAGTTCCAGGACGGAGCCGCGCGCACGGTCTTCCTGGGGGCCGCGCTTTGGGGCCTTGCGACCTTCATCCTGGTGGAGGTCATCGGCCAGGCGCTGGACAGCACCGACCAGGCGCTGAGCACCGCGGCGAAGGGCGGGCTGGGCGCCTTCCTTTACCTTGAGGTCCTGGATGCCAGCTTTTCCTTCGATGGTGTCATCGGGGCCTTTGCCCTGTCCAAGAACCTCTTTGTCATCGCCATCGGGCTGGGCATCGGGGCGATGTACGTGCGGTCCCTGACCATCATGCTGGTCGAAAGGGGCACCCTGACCCAGTACCGTTTCCTGGAGCACGGCGCCTTCTACGCGATCATCGCGCTCTCGGTCATCATGTATGTCCAGACGCTGGTAGAGATCCCGGAGGTCATCACCGGATTGGGGGGCGCCACGCTGATCGGCGTTTCGCTCTGGTCCTCTCTGCGATGGAACCGGCTCTACGGGTCCAAGGCCACCTGAAGGAGATGCGGGAATCGGGTCCACCGGTTCCCGCACCGCCAACCGCGGCGCAACCATAGCGGATGCGCCCACCCCCGCCTTCTCCCCATAGCATTGCAGTGCTCATGAAAAGTCATGTATTCCGCGCATACCTCCTTTCGGGTCCCGGCATGGCTGCTGGAAAGCTGTGACGCCCTTTAGGAAGAAGCCAGAAAACCCGCTTCCCGCAAAGAGAGAAGCCGGCTTTCTGACGCGCCCCTGACGGTCCTTGATTCGTCTGAGAATTTCACTGTCTTTTCAAATACCTTGCGCTGCATCGCGGCATGGCGACCCGACTACGGACTTCCGATCCCCCGCCGCCTCTCAAGATCGTGAAGTCTAATCAGAGCCTTATCGGCACGTCGCCGCAAACTGCGCGATGGCGTGCCCCGCGTCGGATTGACGCCTCGCCTCTCTCGGAAGGCGCGCCTAGTCGCAGGGCGCCATTTCGAATTTCGGCCTTCGTGTCGCGCCCCTGGTCTGTTTCAGCCCTGGGCCGCCCCTGCTCCCCCAGGTCGGGCCGGATAAAAACAAGAGGCTCAAATTGCTCAAAATCCTCAAGCTCCCCTTGCTTACGGCCAGCCTTTTGGCGCTGGCCGGATGCAAGTACGACATACTCGCGCCACAGGGATGGGTCGCGGTGCAGGAACGCAACCTGCTGATCATATCCACCCTGCTGATGCTGATCGTCATCATCCCGGTGCTCTTCCTGGGCGTCTACTTCCCCTGGAAGTACCGCGCCGGGCGGGATGACACATCGGACTACGATCCCGAATTCAGCCATTCCACCAAGCTGGAACTGCTGGTCTGGGGCGTACCGATCGCGATCATCCTCGTGCTTGGCTCCGTCACCTGGGTCTATACCCACCGGCTGGACCCCTATCGCCCCCTGGACCACGTGGAGGGCGAACCGCTGCGCGTTCAGGCCGTTTCGCTCGATTGGAAGTGGCTGTTCATCTACCCCGATGAAGGTGTCGCAGCCGTGAACGAACTGGCCATTCCCGCCGGTCGCCCGATCGAGATCAGCCTGACCTCTTCCACCGTGATGAACACGCTGTCGATCCCTGCCCTCAGCGGCATGGTCTATTCCATGGCCGGAATGGAGACCAAGCTGCATCTCATCGCCGACAACCAGGGGACCTTCGCGGGCCGCTCCGCCCATTACTCGGGCCCCGGGTTCAGCCAGATGACCTTTGACACCAACGCGCTGGATGAAGACGGCTTTGAAGCCTGGGTCGCAAATGCGCGCAAGGCCGGCAAGGCGCTGAGCCGCCAAGCCTACCTTGAGCTTGAGAAACCCACCATCGACGCGCCGGTCGAGCTTTTCGGCAACGTGAGCGACGGATTGTTCGACCGCATCGTCGGCCTCTGTGTCGAGGACGGCAAGGTCTGCATGCATCACATGATGATGCAGGACGAACAGGGGGGCGGCGGGATTGCCGGCCTGCCCAATGCGCCGGCCTACGAATACGACAACCTGCGCCGGATCGATGGTTTCGGGAACCTGCTGCCGCCCAAGCGCGGCGCGGAATACGCCCCCCACCACGATCAGCTGTCGCAATACCCCTGGAACGATCCCGATCAGCTTTGCGGCACCAACGTGAAGCAGGAGAACGCATAACATGGCGACTGAACACCTGCAGCCAGCCGACACATTCTCGCCCCTCTTCGGGCGTCTGAACCTTGGCTGGATCCCCTATCACGAACCGATCCTTGTCGGCACCTTCGCCGGCGTCGCCCTTGGCGGCCTTCTGCTGATCGCACTGATGACCTACTTCAGGCTCTGGGTGCCCTTCTGGAAGAACTGGGTCACCACCGTCGATCACAAGAAAATCGGCGTCATGTACATGGTGCTGGGCTTCATCATGCTGGTGCGCGGCTTCACTGACGCGCTGATGATGCGCGCCCAGCAGGCCCTGGCCGCCGGCGGGGCCGAGGGCTACCTGCCGCCGCACCACTTCGATCAGGTCTTCACCGCCCATGGCGTGATCATGATCTTCTTCGTCGGCATGGCCTTCATCACCGGCTTCATGAACTTCGTGATGCCACTACAGATCGGCGCGCGCGACGTGGCCTTCCCCTTCCTGAACAACTTCTCGTTCTGGATGACGGTCTCTGGCGCGCTGCTGATGAACGTCTCGCTTTTCATCGGGGAATTCGCACGCACCGGCTGGCTGGCCTTCCCGCCGCTGTCCGGGTCTGCCTATTCAACCGGGCCGGGGATGGATTACTACCTGTGGTCACTGCAGATCGCGGGGGTCGGGACCACCCTTTCGGGGATCAACATGCTGGCCACCATCTTCAAGATGCGCGCACCGGGCATGACGCTGATGAAAATGCCGATCTTCACCTGGACCACGCTCTGCACCAACGTGCTGATCGTCGCCGCTTTCCCGGTGCTGACCGCCACGCTGACCCTGCTGACGCTCGATCGCTACCTGGGCATGCACTTCTTCACCAACGACTTCGGCGGCAACGCCATGATGTACGTGAACCTGATCTGGATTTGGGGCCACCCGGAGGTCTACATCCTGATCCTGCCCTGCTTCGGCATCTTCTCAGAGATCGTCGCGACCTTCTCTGGCAAGCCGCTCTTCGGCTACAAGACGATGGTCTGGGCCACCGCCTGCATCATGGTCCTGTCCTTCGTGGTCTGGCTACACCACTTCTTCACCATGGGCTCTGGCGCAGACGTGAACGCCTTCTTCGGCATCACCACGATGATCATCGCCGTGCCGACGGGGGTGAAGGTCTTCAACTGGCTCTTCACCTTCTACAAGGGCCGCGTCCGTATGGAGACGCCGATGCTCTGGACCCTCGGGTTCATCACCGTCTTCACCATCGGGGGCATGACGGGCGTCCTGCTGGCCGTGCCGCCGGTCGACTTCCAGCTGCACAACACGCTGTTCCTTGTCGCGCACTTCCACAACGTGATCATCGGCGGGGTGCTCTTCGGGATCATGGCGGGCGTGAGCTACTGGTTCCCGAAAGCCTTCGGGTTCCGGCTGAACGACACCTGGGGGCGGCGCAGCTTCTGGTTCTGGTTCGTGGGCTTCTTCCTGGCCTTCATGCCGCTCTACGCGCTTGGTCTGATGGGGGTCACCCGTCGCCTGAACAGCTACATGGACCTGGGCTGGCAGATCTACTTCATCGTCGCGGCCTTCGGCGCCGTGCTGATCCTGCTGGGCATCATCTGCACCTTCGTGATGTTCGCCGTCTCCATCCGCGACCGCAAGAAACTGGCCGTGGACGGCGATCCCTGGCATGGGCGCACCCTTGAATGGTCCACCCAATCGCCCGTCGCCCCGTATAACTTCCCGGAGGAGCTGAACGTGGTGGGCCGTGACGAATGGTGGCGCATGAAAGAGGCCGGCTTCCGCTGGTCGGGCAAATACGCCCCGATCCACATGCCAAGAAGCACCGCCATGGGCGTGGTTCTTTCCGGCGCGGCCCTGGTCTTTGGCTTCGCCATGGTCTGGTACATCTGGTGGCTGGCCATCGTCAGCTTCCTGGGGATCATCGCCACCGCCATCGCCCATACCTTCAACTACGACCGCGATTACTACATCCCTGAATCGGAAGTCGCGATCACCGAAAACAAGGGAGCCATGGCATGAGTTCCGTAGATGTGAACCACCCGGCCGCCCATGCGGCCACCGGCGGGCACGACCATGCCCACCACCACGAAAGCCCGACGCCGATCGGCTTCTGGATCTACCTGATGAGCGACTGCATCATCTTCGGCTGCCTCTTCGCAACCTTCGCCGTTCTCGGCGGAGGCTACGCGGGGGGGCCGGGGCCGCTCGACCTTTATGATCCGGCCTTCATCGCGGTCGAGACGGCGCTGCTGCTGATCTCTTCCGTGACTTTCGGACTGGCCATGCTGCAGGCAGAGAAAGGCAAGCTGGACGCCACGACGGCCTGGCTGGTCATCACCGGGCTCTTCGGGGTCGCCTTCATCTGCATGGAGGTCTACGAGTTCCGCCACCTGATCCACCTTGGCGCGGGTCCGGACCGCTCTGCCTTCCTGTCGGCCTTCTTTACGCTGGTGGGCACGCACGGGCTGCACGTCACGGCGGGCATCATCTGGCTGGTCACGCTGACAGTCCAACTGCGCCAGCGCGGACTGAGCACGGAAAACATGCGCCGTCTGTCGACGCTCAGCATGTTCTGGCACTTCCTCGACCTGATCTGGATCGGGGTCTTTTCCTTCGTATATCTCGTGGAGCTGGTCTGATGAGCGACGCAACACATTCCCACGGCACCATGGGCCGGCTGATGATCGGTTTCGCCCTGGCGGCCCTTCTGACCATCATTCCCTTCTACCTGGTCATGGCCGATGTCGACCTGCCCAGGAACACGCTGATCGGGATCATCATGGGCCTGGCAGCGGTTCAGATCATCGTGCACCTGGTCTTCTTCCTGCATGTCAACGGCACAGCGGAAGGCGGCTGGACCCTGGCGGCGACCGGGCTTTCGGTGGTGATCCTCGTGATCGTCCTGGCCGGTTCTCTCTGGGTCATGCACAACATGAACGAGAACATGATGCCGATGCCCCACGACGGCGAGATGATGCAGATGCCAGATGCGCCGCAGCTCTCGGTGGAGCCTGGCAGCCACAGCTGATCCTTTACACAGTTGAAGGGGGCCGGTCCTGCCGGCCCCTTTTCCTTTTTCAGGCTGCGGTTCACGCAGCCGTCCTACCAGGAGGCAGACATGAATGCTTCGCTCCGCTGGCCCCGCCTGATCATCGTCACTATCCTTGGCATCGCCTTGCTTGCCGGGTTTCTCAGCCTGGGCACCTGGCAGGTCCACAGGCTGCAATGGAAGACCGACCTGATCGAAAGGGTCGATGCACGGGTCGGGGCCCCCGCCGTCCCTGCCCCCGGCCCCGCAGCCTGGCCTGGGATCACGCGCGAAGGTGACGAGTACCGCCACGTGACCCTGTCGGGCCGTTTCCTGAACGCGCAAGAGGTGCAGATCTACACGCCCTCCGACCTTGGCCCCTCTTACTGGGTGCTGACGCCGCTGCTGCGGGACGATGGCACGATCGTCATGGTGAACCGGGGCCTGGTGCCCGAAGCACTGAAAGATCCCACGAGCCGTCCAGCGCTGGAAGGTCCCCAGCAGATCACCGGCCTGCTTCGCATTTCAGAAGACGAAGGCTGGCTCTTTTCCCGCGACAACAGCCCGGAAACCCGGACCTGGTACCGCCGCGACATCGGCTCGATCACGAAGACGCTGGGACTCTCGCCAGCGGCCCCCTACTTCGTCGATGAAGAGCTGACCGATCCGCAAGCCTGGCCCCTGGGCGGCCAGACCGTCATCACCTTCAGGAACGCCCACCTCAGCTATGCGCTGACCTGGTATGGCCTCGCTCTGCTGACCCTTGCGGGCTATGGGCTTTTCCTGTGGACGGAGCTCAAGGGGCGGCGCGAAGATTGATCCGCCCCCCGCTCAATGCAGCTTGTGTTGATCGGGAACCGTCGCGCGCAGTTGGAACCGGCCACGTTTCCGGCGCAGCTCCATCTTCAGATCCTCAGCGGGGAGACCAAGCGCCACGGACAGGATGTCACGCGCATCGGCCAGGCGCCGCTCCAGCTCCATCAGCGAAGCGGGGCTGCCCGCGATCCAAGCAGGATGCACGTCCGTCACAAGGATAGTGGCCGGGCGTTCGGCTTTTTCCATCAGCTTGCGCAGCGCAAGCCCGGTTTCAAGCAAGGACATCTGCCCCGTCACTAGGTCCGTCACGCGCAACTCAGGCCCGCAGGGCTTGTCCAGGCGGATCCAGAACCAGGGATCCGCAGGCAGGCAGGCCTGCAAGGAATAATCCTCGTCGACGATCATGACATCATCCGGGAATGACTGGGTCTCGCGTGACGCTCTCTCTGCCAAGGCCCCCTCCGGTCAGGCAAGACGTGTATGGAAACGGCAAGGCCGCAGGCTGCCGGAACGTCATTCGAGTATGCACGCATGGAAAGAGCCACTCAATCCCCCGGGGTCAGTTTCAGCCGCAGGGCACGGCGGACAGGGCCACCGCCCCTTTCCCAGGGCCGCGCACGATTGAAGGGATCGAGGCTGCGGTCATCGCCCGTCTCACGCAGGCAGCGGACCATCTGCTGCACCATCTCCAGATCCACGTGGGCCATCGCGATGACCTGCCCCTGCCCGGCAGACCGCCTTGCCGTGTCCCGTTGTGGGCGGCGACCGGGCGATGGAAATTCTATGACACTTTGCATGGTCCGATCCTGTCGAGGTCTGCCAACACTCTCAGGACAATCTGGTTAAGATTGGATTTATGGCGTGGGATTTCGGCCCCTCACCCGATCCGCCGGCGCACGGCCAGCAGGGTAATGTCATCCGCCTGCGGCGCGCCATCAGAGAAGGCCGCGATATCCCGTTGCAGCCCCTCGACCAGTTCCTGCGGTGCGGTCTGCCCGTAAGCCGCCGACATCTGGCGTGCACGCTCGTCCCCCAGCAGTTCGCCGCTGTCCGTCTGGGCCTCGTCGAAACCGTCGCTGTAGACCAGCAGGGTATCCTCGGGCGCGATGGCGATCTTCGCGGGCTCAAACGGGAAGCCCTCAAAGGCGCCCAGCACGATGTTGTTGGGGGGCGTGAAATGCTCTGCCGTTTTGTCCGGGCGGATCAGGAAGGGCTGGCAGTGGCCGCAGTTCACGCATTCGCCCTGCCCCGTTTCCGGGTCGATCACGGCGAAGAACATCGTGATGAACAGGTCTTCGGTATTGTGCTCGCACAGTTGATCGTTGGTTTCGGAAACAATGCGGGACAGGTCATCGAACTTGCTGGCATTGGCCCTGAGCACCATGGAGGCGCGCGCCGCGAAGAGCGCAGGCCCGATCCCCTTGCCGGAGACATCCGCGATCAGCAGCGCGATACGGCCATCCTGCATTTCGAAAAGGTCGAAGAAATCGCCGCCAACCTCTTCCGCCGGCTGCATCGCTCCGAAAAGCGACAGTTTCGGGGTCAGGTCGAACTCCGACGGGACAAGCGACTGCTGCACGTTGCGCGCGGCGGCCAGCTGGCTGTCCAGCTTTACCAGCCGGTCCCGTGCCTCTTGCCCGGCCCGCACGCGCTCCACCGTGTCGATCAGCGCCTGGATCTCTTCCGAGGTCTGCATGGGCTTCATCGTCAGCGTGGTGGAGCCGCTTTCCATCTGCTGGAGCAGCTTTACCACGGCGCCCAGAGGGCGGAAGGAGACCCGCAACACCCGCATCAGCGTTCCCAGCGTCAGCAGGATGGCCAGCAGCAGCATGACAGCCGCGACGGTCCCGTAGGTGAAGTGGCGCTGGCTTGAGGCGGTCACGTCCCGCAGGCTGACGAAATCGGCCAGCAAGGCCCCGCTGTTGTCGCGCAGGGGAATGAAGGCGGCCACGTAGCGCGCGCCATCGTCCCGGAAGGACAGGCTGGTGGCGGTTCCGGTACAGCAGTTCTCCGAAAGCACGCGCAGTCGGTCCGGGGCGGCGCGGTTCATGCTAAGCACCCCGCCGGGAGAGCTGATGCCGATCGCCTCTGCCCCGCTCAGGAAGCGCCCGGTCCGATCTAGCAGATCGAGCGAGGCGATGATCCGTCCAGTCACCCGCGTCCCCTGCCGGACAGGTTCCACCGCGACAAGGCGCACGTCGCCCTCCAGGGTCATGTTCAGCCCGTTCGCGGCGCGGTCACTCTCCATCTCTTCCCCGATCAGGGCCGTGCCAAGACGCGCGACAACCGTGCCACGCTGATCCAGCACCGTCACGGCAAGCTGGGCCCCGGTGGCATCCACGGCCACGGCCACCAGGTCACGGATCTCCGCAATCGCGGCCTCTTCGCTGGTGGCCAGCAAGGCATCGACAGAGGGCTGACGCGCAAGGTCCGACGCGATCCGCTGCAGAAGCGCCGCGTCCAGGTCGATCACGGTGGTCAGAAGCTCTGCGTTGCTGGCCAGCTGGTCGGCAGCGAAGCGTTCGCGCAGAAGCTTCGCCCGGCCTTCCGCGTAAAGCAGCATGATCGCCGTCACGATCAGCAAGGCAATGGCGGTGATCAGGGCGATACGACCGCGAAGAGACGCCGTTTTCAGCATGTGGCGGACCTGCAGTAGCTCAGGGTGGCAGAGATGCGATCCACCTGCCGTCCCGACCACCCCTGCGACAGCAGCGCGCAATGCGCATCGATCGCACCCTGGGGCGGCAAGGTCAGGCTCTGGCCCCCAGGCGCGCTATCTGGCCAGCCGTTGACGGGCATTTCCACAATGAAGCGGTGCTGCCCGTAGTAACTGAAATCGTGGCTGACCACGGCCATGCCTTCCTCAAGCAGGTTGCCAAGAGAGACATGGTTCCAGGGAGAGACAAAGGCCTTCGCCGCCTTGAAGCCCGCATCAAAAAGCGCCGCACTGCGCAGGCGGATCAGGCACCTCTGCCAGCCCCTTCCCCGCGCCTGAGCGCGCATAGCCGTGCCGAAAAGCAGGCCCTTGTCGGTCTCCGCGGCGAACAGCCCGGTCATCCGGGCCGCAGGCCCGACGACGGAATAGCCCACCGCCTGCCCCTTTTCATGGATCAACAGGATCGCGGCGCCGTCGTCATGGATCCTGGCGAAGAAGCTCTCATCCTGCCGGCCGTAGATGTCCTCGCCAGTGTAGGCGACCGCTTCGGCGTTGATGTTAGCCAGCGTGGTGAACTCCGCCGGACCGGCCAGGGTCACCTGGCCGCCTTCGGGAAGGGAAGTCGCGCTAAGACGCTGACGCAGGGCGTCTTCAAGTGACATCTACTGCGTTCCCTCAACGATTTCCGCGTAATCCATCAGCGAAAGCGCGGGCAGGATGCCCAGCCGCTGCGCCACGTCCAGCCTGACGCGATAGGAAAAGCTGGGCAGCGTTTCCGCCGGGATCGTGCCGGGATCAGCCCCCTCGAACAGGATGGCTTCGGCCTTTTGCGCGGCGAAGCGGCCCACGTCGTAATAGGGCGCGACCAGACCATAGAGCGCATCCGAAGAGGCAAGCGACCGTTCGGTAGAGGCAAAGGTTGCAAGGCCAAGCTCATTGGCAGCATCCGCAATCTCGCTGGCGTATTCCCCAAGGAAGGAATCCGGGCCCAGGTACAGGAACTGGGGGCCGGCCGCCGCGGCCTCTGCCACCAGGTCGGGGATGGAGGACGGATCGGGCTGGCCCTGCGCATCCAGAGGCACGGTATAGGCATCCACTCGCAGCCCGTAAGCCTCGCCCACGGATTTCAGCGCCTGCACCGCCTGGATCGAGTTCGGCTCTGTATCCGTGTAGATAGTCGCAATCCGGTCGACGGGCATATAGGCCTGCATCGCCTGAACCTGCGTTTCCATGGGAACGACATGGCTGACGCCGGTCACGTTGCGGGCGCTCAGCTGGGTGTCGTCCACGATGCCGGAGTCGACGGGCTGGGACACCATGGCAAAGACGATGGGCCGGTCGGTGATCTGCGCGGGATACTCCACGCCGCCTGCCCGGTTTGGATCCTGCCCGGCGATGGCCAGCGTGACAGGCGTGCCCCAGGTATAGACCAGGTCTGGATCTGCGGCCTCGATCTGCTCCAAGATCTCGGGGATGTTCGACACGTCCCTCTCGACAGAGACGGTCTGGTAGGTCACCGGCAGGCCCTGCTCTTCGAAGTAGCCGCGAAAGCCCTGCTCCACCTCCGTTTCCCCACGCCAGAGAACCATGAAGATGGATTTCGCCTCCTGTGCCTGAGCCGGCGCCTGCACCACCAGGGACGCGGCCCCCAGCAGCAGGGCAGTGCAGGAACGCAGAAAGGTCTTACGGGCGGACAAGCAATTCATCTATGGCCTCTTCTTCGTCGCGTTCGCCGACGATCAGGAAATAGGTGCTCGCCACCCCGGCCAGCATCATGGCCGCAAGGCCGAGGATGAGCAGGGCCTGGGTAGGCGACACGATGACAAGGAGCGCGGCACCGATCAGCGGCCCGGCGAGGGAGCCGAGCCGCTCCATGAAACGATACTGCCCGATGACGGTGGCGGCGCCGAAGCGCTCTTGTTCACGGGGCGTGAGATGCAGCAGGAAGGACATCTGCGAGGGCACCGACATGGCCTGCCCGGCGGCAAAGAGCGCCACGCAGAGGATGAGTGCCCAGCTGGCATCCAGCAGCTCCGGCAAGGCAAGCGATAGCGCCGACAGGATCGTACCGATGCAGACCACGGGGGCCACCAGCTGCCACTTGTCGATCGCCCGCGCGATCCAGGAGGCGCTGAGCAGCACCACCAGCCCGTAGATCATGAACAGCTGGCCCGCGGCGGCGGCGCCACCACCGGCAGAGGCCACGGCCAGCGGCAGGCAGAGGAAAAGCCCGCCATTCAGCAGCAGCTTCGCCGGTACCGCCATGCCGAAGATCAGCGCCATGTAGCGACGGTTGCGCAGCACCGCCATCGTGGGCACGAAACGCTCCCTGAAGGCCGGGCGCGGCGGCTTGGGCAGCGGTTTCTCGGACGGCAGAATGCCGAAGGTGGTCAGGAAGGACAGCGCCAGTGCTGTCGTCGCCATCAGGAAGGCCGCGTCCATGCCCAGCCGGTCGGCCAGGATACCGCCGATGGCCGGCCCCACGATATCCGCCCCCACCACCGCGATGAAGAAAAGCGAGAAGCCGGTCGTGCGGCGGGTCTTGTCCGAATGCTCCACGATATAGACCTGGGCGGCCGCGTAGACGATGCCGTACCCCAGGCCCGCGATTCCACGGAACAGCACGGCCTCCCAGACATTGGCAACCAGCACATGGCCCAGGGTGCCCAGGGCGCTGATGATGATCCCCATAAGGATGACGCTCTTGACCCGGCTGCGGTTGCAGAACCGCGCGCCCAGCACGATCCCGAACAGCGAGGCCAGCAGGAAGGCCGCCATGGCAAGACCGACCTGGAAATCCTGAGGACCGCCACGCAGCGGCACGATGCCCTGCAGGAACAGCGGCAGGGAGGGCCGCAGGATCGCCTCTGCTAGGAAGAACAGGATCAGCGGCAGACGGATCAGGTGGGCAACCGGCGCACGCCATAGTGTCGGATGACCGCTTTCGGGCATGTCCAGTCCCTCGGGCGCGCGGGTGCCCCCTGCCCGGGTGATGGCACTGCGGATGAAGCGGTTGGTCTGGCGGATCAGCTCTGCCGTACCGAAGGGGCCCGATGCGCGGGCGGTATGGCGCAGATCGCCGGCGCTCAGTTGCTCCGTCAGGTAGCGCAGGGCCGTCAGGGGCCGCAACAGGCTGACCCCCGCGATCAGCAGCAGGCATTCAAAGCCAAGCAGCATGGCAGCCGCGAAGACGATCAGCATGTTTACCGTCAGGTCGCGCCGCAGCGCGGTCAGCTGGTCCGTGTCCGTGCCCAGGAAGACGTAGCCCGCCGGATCCTCCATTTCCCCGATGGGAAGGCGGGTGATCAGGTAGTTCTCAGCGATATAGCTGCGAGAGGCCCGGGCGATCTTGTCCGAAGAGATGAAGGAATTGAAGAAGGCATCCACCTTGTCTTCGAGGTAGGCGCGCAGCCCGGGCAGGTCCTCTTCCTGCTCGCCCGCCATGACCTCTTCCAGGTCGGGAATGACGCGTGGGTCCTGCGCGATCACCTGCCCGGCGGCATCCGTCACGACGATAAAGGCCGTCTCCGGAGAGTTTCGGGAGGCATTGACCAGCACGTCGTCGACGTCTCTCAGCGCGGCGAGGTCCCCGAACAGCCGCAGGCCCAGGGACAGGCGGCGCTCGATCCCGCTGGCGACGACCTCGGCGCGTTCCTCGTATTGCGGCAAGAGGGCCTGTTCGTAGATGCCGAAGGTATAGACCCCGAAGAGCATGAAGGGCGCCAGGATCGCAGAGGCCAGGGCAGAGGCGGCCAGCCAGGCCAGAAGCCGGGTCATGATTTCTGCTCCGTTCCGCGCAAACGGGCCGAGATCGAGGCAGCAGCACGCAGTAGCGGGCCTTCGCTTTGCGGCACGGGCCGGTCGATCCCGTCGGCAAGGTCATGCATCACGTCGGCCATGTGCTGGAAACGGCGGTCGAAGGGGATCATCACCAGCAGGGCGATCAGGGCGATGATCGGAAGAGAGATCAGCGCCACCAGCGGCGCGGCAGAGGCGATGTCGCGGCGCAACTGGGCCGTCACTTCGAAAAGGCGCTGCGAGGGGAAGACCAGAACCAGCGTGCCGATCCTCCTGCCCTGCACTATCAGCGGCTGTCCGGTCATGACGTCATCCGGCGCCAAGGCATGCCACAGCCCGCTTCCGCCCTCCGGCGCGGTGAGGGCGGCGGGCGGATCCCCTGCCCCCTGGCTGGCGTGGATCACCGTGCCCTCTGGATCGGTGACGAAAAAGCGGATGGCCCCGTCGTAGAGCTGCGCGCTGCGGTCGATGGCCACCTGTACGGCCAGGTTGGATTCCAGCGACAGGCCGGCACCGAAGCTGCTTTCGATGGTGTCGCTCAGCTCTCGGGCCACGGAGTCATAGCGGATCTCTGCGGCGTCCTGGAAGGCGCGTTCAAGGCGAAGCACGTTCAGCCCGGCGGCCAGGATCAGGCTGGCCGTCATGATCAGCGCGACCGGAAGCAGGATCCGCAGGAAGAAGGAAAAGAAGACCCCCTTGCGTTCCCGCGCCGTCGGCGCATGCAGCCCACCGGAGGGCCGGCGCTTTGGCGTCGGAACGGGTTGTTGGGTGGCTTGGGGCGCGGCGTCTTCCGCGCCCTCGGGCTGTTCGACCGTGCGAAAGACCAGCGTCAGGCGGTTGGTGCCGCCGTCGCGTTCGTAGTCCTGCCGGTCCGACAGGCGCCGCACCATGTGCAGGCCCAGCCCCCCGATGGCACGGTCCTCCACCTCCATGTCCAGGTCCGGTTCCGGCCCGGCATCAAGCGGGTTGAAGGGGTCCCCGTCGTCTTCGATGATCAGGGTCAGGGCGTCCGGGCTTTCCAGAAGGGCCAGCCGCGCTTCGCCCTCTGCCCCAGCATAGGCGTGATGCGCCAGGTTGAGGAACAGTTCCTCAACAGCCAGTTCGATCCGGGTGACAATGGCTTGCGGGGCCTCTTCCGGCAGGCCCGTTTCCTCAAGCCACGCGTTGACGCGCGGTAGCAGATCCGCCTGCGCCGGCAGGGTCAGATCAAAGCGGCGCGGTGCGTCATGGTTCCGGTCTTGCGTCATAACAGAACTTTCCGGCAACCGCTTGGACGGCGCCTGGCACGAACCCGCTTCAGTGGTTGAACTCAAGAAGCAAGCTTGCCTTGCCTCCCTTGGAAGAAACGCTGACCCGGTCGGCCAGGCGCCTGATGAGGTTAGTTGACATCTCGCTCAACCCAGCGTCAAGCGCGGCGTCGTCCTCTGCGTTCAGAAGCGCCTCGAGGTCCGGAGCAGCCGTCTGTTCAAGCCTGGGCTTTTCGCCCTCGTAGGTGATCGTGCAGCGCAGGTTGATCTCGTCGAAGCGGGTCGTCAGCGCCACGGCGCCCTTGATGAAACCGCCATCGTTCAGCAGTTCCAGGGCCTCGCCCACGGCCATGCCACCGCGCATCACTACTTCGCGGCGCGCGCCCCATTCGGCACCCCAGTGTTCCAGGTGCTCTGCCGCCTGCACGGCCCGGGGCGTGCCCTCTTCGAACTGCAGCGTGACGGTCCGGCTGGTCCCGATGCGAAACAGCGCGTTCAGCACGATGGCTGTCAGCACGGCAACCGTCAGGCCCGACGCGGCAATCGTCCGGCTCCATTCCGGCAGGTTCTGCACCAGCGCCGGCAGGGTGACGACGGTGAAGCCGATGACGATGGAAAAGCCCACGGTGAAGGACCGCTTGGAGTTCATCATCCGCGACAGCACCAGCTCCATCCCGGCGATGATCATGAAGGCCGCGGTGTAGATCAGCACGCCGCCCACCACGGGGCCCGGCGTCAGGACGATCACCAGCGCCACCACGGGCACGAAGGAGAGCAGCATCATCAGCAGACCGGTCCCGATCCCCACGAAGCGCGACATCACCCCGCTGGCATGAGCCAGGCCGATGTTCGCGGTAGAGGTCGCCCCGGTCAGCGTGCCAAGGGCGCCGCAGACCACGTTGCCGATTGCATTGGCCATGGAGGACCGCGCGGTGATCGACATGTCCGCCCGCACCCAGTTCTTGTCCGACAGCTTGTCCATGGTCAGCGCAGAGGCCACCTGGTCCATCAGGTGCACCAGCTCGATCACAGTATAGGCCAGGATCGCCGCCGGCACGAAAGTGGGCCAGGCCGCAGCCGGGCTGGGCAAGGGCGTTGCGAAAAAGCCAAGCTCCGGGATGTTGTCGAGAGAGGAGAAATCGAAGGCGCCCAGCAACAGGGCGATGACCGTGCCGATCCCGCAGCCCACGATCAGTGACATGACCCGCAGCCGCACCCCGCCCCAGATCGAACAGAGCACGATCGCCGCCAGCGTCACGACCGATGCGATCATGGAGGGGGCAGAGATGATCCCCGCCGCGTCCGGCGACAGGCTGCGCTGGATACCCTCGGGAATGATCATCACACCGATCATGAAGACCGCGACGCCCGCCACCTCTGGCGGGAAATATCCCCGCAGACGGGGCAATTGCGGGGTGATCAACAGGATGATAACATTGGCGCTGATGACCGCGCCCACGGCCGCCGACGGCCCCCAGGCGCTGATGATCCCGATGTAGGTCCCGAAGGCCACCGGGCTGGGAATGGCCACCATCAGCATCCCCGGGGTCAGGCGCGAGCGCAGCCCCTGCAGAAGCGTGGACAGGCCGAAGCCGAAAATACATGTGCTGGTGAAGCGAACGACCCCTGCCGGATCAAGCCCCATCCGTTCGCCGGTGATCACGGCGTAGACCAGCAGCATCAGCATCAGCATGGCCTGCTGGACCACGGCGATCATCGTCACACCTGCCGGAGGCCTGTCTTCCGTGCCGTAAAGAACGTCGTCCGGACGTGCTTTGGGTGCGGATATCGGAACGCTGGTCAGCCAGTCGACTGCCCGGCGCATCCCCCCTCCGGCCGCGGGCATCAGCTTCCGCCGGTCTTGAGGATGGCCGCGATCGCCTCCGGCGTGCTCCCATGGATCTCGAGCACGGAAGAGAAGCCGCTGATATCGAAGACCTCCCGCACCTGCGGCGTCAGGCCCGCCAGCACCAGACGCGCGCCCGACGAGCGGGCCGACTTGGCCCCCTTGAGAACGACGCGAAGGCCGGCAGAGCTGACATAATCGACATGCTGAAGATCCAGCACCAGGGCGGGAACCGACGGGATCCGCGCCAGGATGGCGGTTTCCGCTTCGGCTGACGTCGTTCCATCGATCCGCCCGCTGATCGACATCACTGCAACGTCACGATCCGTGTACTCGGTAATATTCATAGGTCCCCACAGGAATTATTCTATTCTTGTCCCCGGCGCGTATCGCTCTGGCCGCTGTGATTCCGCAATAGCCCCAATGGGCACGGAATACGACAGCCGCTCAATTCGGCCTGCCTGAGGCGATCCTACACCATTTCTGAGCAGGAAACTTCCACAACATAGACTGCCACGTCAAGTTGAGTGACCGGAAGCGCATGATTTGGCCGTGAGATTTTGCAATTATTTTCAGCCGCTTCGAATAATTCATCCAAGCGGCGAAACCCGGGCGAATGCCCAAGGGGAAACTTTACCCCCCCTGTCGCCGAATTGTTTCTTGAATAGAGGGACCGCTGTCCTTACCGATGATGCATAAATACAAGTTGGACCCGCATGCCCAGAGAAACCCAGCCGAGCGCCCGTTTCGTGGGCCTGCTCTTCATCGCAGTCCTGCTTCTGGCAGGCGTCGGTCTGTTCAGCACCAGCTACATGCAGAGCGAAAGCGAAAAGGCCCTGGACCAGGCCGTTCAAAGTGCAGAGCTTCTGGATGACGCGCGCTCCGCCCAGGTCAATTTCAAGATCCAGGTCCAGCATTGGAAGAACTTCCTGCTGCGCGGACACAATGCCGAAGATTACGAAAGCTACATTAACCGCTTCAGGCAACAGGCTGATCTGGTTCAGGAAGATCTCTCTGCGGTTCTTGCATTTCCAACCTTCGATCCCGGGCTGCACGATGAAATTGCCGCGATCCTGGAAGAGCACGCTCGCTTGGGCGAACTCTATTCCGACGCGATGGAGCGTTTCGATCCCGACAATCCGGCTTCCGGTTTCGCGGTCGATCGGTCCGTGCGAGGCATTGACCAGGATCTGACACAGCGCATCGATACCGCCGCCGATCAGATCCTGGCTGTCGAACAGGCGCGCGTTGCAAAAATCACCTCCGCCCTCGATGAGCATTTTGAACGTGCCCGGCTTTTCACCAGCTTGGCGACGGGCCTTGTCCTGCTGATGGTCATCCTGCTGGTCTGGCGCCTGCGTCAACGCGGCCGCACATAAGAATTAACGGGTCTTTTCCATGGTCGAGCTTCTCGCCCTGTTCCTTGCAGGTCTGAGCCTCTTCTTCACCGGCGTCGCCGGCGTGAAAGGGCAACTCCAGCGCATGAGCGGCCGGCGCCTGCGCAAGATGCTGGCACGAACAACCGGCAACCCGGTTCTGGGAACGCTTACCGGCGTGCTGGCTGGGGCCATTTCGCAAAGCGCCTCGGTCGTGGCCTTCATCCTTTCGGGGCTGATCGCCACCGGCCTGATCCCGGTCCGGCGCGCGCTGCTGGTGGTCGCAGCCTCCAACATCGGCACCGCCGTGCTGGTCTTCCTGGCCGCGATCGACCTGCGGCTGGCGATCCTCTACATCATCGGGCTGACCGGGCTGGCGATCAACTTCAGGATCGCGGTGCGCCTGTCGTCGGTCTTCGGGGCGCTCTTCTCCATCGGGTTGCTGTTCTTCGGGCTGGACCTGATGAAACAGGGCTTCGCCCCCCTGCCCCAGATGCCCGGCTTTATCGCGCTGGCCGCCCTGCTTCAGGACTGGGCCGTGGCCGCGCTTCTGCTGGGCGCCGCCTGCCGGATGTTCATCCAGAGCTCCTCGGCCATCGGGGTAATCGCCATCACGCTGCAGGCCAGCGGCATCTTCACAGAGCTTCAGGCGATGCTGCTGATCTGCGGTTGCGGCCCGGGCGTGGCGCTGGCCGGCATGTTCCTGTCCTCCACCCTGCAGGGCGCGCCGCGCCAGGTCATCGTCTTCCAGGGCATCATCAACCTGATCTCGGGATGCAGCATGGCGGGGCTGCTACTGATCGATTCCGGGCTGAACGACGGGGCAATCCTGCAGCACTTCGAGGCGCTCACCAGCTCGCCCTCCCAACGGGTTGCCCTGCTCTTCCTGGCAAACATGGTGCTGTGCTGGCTGGCCGCGCTGATCCTGCTACCTTGGATCGAAGGCGTACTGGACCGGATCGAGCCGCCGACCCAGTCAGAGGATATCTCCCGCCCCGCCTACATCCATGACGAGGCGCTGGATGTCCCGGAAACCGCCACGGAACTGGCCGCGCGGGAACAGCTTCGCCTGCTGAACCTGACCATCCAGCTTCTGGACTGCGTGCGCACGGACCAGACCTGGGGCGAATACGATGATCCGGACGCCCTGCACGAGGGCATGCAAAGGCTGCGCCCGGAAATCAGCACCTTCATCGCAGAGATCGTGAACCGGGAACTGGACCGTGAGACCACGAAAGAGGTGCTGACCCTCGAACGCCGCCAGGAACAGCTGGATGCGCTGGAGGAAAGCGTTGCCAAGTTCATAGACCTGCACCGGAAGACCGGCTTCACGGGACGCGGCGCGCAGCTGATCGACAGGCTGACGGAATCCCTCAGTGTGATCCTGCTCACGGCCCAGGACGCCTGGGTCAGCGGCGATGCATTCGAGACAGAGATGCTGATGTCCCTGACGTCAGATCGCGGCGAGATGATGGAGAAGATCCGCGTGGCCTTCCAGGAAGGCGCGCGTGCCGGTCTGGATGAGGAAGCCGCGATCTTCTACGCCACCGCCCTGTTCGAACGCATGCTCTGGCTGGTGCGCCAGATCGCGCAAACCTTGCAGACAGCGCCGCGCGCCGCCGCCTGACAGGCGGATCAGGCCTGCGGGCGCTCCTGCAGGAAGGCGGCCACGAACTGGCGGCTACTTTCGAAATGCGCGGCCAGAAGATCCGGCGCCGCCACGTCCCTTGCGATCACGGCGTCGCGGAGCGCGTTATGCTCGGCCACGAAATCGGCGATGTTGTCCGTCGTGAACTGCGTCAGGCGCAACGCCCGGTACCGTTCGGTCTGATCCACCATCTGGCCGATCAGCCGCAGCAGACGTGGCGCAGGCGCAGCCGCGATGAGGCTGGTGTGAAAGGCCCGGTGGCGCGCTTCCCAATCACGCAGGGCGGCCCCGCTGGCTGGCGCCTCAGGCAAGGGCGCATGGGCAAGGCGGTGCGCCGCAGACAGGATCTGCCCTTCCCAGTGGTCATCCCCGTGCTTCATCGCCAGCACAAGTGCCTCGCGTTCCAGCGCGATGCGAATGCGGTAGATGTCGTTGAGGTCCTCGACCGTCGGCAGGGGCACGCGTACGCCGCGATGGCTGGCGGCCTCCAGCAGACCCTCCGCCACCAGGCGGGCCAGGGCTTCGCGCAGCGGGCTGATGCCGCAGCCGTAACGCTCTGTCAGTTCCCGCGTCAGCAGCGACTGCCCCGGCAGCATCACACCGGTCAGCACGTCCTCCTTGAGGGCGCCATAGGTGGTTTCGGCCACGGTACGGGCGGCGGGTTTCTTCGCAGAGCGCGTGTCGGTGTTCATTATGTGACATAGGCCCCAGCCTGCACAGGAAGTCAACGTTCCAATAAACCCGTATTTTCCAAAACTCACGTATTTTGGAAAATCCTGTTGACCGAACGGCAAAGCCGCACATAGCTTGAGCGCAGTCGGCCGGATCCAGAGAGGCAAACCCCGCTTCCGGCCGTGAACCACGACCCCAACAAGGAGTTCCCCATGACACGCGCTACCCCCCTGCTGGCCCGCCTGGCCGCCCTTGGTACGGCGGCCCTGATGGCCAGCACCGCCCTCGCCGATGACGTCACCCTACGTTTCTCGACCGCCGGACCCGCCGCGGACTTCCTGGCCAAATCCATGGAAAGTTTCGCCGACAAGGTCGCGGAGGCCGATATCGGCGTCACGGTGGAGGTCTACCCCGGCGCCTCGCTGATCCGTCAGGGCGCAGAGGTCCCGGCCCTGCAGCGCGGCAACCTGGAAATGTCGACGATGAACACCTTCGAGGTCTCTTCCCAGGTGCCCAGCTTCGGTTTCCTGAACCGCGCTTTCCTCTTTGCTGATTACGACCAGATGATGGCCGCGATGAACGGTCCCGTGGGTGACGCGCTGAAGGCCGCCACGGCCGAGGAAATGGGGATCGAGATCCTGTCGGTCGCCTACCTGGGCTCCCGCCAGCTGAACCTGCGCGACGCCATCGACGTGACCGGCCCCGAGGACCTGACAGGCGTTCAGGTGCGCATGCCCGCATCCCCCGAATGGCTGCTTCTGGGCGAAAGCCTGGGTGTCTCTCCGACCCCCATGGCGATGTCTGAAACCTACGTCGCGCTGCAGACAGGCGCGGTGGACGGGCAGGAAAACCCGCTCTCCATCCTCAAGGCCGCGAAATTCGACGAGGTGACGAAACAGGTCGTGCTGACCTCTCACCTGGTGCAGCCGGTCTTTTACGCTATCGCCAAGCCGGTCTGGGACGACATGACCCCGGAGCAACAGGAGATCGTGCAAAGCGCCGCCCTGGAAGCCGCGGAAGAGAACAACAGCGCCCGCCTGGCGGATGAGGCCAAGGTGGCTGATATCCTGAAATCGGAAGGTCTGCGCGTCGATGCCATCGACCTGGCGCCCTTCCACGCCAAGGCCGACGAAGTCTACGGCGCCTCTGACCTGGCTGCCGAATGGGACCAGGACCTGATGCACCAGGCCATGGGCGACTGACCTTCCCATGACGTCTCAGAGCACCTTTCTGCGCCGGCTCGAAAGGGCCGGCGTTTGGCTCCAGCGAGGGGCGGAAATCCTGACCTCGCTTGGCTTCATCGCGGTCAGCGGCGCCTTCATCTGGACCGTCGTCTGCCGTTACCTGCTGCGCGATCCCTCCCACACGAGCGAGGAACTGGCCATCGTCATCTACCTCTGGGTCATCACCATCGGCGCCTCGCTGGCCGTGCGGCTGGAGGAACACGTGGCCTTCGACCTGCTGGCCAGCCTTCTGCCGCCGCGCGCCACCGCGCTTCTGGTCGGGCTTGGCTCACTGGTGGCCGGGGGGATCCTGCTGGCCGCCCTGCCCTTCACCATCGATTACATCGCCTTCCTCTGGCGGGAGAAGACAACCGTCATGCGCATCCCTCTCAACCAGCTCTATGCCTGTTTCGCCGTTCTTCAGGGCGGGCTGGGCGTCAAGCTGGTGATCGAGGCCGCGCGCCAGGCGGTCATCTTCAGATCCGGCAGGGTGGCGAAATGAGTATCGGCCTGACAACGCTCGTCCTGGCCTTCGCCTTGCTGGCGCTGGCACGGGTGCCCATCGCCGTCTCCATGCTGGTCTCTGGCTTTGCCTACCTTGCCGTCACCGGGCAGGACCTCGGAATCGTCACCGACCAGGTGATGAACTCGCTCTACGGCAGCTACGTCCTGCTGGCCGTGCCCATGTTCATCCTGGCCGCCAACATCATGACGGCCGGTTCCATCGCCGAACGGCTCTGGAAAGCGGCTGACGCGGTTGTCGGCTGGCTGCCGGGCGGTCTGGGGCACGTCACCGTGCTGACCTCCATGCTGTTCTCCTCCATGAGCGGTTCGGCTTTGGCCGATGCCGCGGGGCCAAACCTGATCGCGCTGAAGATGATGCGGGACATCGGCGGCTTCCGGGCCGGTTTCGCCACCGCGCTGACCGCCGCCGCCGCCGTCATCGCGCCAATCATCCCGCCCTCCGTGCCGATGATCCTCTACGCGCTGAACTCCGGCGCCTCCGTCGGGGCCCTGTTCCTGGGCGGGATCGTTCCGGGACTCATGCTGGGCTTTGCGCTGATGATCGGCCTGGCCCTCATGGCCAAGCGCCGCAACCTGCCGAAGGGCACCCGCCTGCCCTGCAAGGAGCTGGGCCCGCTTCTGGGTCGCGCGGTGATCCCCATGTCCATCCCCGTCGTGCTTCTGGGCGGGATCTGGACCGGCGTCTTCACCCCGACGGAAGCGGCCGCGGTCGCCGCCGCCTATGCCCTGTTCCTGGGCGTGGTGGTCTACCGGGCGATCAGCTGGAACAGCTTCTGGACCGCGATCACCGAAAGCATGCGCACCTCCTCCTCGGTCATGCTGCTGATCGCGGGCGCCTACATCATGAACTACGCCATCACAGCCGAACGCCTGGACCGCGATCTGGCCGCCTGGATCGAGGCCGCCGGCTTCGGGCAGATCGGCTTCCTGCTCAGCATCAACCTGATCTTCCTGCTGCTTGGCTGCCTGGTCGATACCGGGACGCTGATCCTGGTCTTCGTGCCCATGCTGCTGCCCACGGTCCGCCTGCTGGGCATCGACCCGGTGCATTTCGGCGTGCTGATGACGGTCAACATCATGATCGGCCTCGTGACCCCACCCTTCGGGATGCTGCTCTTCACCCTCTCCAAGCTGGGTGACGTCCCCCTGCGCGAGGTGATCGGAGAGATCTGGGTCTTCATCGGCATCCTTGTGCTGGTGCTTCTGGTGATCACATTCGTTCCGGGAACCGTGCTCTGGCTACCCCGGCTCTTCGGCTTCTGAGCCAAAAGGAAAGACATGACGACGCGTTTCAACCTGGCGCCTCAGCCGCCTTTGCCGGTGCCTGCCGCCAATGCCTATGCAGAGGCCGCCCTGGCAGCCTCAAGCGGGCCCTGGGAGGCTGTCGAAGAACACCGCGACCTCTCCTTCGGCCCCCAGGACTGGCAAAGCTTCGACCTGTTCACGCCCACCAATGGCACGGGCAGCGACATGCTGATCTTCGTGCACGGCGGTGGCTGGACGAACGGCTACAAGGAATGGTGCGGCTTCATGGCCCCGGCGCTGGCCGCGCGGGGCTGTGCCCTGGCCGCGGTCAGCTATCGCCTGGCCCCCGGCATCCGCTATCCCGTGATGCTTGAGGACGTGCTGGATGGCGTCTCTGCCGTGATCAGGCACCTGCCCGACGTGGGCTGCGCAAGCGATCGCGTATTCCTCTCCGGGCATTCGGCGGGCGGTCACCTTGCTGCCCTTGCTGCCCTGCGCCCCGATCTTTGGGCGGCGCATGGCATCCCGGAGGGCGCGATCCGGGCCTGCGCCCCCATCAGCGGCATCCTGGACCTGCACCACCCGGCCCCGCCCCCCGGCTCACTTGAGGCCATGGTCTATGAAAAGGTGCTGGCCCGCCCCGAAGACGACGGCGTTGCCAGCCCGCTTTCCTGGCTGGCGGACAACGACCTGCCCCTCTTCCTGAGCTGGGGCAGCGCGGACAGCGACAGGGTGCAACGCGCCAACCGGGCGGCGCGGATGGTCCTTGAGGGCGCCCCGACCACGGCGCGCTTCCTGGAAATGGACCAGGACCATTTCGGCACGCACCTGGCCCTGCGCGATGCGCAGCACCCCTGGTACGACATTTTCGACGACATGCGGAGACTGACCAAATGACGAAGACGGCACTCGACATCGGCCTGCCGACACCGGGCCAGCCCTTTTCCTGGGCGATCATGGACGGGGACATGCTGTACACGACCCATGCGGCGGTGACCCCCGAAGGCGGCATCCTGCAAGAGGATGTGGAGGCACAGGCCCACCTGACCTTCCAGAACTTTCGAAAGACGGTCGAGGCGGCCGGCGGAACGATGGACGATTTCCTGCAGCTCACCATCTACATCACCGACGGGGCGCATATGGCCGCAGTGGACAAGGTCTACGAAAGCTACTTCCAACCGCCCTATCCCAACCGCGCGACCCTGATCGTCGCCGGGCTTGTCGGCCCCGGCATGCTGATCGAGGTCACGGGCGTCGCCCGCATCAAGGGCTGAGGTCAGCCCCGGATCATGCCCAGCAGCGCCCGGGAAAGCGGCGTATCGGCATCGCAGAGCTCCATCAGGATGTCGAAATGGTTGCGGCCGGGCACTTCCAGGCAGCTGACCTGCGCGCCCGTGGCCCGCCAGGCGGCGGCAAAGGCTGCGGATTGGCGCTTGAACCCCGCCGGGTCCGTCTCTGCCCAGGCTAGGGTCAGGGTCGGACCGGCTTGCGGCAGGTGGCGCAGCGGGCTTAGCGCCGCCACGTCCGCCTCTGTCAGGGACAGCCACTCCTGCGGGGCAGAGGCCCTGATCGGCGAAAGGTCGAACAACCCGCTGATCGGCAGGCCTGATTTCACCACGTCCTCCGGCAGCCACAGCTCTGTCTGCCAGCCGCCCGCCAGCACCATGCCGGCCAGGTGCCCGCCAGCAGAACTGCCCCCGACATGGATGCGATGCGAGTCCAGCCCAAGCTGGCCGCCTTCCTTCCAGAGAAAGGCCACGGCGGCGCGCACCTGTCGGGTGATCTCTGCCAGGCTGACAGAGGGGGCCAGGTCATACTCCACCACCGCAGTGGCAATCCCCTGCATGGCCAGCATCCCGGCCATCATCGCCGAGTCCCGCTTGGACAGCGCGCGCCAGTAGCCGCCGTGGAGGAAGACGAAAACCGGGCAGGCCTCCATCCGTTCGGGGCCGAACAGGTCCAGCCTCTGGCCGCTGGCCGTGTCATAGACCACGTCTAACCGGCGCCCCCAAGGCCCGCGCATCTGGTCGGAGACCGCGCGATAGGCGGCCATCTCTGCCGTGAAACGCTCTGCGCTGACCGTGCCGCGTGGCTGGTAATCGGCGTCAAGGCGTTCCGCGGGCCAGTGCCCCTCTGCCACCAGGTCGATATCGTTCATTCCACTTTCCTTCAGATCCCGACGTAGCCGCGCACGGTGTCGTGGTCGCGATCCAGCGCGCTGCCGTCGCCTGACCAGACCGTGCGCCCCTTCTCGATGATGTAGTGCCGGTCCGCGAGGCGCTTGAGCACGGCTAGGTTCTTGTCGATCAGCAGGATCGATTGCCCCTCTGCGCGAAGCTGCGCCACGACCTCCCAGATCTCCTGGCGGATCACGGGGGCCAGCCCCTCTGTCGCCTCGTCCAGGATCAGCAGGCGCGGATTGGTCATCAAGGCGCGCCCGATGGCCAGCATCTGCTGTTCCCCGCCCGAAAGCGTCCCGGCGGCCTGCCCGGCGCGTTCCTTCATCCGCGGAAACAGCGCGTAGATGCGATCCAGGGTCCAGGGGTCCCCGCGCTTGAGCCTGTTGGCCGCGGTGGCGACCAGGTTCTCGCGCACCGTCAGCGTGGGAAAGACCTGCCGGCCCTCCGGCACCAGACCGACACCCAGGCGCGCGACCCGTTCCGGCGCCATGCCCGTCACCGGTTCGCCGGCGATGGAGACGCTTCCGCCCCGTGGTCCCAACAGTCCCATGATGGTGCGGATGGTGGTGGTCTTGCCCATCCCGTTGCGCCCCATCAGCGATACCAGTTCGCCCTCCTCGACCCGCAGGGAGATGTCGAACAAAACCTGGCTCTTGCCATAGGCGGCTTGAAGGTTCTCCACGTTCAGCATGACTCCTCCTCTCCACCCAGGTAGGCCTCCCTGACCTCGGCGCTGTCGCGGATCTCATCCGGGGTGCCGGTCAGGATGATCCGCCCGTAGACCAGGACCGAGATCACGTCGGCCAGGGCAAAGACCGCGTCCATGTCATGTTCCACCAGCAGGATCGTGACCTTGCCGCGCAGACCCAGCAGGAAGGCCACCATTTCCTGGCTCTCGACCGGCCCCAGACCCGCCATCGGCTCATCCAGCAACAGGATCTTCGGCTCTCCCGCCAGGGCGATCAGCAGCTCAAGCTGCTTGCGTTCGCCGTGGGACAGGTCCGCCACCGGCGCCTCGCGCCGCTCCTTCAGGCGCGAGTCCGCCAGCAAGGCATCGGCGCGTTCCCAGATCGCGCGGCGCACGGCCACCCGATCCCAGATCCGGAAGTTGCCCCCGCCATGCGCCTGAACGGCCAGGCCGATGTTCTCGCGTACCGTGAAGTCATCCAGCAGGGAGGGCACCTGGAAGGTCCGCCCCACCCCCAGCGGCACCCGGTCGGCGGCGGCCATATGGGTGATGTCTCGCCCCATCAGAGTGATGTGGCCCGCATCTGGCGCGAGCTCACCGCAAAGCTGGTTGATCAGCGTGGACTTGCCCGCGCCATTGGGCCCGATCAGCGCATGGATCAGCCCGTCGCGCAGATCAAGGGTCACGTCATCCGTGGCGACCAGACCAGAGAACCGCTTTACCAGCCCTTCGACAAACAGGATCGTGCTGCTCATGACCGGCCTCGCGTCAGGCGGGACAGCAGTCCCGAAAGGCCGCCGCGCGTGCCAAGGACGACCACCAGCAGGATCAGCCCGAAGACAAGCTGCCAGTGCTCCGTCCAGGCGGAAAGGTAGGTCTGAAGGAACAGGTAGGCCGCCGCCCCCAGCACCGGCCCGAAGAAGGTCCCGACCCCGCCCATGAGAACCATGATCATCAGCTCTCCGCTTTCGGTCCAGTGCAAAGTGTCAGGCGAGGCAAAGCGCAGGAAGACCGCCATCAGCCCGCCGGCCAGCCCTGCCCCCATCCCCGCCAGCACGAAGCCGTATAGCTTGTAGCGATAGGTGGAGATGCCAAGCGCGGTCATCCGCCGCTCGTTCTGCCGGATGCCCGCCAGCACCGCCCCGAAAGAGGAATTCACCACCCGCCAGAGCGCGGCGAAGAACAGCACCATGATCACAAGGATGACGTAGTACATCACCATCTTGTCCCGCAGGTTCAGCCCGAACAGCTGGTTGGACTTGCGGATGATCATCCCGTCATCGCCGCCGTATTGCTGCAGGGAGACGAAGAAGAAATAGAGCATCTGCGCGAAGGCCAGCGTGATCATGATGAACTGCACGCCCCCGGTGCGCAGCGCCATGGCGCCGATGGCCAGCGCCGCGATCCCGGCCACGATCACCGCTGCTGGCAGGGTTATCAGAAGCTGGTCCGTACCGGGGATGATCCCCCAGAGCGGCACGCCCTCGGCATGGTGATAATACAGGATGCCCACCACGTAATTGCCGATCCCGAAGAAGGCCGCGTGGCCGAAGGACACCATTCCGCCATAGCCCAGGATCAGGTTCAGGCTGGCGACGGCGATGGCATAGATCATGATCCGGGCCACCAGGCTGGGAAAGGACCGCTCGCCAAGCGCCTGGGAGATGGGCGGGACCAGGGCCAGCACCAGGATGACCAGGGCCAGGCCCAGGGCAATGGAAACTGTGCGCGACATGGCTCAGCCCCCCACCGGAAACAGGCCCTTGGGCCGGAACAGCAGCACGATGGCCATCAGCAGGTAGATCCCCATGGAGGCGATGCCGATGCCAAGGCTGTGCGCCTCCGGACCCGGCATGAAGGTCGCCAGCATCCCCGGCAGGAAGGCGCGCAGGCAGGTATCTACGACGCCCAGCACGATCCCGGCGATGAAGGCCCCCTTGATGGAGCCGACGCCGCCGATCACCACGACCACGAAGGTCGCCAGCAGGATCTGTTCACCCATGCCAACCTGCACCGCCAGCACCGGACCGGTCATGAAGCCCGCAAGCCCCGCCAGCAGCGCGCCAAGGCCGAAGACGGCGGTGTAAAGCAGCCGGATATCCACGCCAAGCGCGCGCACCATCTCCCGGCTGGTCGATCCGGCGCGCACCAGCATGCCGATCCGGGTCTTGTTGATCAGCAGGTAAAGGCCAAGCGCGGCCAGCAACCCGGCCAGGATGATCAGCAACCGGTAGGGCGGATACGGCAATCCGGGCAGGATCTCGATCGGGGTGGCAAGGGCATCGGGCAGCTGGGAAAAGATCGGCTGGCGCCCGAA
This sequence comes from Pseudooceanicola sp. HF7, assembly GCF_011806405.1. Classification (GTDB taxonomy): domain Bacteria; phylum Pseudomonadota; class Alphaproteobacteria; order Rhodobacterales; family Rhodobacteraceae; genus Pseudooceanicola. The sequence goes on along the minus strand of NZ_JAATOW010000002.1, from coordinate 24,439 downwards.
GATGATCGTCGTCGTCTCGTTGAAGATCAGGATCAGCGCGAAGGTGGCCAGCACCTGGTCCAGGTGGTCGCGCGAATAGAGCCTTCGCATCACCACCAGCTCCACGATGAACCCGGCAATCATCGCCGCGGGCAGCGCCGCCAGCAGCCCCAGCCAGAAGTGGCCGCTTTCATTGGCCACCCAGGTCCCCACAAAAGCCCCCACCATGTAGAGAGAGCCATGGGCCAGGTTGATCACGCCCATGATCCCGAAGATCAGGGTCAGCCCGGCAGCCAGCAGGAACAGCATGACCCCGTAAAGCAGGCCATTGAGAAGTTGTTCGAAAATCAGGGTCATCGAGGATCACAATTCATGCGCAACCGGCCCGAAGGATCGGGCCGGGTCATGTCGGAATGGGGCGGCACCCGGGCCGCCCCGACGGCTCACATCTCGCACTGGTCCGCGTAGACGTCGCCATAATCCTCGACCAGCTTGGACTGCACGACCGTGGTCGGCACGCCGGTTTCGCCCATCTCGACCTTGACCAGGTACCAGTCCTGAACCGGGTGCTGGTTCTTGCCAAAGGCGAAATCCCCCCGGACGGAGTCGAAATCGGCCTCGCGCAGGGCGTCACGGAAGGCGTCGATATCCTCGACCCCGCCCGCCTTTTCCAGTGCGGAGGCGATCAGCAGACCGGTGTCGTAGCCCTGGGTGCCATAGTAGGTGATCGGACGGTCGCCGTATTTTTCATCCCAGGCCGCCTGGAAGTCCTTGTTGGCGGCATTGTCCAGGTCCGGGGACCAGTGACCGGTGGCATAAAGCCCCACGACCGCCTCGCCGAGCGCCTTCAGGATCACGCCATCCGCATTGGGTTCGGACATGACCATGGGCGTACTCTCCAGCAGGCCGGCCTGCTGGTACTGCTTAGCAAAGGCGATGCCCAGGCCGCCGGGGTGGAACTGGAAAACCACGTCCGGATCCGCCGCACGGATCTGCGCCATCTCGGTCGAATAGTCGGTCTGGTCGAGCTGGGTGTAGCCTTCGCCCACGACCTCGCCCTTGAAGGTGCGCTTGAAGCCGGTCAGCGCGTCCTTGCCCGCCTGGTAGTTGGGCGCAAGGATATAGGCGGTCTCGTAACCCAGCTCATTGGCCGCCAGGCCAGAGGCTTCGTGCAGGGAATCGTTCTGCCAGGAGGTGACGAAATAGTTCTCGTTGCAGCCTTCGCCCGCCATGGTGGAAGGCGCGGCATTGGGGCTGATGTAGATCGCGCCCTCGTCCACCACGTCGGGAACGGTGGCCCCGGCGATGTTGGAGAAGATGATCCCGGTGACGATCTTGATGTCTTCTCCGTAAACGTAGTCTTCCGCGATCTGGCGCGCATGGGCCGGGTCACGGCCGTCATCGGTCACGACAAGCTCGACCGGGGCGCCGGTCTTCTCGATCGCCAGCGCCAGCCCGTCCCGGACATCCGCGCCCAGGTAGCCAGCCGGACCGGAGAGCGTGGTGATCACCCCCACCTTGACCGGATCCTGTGCCAGCGCGACACCGCCCAGGCTGCACATTGCGAGCGCGAGGGGAATGGAATGCAGTTTCATGTTAACTCCCTGTCGTTGATGTTTTCTGTTGGTGTATCAGTCTTGTTTATTGCGGCAACGCCATGATCTAGCGGCACCGATCCGTTTAACGGGAAAAATCAGAGTTTCACCCAACCTTCGGGCGCTTCCTTTCCCGGGTGGACGCTGCCGCAGTCAGGGCAGGTCCGGGCCGCTTCATCGGCGTAGAACGCTTGGTAGATCGGCGGCAGGTCGTCGACGATGGACTCCAGGTCCACTTCCGCACGATGCACGCGGGAATTGCAATCAAAGCAGTACCATTCAATTGCATCCAGCGCGCCTTCGGGCCGCGCCGGTTCAATCACCAGCCCGATGGAGCCCTCCTGCGGGCGTTGCGGCGAGTGGCGGACATGCGGGGGCAGCAGGAAGATCTCTCCTTCCCGGATGGGCACGTCGTAGAATTCGCCGGTGTCCGTGTCATGCAGCTTCAGCAGCATGTCGCCCTTCAGCTGGTAGAAAAACTCTTCTACCGGGTCGTCGTGGTAATCGGTCCGCTTGTTCGGCCCCCCCACCACGGTGACCATCATGTCCGCGTCCTTCCAGACCTGCTGGTTGCCCACTGGCGGTTGCAGCAGGTGCCTGTGCTCGTCGATCCATTTCTGGAAGTTGAAAGCGCTCAGTTTTCCCATGGTTCCCTCCTGTTGATCAGACCTTCAGGCCGCAGGCCCTGAAGGCGGCCTTTGTCCGGTCCTTCTCCTCTTGCGTCAGTTCCAGCATCGGCGCGCGCACCGGCCCGCCCACCTGCCCCAGCAGCTCCTGCCAGTATTTCTGATGTGCAAAGGGTTTTTCGGCCGGTTTCGTGCTGCGGATCGCGGCGCGCACGGGCTCCAGCGATTGCCAGACCGCGCGGGCCTCCTCTGCCTTTCCGGCAAAGGCGAGCTCGGTATAATCCTTCATCCGCAGGTCGCCCGCCGTCTGCAGCAGGTAGGGCGGAGAGGAACAGAGATAGAGCTGCCAGCCCAGGTCCAGCACGTTCTCAAGCCATTCCTCTTCAGAGGCGGTGGAAACGATGATCCTGTCGCCGGCCAGCCGCGTCAGCTCGGCATACATCTCACGGGGCACGGAATACTTGATCGCCACGACCGTCTCGATCTCGGCCAGGCGGGCACAAAGCTCTGGGCTCATCAGGTAGCCGCTGTCGGGGTGGGACCAGAGCGCGATGCCGATGTCGACCTCCTGCGCGATGGTCTCGTAGTAGCGCACCAGGGTCTCTTCCTGTGCTTTCAGGAAGTTCAGCACCGGGGCATGGACGACGATGTAATCCGCGCCGCAGTCCTGCGCGTGACGCGCAAGCTCCAGCACCACCTCCATGTTCTGGTCAGAACAGGACATGATCGTCTGGGCGCGATCCCCGCAGACCTCGACCGCCAGCGACATGATCCGCTTGCGCTCTTCCAGGCTCATGGAGAAGAACTCGCCCTGCTTGCCGGCAATGAAGAAACCGTCGATCTTCAGATCCTCAATCCAGTGTTCCATGTTGGCCCGGAACCCGGCCTCGTCTATGGCGCCCTCCGCGTCGAAGGGGGTGTTCGCCGCCGCCCAGATGCCCCGCATCGTCGCGCGGGAATGGGCCTTGGCCTGGGATCGGGTGTATTTCATGGGGTCTCCTCGGTCGCCTGCATGGCGCGCCAGATCTTTTCGGAAGTCAAAGGAAAGTCTAAATCATCCTCGGTGAAGGGGCTGAGCGCATCCTGAACCGCATTGGCCAGCGCCGGGGGCACGGCGATGCAACCGGCCTCTCCTACGCCCTTGGCACCCAGCTCATTGGCGCCCGACCGGGTTGGCGCGCTGTGGAAGTGCACGGCGCCGGGCATGTCGGTGGCGCGGGGCAGCGCGTAATCCATCAGGGAGCCGGTCAGAAGCTGATCATCCGCGTCATAGGCAATGCGTTCCATGAAGGCATGACCCATCCCCTGCGCCAGCCCGCCCATCATCTGCCCTTCCAGCAGCATCGGGTTCAGCACCCGCCCCGCGTCATCCACCCAGGTGATCCGGTCGGTGCGGGTCACCCCGGTGTCCCGGTCGATGGTCACTTCGGCCAACACAGCGCCAGAGGCCCAGGCCTCCTGCGGGGCGGTATAGGTCTCTTCCGCGACCAGAGTGCCCTCGCTGGCGATCTCGGCCCATGTATATAGCCGGTTGCCCCAGGCAAAACCGCCGTCGACCTGCAGGATCTCCGTCTCTGCCACGCCTCGGGCGCTTGCCAGACGTGCCCGCGCCAAAGCCGCCAGTCCGGCAGAGGCACGCATCATCGCGGTGCCGCCGATGGCCGTGCTGCGACTGGCCAGCGCGCCCAGCCCGTTATTCAGGCGGGCCGTATCGCCTTCGGCCACCGCGACCTGGTCCGGGGTGACACCCAGCTCTTGCGCAACGATCTGGGCAAAGGCCGTCTCTCTGCCCTGCCCCTGCGCGGAGGCGCCCGTCTCTGCCTGGAAGCGGCCGTCGGGCAGAAGGCTTAGCCGCGCCGTCTCCCAGCCCTGCCCACAAGGCTCCAGGTAAAGGGCCAACCCAAGGCCGCAGACCTCGCCCGCGGCGCGGCGCGCCTGCTGGCGCTGGCGCAACTCCACGTAGCCGCTTTCCTGCTCCAGCCGGTCCAGCAAGGCCGGCAGATCGCTCAGGTCCATCAGTTCGCCGGTCGGGCTTTGATAGGGAAAATCGCCGGCGTTCAGCATGTTGCGGCGACGCAGCTCCAGCGGGTCCACGCCGGCCAGGCGCGCGGCCTTGTCGATCAGGCGCTCCATCAGCATCACCGCCTCTGGCCGCCCGGCCCCACGATAGATGCCCATGGGCGCGCGGTTTTCAAACCGGGTCGTAAGCTGAATATCCACCGACCCCACGCGGTAGGGCCCCGGCAGGATCCGCGCCGCGTTGCGCGCCGGGGCATAGGCCGAATAGGGCGTCCAGGCCCCCAGCGGGAAATCCAGATCGGCACGCAGCGCCGTGATCTGGCCCTCCCCGTCCAGGCCGATCTCTGCCCCGGTCGCGGCCCCGCGCCCATGGGTGGCGGCCTGAAGCTCCTCTGACCGGCTGGCCACCCATTTCACCGGCCGCCCAAGCACCTTGGCCGCGAAAGCCACCGCGACCTCTTCAGGATAGATGGAGGCCTTGCCACCGAAGGCTCCGCCCACGTCCGGCGCGATGACCTGCACCTGGTCCGGTTCCAGCCCGAGGATCCGCGCCAGATCCTCTTTCGCGCGGAACGGGGTCTGGGTGGACAGGTGGACCCGCAGCAGCTCTCCGTCCCATTCCGCGAGGGCCGCGCGCGGCTCAAGCGCGAAGGGGGCGACGCGGGCATGATCGACCCGCACGGCACAGCGCAGCGCCGATTTGGAAAGCGCCTTGCCCGCATCCCCGGTCCGGTACTGCGCCGTGGGCACATCGGAGCGGTCCAGCGTCTCTTCTGCCTCAAGGTCCAGCCACACCGCCTCTGCCCCGTCCATGGCCTGGGCCGGGCTTTGTGCGACAACGGCCACCACCGGCTGACCCAGGGCCGTCACCTGTTCGCCCGCCAGCACATCAAAGGATTTCGCCCGCGCGCCCGGGATCAGCATGTTCACCGCGGAGTGCCCCGACAGGCCCAGGTCCGCTGCGGCAAAGACCGCGAACACGCCATCTGTTTCGCGCGCGGCGTCCAGTTCCAGCGCCGTGATGCGCCCGCTGGCTTGGGGCGCGCGGAAGAACTCAAGGAACAGGCACTCCGGCGGCGTATGATCGGCCACGAAGCGCCCCTCGCCGCGCAAAAGCGGCGGGTCCTCGCGGCGCGTCATCGCCGCGCCGATCCAGTCCTTCTTCTCACCTTCGAACACGCAGCGGGCCTCTCTGGCTGTCCCCGCGATCAGGCCAAAGATATTTTCATATGAAAACCCACTCAGACGTCATAAATTCATTAGGAATAGCTCATGAGTGTGTGATGAAACCCAGCCTGCGCCAGATCGAGTGTTTCCGCGCCGTCGTCCAGCTTGGCAATTTCTCCCGCGCGGCGGAGCGGCTGGGGGCAAGCCAGGCCGGGGTCAGCCACATGATCCGCGACCTGGAAAGCGCCCTTGGCGCCCGGCTTTTCGATCGCACCACCCGCCGGGTCGACCTGACAGAGGCGGGACGCCAGTTCGCGCAAAGCGCCCTGCCGGGGCTTGAGGGCATCGACCGCGCCGTCGAACGGATGCGCGATCTTGAAGCCCTGCGCCTGGGCCAGGTGCGCATCGCTGCTCCGCCCCTGATCGCCGCCACGGTCCTGCCGGAGCTTCTGCAGCAGGTGCGGCAGGCCCATCCCGACCTGCGCGTCCAGATGGAGGACACCGGCACCGACCAGATCGTCGCCGGCGTCCGCGAGGGGCGCTGCGATATGGGCGTGGGCAGTTTCGCACAAGAGCTGGAGGGCGTGGAGCACCAGACCGTGCTGCGCGACAGGCTCATGGTCTTCGTCCCCCCCGATCACCGCTTCCGCCACGAGGCTGAGGTGCCCTGGTCCGCCCTTCAGCCCGAACGCATCGTCACGCTGACGCGCGAAAGCAATATCCGCCTGCTGACCGCCATCGGGTTTCAAAGCGCCGGCCTGCCCCTGCGCCCGGAACTGGAAGTGCACCAGATCTTCACCGCCCTTGCCCTGGTGGAAAGCGGCGCGGGCGTGGCCATCCTGCCCACCTATGCCTTCGCCGCCCTGCGTGGCCGGCGCATCATCGCCCGCGCCCTGACCGCCCCCGACATCACAAGAGAGGTGCGGATCATCACCCCCCGCGACCGCAGCCCCTCTGCCGCCACCAACCGCGTCCGCGAGATGCTGCGCCGCGTCCTGCGCGACATGGTGCCAGAGGTCGTCTAACCGAGGTCCAGGAAGGCCTTCAGCAGGTCCGAACGGCTGAGCATCCCCACCAGGATTCCCTCGCTCAGGACCGGGAAGGCTCGATAGGGCATGGCCTGGAATCTCTCCGCGGCAGAGACGATGTCCAGGGCCTTGTCCATGACCTCCACGTTTTCGCTCATGTAGCGCGCCACGCTGTCGCTCCAGCGCTGGTAATAGGCCGAGTTGAGCGCGGCGGCGAAGCAATCCTTCTGGGACAGGATCCCCAGCAGATGCCCTTCGTCATCCACCACCGGCGCGACAGAGCTTTGCGTTTCCACCAGACGGGCGACGGCCTCGCGCATCGGGGTGGCCGGTGTGACGCTCAGGAAATCCCGGCGCATGAAATCCGCGATGGTCCCGTCACGCATCCTACGCCTCCTCTGCCCTGGCACGGCGCGGGCAGACGGCGCATTGGCCGCCACCGATGCAGGCCACGCCTTCGCAACTGGTCTGAAGCGGCTTGCCGCGCAGCATCAGCCCCAGGGCCAGCCCAAGGCAGGACAGAAGGACAATCAGGACGGCGATCAGGATCTCCATGGCATCCTCACAGGCTCAGGGCGAAGGCGCCCGTGGTTTCGGCCCGGACCACACCATCCTGAACCCGCAGGAACAGGCTGTCGAGGCCGTGTGCACGGGCCAGCTGCGGCCCCGCCACGCCCCCCGCTGCCATCAGCGCCGTGGCCCAGCCATCCGCCTCCATCCCCGTGCCCGCCCGAACAGAGACGGAGGCGAGCGTGCCCGCCCCCACCGGCCGGCCCGTGGCCGGGTCGATGATATGGCTGTAGCGCTTGCCGGCCAGCTGGTAGCTGTTGTCCTTGATACCCGATGTGGCGATCGCCCCGCGCAGGGCCACCTGACCCACCAGCGACGCCCGCCCGGGCCGGGGATCTTCCACCCCGACCTGCCAGGGGCGCCCCGCCGGATGCAGGCCGCTGGCCCGCAGCTCCCCTCCGATTTCCACCAGGTGATCGCCAAGCCCCCGTGCCAGCAGAAGGTCCGATATACGGTCCAGCGCCCGGCCCTTGGCGATGCCGCACAGATCCAGGGTCAGACCGTCGCGGGCCTTGTCCAGGCGCGCGCCGTCGCAGGAAACCCCCTGCCAATCGGGGGCCGCTCCCTGCGCGATCGGGCCAAATCCCCAGCGGGCAACCTCCGGCCCCACCGTGGGGTCGAAGGCGCCACCGCTTGCGGCCGAAATCGACAGGGCAGCCTGCGTCACACGCGCCAGCTCCGGCCCCACGCCCATGGCGCCGGCAGGGGCCCTGTTGACCGCGCAAACCTCGCTGTCCGCCCGCCAGGGGGACATCTGCCGGTCAACCTCTGCCAGAAGCGCCTGGACCGGTGCGCGCAAGGGCGCAACCGCGACGCCAGAGGGCAGCACGATCCGCCATCCGGTGGCAAAGGCCCGATCGCTCAGGGTCACAACTGGCGAAGGCTCGGCCCGCACTGCGGGCGCGGCCAGAGCCAGCCCCATCGCGGCACTTGCGCGGGCAAGGAACAGGCGCCTGTCGGGGGAAACGGGGTGATCCATGGTCAGGCTCCGAAATCGTCGTTGAAGATGGAATGACGCTCCACCCCGAGGGACAGCAGGGTAGAGATCACGGCGGAAATCATCATCGGCGGGCCGCAAAGGTAGTATTCGCAGTCCTCCGGCACGGGATGCTTGCTCATCACGGCCCTAACGCGCTCATGAACAAAGCCGGTGGCCCCGGTCCAGCGATCTCCAGGCGCGGGATCGGACAGCGCGGGTTCCCAGGTGAAGCCGGGGTGGGCCGCGGCGATGGCATCGAACTCGTCCACGTAGAACAGGTCTATGGCCGACCGCGCGCCGTAGAAATAGCGCATCCGGCGTGGGGCCCCTGCCGCCACCTGCTCGTGGATGAGGGCGCGCAGGGGGGCCATGCCGACGCCGCCTCCGATGAAGACCATCTCGCGCTCTGTCGGCTGGGCGCGGAACTCGCCGTACGGGCCGGAGATATCCAGCCTGTCGCCAGCCCCCAGCGAAAAGATGTGGGACGACACCACCCCGGGCGGTATCCGGCCCTCCTGGCCCGGCGGCGGCACGGCCAGGCGAATGTTAAAGACCACGCGCCCCGCCTCCGTATCCTCGGGACGGTTGGCAATGGAATAGGCGCGGGTCACGGGCCGGGGCGAATGGCCCGTCAGCGTGCGCCAGCCGGAGTCGGTCCAGACCGGGGAAAAGGCCTTTGGCACTTCAATATCCGCGAAATCCAGCGCGTAGCCCGGCGCGGTGATCTGCATGAAATTGCCCGCGTGGTAGCTGAAGTCATGGCCCTCCGGCAGTTGCAGCACCAGTTCCCGGATCAGCGGGGCGAGCATGCGGTTGGAGATCACCTGGCAGGACAGCGTCTCGACCGAAAGCAGGTCCTCTGGCACGGTCACATCCACCGGCCCGCGCACCGTCACCTGGCAGGCCAGCCGCAGGTGATCGCGGCGTTCGCGGGCCAGCAGCACGCCCTTTTCGGTTGCCTGCGCCTCTCCGGCGCCTGCCCCCGTGGCATGGACCCGGCACAGACCACAGGTGCCATTGCCTCCGCAGCCCGCCGGAATGCCCAGGCCCGCGCCATGCAGGACGGACAGCAGGGTCTCTCCGCGCTGCGCGGCGATCTCAAGCCCGCCGTTCACGCGCACCAGCGCCGCCCCCTTCGGCACCAGGCGCGCGCGCGCCGCCAGCAGGGCCGCCGTGAGAAGCAGGATCAGAAGGATGATCACGACAGAGCCGATGAGGATCTCGATCATTGGGCCACCATCTGCGCGAAAGAGGAAAAGCCCAGCGACATCATGCCCGCGAGGATGAAGGTGATGCCCAGCCCCCGCAGCCCGTCCGGCAGATCCGCATAGCTCAGCCGCGACCGGATGGCCGACAGCATCACGACCGCAAGCGCGAAGCCGGCCCCGCTGCCCAGCCCGAAGACCAGGCTTTCGGACAGGTCGTAGCGGCGCTCAACCATGAACAGGCTGCCGCCAAGGATCGCGCATTGCACGGTCAGCAGCGGCAGGAAAACCCCGAAGGCCGCGTGGATCGCGGGGAAGAAGCGTTCGATCACCATCTCCAGCAACTGCACGGTGGCGGCGATCAGCCCGATGAAGGCCAGCAGGTTGAGGTAGGACAGGTCGATGTCCGGGCGCCCGGCCCAGCCCCAGGCCCCGGGGGCCAGAACGTGGCTGTAGATCAGCTGGTTGAGCGGCACGGTCAGCCCCATCACCCCGATCATGGCGATCCCCAGGCCCAGGGCCGTCGCCGGGCGCCGCGACAGGGCCAGGAAGGTGCAGAGCCCCAGGAAGAAGCTCAGCGGCATGTTCTCCACGAACATGGCATTCAGGAACAGGCGGCCCAGGTCCCCCATCAGCGCGGCTCCTGCGGCTCGGGGGGCGTGACCTCGGGCGCCTCGGCCTGCTCGGGCAGGACAGAGCGCAGGGCCCAGACCAGCCCACCCAGCAGGAAGAAGGCCGAAGGCGCCAGCAACATAAGCGACAGCGGCGTGAACCAGCCCCCCTCTTCCGCAAGCGGCAGCACCACGTGGCCCAGCAGCTTGCCCGCCCCGAACAGCTCCCGCAGGGCGGCGATCACGATCAGCACCAGCGAATAGCCCAACCCGTTGCCAAGCGCATCGACGACGGAAGGCAACACCGGGTTCGACCGCGCGAAGCTTTCCGTGCGGCCCAGCACCAGGCAGTTGGTCGTGATCAGCCCCACGAAAACCGAAAGCCGCTGGCTGATGTCGAAAAAATAGGCCTGCAGCACCTGGTCGATCACGATGACCAGGGAGGCCACGATGACGATCTGCACGATCAGCCGGATCGTGCCGGGGATATGGCGGCGGATCAGGCTGACGATGGCCGCCGACAGGACCAGCACGATGGTCAGCGACACCGACATCGTCAGCGCCGTGTCGAGCGAGGTGGTCACCGCCAGCGCCGAGCAGATGCCCAGGATCTGCAGCGTCACCGGGTTGCGCTCCAGCAGCGGGCCGGTCAGCGTGGCAAGAAGTCCTTCCCTGGCCAGCATGGCTCAGAACTCCCCCCGCTGGACCGCGTCGATCAGCGGACCGTACCCCATGGGCCCCAGCCAGAAGCGGATCATGCGCGTCATGGCATTGCCGGTCCGGGTGGCACCGGTGATCCCGTCCACCTCATAAGGACCGCCCGCAGGTCCCCGCGCCACGGCAAAACGCATCTCTCCGCTGGGATCCTGGTAGCGGGTACCGGCGAAATCGGCCTGCCAGGCGGGCTCGGTGATGCGCGCACCCAGGCCCGGTGTCTCAGATTGGTCGGTGATCGTGATGCCCGCGATGGTTTCCATGTCGCCTTCAAGCGCGATCATCGCCTCGATCGGGCCGTTGTAGCCCGCCCCGGCAATGGGCAGGACCATCAGCGCCACCCGGTCCTCTTCCCGCAGGATGTAGACCTGGGCGAAATCCGGGCGGCTGCCGATCCCGGCCAGGTCCTGTTCCGGGCTCAGCGGCGTCCAGCTGGAGGTATCAAGCAAGGTGGTCTCAAGGCTCTCGGGCGTGACCGCCTCCGCCGCCTGTCCGCGGTCCAGATCGATGACCAACGTGCTCAGGCTTGCCGCGTCACTGGCCGCCAGAAGATCGGCCATGCCGGGGATGGCCGAAAGCAGGGACTCCAGCCGCAGCTGCACCTCGGCGGCGCGGTTGGCGGCCTGGATCGGGCGCAGGATCACCGTGGCCCCGCTGACGAAGACCGCGCAGACCGCCGCCGTCAGGAAGGCCACGGCCACCGTCTTTGCGCGGCTGTCGTTGGGCAGCGCCAACAGGCGTTTCCAGGCATGGATCGGGTTCAGGTCAGCCATGTCGTTTCTTCCGTTTCAGGACCCAGAGGCCGATGGCGATCTCATCGAAGAGCGGCGCGGCAAGCGATGTGAAAAGCGCGGCAGAGACCGCCAGTTGCACCGGCGCGGCCCCCTCCCATGCCACCACGAAAAGCGTCACGAGACCGCCGTAAAGCAGCCCGTTCAGCCAGCGCCCCGGTGCGGTCGCCGCACTGGCCACGGGTTCGGCCACCAGCACCACGAGCACCACGGCAATGGCGGCGTAGCTGGCGGTGAAATCCACGCCAGCCAGCCAGGCCACGCCGAAGGCCAGGGCGGCCCCCAGCAGGATGCCCGGTGCCATCACGCCGAAGACCATGCCGATCAGCGCCGCGGGCAGCGCCGCCCAGCCGATCTGCACCGCCAGCTCCGGCCAGGGCGCGGCAGGATAGCCAAAGCCCATGAAAGCCAGCGTCACCACCGCCGGGTTCAGCACGTTGCGCCCCCAGCCGCCAAAGGCCAGTTCTGCCATGACGACCCCGAAACTGGTGGAAAGCACCAGCGCCGGCAGGCCCAGCTCCTGCGGGGCCAGCAGGGCCAGCGCCAGGGCCGTCAGTACGCCCGCGAAACTGGGCGGCTGGGCGCGCGCCAGCATCCAGACCAGGTGCCAGATCCCGGCCACGACCAGGAAGAAGACCAGCCGCCAAAGCCCCTCTGCGCCCGCCACCGAAAGCCAGGTCACCGCGATGGGAAAGATCGCCCCCAGCAGCACCAGGGCCACGGTCTCCCGGTCCCAGATCCCGCGGCTCATGCGACCTCCTCCTGCTCGATCCGCTCCAGCAGCCCGGCCAGCAGGGCCGATAGCGCGGGCTGCGCGCAGGTCACGTAATCCGCCAGCGCCAGGTCCTCGGGCAGCAGGGAAAGCACCCCAAGCCGGATCGCCGTCTCCGCATCCCCCGAAGACAGCGCGCGTAACAAAGGCATGGCCGCAACGCCCCCGCCAAGCGCTTGGTCCGCCGCGGCGGTCGGGATCAGCGGCAGCGGACGCGAGGCACGGCTGAGCGCGGAGCGGAACCAATGCGCGCCCTCCTTGCGCTCCCTGCGCACACGGGCCGTGACCTGCCGGTCCCCCGGGCGCAGCCAGCGCGCCTCTTGCCCCTCCAGAAGAGAGCCCGACAGGATCGCCGACGGACCGGGCCGCAGCAGGCCCCGGCAAAGCCCGCGCAGATCGGCCCAGGGCTGGGTGCGGATCAACCGCCCCTCCCGCAGGGCATCGCCGCTGACAGAGACCAGCCGCGTCTGTCGCAGGTAGCCGGTCTCAAGCAGTTCGCCGATGGCCAGCACGTCCTCTGCCCCGATATCCCAGACCGGCGCGCCCGGGCGTGCCGGGAAATGGCGATGCACCTGGACGCCGGCCAGCCCCTGCGGATGGATCCGGGGCACGGTCAGGATCTTCACGCGGCGGGGCAGGATGTTGCGGGCAATGACCTCCGCCCCGGCCTCCTGGCAGATAAGGACCGGCCCCTCTGTCAGTTGGGAAATCGCCCTCACGCCGATCTCGAAGGCCCGTTCGCCACCCGCGATGGCAAGCCGCGGATCGGCCGCCCCGGGCCGGGTATCGAGCACCATGACGCAAAGCGCTGCGGGCACTTCCGCGGGAAGTGGAAACCGCCCGAAAGGCCGCGAGCGGAAGGCCTGCCAGAGCCCGCTGTCCTGCAACAGGCGCCGCAGCGCCGCAGGCTCCTGCGCCGCGGCACCCGGGTCATGGCGATAGCGCCCTGCCCCGTCGTCGTGAAACAGCGCGATCCGGCGCAGCCGATGGCCCAGGTCCAGGTCCAGATGCGCCACCATGCCTGCCATCGGGGCGGTGATGGCGACCTCGGGATGACGGCGGAACCGGAACAGCGGCGCGCCCTGGGCCACGCTGTCGCCCCGCGCCACCAGCGGCTCTATGCGCAGGTCGTCCTCTGCGCTGGCCAGCAGCGCGGCCTCTTCAGAGATCCGCGTCTCGATCTCTGCGGGCTCCACCGGGGCCGGCGCATTGGCCACGGGCACATCCAGCCCCCGCGACAGGCCCCTTGCCCAAGCTTGTGTCCACACTCCCGGCACCTGCATCCCCATCCGCCAGCGGCGCCCCAATTTGGGCCGCCATTTTCATCGGCCTGTTTCGCCACCGGCAATAACAATCAGAATAACATTGTCAGCCATTCCACCAACTGCAATGATAAGCTTACTTCCTCATTGCAATTCATCAAGCGGTATTCCGATGCAAGACAGCGACCGATTCCGTAAATGCACCCTTTCCGCATTAGCCGCGGGGCTTGCCTTGACGCTGCTTGCATTCGCGATGACGCCGGCGCCCGCCACCGCGCAAGAGGGCGCTGACAGCGCCGATACCCTGCCCACATACGTCCTGCCGCCCAGTGGTCCCTTCTCTCCCGAGCGGGTCGAGATCCCGAATATGCGCGCCATTTCGGCGTGGATCCGCTCAGGCCATTCCGACGCCTCGTCAGAGGCTTTCAGCCATTGGAACGACGACGGGGAAATCCCCGCCCGCTGCGCGACCTGCCATGCCGGCGCGGGGTTTCGCGACTTCCACGGGCTTGATGGCACCGCGCCGGGCAGCATCGACGGGACCATCCCGGCCGGGGGTGTGGTGGATTGCGCAACCTGCCATGACCCCGGCCTGGGGGCCGTGACGCAGATCACCCTGCCCTCCGGCGTCGAGCACCCCGTCACCTCCGCAGAGGCCGCCTGCGTGACCTGCCACCAGGGCCGCGCCGCCGGCCAGACGATCACCGATGCGATTGCGGACAAGCCCCTGGACACCCCGGATGCAGAGCTTGGCGCGATCACGCCGCATTACGCCATCGCCGCAGCCAGCAGCCTGGGCAGCTACGGGGGCCTCGGCTTCCACTACCCGGACAAGAGCTATTCTGGGCGTTTTCTTCATGCAAAACCTGTGGATAGCTGCCTGTCCTGCCACAACCCGCACAGCCTTGAGGTGGCGCAGGACACCTGCCTGACCTGCCACCAGACCGGCCTGCCCGCTGATATCCGTATCTCTCGCGTCAGCTACGATGGCAGCGGCGACCTGGCCAAGGGCATCTCTGCGGATATCGAGGCCAACAGCCGCCTGCTGATGGACACAATCCTTGACTATGCCTCCCAGGTGGCCGGGCTTGCCGCCGTCTACGACGCGCACAGCCGCCCCTATTTCTTTGCCGATGCCAATGGCGACGGGCTGGCCGATCAGAAGGAGGGACGCCCCGTGGTCTATCCCAACTGGACGCCGCGCATGGTCCAGGCCGTCTACAACTACAAGGTCGTGACCTCGGACAAGGCCATCTTCGTGCACAACCCCCACTACGCGCTGGAGCTGCTCCATGACTCGATTGAGGATCTCTTGACCGCCATGGGCCGGGACGTGACCCAGACTGGCATCCAGCGGTGACACCACCGCCCGTTCTGGAGTATTCTCGAGAGCAATCAATTGGTTGAATTGATCAATTCAATATGTTCCTTTTGAATTACGGGACAGACACCAAAGATAACATTAATCTGCGACTCCGCATTAATTCGGAGACGCCGCGTGAATTATCGCGCGGCCTGGCGGATTCTGCTTTTCGAGCGCACAAAAACAGGGCGCGCATTTAATGCACGCCCTGCTCGTCGCCTCACTCTGTCAATAACCGTCGCGAAACGCCCGCCTTCCGAAGGCCACGTTCCAGCAGGCACCGGACCGTGACGCCCCGGCCCAAGGGCTCCCCTCACGCCGCCAGCAAGTCCCGCAGCGCGGTCAGCTCGCCCTGTTGCAGCTCATGTCCCCCGGCATGCACCTCCGTCGTGACCTCCGCGCCCTGGTCGCACAGCCAGGTCACCAGCGCCTCCGTCATCGGCCAAGGGCAGATCGGGTCACGGCGCCCCGCGGTCACCAGCACCCTGCGTCCCGCCAGCCCGGCCACCGGCGCGGGCGACCAGGGGATCAGCGGATGCAACAGGCCGATCCGGTTGAACAGCTCCGGCTGCTTCATCGCCACGGCTGCCAGGATATTGGCCCCGTTGGAATAGCCGTAGCCATAGACGGGCGTCTGCGGATACTCCGCCTTGTGCGCCGCCACGAAGCCCGCCATCCGCTCCACCCGCCGGGACAGGTCCTCCATGTCGTAGACCCCCTCGCCCGTGCGGCGGAAGAAGCGCAGCGCCCCCTGTTCAGAGACATCCCCCCGGGCCGAGATCACCCCCGCCCCCGGCAGGATCTGGCGCGTGATCTCGAAGAACTGGTGTTCATCCCCGCCCGTGCCATGAAAGGCAAAGACCAGCGGAGCACCGGCCTCGGGCGGCTGGATGAGCGCGTGATAGGCATCTTTGGTCATGTCGTTCCCCTTCAGCCTGCCAGCTCCGGCAGGACGTCCTCGATCTGGCTGCGGTATTGTTCATAGCGCGTGGGCAGCTTCAGCGCGGTCCCCAGGTTGGCGGTATCCTCGTCCCGGTCGAAACCGGGTTCATTGGTCGCCACCTCGAACAGCACCCCGCCCGGCGTGCGGAAGTAGATCGCCCAGAAGTAATCCCGGTCAATCACCGGCGTCACCTGGTAGCCCGTGTCCATCAGTGCCTGGCGGACCTCCAGCTGGGCGGCGCGATCTTCCACGGCAAAGGCGATGTGATGGACCGATCCCGCCCCCTGGCGCGCCGCGGCACTGCCCGGCAGGGCTTCGATATCGATGGTGTCGGCCGCATTGCCCCCTTCGATCACGAAGCGGGTCAGCCCCTTGTCCTCCCCGGCCTTCTGGTAGCCCATGAAGCCCAGCAGCTCTTCCGTGGCGCCCGCCTCGCGCAGCCGGAACCGGGCGCCGTGGAAGCCCAGGATGCCGACCTCTTCGGGAATGTCCTCTCCGGTCCAGGGGGTGCGCCCGCGCGGCGCGGTTTCGACCAGCGCGAAACCGTCCCCGTCCGGCCCTGCGAAGGACAGGCGCGCCTCTCCGAAGGCGGTCTCTCGCGCCATGCCGGTGACCCCGGCGGCGGCCAGGCGCTCCTCCCAGTAGTGCAAGGCACCGGGGGGCACGGCGAATTCCGTCACGCCGACCTCTCCGATCCCGCGCTTGCCGCGTGGCATGTCGCCAAACGGAAAATAGGTCATGACGGAGCCGGGCGTGCCGACCTCGTCCCCGTAGTACAGGTGATAGACCTCCGGCGCGTCGAAATTCACGGTCTTCTTCACCCGGCGCAGGCCAAGGATGTGGGTGAAGAAGGCATTGTTCTCATTGGCATCTGCGGCCATCGACGTGACGTGGTGCAGGCCCTGGATCTGGCGGATCATCTTGGGTCTCCTTGCAGGCTCTGAAAGCATCGGTTGCCGATCAAGATAGTCCGCGCACCGCCCTGCGGGAACAGCAGTGCTTTCGCATTTGCCTTTGCAGCCGGGAAAAGAATGACGCGCATGGACGAAACAAAGCCCTTTCGCGTCTTCCATGCGGTCGCCCGCCTGGGAAAGGAGCTGGGCCAGCAGCGGGGCGCTGGTCGCCATCCTCTCCGATTTCGCGGAAACCGCGGCGCGGGAAAACACCCCGCAAAGCTTTGACTGGGGGCAATGCCCAAGGGGTGGGCACCTCCGCCGAAGATTCACCAAAAGGAAACAAGTTTTCTTTTAAGGAAACACACGCCATGCTACCGCAAAACGGAAATTCCACCAGATTCGGAGGTTCGGAATGTGTGGCATCGTGGGTTTGTTTCTGAAAAGGGACGCGCTGCAACCGCAGCTTGGCCAGCTTCTGACAGAGATGCTGATCACCATGACGGATCGCGGCCCTGACAGCGCCGGGATCGCCGTCTACGGCGGTGAAGACGCCTTCAAGCTGACCGTGCAATCGGATGACCCCGCCGCCTTCGACGGGCTGGACACGGCCCTCTCCCAGGCCCTTGGCACGCCTGTCGAGATGCGCGTGATCTCCACCCACGCGGTGCTCACCCTGCCCCAGGAGCACGAAGGGCAGGCCCGCGCCGTCCTGGCTGACCGCGGACTGCGCCTGATGGGCGCCGGCACCTCCATGGAGATTTACAAGGAGGTCGGCCTGCCGCGCGACGTGGCCGACCGCTTCGGCATCCGCGCCATGTCGGGCAGCCACGGCATCGGGCACACCCGCATGGCCACGGAAAGCGCCGTGACCACGCTGGGCGCGCATCCCTTCTCTACCGGGCCGGACCAATGCCTGGTCCACAACGGCTCTCTCTCCAATCACAACGCCATGCGCCGCACCCTGACGCGGCAGGGCTTCCCTCCCGCGACCCAGAACGACACGGAGGTCGCCGCCTGCTACATCTCTTCGCGCCTGGCCGCAGGCGATGACCTGGGCGGCGCGCTAAAGGGCACGCTGGCCGACCTCGATGGCTTCTTCACCTTCGTCGTGGGCACGAAGAACGGCTTCGGCGTGGTCCGCGATCCCATCGCCTGCAAGCCCGCCATGATGGCCGAGACCGACGATTACGTCGCCTTCGGCTCCGAATACCGCGCGCTGGCCACCCTGCCGGGGATCGACCAGGCCCGCGTCTGGGAACCCGAACCCGCAACCGTCTACTTCTGGGAGCGCTGATCGATGCAGACCCTCGACCTGGCCACCATGCCCCTGCGCGAGGTGAACGCGCAGCTTCAGGGGCAGGCCCCCGACACCAACCAGACCCATTGGGTGATCGAGAACCCGCGCGGCGGCCATGCCATTGCCGCCGGTCTGACCACCCCGATCGAGGTCACCGTCAAGGGCTCCACCGGTTATTACTGCGCCGGCATGAACGAAGGGGCCACCGTGCACGTCGAAGGCTCTGCCGGGCCGGGCGTGGCGGAAAACATGATGTCCGGCACCGTGGTGATCGACGGCGACGCCAGCCAATACGCCGGGGCCACGGGGCACGGCGGGCTGCTGGTGGTGAAGGGCAATGCCTCCTCCCGCTGCGGCATCTCCATGAAGGGGATCGACATCGTCGTGCATGGCAACGTCGGCCACATGTCCGCCTTCATGGCGCAATCCGGCGCGCTGGTGGTGCTGGGGGACGCGGGCGATGCCCTGGGCGACAGCCTCTATGAGGCCAAGCTCTTCGTGCGCGGCGCGGTCAAAAGCCTTGGCGCGGATTGCGAAGAGAAAGAGATGCGGCCCGAGCATATCGCGCTGCTCACGGACCTGCTGGCCCGGGCCGGGGCCGATGCGAAACCCGAAGAGTTCCGCCGCTACGGCTCTGCCCGCAAGCTCTACCATTTCAACGTCGATCACGCGGGAGACTACTGATGGACCGCACCCCACGCACCCTGCCCCGCTACTCCGCCACCTTCTCGCCCGAGGCCCAGTCAGAGATCCGGCGCGCGGCGGCCACCGGCATCTACGACATCCGCGGCGGCGGCGCGAAACGGCGCGTGCCGCATTTCGATGACCTGCTGTTCCTGGGCGCCTCGATCAGCCGCTATCCCCTGGAAGGCTACCGTGAGAAATGCGCGACCAACGTGACGCTGGGCACGCGCTTCGCGAAAAAGCCGGTTGAGCTTGAGATCCCGATCACCATCGCGGGCATGTCATTCGGCTCTCTCTCCGGTCCGGCGAAAGAGGCGCTTGGCCGGGGCGCGACCATGGCGGGCACCTCCACCACCACCGGCGATGGCGGCATGACCGAAGAAGAGCGCGGGCATTCCGAAAAGCTGGTCTATCAGTACCTGCCCTCACGCTACGGGATGAACCCACGCGACCTGCGCCGCGCGGACGCCATCGAGGTGGTCGTGGGCCAGGGCGCGAAACCCGGCGGCGGCGGCATGCTGCTGGGCCAGAAGATCACCGAGCGTGTCGCGGGCATGCGCAACCTGCCCGAGGGGATCGACCAGCGCTCGGCCTGTCGTCACCCGGACTGGACCGGCCCCGACGACCTTGAGATCAAGATCCTTGAGCTGCGCGAGATCACGGGATGGGAGAAACCCATCTACATCAAGGTCGGCGGCGCCCGGCCCTATTACGATACCGCGCTGGCGGCCAAGGCGGGCGCGGATGTGATCGTGCTGGACGGCATGCAGGGCGGCACGGCGGCCACGCAGGATGTCTTCATCGAACACGTCGGCCTGCCCACGCTGGCCTGCATCCGCCCCGCCGTCCAGGCGCTTCAGGACCTGGGCCTGCACCGTGAGGTGCAGCTTGTGGTCTCCGGCGGCATCCGCACCGGCGCGGATGTGGCCAAGGCGCTGGCCCTTGGCGCGGATGCGGTCTCCATCGGGACGGCGGCACTGATCGCCCTTGGCGACAACGATCCCAAATGGGAGGCCGAGTATCAGCAGCTGGGCACCACCGCCGGGGCCTATGACGACTGGCACGAAGGGCGCGACCCCGCCGGCATCACCACCCAGGATCCGGACCTGATGGCCCGCCTTGACCCGATCGAGGCCGGACGCCGGTTGCGCAACTACCTTTCGGTGCTGACGCTTGAGGCACAGACCATCGCGCGCGCCTGCGGCAAGAGCCATGTGCACAATCTTGAGCCGGAAGACCTCTGCGCGCTGACGATGGAGGCCGCCGCCATGGCAAAGGTACCGCTTGCCGGTACAGACTGGTGGCCGGGCAAGCCGGGGTTCTGAAAGATGCGTGAAATCACGCACCCTACCCGCCGCGTAGGGTGCGTGTTCACACGCACCACCGGACACAACGGGGACCGAAGGTGGGTTACACCCACCGCCCGACCAACGACCACCCGGCACGGGCCGGGCATGACAACCCGCCGGGCGGCTCCGCCCGACGACCGTTCAAGAGGGCCGCAAGAGCCCCGCGACACGACAGGGAAAGGAACTGCCATGACCGACCTCGCTGCCTTCGCGCGTGACAAGGGCGTGAAATACTTCATGATCTCCTACACGGACCTCTTCGGTGGCCAGCGCGCCAAGCTGGTGCCCGCCGCCGCTATCGCGCAGATGGCAGAGGATGGCGCGGGCTTTGCCGGCTTCGCCTCATGGCTGGACCTGACGCCCGCGGATGCCGACATGCTGGCGGTGCCCGACCCGGCCTCCGTCATCCAGCTGCCCTGGAAACCCGATGTCGCCTGGGTCCCGGCCAATTGCGTCATGTCCGACGCCGGAGAGCTGGACCAGGCCCCCCGCAACGTGCTGCGCCGCCAGATCGCCCAGGCCGCCGACATGGGCCTGACCGTCAAGACCGGCGTGGAGGCCGAGTTCTTCCTGCTCCAGCCCGACGGCACCGCGATCTCTGACCCCCAGGACACCGCCGCCAAGCCCTGCTACGACCAGCAGGCGGTGATGCGGCGCTACGATGTGATCGCGGAGATCTGCGATTACATGCTGGAGCTGGGCTGGGAGCCCTACCAGAACGACCACGAGGACGCGAATGGCCAGTTCGAGATGAACTGGGCCTTCGACGAGGCCCTGGCCACCGCCGACAAGCACTCCTTCTTCAAGTTCATGGTCAAATCCGTGGCCGAAAAGCACGGGCTGCGCGCCACCTTCATGCCCAAGCCCTTGGCCGATCTCACCGGCAACGGCTGCCATGTGCATGTCTCTGTCTGGAACGCGGATGGCACCAATGCCTTTGCCGATGACAGCGCAGAGCTGGGGCTTTCCGCCGCCGGGCGCAACTTCCTGGGCGGGATCATGACCCATGCCACCGGCATGACCGCGATCACCAACCCCACCGTCAACAGCTACAAGCGCCTCAACGCCGCCGGCACGCTTTCCGGGGCGACCTGGGCGCCCAATACCGTGACCTGGACTGGCAACAACCGCACCCACATGGTGCGCGTCCCCGGCCCCGGACGGTTCGAACTGCGCCTGCCCGACGGCGCGGCCAACCCCTACCTGCTGCAGGCCGCCGTGATCGCGGCCGGCCTGTCGGGCCTGCGCGCCAAGGCCGATCCCGGCCCGCGCTCGGACTTCAACATGTACGCGGAGCCGGAAAAGGCGAAGGAAGCCGCGAAACTGCCGATGAACCTGCTGGATGCCATCCGCGCCTTCCGGGCCGACAGCGCCCTGACCGATGCTCTGGGCGAGGGTCTGTCCAGCGCCTACGTCAAGCTCAAGACCGATGAATGGAACGATTACGCCGCCCATCTCTCGGCCTGGGAAAGCGAACACACGCTGGACATCTGACCAGCCCTTCCGAAGCAGGACAGCCCGCCGGACCCCCACGCGCCCCCGCCCTGTCCCGGACAGCCGGGGGGCCCGCACTTATCCGATGCCCCGCCTGCGCCTCGCGGCATCCAAATGGCCGCTACGTCACCCGCCAGACCGCCATGGGGCGTTGACAGCGGCGCAAAACCGGCAGAAACCCCCGCTACGCTGCGTGAAAAGCGGCGCCGGCTGCGCTTTCGCCATATACTTCCCCCGCGTCTTTCGGTACAACCACTGGTCTCCCGTCCCTACGGCTGTCCCTTTCACGCCCTTCCCTTCCGGCGTCCCCGCCGCTTTCCATGGAACTTTCCCCGCTATGATCACTCCCCTGTCCGAAGCGCTTACCGAGCGCGGATATGACACACTCACCCCCGTCCAGGAGGCCGTGAGCGCACCCGATCTGGCCGGGTCTGACCTGCTGGTTTCCGCCCAGACCGGCTCTGGCAAGACGGTGGGCTTCGGCATCGCCATCGCCCCCACCCTGCTGGGCGAAGACACCCAGTTCGGCCCCGCCGCCGCGCCCCTGGCGCTGGTCGTCGCGCCGACCCGCGAACTGGCCTTCCAGGTCATGAGAGAGCTCGACTGGCTCTATTCGCGCACCCGCGCCATCGTGACCTCTTGCGTGGGTGGCATGGACATGCGCCAGGAACGCCGGGCGCTGGACCGCGGCGCGCATATCGTCGTCGGCACGCCGGGCCGCCTGCGCGACCACATCGAACGCGGCTCCCTCGACCTCAGCGAAATCCGCGCCGTTGTCCTGGACGAAGCCGATGAGATGCTTGACCTGGGCTTCCGCGAAGACCTGGAATTCATGCTGGGCGAAGCGCCCGAGGAAAAGCGCACCCTGCTCTTCTCCGCCACCGTGCCGCCGATGATCGCCACCCTGGCAGAGAAATACCAGCGCAACGCCAAGCGCATCAGCACCATCAGCAAGAACGACCAGCACGCCGACATCTCCTATCAGGCGCTGCGCGTCGCGGCCTCGGACAGCGAACACGCGATCTTCAACCTGCTGCGCTTCCATGACCAGGAAAGCGCCATCGTCTTCGCCAATACCCGGGCAGAGGTGAACCACCTCTCCGCGCGGCTGGCCAACCGGGGCCTGGCGACCGTCAGCCTGTCGGGTGAGCTCAGCCAGACCGAACGGACCCATGCGCTGCAAGCCATGCGCGATGGCCGCGCCCGCGTCTGCGTCGCCACCGACGTGGCAGCCCGCGGCATCGACCTGCCCAACCTGAACCTGGTGATCCACGCCGATCTGCCCAGCAACACCGAAGGCCTGCTGCACCGCTCTGGCCGTACGGGCCGCGCCGGGCGCAAGGGCATCTCTGCCCTGATCGTCCCGCCGCGTTCCGTCAAGAAGGCAGAGCGCCTGCTGAAATGGGCCAAGATCACCGCCGAATGGACAGAGGCCCCCTCGGTCGAGGATATCCTGCGCAAGGACGAAGAGCGCCTGCTCTCCGATCCCGCCTGGAACGAGGCCCCCACCGAAGAACAAAGCGCCTTTGCCGCCAAGCTGCTTGAGCTGCACAGCCCCGAAGCCATCGCGGCGGCCTACCTGCGTCTCTACCAGGCCAACCATTCCGCCCCGGAAGAGCTTCAGGCGCCCGATACCAAGGCCGCGCCCCGCGCGCCGCGCGATTTCGGCCCCAGCCGCTGGGTCTCGCTCTCTGTCGGTCACGACGACCGGGCAGAGGCGCGCTGGATCCTGCCGCTGCTCTGCCGCGCCGGCAACATCGACAAGACCGCCATCGGCGCGATCCGCGTGCAAAAGGGCGAAACCTTCGTGGAACTCTCCGAACCCAGCATCGACGGCTTCATGTCGACGCTGGGGGCGGACGGCGTCCTTGAAGAAGGCATCGCCGCCACGCTGCTGGACAGCCCGCCCAACCTTCCCGCGCCCAGCCGCGGCCCGCGCGACGATCGCTCCGGCCCCCGTGGCCCGCGCGGCTCCGGTCCCAAGTCCGGCCCGCGCTCCGGCGGCCCCAAGTCGGGCATCCACGAAGCAGGCCGCGACACCAGCCGCGACAAGCCGGGTGTTTTGGGTGGCGACAAGCCGCGCGAGCAGTCCGGCCCGCGCAAGGACTACGGCGAAGACCGCAAGCCCCGCCACAAGGCCCCGCGCGAAGAGGCCGCCCCCGAACGCCTGCCCACCGAAGGGGCGGTCAAGGCAAAGGCGCCTGCGCCCGCGTCCAAGCCGAAATCGGATGGCTACAAGCCCAAGTCCGACGGCTACAAATCCAAGTCCGATGGCTACAAGCCCAAGTCGGATGGCTACAAGTCCGGCCCGAAATCCGGCGGCAAGCCCTTCGGCAAACCGGGTGGCAAGCCTGCCGGCAAGCCGGGCGCGAAACCGGCCGGCAAATCCTTTGGCAAGCCGGGCGGCAAACCCGCCGGTGCCGGCAAGCCCAAGGGCAAGCCCGCTGCCGGGAACGACGCCCGCGACAGCTCCAAGCGGTTCACCCCGCCGGGCAAGGCAAAGGCCGCACCGCGCAAGCCCCGCGCCGGTGGCGACGCTCCGCCCCGCCGCAGCAAGAGCTGAGCCCGGCCTAGGCGCGCCTCACCCCTTGACTAGCTGACAAACGAAGACCCCGCGCCACCCGGCCCGGGGTCCTTTTTTGCACGCGATAGCCGCTTCAGCGAAAATGCCGGAACAGGCCCGATCCGATGTCCACCAGGTCCAGCAGCCGCGCATAGAAATGTTCGCGCGCGGCAAAGGGCCTGGGGGTCGCCCCGCCAAGGTCGCGCTCCAGCGCATCCACCAGCCGGTTCAGCCGCGCCCTGTGCAGCCCCAGGCGGGCCTGCAGGGGATCGGCCAGGATGCCGGCAAAGGCCGTGACCACGGAAGCCAGCGCTAGCAGCAGGACCAGCGTCACCGCCACCTGCCAGCCCGTCGCCGCCACCGGAAAGGCCCCGTACCAAAGCGCCCCCAGCCCCGATCCCAGCGGGAAGGTCGCAATGGCCGCATCCTGCACGAAGCCATTGGCCAGGTTCGGCGCGACAGACAGCATCCCCGGCGTCAGCCGATGGAACATCCAGGCCCCGAAGGCGACGGTCAGCAGCGCCGTGGTCAT